>JAFQIA010000004.1 GCA_017397725.1 Clostridia bacterium
ATCCTGTTTGGTAAAACGCCCCACCTTATTCAGTGATGCCTTTCTTACCATTTCGATTGCAGGAAGTTTTTCTTCTACGATGGAAAATCTGTCTTCAAAGTCTTTATATGCAGCAAGGATAGTACCAAGGATATATTTTATAAATGGTGTTGCATCCTCTAAGCCCTCATGCCATCCATCCTGAGATTTGTTAAGGGAATCGTAGTATAAATCTTTATTGCTTGCAATTTTAGCTTCAAGCGAGATGTATTTACCAACATAAAATCCGCTTCTGTAGAGTAACAAGGTGGTAAGCAGTCTTGACATTCTTCCGTTACCGTCATTAAAAGGATGAATGCAGAGAAAATCGTGAATGAATGTCGGAATTGCAATAAGTGGCTCAAGCTCAAAATTGCCGATAACTTTATTATATTCCTCGCAAATTTTATCAAGAGCTTCCTCAGTTTCATAAGGTGCCAGCGGAGTAAATAAAACCTCTGAATGTCCGTCGGGGTAAGTTGCGCTTATATAATTTTGCACACTCTTTGTTTTGCCTGCCATTGGATTATTCATATGACTGTACATTATTTTATGAAGTTGTAAGATATAGTTTTTGGAAATTGGAATTGCATCAAAGTTCTCATGGATAATATTAAGAGCATCTCTGTATCCCGCAATTTCTTGTTCATCACGGGTTCTGGGAGTCGTCTTTTCTGCTACAAGTTGTTTAATGCGTGTATTTGTTGTAACGATACCTTCGATTGCATTGGAAGACTCTGTGCTTTGTATCTTTGCAATTTCCACAAGCTTTTCAAGCTCTTCCGGGCGCATCTTTAAATAGAAGTCCTGTTTTCCAGCTTCTTTATATATGCTAGCTACAAGACCGAGAAGTTCAGAATCCCATTTATGTTCTTTGATTATCGAATAATTAAATATTCTCATGCCCTTAACCTCCTTTCTTTCCCTTAAATATTATCACATATTAAGGGAATTGTCAATATATTAAGAAAATTTACCCTTATTTATTGTTTCTTTTTAAGGTATAGTTATTCTGTCAAACTGTTTTATCATTTCATATATTTTTATCTAACATTTTTCTAGCACTTTTCTAGCGAAAACCCAAAAAATGCATCAAAAAGCGGCAATACGAAAATCGTGAGAACAGCAAAGGCTTTGAAGGTTTTTAACCCCTCAAAGCCCTTATTTTATGCGGTTTTTATCGCTTTTTAAGTTCCTTTAACTTCCGCTTATTTCGTCTATCTAAAAAGACTGTATAGGAGCTCGAAATGCGGTAGGTCGACAACACCGGCGCCAGAGTTCAAATCTCTGCATCCACATCGCCAATCCATGCAAAGACCTTGTCGTTTGTTGCGTTGGGAAGATAAGTCTGTTTCATATCCGCGCTCCTAATAACATTCGTACAATCTTACCATGGTTGCAATCGCTTGTTCCACAGTATACTCGCCTTGCGGTTCAAACTCTGTTGGGGAAACCCCTTGCATAATTCCCATCGCCTTCATCGCCGCAACCGAAGATTTTGCCCAATCCGAAATGGCACTTTCATCCGCATACATCTGCGTATTCTTTGGCTTTATCATTGTTTTGTTTCTTAAAAATTCTGCCGTTCTGTAAAGCATGGTTGCGGCTTGCTCCCGCGTGATGGGTGTCTCAGGTGCGAATGTGCCATCGCCCATTCCCTGAATGATGCCCGCTCCCGATAAAAACTTGATTTTATCGTCCTCACAGTCCGAAAATGCCGCAGAATGCACCTTATCCGTCATCCGTCTTTCATCAATCACATTCTCGATTGCAGACCATTGTCCCATTCTGGAATCACTGTTTGGCGAAAACTCCGTTGCAATCAAGCGATAAACCAAATCACAAAACTCTTTTCTCGTTATCTCTTCTGCATACCTTTCCGTCAATTCGTAGGGAAGCAAATTGCAAGCAGCTGCCCGCTGGATTTCCGGCTTTGCCCAATCGCTTGCCCCGTCAATCATAAGCAGATTCTCCTCCGGCAAAACAATGGCATCATCAGGAGTCACATCCCGCAATACATCCACAAATTGCTCCGACTTTTCGTAAAGATATTTCATAAACAATGTATTGTTTGCCATATACAGGGCATTCCGTCCGTTTCCTATATACGGAAGATACCATAGGTAATTGCGCTTGGTTTCTCCGTGGGATTCACAATGCTCTCCATAGGAACCAACGATTACACCGCTATTGGAATATACGATGAAACTTTGGGTTCTATCCTTGGTCCTCAACTTGATGTAATAATCATCATACACATAGGCATCTATGGGCGCAACCACCCGTTCAAAGGGTGCAAAATCCCAATATCTGCAAAGCCAGTCCTGCAAATCCTGAGTTTCTATATCGGCACATTTGCCATCCTTTCTGACAATGACCCCATAGCCAATGTCAGCCATATCCGAAAGTCCCAAAACACCATGAAACGGCTGACCCGCCGGCATCAAAGGTTCTGCAAAAGCAGTTATGGATGAAGCGATGATAAAGCACACTAACATCAGGCTTATTCTTTTCACTGGCAATTCCCCCCTTAAAATTTGTCGTAAAAAACAACCTCGTCAAGTGGGCGGAACTGACTGTGCTTTTCGATAGGCGCAGCATCCTTGTGGGGATAGCCCATAACCAAAAGCGCCACCGGCTCGATCGTATCGGGGATGGCAAAAGCCTGCCGCATCTGTGCCGGATCAAAGTGCATCACCCAACAACTACCGATTCCAAGATTCTGTGCCGCCAACATCATATGAGTGGTAACGATTGCCGCATCCACCGGTGCAGACAACGCCCCGTCATAGGCGCGCACCCAGGATTCCTCTCGCTGATAGCAAACCAGCATCGCACAAGGCGCATCAAAATGACACTTGGTACAAGCTTTTAACTTTTCCACGGACTCATCGGTGTTCAGCACCAGAATTCGCTGGGGTTGAAAGTTACAACCGGTCGGTGCCAGATGCCCCGCCTGCAAAATGCGGTCCACCACTTCTTGAGGCAGATGGATATCTTCAAATTTTCTAACCGAATAACGTTCGGCAATCACGGTTTCAAAATCCATAGTAATCTCCTTCTTAGTTTATCTCATTGTACTTTTTCTCACCGGCAAGGACCATCATTTTGTCGATGTTGGTTTCGATTTCCGGCTTAACCACCTGTTCTTCCCATACTTCGGGAGCAAATTCCTCCAAAGAAATGGAGATTGCCTCCTTGGGACAGCCCCAATATTTGATGAAAATCTCGTTGATTTCATCCACCACTTTTTTCTTGATTTCCTCATCCTTAGGATAAGCTTTAATTGCAATGTACGGCATTTTTGACACTCCTTTACATAAGATTTTCCGCCTCAATCATAGCACAGAACCAACCAAAATGCAAGAAAAATGCAGACAGCCACAAGTGGTTGTCTGCATCGTCTTTATTTGTTTATCTTTTCTGCAAATCGTTGCAAAATGGCAGAGGTTTCTGCTCTGGTTGCATTGCCGCCGGGGTCAAGCATTTGATTTCCTTTTCCGGAAATCAGTCCGGTAGCAACTGCCCATTGCATGGGAATTTCTGCCCACTGAGAAATTTGATCCCCGTCAGCAAACGCCAAAAGGTCTGCATCTGCCTCCGAAAGTCGCTCTTGCATCTTTGCATAGTTATAAAACAACACCGCAATCTGCTCACGGGTGATAGGGTCCTCCGGTGCAAACCGGTTTTCGCCAACCCCATTGACAATCCCGTTGAACGCCGCCCAATCCACGCTCTTGGTATACCATTGTCTTCTTGGTACATCCGCAAAGGCAAAGGTCTGGGACTCGGGACTGCCTGCCATACGATGAAGCACCGTCACCAGCATTGCCCGTGTCAGGGTGTCATCGGGTGAGAAAACCTTGTCCGCCGTCCCGCTCATTAAATGGTTCTCGTAAGCATATCTTACGTTTTCAAAAAACCAATCGCTCTCCTTCACATCCTGAAAGGGATTCTTCCAAAGCTGAGGTTCCGGTTTGGTTCCCTCTGTCGGCTCTTGGTCCGGCTTTGGTGCGGGGTTGTTCGGCTGAATGAGGATCGGTTTTTCTTCCTCTTTCTGTGGAGGGAGAACCTCCTCAGGTTCGGATTCGTCCGGTGCTGCTACGCCGCCGCTGACCGTCACCGAGAAGGATTTTTGATTCAGGGTTGCCGGTTTTTCCTCATCCTTGTTGGCATATACCGCCGTTGGGGTCAAGACATATTGTTCCTTGTCGGCAGCATCCTCAGGCACCACAAATGCGATTTTTACAACAATGGTGGATTTGCGTTCATTCACCTCGCCAAAGGCAAGCAAATTGTATTCGCTGACCCCACTGTTTTGCCAGCCGGTGGTATTTTGAATGATGGTGCATTCTTTCTCCTTAGGCACATTTTCCGAAAAAGCAAAATCAATCTGTATCCCTTGCACGTCAGTACCCTCGCCAATCACCGTTTCCAGAATCATTTCGGCGGTTTCACCGGGTGTCACATTGCTCTTTCCTGTCAAAAATACTTGAACCGGTGCGGTTTCTGCCAGAACGGGGACCCCAAGGCAAACCGCCAATACCAGCAGCAACGCCACTGCTTTGCTTATCTTTTTCATTATTTTCTCCTCAATCCTTTGAGATATGGCTTGCGCCTTCTTGTGCATCAGCACAAGAAAGCGCAACCGTGATATCTTTATTTTCCTTGGAAAAATCTCTGCAGGGTTGCTGCAACCTCTGCTCTTGTTGCATTTGCCAAAGGCTTGAACTGACCAAGGTCATTGCCGCTCATAATCTTCATCTTCTTACAGAAGGCTACGGAATCTGCTGCCCAATCGGAAATTGCGGAGGCATCCTTGTATTCGGCATTCTCTGTGCCGGAAATTGTGCCATCCATTCCTTTGAACTTGGCATAGCGGTAAATGATTGCCGCAATCTGCTCACGGGTAATATTTTCGTTCGGCGCAAATGCGGTTTCAGAAATACCGGATACGATACCGGTCTGTGCCGCCCATACCACTGCATCGGAGTAATATTCGCCCACTTTCACATCGTCAAATCTTTCTGCAAAAGCAATCTCCGGCTGATTCTCTGCCCGATAAAGAACAGTCACCAGCATGGCTCTGGTCAAGGAGCTTTCCGGTGCAAATGTGGTTTCTGAAACGCCCTTGAACAAGCCTTTTTCTACCACATACTGCACTGCATCAAAGTACCAGTCGCCCTTGCTTACATCGGAGAATGCAGGCAGCTGGGGCTCGACAGGAGGTACCTCCTGTACCTTTTCCCACTTTGCGTACAAGGTCACTGCCTTTTTGATGACAGCACTCTGGTCAAAGGGAGTAGTGAGCGCCTTATCGGTATACCACCCAACAAAGGTGTATCCCTCTTTCACAGGAGTGGGAACACTACCGATGGTTGCGTTTGCCTTGACACTCATATCCTTGATGGCATCTCCGCCGTTGGTGACAAACTTCACGGTGAATGCGGCAATCGCACCACCGCCGCCACCGCCTCCGCCGCCAAAGCTTCCGCCACTGGTCGCGAATTTGGCAACCAGCGTCAGGTTCTCCGTTGCGGCAAAGGAGTAGCTTGCTAAGGAGGATACCAGGGTCGTTCCCTGATACCAGCCTGCAAAAGCATATCCGCTTGCGGGGGTTGCGATCAGAGTGACGGTCTGGTTCTTCACATAAGTGCCGCCGCCGGTTGCCGTTCCGTTCGCCTCTGCGGTTACGGTAATCTGGTAGGTATCGTGTGCCGGAATCACAACAGCAATTTCTGCGGTATCCGCAGTTTCGGTTCCGTCCTCATTGGAAATGGTCAGAACCACCGTTACATTGGTATCGGTATTACCGGTGACAATGTTTCCTGCTAAATCCAGAACTGCCTCGTCGCTGGAGGATTTGATGGTGGCAGTATATCCCTCCGGCAAGGTGGGGAGCTGCAGTTTGGTGGCATTTCTATCCACCGTGATGGCGGTGATTTGTGCCGCCAACTCTGCTGCACTTATGGTTGCCTTGATGGATGCAGTGGTCTGGAAGGTGGTATCGGTCAACTGATAGTTGCCGCCCTCTTCCCCCTTGAGCGCAAGACCGCTGATGGTAACTGCGATATTGTCACCCACTTCAGCCGTTGCAAAGGTTGCAGTGACACCGGTCAAATCCAGCATAACAACATCACCGCTAAGAATACCCTCAAATACCACGCTACCCTCGTTGATGACAGCATCGGTGGTTTCGTCATAGAGCTTGTCAAAGACGGTCAATGCGGTAATGGTTACATCCTTTTTATTCACGGTCAGGGTATACCCCTCACCGTAGGTAATGCTGTAATTGTCTGCCTCAGCCCCTTGCAAGGTGAGGTTATATACCCCTGCATCGGGATTCTGGGAATATCCGCTGACCACTGCCTCAGAAGTCAGGTTTGCCTTGGTTTCTGCACCTACAAATCCGCTGTAATTCACCGCAAATTCAAAGGCATCACCATAGGTAATAGTCTTACTCTCCGAAGTAATCTCAAGGGGTGCTTTTTCAATAGCAAAGTTCTTGGTAACCTCGCCGGTATAGTTTCTCTTGGCAGTAACGGTCACGCTTCCGCCCTCGGCTACCGTCACATTGTTGCCGTAGGTAACCGTACAATCCTCTGCCGTCAGCAGTTCTCCGTCAGCAACGGTAACATCGGGAGTAATCGGTGCGGAGGTATAGGTTGCATTGGCAACATCCCCGACCATCGCCTCGGTCAATGCCTTGGGGCTGATGGTAACGGTGGCAGAACCGATACAATCGCTGTAATTTTCTGCGGTTGCTTTGTAGTAAACCACATACTCGCCTGCGTTGGTAAAGGTGGGCATCTCGGTCAAATCGTAAGTGCCCTCGGTCATACCATAACGCAATACCGCCTCACTATTGTTGGTTACCGTCACGGTTGCCTGATGGTTCAAACCATCAAAGGTTCCCTGATAATCAGTTGCGGTTGCACGAAGAATCACTCTGGCAATTTCAAATTCTTTGGTAACCTCTCCGGTGTAGTTACCCTTACCGGTGATGGTCACGGTACCGCCCTCGGCTACCGTCACATTGTTGCCGTAGGAAACGGTATAGTCATCGATGGTGATAAGGCCATTATCTCTTACCGTAACCGCAGGGGTAAGCTGCAGACCGGTGAATTCCTGCGGAGTGATTTCCTCTACCATTGCATCGGTCAAAGTTTTCTGTCCGATGGCAATCTCGATGCTGCCCCGTTTGGTAATATAGTTGGGGTCGGTAATCTCAAAATAGGTCTGGTAAGTTCCTGCATTTCTATACTTGGGAATCGCGGTCAGGTTGTACGTTCCCTCTTCTGTTCCATACTTAATCACCGCAGTGTTGGGAGTGGTCACAACCACCGAGCCACTGTATTCGTTTCCATCAAAGGTGCCGGTGTAGCCTTGGCTTTCCACCGTCATATCAATAGGATTGATGGTGAAGTTCTTGGTTGCCTCGCCGGTATAGTTGCCCTTACCGGTAATGGTCACACTTCCGCCCTCTGCCACATTCACGTTGTTGCCGTAGCGAACAGTATAATCCTCATCCTGAATGAGCGGAGTGCTATCGTCGGTAACAGTAATGGCAGGGGTAATCTGCTGACCGGTATAGTCCTGTGCCAGAATCTCACCAATCATTGCCGCATTTACCGCCTTGGGCTGAATCACAACCTGTACACTACCGGTGTTATCCATATAGTTCTCTGCAGTTGCTTTGTAGTAAACCACGGTATTTGTTACATCGGTAAAGGAGGGCATCTCGGTCAAATCATAGGTGCCCGCGGTCATACCGTAAACCACCGTTGCACTCACGGGAGTGGTCACGCTGACCGATGCCTGATGACTCAATCCATCAAAGATGCCGGTGTAATTTGCAGTTTCCACCGTCATAGGAATCGGCTTGATGGTAAAGCTCTTGGTCACCTCACCGGTATAGTTGCCCTTTGCGGTAATCGTCACGCTACCACCCTCGGCTACGGTCACATTGTTGCCGTAGCGGATGGTATAGTCATCCGCGGTAATAACGCAAGGGCTCTCGTCCGCAATCGTAACTGTGGGAATTATCTGCTGACCGGTATAATCCTGTGCCTCAATATCCTGAACCATTGCCTCAGTCAGGGTTTTTGCAGTAATTGCAATTTCGATACTTCCCTGATAAGTGATATAGTTGGGATCGGTAATCTCAAAATAGGTTTGATAGGTTCCCACATTCTTATACTTGGGAATCGTAGTCAGGTTGTAAACACCATTTTCGGTGCCATACTGAATCACCGCAGTATTGGGTACCGTCACAACCACCGAGCCACTGTGCTCTGCCCCGTCATAAATGCCGGTGTAGCTTTGGCTTTCCACCGTCATGGCAATGGGGTTGATGGCAAAGCTCTTGGTCGCCTCGCCGGTATAGTTGCCTGTGCCCACGACGGTCACGCTGCCGCCCTCTGCCACATTCACATTGTTGCCATAGCGAACAGTATAATCCTCATCCTGAATGAGCAGGGTACTATCGTCGGTCACGGTAACGGCAGGGGTTATCTGAGTGCCGGTATAGTCAAAATCAGAAATATCACCAACCATTGTCGCATCCAACGCTTTGGGCTGAATCACAACCTGTACGCTGTCCTCATAGTCCAGATAGTTGTCGGCAGTTACCTTGTAATAAACGGTATGGGTGCCTGCATCCTTATACTCCGGCATCGTATCCAAGGTATAAGAACCTTGGGACTGACCATACTTGATGGTTGCACCGGTCAAGGGTGCTTTTACCGTAACGGTTGCCTTGTGGTATAACCCATCATAGGTGCCGGTATAACCTTCCTCTTCCACCGTCATAGCAATGGGAGAAATGGCAAAGGTTTTGGTCACCTGACCGGTATAGTTGCCCTTTGCGGTAACCGTCACGCTACCGCCCTCGGCTACCGTCACATTGTTGCCGTAGGTAACCTCGTAATCCTCGGTGGTAACCACACAGGGACTATCGTCCACAACGGTCACGGTGGGAATAATCTGACTTCCTGTATAAGGCTGGGCAGGAATGTTCTGTACCATCGCCGGCGTCAGGAGTTTGGGGTCAATCTTTACGATTGCCTGACCATAGGTATCGCTGCGGCCTTCCATTTTACCCACATAGTAGATGGTATGCTGTCCTGCATTGGTAAAGACAGGGGCATCATCCCCATAAGTCTGCCCGTCAGCAGAAAATTTCATGGTCAGCACGCCCTGCTCTTCACAAGAATAGTCAAGCACGCCATGCTCCTGTCCGTCATAAGTTCCTTCAAAGGCGTTTACCGTCAGTCCTGCAATAGAGGGCAGGGGTACAACCTTGATAGAAACCTGTTGGTTGCGGATGGTGTAGTTCTGACTCAACGCAGAAGCCGTTGCCGCTTCCACATAGTCAAACTCCAGTGTATACACCGTGTCATACGCCGCATTCTGAGGAATAGTGAATGCAACCTGTCCGGTCAACGCACCCGCCGAAAAGGGGGAACCCTTTACTGCAGTAAAGTTTTCAGGAGTAATTCCGGAATAATTACAGCCCAATTCGTCAGTTACAATCTTGGTTTCATCCAGAATCCAAGTGTCTGGGAAATTGTTTGAGGTCACAAGGTCTGCCTGTAGACCTTGGAGCTCGGTATCGGCAGAAACCTCTGCCGATACCGTAATGATTACTGTTTCTCCCCGCATTGCGGTTGCCGGAGCGGTAATATCAAACACTACATCCGGGGTTGTCGCCCCCACAAGACCTGTGGGGAGGGCAACCTGCAATAACATCATAAGAGTTAATACAAATCCTAAAAATCGTCTCATTTTACTTCAGTATGCCTCCTTCGTTCAGCACTGCATTGAACATCATGACCACGTCCAGAATGCTGACTCTGCGGTCGTCGCTGACATATGCTGCCTCTAAGAAATCTCCGGTCAGAGCACAATTCGGCTTACGGTTGACGTGGTTAAACACCTGAACCACATCACTCACAGAGATTCTGCCTTCGCCGGTAACATCACCACGAACAACCACGGTAAGCTCGGAATTTCGGTTGCCTGCCGCATCGTAGATGGTCAACTTGCTGCCGGTACCAATCTTGCTGGTTGCAGTCACGGTACTGCCGTCTGCCAGCTCTACTTCGATGTTGCTGTTTTCAAAGTGGGATTTGATCTGTGCAGGAGTCATTGCCGCCATTGCCTGTCTGAGGTAATTGCCCTCACCCTCGGTCTTGGCTGCAATGTTCATATAGCTCTCCGGCGCCAGAACAAACTGCATATAGTCAATGCTTTCATCAATCACGTGATACTGAATTCTACCACAAATGGTACAGGTTCTGTGCTTGATACCCAAATCCTCGCCATTTGCATTGGTTTCGGTCACATATTCACCATAGATATGGTTGTCACAAGCTATCTGATGAGTCTGGATATCCATAATCTCGTCACAGATCTCACAGTACCGTGCCTTGTAGCCAACGGCGCCCGCCTGCGGAGAAACCAAGGTCAACCACTCGGTTGCGGTGCAGGTGTGTGCGTCTACAACGGTATACTGATATTCCTTCACATCATTGCCTGCCTGAACGAACAAGCTGCCGCTGCCCAGTTGGTCTGCCAGAACCGAAATGTATCCGGGGCCTACAAAGGTCAGGACACCATTTTCGGTAACTCCGGTCTGGTTGGTAGTGCTGATCGCAAGCCCATCGCCCCAAACACGGAAGGTAACATCGCCAATGGTATCATTTGCTGCAAACCGCAATGCCTCACCTTTGACCAGAGTCATAGATTCGGTTTCGGTGTTCAGGCTTCCGCCATCTTTAAGCACGCTCATCAACCACGGTTTATCAAGGTTTTCTACTGCAGTCTGAATCACGCTGTCTAAATACTTATCCAGCTTTTCGATGCTGCAGAACCGTTTTTCGGTAGGAATCACATGTACGCTGTACGGAATGGAGGTGGTAGAACCTTGGAGGGTAGATACCAATACATCCTTCAAATAATACTTAATCGGAATAGATGCAATGGCCCGCTCCAGCATTGCAAAGAGTTCTTCTTCTCTTACCGCTTGTTCAAGGGCAAGCTGTTCACTCTTTTCAATCGCTATCATAGTCTGTACCATCTTAACAACCCGATGGATGGGATAAGATTCAAAGAGGTTTCCGCTTTGGACAATCATTCTCAAGGTCTGGTAAACGCCGGTGGTCTTCAGCTTATTCACCAAGTCTACCGCCTTTTTATTGTTGACCTGCTTAAGCACCTCTGCAAAGTCAGAAACGGTGGTAAGCAGTTTCTCGGCAGCATCTGCTTCCTGTCCGGTGTAACCCTTTCTTTGAATCATTTCCGCCAGCTGACCCTTCAGGGTTGCGATTTCCAAATATGCTTCATTGATGGTTTTTGCACCCTCAAGGTACGCCTCATAAGCATTCAGCAAATCATCAATGTTTTCCACATACTTTTTGATGTCATTGATGCCTGCCCGCAAAATGCTGCTGCGGAATTCGATGTCTGCCTCTACCTCAATGGTGATTTTGTCACCGGGCTTGAATTCCGAAGAACCAATGCTTGCAAGGGTATTTTCAGAGAAGTATTCCTCCTTGACAAATGCACCATTAGAATAATGGGTTACCTTACCCTCTTTGAAGTGTTTGATGGAGTTGCTTACATTGTATAAGGTTCTGTCCGATACATTGGTCAGCTCGATACGGATGGGATAGCTGTCGCCGTAGAAGGTCATCTCCGGCACATAGATATCCATATGCATTGCATTACCTGCATAAACCTTAATGGGTTCTTCCAGAGTATAGTGCTGGTCAATCTCATCGTTCAAGGGGGAAAGTACCGCCTTTAACCGTGCGCCGATGTTGTATTCTCCTGCAACATCGCCTCTGACATACCAGTGTACCGAATGGTTCTTGCCGTGGCCGATGTCGGGAACATCCTGCTTGAGGGTCTGCTCGCCTTCCACCATTTCCGCAAGAGAGAGTCCGTTGGGAAGCTCCAGCTCAGCCGTACATTGGGTCACAACGTCGGTCATAGAATTGTTCATAATCAACATTTCCACATCGAACATTTCCTTGAGCCATTGTACCTCGCCGTATACCATCAAATAGAAGTCCTCAGAAACAGGATAAATATGGACAGTTCCGGTAGACAGCTTCACAGGGATTCTGGTATTGGCAACACAGGTGTGGTTGCCGTTGAAGTAGGTCACGATGTTTGCCTTTTCCGTACCAAAGGTCAAGGTGACATTATACTTGACCACATGGTTGTTGCCGGGAGCGGTCACATCGATGCCCGCATTGATGATTTCATCATAAGTCATTACCTTGGAGGACAGCTTTGCCTCAACCAACGGCTTGTCGCTCAAGCCAATGACAGGAACGCTCTGTTCACCGGAGGTAACGTTGATAGAAATCCGTCTGGTCAGGCAGCCTGCTGCATAGAGGGAAACATTCACGTTGCCCACCGGCAGGAACTGAGATACCTGACCGTTTTCGTCGGTGTAGAAGGTGTTCTCACCGTCGTTATCGGTAGAAATAAAGATTTGTGCATTCTTAATGGGTGCCAAGGTGTTGGCATTGACCACGGTAAAGTGTACCAAGCCGTAATTGGGATTGCTCAGGTCTACCGGAAGCTTTTCCAAAAGCTCTACTTCGGTATAAGAACAGGTTCCGCAGACGCGGCTTCTCTCACCCTCGGAAAGTACATCCGGTTCCTTGGTCTGCGCCCAATCGCCAAAGCTGTGGCCGATGGCAGAGATCATCCGCTTTGCAACTCTGCCACACTTTGCACAAGTGCGTGTATCGTAACCATTCTCAGTACAGGTGGGATCTTGCGCTCTTGTCCAATCGGAATATTCATGCGCATCACAGATGGTTCCGCCTGCCGCACCCAAAGAGGGATAGCCGTCACCCTCGGGGTCGATTTCCCAGATGGTGGTAAAGTCAAATCCCACAAAGCTGTTGGGATTCTTCATTTCCGCATCAGTAAGAGGCGTTCCGTAGACACCTTCATCTTCTGCATCCCATGCTGCAAATTTATCCTGATTGTAATAACAATCGGTTGCGGTGTTGATGGTATCCGCTCTCCGAGTGTCCGCAAAGGGAACTGCTGTACGAATTTCTGCATCGTCATCCTTCTCTACGGTCATATTGCTGTAACAGTTCTCAAGAGAACTCTGATCCAGCTGACCAAAACCGGTTACCCAGTTTACGCCTTCGCCCAGAGAAACGGTTCCGCTATAATAACTGTTCTGTACTTCGCTCAGGCAAATCTCTTTGGCGATGCCAAACATCGCACCGGTTCCGGATATATCCACTGTTGCAGATACACCGTCCAGATAGCTGCCGCCCACTTCATCCGCAACACCGGCAATGGAAAGGTTGATATCTCCATCCACCTGTACGCTACCGGTGGTATGCACATTGCGGATATCACTTTCAATCACATTTCCTGCCAAACCGCCAAAGAAGATGGCGTCTTTTGCTGTTTCCTCTGCATCAATATCAGTTGCAAGCTCTATGGTAAGATTGCGAACCACTGCACGACTCATTTCCTGGAAAAATCCGGTTTCGCTCCAATCGCTCCATTCTTCGGCTGTAACATCGATGTCCACATTCCGGATGGCATAGCCTTTGCCGTCCAGAACGCCCTCGAATATCACCGGCGTCCATTCTTCGGTCAGGGTAATGTCGTTTTTCAGGACATACACGCCGTCCGCATCCGTGCCGATGGCACGCAATTCTTCCTCGGTGCTGATTTCCACCACATTTTTACGGGTGAATCTTGCAATGGCAGTCATATTCTGCTCGACGCATGTTAAGTCCTTGCTCCATTCCTTAAAGATATAACCGCCGTTTTCATCTGCCGGACGATAGGGAACGCCCACAAACTCACTGCCCTCGCCTTTCTTGACGTAATCAGTAGCAAAAATGGTGCCGTCGTAGTTCTTGTAGGTTACAGTCACATATTCTGCCATGTTAAACTGCGCATAGACAACCAAATCATCGTATACATCGGTCAAATCTTGACTCCAGCCGCTGAACTCATATTCCATTCCATTATAAGCCGGTCGGGTGGGGGTCGCTCCTGTGTAGGCAGCCGAGCCACCTGCCGGAACGGTTACGGTATCCAATACCGCGCCGTCATAGTTCTTAAAGGTCACAGTATAGAAATCCTTGACCGGAATCACTTCGATGATCCGGAACCCAAATTCCACATTACTTCCATCTGTATCAAGCCGGATGCTGAAGGAATTTCCGGGCACCGTCACGCTCAGTCCTCTGAGCATATAGCCGGAATATTTGCCGCCTACCTGCTTGCCTGCTCCATCATAAATGTAGAGAATGTCATAATTTCTTTCGGTGTAGCTATCCTGAGAGAAGGTAATCCGCAACGCATCTGCTTCGGTAGGATGGGTATAGGTATAGGGATTATCGACATTATCAAAGTTATTTGCATAGGGGTGCTCGGATTCCAGATAAGTCCGCTCCGCCTTGAACTGTGCGATGAATTCAGTATCGGCTGTAATGTTTTCAAGGCTCTTGTCCCAACCGATAAAGGTGTAAGCAACATTTTCCTCGTTCTCACGCACGGGCGTCAGCTCGGTATATTCTGCCGTACTACCGCTGAGCACTCGCTGGGTTTCCAGAACCGTACCATCGTAATTCTTAAAGGTTACGGTGTGGTAGATTATCGGCTGAATATCGGTAATGGAGAATCCAAACTTCTCGTTGCTGCCATCACTGGTCATCCGGATGCTGAAGGCATTGCCCTCAACCGTAATGGTGACACCACGAAGTCCTGTACCGCTGTACTTTCCTACCTCATTGCCTGCTCCATCATAGATATAGATATAGTCATAATTCCTTTCCGTTTCGGTCATCTGCGAGAAGGTAACAGCAAGGCCGTCCACTTCCGTAGGATGCACATACATAGGATAGGTTTTATCCATATTCGGGGCATAAGGATGTTCGGATTCTAAGATTGCCTCGGGGTAGATGACATCTGCCGCCTTGGGAATGGTAATCTCAAACAGATTTTCTTCCCCTACAATATAGACCGCTGCCTCAGATTCTTCTGCATAGAAGCTGCCATCCTCGCCAAGGTATACCGCCCAAGGAATTCTATATCCCTGTGAACCGGAGTTCGCATGATACCTAACAATATATTCTTCCGCAATCTTGGTTTCCGGAAGAACCATCTGTACCTTTTTCTCATCCTCGCTGCTTCTTGGATTCAAATAGAAGTCCCGGGACTCTACAAATTCCCCGTCCTTGCTTTCGATGTAGAGATAACCGGATACAGACTCGTTCTGTACCAAGTCTGCATCCAAATCAAACTCAAAGAGCAAACCGGTGGGAATCTGCAACTGCAAATCGGTGATATCCCGCGTTACCGAGAAGTAAGGTCTGTCGTACCAATCATAGGCTACGCTGCCGTCGGTGCCGTAGTAAACATCGCCAAGGTATGCATTGCCTAAGTTATCTCCATAGTAATATCCACCGCCTTCTAAATACCTCTCCTGTGTGGATGCCTTGGAAACACCAAACATAAAGGGCGCGGTGAGATTTTCGCTATCAAAGTAAAGCTCGTTGTACATTCCGTCCAGGTTAAGATTATAGGAAATTTCTCCCTCTTCGATGGCGACACCGTTAGGCAACCGCAAGGTGCCTGCTAAGGTATAGCCGGTTTCCACCGCAATGTCGATGCCGGTGATCGCATCGCCTTGCTCCACCGAAACAATCTCTTCCGAATAGTTAGAACCAGACTTCACCAGATTGTTTTTGCCATAACTCCAGGGACGGAGTCCAAACTGATAGTTACCCACCGTGTTGTAGGGCAGACATGCATAATAGTTGTTGTCCTCGTCTACCCTCGCATACACATCATCGTAGTAACTGTCGGATTCTTCACGGAAAATAAGGTAGATATACTCCATATCCTCCAGCTGACGATAATCCTCACCCAGCAGAATCTTACCGGTAACCGTAGTCCGCTTGGGGATGGTGATATTGATGCCGCTGGTGTTCAGGCTCACATAGTCGCCGTCATCTCTCTGGGTTACCACACCCTCGGAGGTGTAATAGAACCACTCGTCACAAATATTGGAGTATTCATCAGAATACACTTTTACTTCAATATAATACTCGCCAAAATCCTGAGGGATGGAAATCCGGTATTCGTAATCCTTGGCTTCATCTGCCCAGAAAGTGTGTGCATGATAAGTATTCGAACTGGTGGTGCTAATCGCTTTGACAGATACCTCATAGCTTTCGCCCTCTTCAATGACACAACCCTCTTCAAAGGAGATGGTACCCTTGATATAGTTGGTCATATCCTCGGTCTTTGCCAAAGGCATGGTAATGGTGTTGGTGGTTCCAAGTGTATGGGGCTGTGCATCCGCCATACTCTTGGTTGCGGTACCGTCCGGATTCACATAGACATTTTGACCTTCAAACAATTCGCCGCCACCATTATATAAATAGTAGTACGCATACACGCTCTGTCCTGCCACATCTTCAGACAGTACTGCATAGTAGGTGTCGCTTGTTTGATTGGAGCCTAAAGAGATATATCCGTCCCAAACAGTTTGGAAGGTTGCCGCTGTGCCGGTCATCTCCTGGGTTGCAAGATATGCATAGCCTCTGATGTATTCATAAACATCCGCCGGTTTGGTCACGGTAACTGCAACCGGAATACCGGTCAAGAGAGTCATATTCTTACCGGTGATATCACCGGTAATTTTCATTCCGGAAATATCCCAGTTGGTATCCGTTAACACACCCTCTGCACCATAATAGAAGTATCCATCCATCAAATTGGTGGACGGGCTTTCTACCCGATTATCCCAGTAGTTTACATATACCTGAAGCACCACGCCATCGGGGTTTTCTTTCGGCACGACGATGCGATAACTTGCTGACCGCTCTGCATTGGTAAGCGTTGCATAGGCGTAGCTCTCACCATAACTGAGATTCACATTGACATAAGTGGTATCCGGGAGATAAGCATTGGTAGGCAAGCTTACAGTACCGGAAATTACATACCCGGTTTCAAAAGCAAGATTGATACCGCTTTTCTCTACCCCTGGGGTCATGGAAATTGCCCCCTGGTTCTCGTTCTCCTCCCGATAGGTATAGTTCTTTGCCAGAATGTTACTGGTAAGGTTATAGGGCGCACTGTAGCTAAGCCAATAGTCCCCGCTTGCGCCTGCAGGAACATATGCCTCAAATTGATTCTGTGCATTGACAAACGCATTGGCGCTATAATAACGGGTATAATCCACCGGATTAAAGCCCAAGGAAATCCAGGAAATCGCCTTGTCACTCCGAAAATCCGTCGGCAGAACAAGAGATCCTGTCATTTTGGTTCCCTTTAATAAGGTGAAGGATAGGTTGTTGGTTGTTCCCAACTCAATTCTTGTGGCATCTGCCTCTTTGCAAACCAAACCGGCAGTGCTGTAATAATACTCGCCCATACTGAGGTTGGTTTTTACCGGAACATAAATATCGTCATCGTTTCCGTTTGCAGAACCGCCGCCGCCGGAAGCACCGCCGGTTGCAGAGTTTTGATATTCCCATACGTTGACATACAGGATTGCATTGGTCCAGTCAGAGGGCACCACTATCTGATACTGGAAGCTTTGGGAAACACTGTCTACCCGGTAATTTTGATATTCTTCCGAATAAGATGCAAGGTCTCTGACCCGAATCTGTACCTGCAAATCGCCGTCAGCAAACGCATCTGCCGGGAAACTGATGGTTCCCGAAACCAGCTTGCCGGTAGGCATAATCATACTATAAGAGGTACCAGGGGTTACCGCAATTGCCTCGCTTTGGTATCTTACCAACTGTCCGTCCCCTGCATAATAGTAGGAACGATCTTCTTCCGCACTGCTGTTTGCTGCATGATAAACATAAATACGCAGGTAATAGCTCTCGTTTGCCTTTACCGGAATGGCAAATGCCTGTGGGGTAAAGGGAGTGGTTGTGGAGCAGTCTTTGCTATAGGTCTCTCCGGAAAGAGATTCTGCACAAACCTCATATCGAATTGTTCCGCTTTCGTACCACGCGGTGCTTGGCAGAACCACCGTTCCGCTCAGCATTGCCGCCTGTTCTAAGGTGAAAGTAATCGAGGAGTCTTCCCATACCACTTGGTTAAAGGGAATCTGCATCCGCGTTACCAAGGGAAGATCACCCGCATAGATATGTGCCCTTATACTATACACATCACTGCCCTTGGGAAGGATGATTTTTCCGTTGGCTTGGGTATCCCCTGCCAGAATGGACATAGGATACCCACCGCTTCCATATCCACTGCCGTACACTTCAAATTCAATGGTTACATCTCTGTCGCAAACCATACCTGCAGGGAGCGACGCCTCTACGTCGATGGTTACGCTTTCCTCAAAATACAAATCCTCATATCCATTGGAATCGGTGTTCGCCGAGGGCATCATATTCACAGGTTCAAAGGTCTGTGCATAGGCATCGACCCAAGCGAATCTTCCAGCTTGCTCAAACCATTCCGGTTCCAGGAAGGAATATTCCACACTTTCCTCTCCCGGAGCAATCAGGTAATTCTGATAGGAAGAATCGGAATTGATTTCTATATTGACACCGCTATCCGGAGCCTCAAAGGGCAGATAGACGGTTCCCTCATACAGATTATAGTGTCCTGCGCTTACATTGATGGTTTGATATTGCTGCAGGGTATACACACTGTCATTGTAAATAAAGCCATTCTCGTCAAGATCGGTTCCAGCTGTCAAAAGTTCAAAGCTTTCGCCCAGATGTGCTACCGGAACAGAAATGCTGTAGGTTCCCTCTGCCACCGAAACAATATCTGCATAGGCAAACTCCATAAAATCAGCAATAACATAAATCTCCGCCTGAACTTCTTCGTTATTCTCGGATGTTGCAGAAATATTACCGGTGATGGTTGCCATCTGGGGCTCATTAATCACAATGGTATAGATATTGTTCACCTTGGTTGCATCATTGGGATTTCCGGTCGCGCCAAGGCTCTGGGAATAGTAAAGGCATAAGGCTTTTTCTCTATAATACCGTTCGTTTGCCGCCGCTTTTCCGTAGGCTATGTAAAAATCAAAGCCTTCCTCCACAGCACCCTCAGGCTCCCAAAGGTTGACAGTAAAGCTTCTTGCTCCTGCCCGCACATACACATGCTGGGTACTGATATTCATGGTATACTTTTCACCGGGGAGCCTACCCATCAAGCGCACCCAATACGATTCACCAATTGTGGTTGCCGATGCCAGATTCACGGTAACCTGATAGTATTGGTCTTGATCCGCAGATGCCTCGGGCGCCACTGCACGGACATTCAGTCCAGACCGGGTTCCGGTGATATAGCTCCTATCCTCCCAATTGTTGGAAATCACGCCCGAGCCATAGACACCACTTTGGAAAAAGTTTCCCGAAAAATGAAGCTGATAGGTACCCTCCGGCAAACCAATCTCATAATTGATATACTGGGTATACGCCGGCACAGAAAGGTTGTACTCGTAGTAAGCCTCTCTTTCCGTGCTATACGCCTCCACATAAACCGACTTATTGGTTGTGGGCATACAGCTACTAAAGTCCAGCCGACCACTGATAGACATTTCTGCCTTAGGCAAGGTCAAGGTCAACCCGCTGATATGGCGATTGACTGCAATCACATCTGCCAGATAAGGATTGAAGGTTCCGCCGTTTGCAGTATAGAAATATTCCTGTTGGATCATATTCTTATTTCCGTCCAAGAAAGAAACACCCAGGATATAATCCCCCGCCGCAATGGTTACACCGAAGCTCACATAAGTCTGTCCCGCATACAAAGTATAAACGCCGGATGAAATATCTACCATATCTTCAACGATTCTTCCGTTTTCAATCACCGGCGCAGAATAAAGGGTAAACATCACCCGATTTCCTTGCTTTACCACTGTTCCGGCAGGAAAATAGACCGAACCCTGTACCGTATAATTGACCGCATAGGGTCTTGCGCTCATAAACATCATTGCGCCGCGATTTTCTTCTACCACAGGCTCCTCAACCACGGGTTCTTCCACGGTAGGTTCTTCCACCACAGGCTCTTCCACCACAGGCTCTTCCACCATAGGTTCTTCCGCCACAGGTTCTTCCACCGCAGGCTCTTCCACCACAGGTTCTTCCTCCACGGATTCTTCTACCGCAGGCTCCTCTGCCACAGGTTCCTCAACCACAGGTTCTTCCGCCACGGGTTCTTCTACCGCAGGCTCCTCTGCCACAGGCTCCTCTGCCACAGGTTCCTCAACCACAGGTTCTTCCGCCACGGGTTCTTCTACCGCAGGCTCTTCCGCCACAGGGCCTTCCCAGAATGTCCAATCGCCGGAGTTCATCTCCATGGCTTCCATTTTGGCAAGTGCCTTGGCAGCTCTTTCCTGCAGCTCTGCACTGCGCTCATCATAGAAAGGTTGGTCTTCCTTCTCCACCGATGTGGTTGCTTGGGTAACACCACCTGCGCTGCCACCGCCTTGGGCGACAGGGATTGTGTTAAGCACCTCCCTTTCTGTGTTGGGTGCATCCGATATGTCGATGGATTCTACAATCTGCAGGCCTTCCGCATATTCCGGAGAATACGAAACGTCTGCAGAGGGCAGAGTCGCAACAGCTTCCGTCGCAGACCCTTCTTCGGGCAGAGTTTCTTCCGCCTGATTGAAGTCCTGAACCTGACTGAGCAAGCTTGCAGCTTCCGTCGGCATGATCGCATAGTTTGGAATCATGGTGAAAAGAAACACCAGAACCAAGACTGCGCTTATGCACTTCTTCATACATCATTCCTCCCTAAAATTTTATTGCTAAGAGGCATTGCCTCCATTATTTTTCCAATTGCAGCAAATTGTAACATAACTGAAATATTATAGCAATTTTCCCTCCTGTTGTCAATGAAATCCACGCTTTTCTTCCCCGTCAAAATGCCGAAAAAAAAGGGGCATATGTTCACAAACTATTCATAGTTCTTTTACAGAAAATTCACCCAACTTTTTCCGGATTTGCTATACTAAAAGTGTAGTAAGAAAACTTACTTCAAATACATAACTCCCTCCCTTGAAGGCCGCTTCCCCAAGCGGTCTTCTCTTTTCTCTTGCCAAACTTCTGCATTTATGGTAGAATAAACAAGGTTTTCAGGCAGACATATTCTGTCCTGATTTTACATAACTATAAGACAGTAGAGAGGACAAGGAGTGAATCAAATGAAAAACGGTACCTTTTTCCTGCGATTATTGGCTTTGGCGCTTTGTGCCGTGGTGTCGGCAAATGCCTTTTTGCCCCAGGCCAACACCGCCTCTGCATCAAACGAAGAACTGCGGGGCATCTGGGTTTCTACCGTGTCAAATATCGACTACCCAAGCAAGCCTACCACCAACGCCAAAACCTTGAAAAACGAACTTTTGACCATTTTCGACAACTGCCAGAGTATGGGGCTCAATGCAGTCTTCTTTCAGGTGCGTCCAGCGGGGGATGCCCTTTATCAATCCGAGATTTTCCCTTGGTCCCGCTACCTGACCGGCACCCAGGGCAAGGCACCGGAAAACGGGTTTGACCCCCTTGCCTTTGCGGTAGAAGAGGCGCACAAGCGGGGGCTTCAGCTCCACGCTTGGATTAACCCTTACCGGATTACCGCCTCCAAATCCGATGCCGATTCCCTGAGCAAAACCAATCCCGCCGTCCTCCATCCCGAGATGGTACTCACCGACAGCGACGGCAAGATGTATTACAATCCCGCAGACTCCAAGGTGGTGGAGCTGATTGTGGACGGTGCGGTGGAGATTGTCAAAAACTATGCCGTGGACGGCTTACATATGGACGATTATTTTTATCCCTCGGCTGAATTTAACGACGACGGCACCTACGCCTTTTATCAAGAAGAATATCCTGACAAAAATGAGTGGCGGCGTGCCATGGTCAATCGGTTGGTGGAAACCATGGACAAAGAACTCCACGCTGCCAATCCCAACATTCAGTTTGGCATCAGTCCTATGGGAATCTGGGCAAACGATACTGAGCATCCCGACGGCAGTGCCACCGGCGGCAAGGGTTCTTACAGTAGCATCTGGGCAGACTCCCGCGCGTGGGTGAAAAACGGATGGGTGGATTACATTATGCCCCAGATTTACTGGAACATTGGCTATGAAATTGCGGATTATTCCGTCCTGACCGACTGGTGGTCCGAAACCGTTTCCGGCACCGATGTCAAGCTTTATATCGGCGAGGCGGCATACAAAACCATGGCGGAAAATCAGCCCGCCTGGAACGGGGACAGCGGCACACAGGAGCTAAAACAACACATCCAGCTTTCCCGTGCCAATGACAGCATTGACGGGTATTGTATGTTTACCTATCACACCTTTATTGACAACCCTGCCATCTTTACGATGCTCAAGGAAATGAACACTCCCGCTCCTCCGCCCCTCTCCGGCGGAGAGAACACAGAGGACAAGCCCGCGGAGAACCGATTCACCGATATGGATGATTACTGGTGGGCAATGGATGCAGTAAATGCCTTGGCAGAACAAGGCATCATTCGGGGCAGAAATGAAACTGAGTTTGACCCTGACTCCTTTATCACCCGTGCCGACAACACCGTGTTGCTGCTGCGGGTACTGGGCAAAACCGCCACCTTTGAGCAAAACTTTGCCGATGTTCCCAAATCGGCGTATTACTATCAGGAAATCGGTATGGCAAAGGCATTGGGCATTGCGGGAGGAATTGGCGACAACAAGTTCTCACCGGAAACCTATATCAAGCGTCAGGATATGGCAACCCTTGCCTATCGAGTTCTGCAGGGGGAGAACGCTCTGACCGCCATCCCCAATACTGCGGTGCTGAACCAGTTTAAGGACAAAGACAAAATCGACTTTTATTCCCGTGATGCTATGGCGGCTTGCGTCAGTGCCGGCTTGATGGGCGGCTATGGGGACGGAACTATCAACCCCCAAGGAAACGCCAGCCGGATTGAGGTTGCCATCTTTATGCATCGGGTACAAAAACTGCTCATTGAAACACGGAATCTTACCGAATAGGAGACTGTATGAAACCTTTATACACCACCATCGCCAAGGAAAGTCAGGCGGAAATCATCGAAAAGCGTTCCCGCTTTATCGCTACGGTAAAGCCGGTCAAAACCGAGGAAGAGGCTTTGGCATTCCTCGCCGAATTACGCCAGAAATACTGGAACGCCACCCACAATGTCTATGCCTATATTATTGAAGAAAACAATATTATGCGGTACAGCGACGACGGAGAACCGGGCGGAACTGCGGGGCTTCCCGTTCTGGATATGCTGAAAAAAGAGGGGCTGACCAACCTGATTGTGGTGGTCACCCGTTATTTCGGCGGGGTTCTGCTGGGCACCGGCGGGTTGGTGCATGCTTATTCCAAATCCGCCAAGGCAGGCGTTCTTGCTGCCGGATTGGTGGATATGATTCTCTGCCGAAAGATTACCCTCTCCTGTGAATATACCCTCCTTGGCAAGCTGCAAAATCTTCTTGCCAACTACCCCGGCGTGATTCAGGAAGAGGCAGAATACACCGACAAGGCATCCCTGCCCCTGTTCCTTCCCGAAGGGGATGCCGACGCTTTTTGCGCCTCGGTCACCGATAAAATGAATGCACAGGTAGAAATTTTCAGCGGAGATACCCTTTATCACGGAAAACCTCGGATTTTGCCTTGACAAACGCGAAAAAAGTCATTATAATAAAGAGGTTCTCGGGGCGTGGCGCAGTTTGGTAGCGCACCTGGTTTGGGACCAGGGGGCCGCAGGTTCGAATCCTGTCGCCCCGACCACATCGAAGCAAAGTTCACTTTGCTTCGATTTTTTATGAATCTTTTACTAAGGAAGTGTTCTTATGTCAAACACATTGCTTGCGGTATCCATCGCTTTGCTTGGCGGGCTTTTAATGACGAGGCTGTTTAAGCCCCTGAAATTGCCTGCCGTGACCGCATATCTGATTGCCGGCGTTCTGGTAGGACCCTACTGCCTTGGTGCCATTGGATTTGACAGCATCGGTTTTGGATCTATGGAATCCATGCACACCCTCAAAATCATTTCGGATGTGGCACTGGGTTTTATTGCTTTTTCCATCGGCAACGAATTTCGGCTTGAGGAACTCAAACAGACAGGAAAACAGGCATTTACCATCGGTATTTTTGAAGCATCGATGGCAACCCTCTTTGTAGACATTGCTCTCGTTTCCTTGCTTTCCTTTTTGCCCGAGGGAACGCTTTCTCTCCCACAGGCAATCACCCTCGGTGCCATCGCTGCGGCTACGGCGCCTGCTGCAACCTTGATGGTTGTCCGTCAGTACAAGGCAAAAGGAAAGGTGACCAACCTGCTTCTGCCTATCGTTGCCCTTGATGATGCCGTTGGTCTGATTGTTTTTGCTGTATCCTTTGGTATTGCAAAAACCCTGATTTCGGGACAACTTGACTTGATTTCCATCATCGTAAACCCCATTGTGGAGATTGTATGTTCCCTGACCCTCGGTGCGATGATGGGTTGGGTGCTTACCCAGCTGGAAAAGTTGTTTAACTCCAACACCAACCGACTGAACCTCACCATCGCTGTGGTATTCCTTACTGCATCCCTTGCGATGCTCAAATTTGAAATAGGGCCCATTCACATCAGCTTTTCCTCCCTGCTGACCTGTATGATGCTGGGAACCATCTTCTGCAATATCTGCGAGCTTTCCCACGACCTGATGGCAGCATCGAACAAGTGGACATCCCCTTTGTTTGCGCTCTTTTTCGTCATCAGCGGTGCGGAGCTTGAGCTGAATGTATTTTCAGACTGGGCAATCGTTGTCATCGGTGTGGTTTATATCGTCTTCCGCTGTATCGGGAAATACTTCGGTGCACGCTGGAGCGCAAAGGCGACCAAGTGTTCGCCTGAAATCTGCAAATACCTTGGCATCACCCTGTTCCCTCAGGCGGGAGTGGCGCTCGGTATGTGTACCATTGCCTCTCAGGAGCTTGGTGACATTGGAACACTCATCCGCAATATCACCCTGTTTGCGGTACTGATTTATGAGCTGTTTGGCCCGCTCCTCACACGCTGGGCACTGACCAAGGCAGGCGACATCAAACCAATGCCGGACCATGTGAAGAACAGACGAGAACACAAGCTCCGTGCAGCAAACGAAAACAAATAGCAAGCAAGGCATCGCCGATATTCCGGCGATGCCTTTTTCAACCAGCAAGTGCTTGCTTTCTATAAAATGCTGTGCTATACTTCTTGTAATCAAGGAGGCGGTTTCTATGTTTCGTTTGGGTATTGTTGGAGCAGGTGCCATCGGCATCTCCCATAAAAATGCAATTTTGAAAAATCCGGATTGCGAGATTACAGCAATCTGCGATCTGGCAGAAGAAAAAGCCCTGCAGTTGGCAGAAGGCACCGATGCCCGCACCTACACGGATTATCGCGTGATGGCAGAGGTGGAAACACTAGACGGGGTGATTTTGAATCTTCCTCACTTTTTACATAAGGATGTCACCATTTTCTTTTTAGAAAAAGGTATACCCGTCCTGATTGAAAAGCCTATGGCAAACACCGTGGAAGAATGCGATGCCATGATTGCAGCATCCCAAAAAACCGGAACCCCCCTTGCGGTGGGTCACGTGCAGCGGTATTACCCCTGTTACCATGTTCTGAAAGAAATGATTGAAAAAGAAACCTTAGGCAAGCTTTGTTCCATTACCGAGGTGCGCAACATTTCCTATTTTGAGAATCGCCCCCGTTGGTTTTTAACCAAAGCACAAGCCGGCGGCGGCATCCTGATGAACTACGGCGCCCATACCTTGGACAAAATCTTTTATGTGACCGGAAAGCCCATCACAAAGCTCTACGCTGCCGGAAACAACTTTTTGACCGGGGACGATGTAGAAGCATCCGCCCAACTGCTTTTCACCTTGGAGGGTGGGGTCAGTGCATCCTGTACTTACTGTGGATGCAAAGTGCCGATGTTTTATGAAACCAACTTCTACTTCACCAATGGAATGGCACAGGTGCGTGGCGGTCAGGAGCTTTGGCTCTCGGAAGGAAATCAGCCTCTTCGTAAAGTAGACATCGACGATGGGGGCAAAAACATCTTTGACTGTCAGCTCATCGAACTGGTCAAATTCTTGAAAGGCGAAGAAAGTCACATCGCAACCCCTGCATACAGCAAAGAAGTCATTGTGGCTTTAGAACAAGCATTTTCTCAGATATAAAAAAAGACGCCCGCGGGCGTCTTTTTTGTTACTTGTTCTTTTTCTTCATCAGCGCACGGACCTTGAGGGGCAGACCAAACAGATTGATAAAGCCCTCGGAATCCTTATGGCTGTAAAGCTCTTTACTGTCGCCAAAGCTTGCGATATCCTCGTTATACAGAGAATAGGGAGATTTTGCACCGGCGGGGGTAACGCTGCCCTTATAGAGCTTCATCCGTACTTCACCGGTTACGGTTTCTTCCATGCTATCTACCATTGCAGACAGCGCCTCTCTCAGCGGGGTATACCATTTGCCGTCATAAACCAGCTCTGCAAAACGGATGCTTGCCTGACGTTTGAACGCCTGAGTATCACGGTCAAGGCAGAGGTATTCCAGCTCCTGCAATGCAGCATACAGAATGGTGCCACCCGGGGTTTCATAAACACCTCTGGACTTCATACCAACCAGACGGTCCTCTACGATATCCGCAATACCAACGCCATTAGCACCGCCCAAAGCGTTCAGCTTTTCCACCAAGGGTCTGGGAGCCAGCTTTTCGCCGTCTACCGAAACAGGAACACCCTTTTCAAAACCGATGGTCACATAGGTGGGGGTATCGGGCGCCTTTTCCGGAGATACGCCCAGCTTCAGCAGGCTATCCAGCTGAGGCTCATTGGCGGGATCTTCCAAATCCATACCCTCGTGGCTGATGTGCCAGATGTTCCGGTCACGGGAATACAAATCCTGCTTGGTTACCGGAATCTCAATGCCTCTTGCCTCTGCATAATCCACAGCGTCCTCACGGGATTTGATATCCCAGATACGCCAGGGAGCAATAATCTTCAAATGGGGAGCCAATGCCTTGATGGTCAGCTCAAAACGAACCTGGTCATTACCCTTACCGGTTGCGCCGTGGCAGATGGCAACTGCGCCTTCCTGCTCTGCGATTTCAACCAGACGACGTGCAATGATGGGGCGTGCATGGGAAGTTCCCAACAGGTATTTACCCTCGTAAACAGCGCCTGCTTTCACGGTGGGGAAGATAAAGTCTTCCACATATTCGTCACGCAAATCTTCAATATAGCATTTGGAGGCGCCGCTCTTCTTTGCTCTCTCCTCCAGACCGTCGGTTTCCTTACCCTGACCTACGTCACCGCAGACAGCGATAACTTCATAGTCATAGTTCTCGATCAACCAAGAAATGATGATGGAAGTATCAAGACCGCCGGAATATGCCAATACAACCTTTTCTTTTGCCATTGTAAATTCCTCCAAACTGTGATATACTTGTATCATTATACAACAGAATCCCATATTTTGCAAGGGATATCCCAAAAAATATACACAGAGGTGGAGAATATGATTATCCTCGGCATCGACCCCGGTTATGCCATTGTGGGCTGGGGAGTTTTAGAATATCAGAACAACCATTTTCGGGTGTTGGACTTTGGTGCCATCACCACCGACGCCGGCACACCGATGTATGACCGGTTTTTGTCCATCCACGAGGATTTGAACGAAATTATGGACCGCTATAAGCCGGATGCCATGGCAATCGAGGAATTGTTTTTCAACAGTAACCGCACCACCGCCATCAATGTGGCACAGGCGCGGGGCGTGTTGCTCCTTTCCGCGCTCAAGCATCAAATTCCCATCTTTGAATATACCCCTCTTCAGGTCAAGCAGGCGGTGGCAGGCTACGGCAGGGCGGAAAAACAACAGGTGCAGCAGATGACCAAGCTGCTCCTCAACCTTGACAAGGTTCCCAAGCCGGACGATACCGCTGACGCCTTGGCAATTGCCATCTGTCACGGACATTCCTACAATCCCCGCAGAGATGCCTATTTGAAATAATTTCCATCGCAGAATTCGTCTGTTTTCTCCTTGACGCGGAGCAAAAAACCGCGTATGATGAACAAAATTGTTCACTTGGAGGTACAGCTATGAAACAAAAATCACTGATTGAAGATGCCCTGCTGATTCCGGCAGGGTGTCTTTCTCTTGCTCTGGGGCTGAATTTGTTCTTGGTTCCCATCAAGCTCTCCCCCGGTGGGGTCAGCACTCTTGGCACCATTTTTTTATATCTATTTCATGTTCCTCTGTCGGTCACCAATCTGGCGCTCAATGCCGTCCTTTTTCTGCTTGGCTACCGCTATCTGGGGAAAGCGTCATCCGTCAAAACTCTGGCGGGAATCCTTCTCCTTTCTCTGTTTTTACAGCTCACCAGCCATATTCCTCCCTTTACCGAGGATGTCCTGCTGGCAACCATTCTGGGCGGACTTTTGGCGGGGTTTGGCATTGGGTTGGTGGTCCGGCAAGAGGGGTCTACCGGCGGCAGTGATTTGGTGTCATTGCTCCTCCATCGATTTTTCCCTCATATCTCGGTTTCCACCTTCTTTTTGGTCATTGACTGTGTCATTATTGCCCTTGCGGGAATCGTTTTTTCCAGTCTCGCGGTGGCGTTTTATTCCTCCCTCTCCCTTTATATCGCCGCCAAGGTTGCCGATTTTATCCTCACTATGGGAAATTTGGCAAAGTCCATCTATATCATTTCTCCCAAAGGCGAAGAAATTTCCGAAGTCATTATGGAACGGTTTGCCCGTGGGGTTACAGGCATTTACAGCAAAGGGATGTACTCCGGTTCATCCGGTATGATGCTCTTGTGTGTGGTCAGCCCCAAGGAACTGCCATCGGTGGTGCACACCGTCCGCAATCTGGACCCTAATGCCTTTTTGATTATCTCCGATGCCCGTGAGGTAATGGGCGAGGGATTTCGGAAATAAGTATGAATAAAATTCCTCTATTTGCAAAAAATAGAAAAAACTGCAATTGGAGGTAAAACAAATGTTCAAACACGAAAAAATACTTTTCCATCCGGTAGAGGTAGAAAGACCAAATCCCCAGTACGCGGTATTGCTTCAGGAGCAACTGGGGGGCGGCAACGGAGAGCTGAAGGCAGCGATGCAATATATGTCACAGAGTTTTCGCATCAAGGACCCGGAAATCAAGGACTTATTCCTTGATATCGCTGCAGAAGAACTTGGGCATATGGAGATGATTGCCCAGACTATCAATCTGCTCAACGGTCACAATGTGGATGCCACAAAGGTACAGGCAGGAGAGGTGCAATCCCACGTCCTTTTAGGCTTAAATCCCGGACTGATCAATGCCTCGGGCTATTCCTGGACGGCAGATTATGTCACGGTAACCGGAGATTTGTGCGCCGATATTCTGAGCAATATTGCCTCCGAGCAACGGGCAAAGGTGGTTTATGAATATCTGTATCGCCAGATTGATGACAAAAAGGTAAAGGAAACCATTGACTTTCTTCTCAATCGGGAGGAGGCGCACAACCAAATGTTCCGCGATGCATTCAACAAGGTGCAAAACAGCGGCTCTAACAGGGATTTTGGTACAACCAAAGCGGCAAAGATGTATTTTTCCATGTCCGACCCCGGCCCCAACGCCTTTGCAAGCAACCAAACTACCCCGCCGTCATTTAACAACTAAAACTAGAAAAGCACCCTTGCGGGTGCTTTTTGTTTGGGAAAGCATACTATGTACTGATTGCTCAAATAATCCATGCATATTCTAAGACTGCTTTTTTTACACTCCTCAATCATTTTCTCGAATGCAACGGCTTTATCTTCATTCGTGCTATATTTAACGTTTCGCCACATTTTTCCCACAATTCTTCGACTCTTAAAAACAATGGAGCAAATAGACAACAGTGTCAATAACACTCCTCCCTTAAGGACACATAGACATCAACTCCCAGAACTCTTCTCTGCATAGTTCTATCCCCAACATGTTTCCGGAGTAAACGCCTCTATTGATATCGTCATAAAAACCGCCTTCTGCTTCAACGCTTCTGTCCTTTTCCGCTTGCCATACGATATAATCCCGATGTAAACTGTCCGCCTGTATCTCAAGCTCCGTGGTAGAAAGAACATATTCATACACTTCATCCACAAGGTTCATCCACTTCTCGTACACAGTTCCAGCTTTCTTACCTCGTTTTTCTAACGATGGTTCTGCATCAATTTCCTCGGTTTCCAGCTCTAATACCTTTACCTTTTCGGAAAAGCCTGCATAACCGCCAAGAGTCGTTTTTCCTGCCTCGCGTTCTTCTCTTCCCTCCTGTGGCACTTTTTCCATCGGGGAAACAATCTCCCCTTTTTTTAATGAGGAAACACATAAAAAGAAAAACAATGCAACAACCACAAAAATGATGGTAAACAGCGTCTTTTTATCGCGTTCTACCTTGGCACCGCAATGCTTGCAGAACTTGCTCCCTTTGGATATTTGCGCATGACACTTAACACATTCCATTTTCTGTTTGCCCCTCTTGTTGATTCTCTAAAGGCGTAGACTCTTCTTTGGATGCACTTACCCAAGCAATGATTCCGGCAACCGCATTGATAAGAATAATCGCCCATACTGCAAAACCATGCTCAACAGACACAAGAAAATCCCACTCAGTTTCCCCATAATATGCAGAATAAGAAATCATATAGATAATGAGCAATACTGCTGACGCAATATGGAATCCCCCAATTTCCTTACTAAGGTCCTCTAATTGACAGCAATAAAGCAAGGCGATACCACAGCTAACCAAAGACAGCAAGACAAAGACATTGGCGGGGATATCCTCGGAATCCGCCATATCCCTCGCAGATTCACTGAAAAAGGTTCCAAACGCCGTTTCAACACCATTCATAGACAAATCAAAACCAAGTGCTGATTCTTTCACAAAAGGCATCAAAAAACATACCAATACAACAATCGAAAGAATTTTTACGAAGGTTTTTCTCTTTGCTGCATCATATTTTTCTATCATCTTTTTGACATCGAAAGATTTTTCTTCACTTACTGCGTTACCGCTTTCTTGTTTTTCATCTCCTGCAACCCGATTCCCGCACTTGTTGCAAAAAATATCCCCTTTCGCAATCTCATTCCCACATTGATCACAGAAATAAATTTGGGGTTCTTCTATTTCCGGTTCCTTTTCCTTCAGTTCAGTTCCGCAACTTGAACAAAACTTCGCGTTAGGCTTATTGATAAACCCGCAGTCACATATTTTCTCCTCTGTTTCAATCGTCATTATAACGTTGCTATCTTCACTACTCATAAAAAACCCTCCCTTGTGCACACTACTGTACGCAACTATATGTAACATAATGTTACATATAGTAGTGTAACAGAGTGTTACGATAATGTCAAGAGGTGTTTTTATGAAGGGCTTAAGAATGGTGCGCAAGGAAAGAAACTTAAATCAGCTAAAAGTTGCAATGGATTTGAATATATCACGGGAAGCGTTATCCTATTATGAAAATGGCAAACGTGAACCAAGTCTGGCAATGCTCAATAAACTTTCTGCGTATTTTAATGTTTCCATCGACTTTTTAATTAATGGAGAAGAATTCAAGAAAAAATAATCTTCACCATGAACGGACGGAATCCGTACAGTCAAATAAGCAGAACCATAGAGATATTTTATAAAATTCGTTTTGCGGAGCAAAACTTCCTTTTCTTTTCTCTTCTCTTTTATCTTTTATCTCTTATCTGGAAACGACAATTTTTAGCGAAGGGTGAAGAGAGAATAGTGAAAAACGAATAGAACAAAAAGAAACGACAACCTTCTGTCGAAGATTGTCGTTTCTTTTTGGTGGACCTTCAGGGACACAGCCGCCGTTGGCGTCTTACTCGCTTGACGACCCAACGGTGCTGCCGTTCGGTACCCGTCTGCGCAACTTTTCAGCGGCAGACAATTCACCGGATTGTCTGCTTTTCGCTGAAAACCCTCTCAGGGTTCGAGTCCCTCTAATAATTACACCAAACAAAAAAACACCCTTACGGGTGCTTTTTATTTGGTGGACCTTCAGGGACTCGAACCCCGGACCGACCGGTTATGAGCCGGGAGCTCTAACCAACTGAGCTAAAGGTCCAAATATGGGATAAGCAACAGCCAACAGGCTGTTGCTTATTTCATGGTGACTCCGAGGGGAATCGAACCCCTGTTACCGCCGTGAAAGGGCGGTGTCTTGACCGCTTGACCACGGAGCCAAATGGCTCCTCCAGTTGGACTCGAACCAACGACCCTGCGGTTAACAGCCGCATGCTCTACCGACTGAGCTATAGAGGAATATATGCTGAGAGAACAAAACCTTTCGAGAGCAGATTGCTCTGCTCCCGAAAGTCAGTTCCGGCGACGACTTATGTTCCCGGGCGGTCGCCCGCCAAGTATTGTCAG
>JAFQIA010000005.1 GCA_017397725.1 Clostridia bacterium
AAAGCAGTTTTGGGTTAGGGATTTTTCGTCTTAGAGAAGTCATAAAAAATGCAGGCATACTGGCGTATGTCTGCATTTTTTTGCGCACGATCAGCGGAAAATACCAAGCCAAAACCGACTTCTCCCTAAGAAGTACCGCCCTTACGGTAGCGCTTTTTGATTATGTCAGAAAATGGCGAAATCGTATTCTTGACAAGGGTTTGAAAAGTTGCTATACTGAAGATATTCTTAGGAGGAGCATGTATGAAAGAGAGAAGGCGCATTGTTGTTAAGGTTGGCACCTCGACCTTGACTTATGATACAGGAAAAATCAACCTCAAACGACTGGAACAACTGGTTCGTGTGTTGGCGGATTTGATGAATATGGGGCTGGAGGTAATTCTGGTATCCAGTGGTGCCATCGGTGTTGGTGTTGGCAAACTGGGACTTACGGAAAAGCCTTCGGACACCAGACAAAAGCAGGCACTTGCGGCAATCGGCCAGGCGAGCTTGATGTCGATTTATGAAAAATATTTCAAGGAATATGGCTACAACACCGGACAGGTTCTTTTGACCAAATTTGTTTTGGAGGATGAACAGCGGTACGTCAGTGCCAAGAATGCCTTTGAAACCATGATTGAATATCGTGTCATCCCCATTGTCAATGAGAATGATGTGATTTCTACCTATGAAATTGAATTCGGGGACAATGATACCTTGTCTGCCTATGTTGCCAATCTGGTGGATGCGGATTTGTTGGTGATCCTTTCGGATATTGATGGGTTTTATGACGGGAATCCCAATGAGAAAGGCAGCAAGCTGATTCCGGTGATTGAAGAAATTACCGAGGATATCCGTCGTTGTGCAGGAGGCGTAGGGACCCGCAGGGGGACCGGGGGCATGCAGACCAAGCTCCATGCGGCAGAATTGGTTCTGCCCAATGGAATTGATATGATTATTGCAAACGGGGATGCACCGGACAAGCTTTATGAGATTGTTGAGGGCAAAAGCGTCGGAACCTTGTTTGTTTCAAAAGCAATCTAACTTGACTTTTTTCATAATAGTGTGCTATAATCAAAGATGGAGATAGACATCGTAGCACATAAAGATTTTTATGTGTGTTTTTCTGCTATAAAGGATGAATATTACCCACACAAAAGAAAGGTAGGGCACGACAATGAGTCTTGCAAAAAAGATTAGAAAGTTCAAAAAGGCATTCCGGACCAGAAAGGCAGAGGAAAGTGCGCCCAGCGAAAAGGTGCTTTCTAAAAACAGCCGTTTTTTTGTCAGAGAGGCATATAAAGCAGTCCGAACCAATTTGATTTTCTCGTTGACAGAGGTAGGGGGCAAGGTGATTCTGGTTACCAGCTCCGGCGCCAGTGAAGGAAAGTCTACCAGTTGTTTGAATCTGGCAATCACCTTTGCGGATATGGGTGCCAAGGTTTGCGTGGTTGACTGCGATTTGCGAAAGCCCAATATTGCCCGCCTGTGTGAGGAAAAAGGAACACCGGGACTTAGTAACGTTTTGGTAAACCTCAATCAGCTCTCGCAGGTTATCCGCAAGAGCAAGTTCAATGAAAATCTTGATTTGATTTTTTCCGGTGAGATCCCGCCAAATCCGGCTGAACTTCTGGCATCCACCAAGATTGAAGAGATTTTCAATGAATTGGCACAGAGCTATGATTATGTATTTGTGGACACCCCGCCTGTGAATATTGCAACGGATGCATCTTTGCTTGCGGCAATCTCCAGCGGTGTTCTGATGGTGGTTCGTCAGGGCCAGACTGCCAAAGACGAATTGGATGAGGCGATTACGCAGCTTGAGTTTGTCAAGGCAAAGATTATTGGTGTTTTGCTCAATGATATCAAGCCAAATGCAAAAAAGAAGAGCAGATATGCGCGTGGCAATTATTATAATACTTATTATTACGGCTATTCCAGAAATTTGGAAGAGGGGAAATAATATGATTGATTTTCATACTCATATTCTTCCGGAAATGGATGATGGCAGTCAAAGCGTGGAAGAATCTCTTAAAATGCTTCGGCTGGAGCGTGAGCAAGGGATTGATGCAGTAGTTTTGACCCCCCATTTTGATATGAGAAAAGAAGCCGTAGAAGAATTTCTTGCCCGCCGCGAGGCTGCGATGGCAAAGCTCTCCGCGGCAGAAATGCCCGAGATGAAATTGATTCCCGGAGCAGAGTTGCTATACTCGAATATTGGATTAAGACAGTATGAAAATTTAGAAGCATTGTGTATTGGTGGCAGATATTTGCTGATAGAAACTATGGAACCGGAATGGACACAGGCATTTCAAACGGATTTGCAATACCTGATTCTGGAAAGAAATATTATCCCGATTCTGGCGCACGTGGAACGCTATTATTGGATTGGGAAAAATCGTAAGATATTGCGTGCGCTCCGTGAAGGGGGCGCTTTGCTGCAAATGAACGCTGAATTCTTTTTACACAAACAGACATTGCGCAAGGCAATGAAATTATTCCAAAAGGAAAAAATACATCTCTTGGGTTCTGATTGCCATCATTTAAATTTTAGGATTCCAAACCTTGGAATTGCTGTCCAGAAAATTCAGGCGCATTTTGGGGAAGATGCCATTCATTGGATTTTGATGAATGGGGAGCGAGTTTTTGAAAGTTGTCGATAATCTAATCTCTGGGGAGGAGAAAAAATGAAACTGTTACAGCGTTTAACGCGCAACCGCTACTTGTTTTTAGGCGATATTTTATTGGCAATATTCTCGTATATATTAACCATTGCAGCCGTTTATCGTGTTCAGGATGCCATAGAAATCATTTTGAGCAACTGGATGTTGATTGGTATGGTTGCCATTGTTTTTGTAGGATTTTTACATATTTTTCGCTGTTATAATGTCTATTGGCTTTATGGCGGAACCAAAGAATACATCCGAATTATTTTAGCATGTATTTGTGCAGCGATGATTACCGATTTGATTGCGTTTATTCATCCTGTAAGAGGATTTTTTTTAAAATTGAATATGGTTGCGACCTTTGTGGCATCCGGTGGAATGATTGGATACCGGATGGTGATCCGTGCCGTTGGCAAGGTAGTTCGGGGGGCGTTGCGCCGTCAGCCGGGGAAAGCGCCGAAAGATGTTCTGATTGTCGGCGCCGGAAATTTAGGCGTTACCTTGGCGCGGGATATTGCCGGAAATGCGGATATGAATTACCGTGTGGTAGGCTTTGCTGATGACGATGAAGCAAAACTGAATATGATTTTCTGCGGAGTAAGAGTGTTGGGGAAAATCAGCGATATTCAAAAAATCTATGAATGGCTGAAGCCGGATGAAATTATCATTGCCATTTCCTCTGCCAGCGTAGAAAAAAAGAAAAAAATCATCGAAACCTGCGCAGAGCTTCCTTGCAAATTGAAGATTCTTCCGGGACTTGCAGATTCTTTAACCAATAAAAGCAGTGTAGAGTTTATCCGTGAAGTTGAGGTAGAAGACTTGTTGGAAAGACAGCCGATTCACCTTGACAATACCGCTATCCAAGGGGATATTGCCGGCCATGTGGTTCTGGTTACCGGTGGCGGTGGTTCTATTGGTTCGGAGCTTTGCCGGCAGATTGCAAAGTTTGGCCCCAAAAAGCTGGTTCTTCTGGATATTTATGAGAACAATGTTTTTGATTTGGAGAATGAGCTCCACGATACCTTCCCTGAATGCGATGTGGATGTAGTGATTGCATCGGTGCGTGACCTACCGAGACTTGAACAGGTGTTTGAATCCTATCGCCCGCATCTGGTATTCCATGCAGCGGCGCACAAGCATGTGCCCTTGATGGAAGCCAATCCGGTAGAGGCAATCAAGAACAATGTTTTTGGTACATACAATACGGCGAGCTGTGCGGACAAGTATGGCGTCAAGCGTTTTGTGATGATTTCTACTGACAAGGCGGTCAATCCTACCAATGTAATGGGTGCGACCAAGCGTGTCTGTGAGATGATTGTGCAGGCAATCCAAACAAAGAGTAAAACGGAATTTGTTGCTGTTCGTTTTGGCAATGTCTTAAACTCCAACGGCTCAGTTCTTCCCAGATTCAAGCAGCAAATCAAAAAGGGCGGACCCATTACTGTTACCCATAAGGATATTATTCGCTACTTTATGACCATTCCGGAGGCTGCGCAACTGGTGCTTCAGGCGGCAACCTACGCAAAGGGTGGAGAAATCTTTATTCTGGATATGGGTGAACCGGTCAGAATCTATGATTTGGCAAAGAATTTGATTCGTCTTTCCGGATTGCGAGAGGGTAAGGATATTGAAATCAAGGTAACCGGACTTCGTCCCGGCGAAAAGCTTTTTGAAGAATTGTTGCTGAAAGAAGAGGGATTGACCAAGACATCTCACGATAAAATTTATATCGGCAAGCCTTCCTTCCATAGCATAGAGAAATTGGAAGAATATCTTGGCATTTTGAAACAGGCTGTAGAAAATGCTGATTCGGAGGAAATCCGGACAACCTTGGCGACCGTGGTTCCTACTTATGTAAGAAAGACCGAAACTTCTCAAGAAAAAGAGGGCACCACGGTTCAGGCATAAAGGAGTGATTCTTGTGACGGAAAAAAAGCGAAACAAGAAATGGAAGATAACACTCAGCGTTTTTCTGGCGTTTGTACTTCTTCTCAGCGGATTGGCGTATTGGCAAAGAGAGAATATTGGTGCCTTGATAGACAGCCAACGATATTCGGCAGAAGAACGTGGCGAACAGCTGGCGCAGCAGGAGGAACTGCTTTTGCGGGCGTTCTCTGAGCAGGTGCCCGGTGTAGAAATTCATCCTCTTTCCGAAGAGGAAGAGAAACTCCTAAGAGAGGGAAAACTCAGTCCTGATGATGCCCTCCAGATCATTACCGGAAAAAAACCAAGCGTATCCCAAGGTGAGGGAGCGCAGAACCAGCAAAGCACACAGACAGAGGAGAGCTCACGACTTAATGAGTTGATTGGCCAGATTTATGTGTTGCGCTCCAGCTTTGTGGGGCGGCTCAATGGATTGGTTGCACAGGCAAAGCAGGAGTATATCAACGGAGGAGGCTCGGTGAGCAAAGGGGCCATTCTCAAACGTTATATGGGAATCGCAAGTGGCTTGGAAGGCCAATGCGACGGGCAGATGGAATCCTTACTTTCTCAAATCAAGGCGGAACTGGAAAAAACGGGCGGTGACCTTTCGTTGATAGGACAGATACGGTCTACCTATCAAGGAGAAAAGAGAGCCAAGAAAGCAGAAATTCTCAATCAGTTTTAAGAGGTAGTTTCATCGGTATGAAGTATTTCAAAATATGCGCTTGGATTTTCTTTTTGAGCGTGAGTATTGCTATATTCTTTTTTTCTTCTCAGACAGCGGCAGAGTCTTCACAAGTCAGCGGTTCCCTGCTCCACGAAATTTTAATCCGGTTGGTTCCGGGTTATGGAGAATTGCCGCTTGCTGAGCAAGCGATCATCAAGGCACAATATCACGGGCTGATTCGCAAGGCCGCACATTTTTCTATTTATGCCCTTTGGGGAATGTCCCTGACCTTGTTGCTTTTCCTGTATCAATTCGGGAAAAAAGCATTGGTTTTCACGGTAACCGGGGGCGGATTGCTTTATGCAATCTGTGATGAACTGCACCAAATGTTTTCAAACGGGCGCAGTGCACAAATCTCGGATGTATTTCTGGATTTTTTCGGAATGGCTGTGGGAATGGGCATCTTCCTTTTATGTTCCCTTTGGTATTACCGTAAAAGAAAAAGGGTATACTATTCAAAAGAAATCTAAAAAATTTATATTCAGGAGGAATCATCATGAACAAGTATGCAGGTACACAGACAGAACAAAATTTAAGAGCCGCATTCTCCGGCGAGTCCGAGGCAAGAAACAAGTATACCTATTTTGCATCCAAAGCAAAAAAAGAGGGCTTTGAGCAGATTGCCGCGCTTTTCCAGAAAACTGCGGACAATGAAAAGGAACACGCAAAGATGTGGTTTAAGGAGCTCAATGGCATCGGCGATACCGCTGAGAATCTGGGCAATGCCGCAGATGGCGAAAATTACGAATGGACCGATATGTATGCAGGCTTTGCAGAAACCGCGGAAAAAGAGGGCTTTCCGGAGCTGGCAGCAAAATTCCGTATGGTTGCTGCAATCGAAAAGACTCACGAGGAACGCTATCGTGCACTTCTTAAGAATGTAGAAACCCAGGAAGTCTTTGCCAAGAGCGAAGTCAAAGTTTGGGAATGCCGCAACTGCGGACATCTGGTTGTGGGCACCAAGGCTCCTGAAGTTTGTCCGGTCTGCGCACACCCCAAGGCTTATTTCGAAATCCACGCAGAAAATTATTAAAAGATTAAAAAAGCTATCTTTCGATAGCTTTTTTCTTTTGCCGAAACTGTCCCGGTGGGAGGTTGTAGTGTTGCTTAAATCCCCGAAGGAAGTTTGCGTAGTCCTCAAAGCCGCTTTCAAAGCAGATTTCAGAAACGCTCAAATGGGAGTATAAAAGTAGTTTTTTGGCGTATTCAAATCGGAGTGAGTTAAGGTATTTCTTGAACCCGATTCCGGTTTCTTTGCGAAAAATATGGCTTAAATAAGCAGGGGAGAGATTGAGCATCTCCGCAACTGCAGTCAGGGTAACACGGGAACGAAAGTGATTCTGCAGATAGAGCATCGCCGTCTGAATATAAGCAGGTCGGGCGGTATGCTCTTTTTTTGTGGATTTTCCCAATTTACAAAGGAGGGAATGCAGAAGTGTAGTTGCGTAGGTGATATCCTCTTCTTTGACGGCAATGCATAGCTCGTTTAACAGGGAGGTGATGAAATCCGCTTCGGTAGAGGAAAAAGAAATGGCGTGTTCGATTCCATGCTCCGACAAGGGGAACAAAACATCAGGTGTGGAAAGATGATGAGAAAACATAATATTCACAATTTCCGCATCAGCATTTTTTAACTGATGAAAGTTGATGGGAGTCATAAAAAAAATCATACCCGGCTTAATGGGATAGGAAAGTCCGTCAATGGCATATTCTCCGCTTCCGCTCAGGATAAATTCAATTTCAAAGAAATCATGCCAATGAGTAGCAAAATCACCGAAAATATGTTTTTTCTCTGCACTGATATCGTGTTTGGTTATATTCTGCTGTGTGGTATATAATTCAATCATTTCATCACCTTCTGCTTTTATTATAAAACAAAATCTAAAAAAATGCAATAATAAAGAAAAAATTTGCAGTACAACAAAAACAACAAGAGGATATGATGAAAAAAGTGAAAGGAGTGGCCGAAGTGAAGAAAAAGGTTTATTTGATTGGAAATGCACACCTTGATCCGGTCTGGCTGTGGCAATGGCAGGAAGGTTTTTCGGAGATTAAAGCAACCTTCCGCAGCGCTCTGGACAGAATGAAAGAATTTCCCAAGTATAAGTTTACCTCAGCTTGTAGCTGTTATTATATGTGGATTGAAAAAAGTGACCCTAAGATGTTTCAAGAGATTCAGGAACGGGTCAAAGAGGGAAGATGGAACATTGTAGGCGGGTGGTTCTTACAGCCGGATTGTAATCTTCCCAGTGGAGAGTCCTTTGCACGACACAGTTTAATCAGTCAACGCTATTTCAAAGAGAAATTTGGCATAACAGCCAAGGTGGGGTACAATGTGGATTCCTTTGGACATAACGGAAGTCTGCCTAAGATTTTGCGAAGCAGCGGGATGGATAGTTATGTGTTTATGAGACCCGGTCCTCACGAAAAGGAACTGCCCCAAAGTTTGTTCCAATGGCAAAGTATGGATGGGAGCCAGGTAACAACCTATCGCATTCCTGAAGTTTACTGCATCACGATGCAGCGGTTTGATGCCTTTGAACGCATTGCCAATATGGATGGGGATGTTCCGATGATGGCATTTTACGGGATTGGAAACCATGGTGGCGGACCTACCATCCAACTGCTTGAAAAGATGCAAAAGGAGCTGGATGAACGCTATATTTATGCAATACCGGAAGAGTATTTCAAGGATGCAAAAACCCTTCCAATGCCAACTATCTCTGATGATTTGCAGTTTCATGCTAAGGGATGTTACAGCGCTTATAGCCGGATTAAGAAAGACAACCGGTTGGCGGAAAATCAATTGATTGAGGCGGAAAAGTATGCGGTACTTTCCAATGTCTTGATGGGGACCCCTTATCCCCAAGAGGAATTGGAACGGGGTTGGAAGAACGTGTTGTTCAATCAATTCCACGATATTTTGGGTGGTTGCAGTATTCGTGAGGCCTATACCGATGCCGCATGGGCGCATGGAGAAGCCTTGCGTATCGCAAGCTGGGAATCCAATTTTGCCAGACAGCAGATTTCGTGGAATATTGATACCACCAAGGGAATGGACATTACCCTTGACCGATTCAAGGATGTGTTCTGGATTAACCAATGTACCAGCGATTTGGGAACTCCCATTGTGGTATTCAATCCATTGCCCTTTCCGGTGGAAAAATTGGTACAAGTCCGCGCAGGCAATGGTACCATCTTCACCGAAGATGGTGAGGCTCTTCCCACCCAAACGGTACGGGCATCCAAAACCAACGGAGAGGAAAAATGGGATAAGGTGTTCCTTGCACAGGTTCCCGCACTGGGCTATCGTTTGTATCGTTTGCATACCGATAAGGACAATATGCCCACAGACAATCCATTTATCTGTACGGATACTTCTATTGAGAATGAGGAAATCCGGCTTACGATGAATCCTGAAACCGGAGAGATAGCAAGTATCTTCCTGAAAAAGAACGGAAAAGAACTTCTTACGGCGAACAGCAAAACCGTCTTTATGGACGAAACCGATAGTGATACTTGGTCGCATGGCATCAAAGAATTTAAGAATGTAGTGAGCATAAGTCAGTCGGGCAGTGTCAAGATAATAGAACAAGGCCCTGTCCGTGCCACGATTCGGTCAGTGATTCGGATGCTTGACACCGAGATTATCAGAGATTATTCTATCGAAAGAGGAAGTTGTCGGATTAAAGTTTCGGCGAAAGTGGATTTTCGTGAAAAGCATAAGATGTTAAAGTTCACGCTGCCCGCTTTGGTGGAGAATCCCAAGGTCTATGCCAAAATCCCTTTTGGCTTTATCGAACGCCCCAATGACGGAAGTGAACAGGTCTGCGGGGAGTGGGTTGCCATCTGCGATGAGAATGGTGGCTTGGTGGTTGCCAATGAGGACAAATATAGCTTTGATGCAGACCGGAATGAACTTTCTATGACGGTACTTCGGGGCGCGATTTATGCGGACCATTATGGTGGACAAACCGGAAATCGGGATGAGTTTTGCGAATATATGGATCAGGGAATCCATCAGTTCAGGTATACCATCACGCCCTTTGTTTCCCTTGCACAGGCAGAAAAAGAGGGGCAGATGGCAAATGCAGAGTTGGCATATGTGCTGGAAACCTTCCATCAAGGGGAGCTGAGTGAAAGTTATGGTGCCATCGAGGTAGAAAAGGAAAATATTATGGTTACCGCATTGAAAAGAAATGAGGATAGCGATGGATGGATTCTCCGTTGCTATGAAACGGAAAATAAGGACACCGAAACCAAGATTTCCCTTTTTGGGACCGTGTGGACTGCAAAATTCGGACACAGTCAGGTCAAGACCTTTTTGATAGAAAATGGCAAGGTGACCGAAGTTGACTTTATGGAGTGGAGGTAGCGATGGAACTTTTAGGAATTGATATTGGCGGAACCAAGTGCGCAGTGGTGCGAGGTAATGCACAAGGGGAAATCCTGTGCAAAGAATCCGTTCCGACTACTACGGTAGAGGAAACGCTGAACTGGATTCTTCAAACCGCAGAAAGGCTGAAAGGGGAAAGCGTGGCAATCGGTATCAGTTGCGGCGGTCCGCTGGATTCAGAGAAAGGCGTGATTCTTTCCCCGCCCAATCTCCCCGATTGGGATGAGGTGGAGATTGTCAGAATGTTGGAAGAAAAGCTGCAGATTCCTGCTTATCTTTGCAATGACGCCAATGCGTGTGCCCTGGCAGAATGGAAGTTTGGCGCAGGAAGAGGCTGCAAGAATATGATTTTCTTGACCTTTGGTACCGGTCTTGGTGCAGGGTTGATTTTGGATGGAAAACTCTATGCAGGTACCAACGGAAACGCCGGTGAGGTGGGGCATATCCGCTTAAGTGATTTTGGACCGGTGGGCTATGGAAAGCAGGGGTCCTTTGAAGGGTTTGCCAGCGGCGGAGGAATTGCCCTTTTGGGAAAGTCCTTTGCTCTTGAGGCAATTCAGCAAGGGGTAAAGCCAAGCTATTGCAAGGATTTGAGTGAGCTTGATACAATCACTGCCAAATCTATTGCAGCGGCTGCCAATGAGGGAGATTTGACGGCGTGTAGGGTTTATGAAACAACAGGGAAGATGCTGGGCAAAGGCTTGGCAATCCTGATTGATATTTTGAATCCTGAGAGAATTGTGATTGGGAGCATTTTCCAACGGGCGGAGAATTTATTGCGGAAAGCCATGGAGGATGCAATTTGTAAGGAAGCATTGCCCGCAGCGGCGGAAGTGGTCAAGGTTTTGCCGGCAGAATTGGGAGAACATCTTGGCGATTGTGCCGCTTTGGCGTTGGCGCTGGTTTGCGCAGAGGAAAAGGAGGGGTCTTATGTTCAATAATTTGTTAACAAAGTATCCGGAATTGGTAAAATGCAAGGATGCCATTTCGGACGCAAAGGAAAGAATGATTGCCGCATTTGCAGAAGGGAAAAAGCTGTTGGTTTGCGGCAACGGAGGCAGTTGTGCGGACAGCGACCACATTGTGGGAGAGCTGATGAAAGGTTTTTTGCTCCGCCGTCCTGTCCCGCAAGAGGAACGCGCAAAACTGCAAGAGCTTTTCCCGCAAGAGGCAGAAATACTTGCAAATAATTTACAAGGGGCATTGCCTGCCATCTCTCTCAATGCGCATAGCGGGTTGATTTCGGCATTTGCCAATGATGTTGCGCCCGAAATGGTGTATGCCCAGCAAGTGTATGGTTACGGAAATGAGGGGGACCTCTTTTTGGGGCTTACCACATCCGGCAATTCCGAAAACGTAGTCAAGGCGGCAATGATTGCCAAAGCCAAAAAGATGACAGTGATTGCTCTGGTGGGAGAAAAAGATTGTAAGCTTGACAAGATTGCAGACGTGGTGATTCACGCACCGAAAAGCGAAACCTTTCAGGTTCAGGAATTGCATCTGCCAATTTATCATTACTTGTGCGCCGCTTGTGAGGAACATTTTTTTGCATAGTAAAGGGTGTGTCTTTCGACACACCCTTTACTATTTTTAATGCACAACTACCTGTGCGCCGGAAATCAGGAAGTAGAGAATCACCAGAATGCCGACCACAATACGATAATACCCAAATGCTTTGAAATCGTGGTTGCGGATGTAGTTCATCAAGAACTTGATTGCCGCAATGGAAACCAGATAAGCCACCACCATACCGGTGAGCAGAATCCCGATTTCTTCTCCGCTGAATCCGCCACCGGTTTCCAAGAAGAACTTCACCACCTTCAAAAGGCTGGCACCCAACATCACCGGAACTGCCAAAAAGAACGAAAATTCTGCCGCTACAAAGCGGGAGGTTCCAAGAATGGTGGCACCTAAAATGGTGGAGCCGGAACGGGAAGTGCCCGGAATCAGGGAGAGCACCTGAAAGGCGCCAATCAGCAAAGCCGTCTTGTAGGTAAGCGTATTTAGGTCATTGATTTTTGGCGTTTTGTTCTGCTTTTCAATCAGGATAAAGAAGATACCGTAAAGAATCAATGCCGCCGCAACGACCCAAGCGTTGTAGGTGTACTGGTTAATCAAATCGTCAAACAGAAGACCGATTACCGCAGCGGGGATACATCCCACCAGAACCTTGAACCACATATTCCAGGTATCGGATTTTTCTTCTTTGGACTTTTTGGGAGAAAAGGGGTTCAGCTTGTGGAAATACAGCGTTACCACCGCCAAAATAGAGCCAAACTGAATTACAACCAGAAACAGATTGATAAAATCCGCAGACTGATTCAGCGGCATAAACTGGTCCACCAGAATCATATGTCCGGTACTGCTGATGGGCAGCCATTCGGTAATTCCCTGCACAATGCCGAGAACAATGGTTTTTAAGAGTTCCATCAAATACATAGGGGGTCATCTCCAATCCTTTTTTGTATGATACTATGCGTTCTTTTTGTCATCAATGTCTTCAATGTTGTAAGGCGTGGTCTGGTATACAAAGTAGTTCAGCCAGTTGGAGTAAAGCAGGTTGGCATGGGAACGCCAAGAAACCTGCGGTGTTTTTGTGGGGTCATCATCAGGAAAATAATTGACCGGAACGGCAATGTCAAGTCCTTTGTCCTTGTCGCGAAAGTATTCATTGGCAAGGGTGATATCGTCATATTCCGAATGTCCGGTGACAAAGAACTGACGGTCACTCTTGGCGCAGACGATATAAACACCTGCCTCAGGTGAGGTCGCCAGAATCTCCAATTCGGGGACCTTTACAATATCCTCCTCACGGATTTCGGTGTGTCGGGAATGGGGGACATAAAAGGTATCATCAAAACCCCGAAGTAACATTTTGTGTTTCTTTTCCGAAACCACCTGGTGGGGGAAGATACCAAACATCTTTTGGTTAAGGGGATACTTTTTGATACCATAATGGTAGTAAAGTGCTGCCTGTGCACCCCAACAGATATGAAAGGTAGAGGTTACATGGCTTTTGGTCCATTCCATAATCTCACAAAGCTCCTGCCAGTAGTCTACCTTTTCAAAATCCAGCATCTCCACCGGAGCACCGGTGATAATCATTCCGTCAAACTTCTGGTCTTTGTAATCATCAAAGGTGCCATAAAAGGTTTCCAGATGGCTCTTGGAGATATGCGTGGGCATATGGGACTTGGTATGCATAAAGCTTACGTCAATTTGCAGCGGGGTATTGCCCAACACCCGAAGCAGTTGGGTTTCCGTTGCAATCTTGGTAGGCATCAGGTTCAGAATCAAAATTTTTAAGGGGCGGATATCCTGTGTCAGTGCCCGCTTTTCAGTAATCACAAAAATATTTTCCTGATTGAGGGTTTCAATCGCAGGAAGATTGTCCTTTACTTTAATCGGCATAAGCGCACCTCCGTCGATGGTTTATTCTTTATTGTATCACAGTTTTTCTGATTCGTAAACCCCATTTTCACCGAAGAAATATTAAAAAACTGCGACAAGGAGAAAAAGACTCGACAAAGGAATCTCTTTTGTGTATAATAAAGGCAGAGTTTGAATGAGAGGAGGTTGTGCGATGGACTTGTTACTGATTGAAAACGACAAAGAGATTGCCAAGCTGGAGCGGGACTATCTTCAGGCAAGCGGCTTTGTGTGTGAGATTGCCGAGGATGGAGAAACCGGCTTAAAGCTGGCACTCAGTCGGGAGTATGGGGCGGTAATTACCGGCATTGAGCTTCCCAAACGGGACGGTTTTTCTGTTTGTGGTGAGATACGCAAAAGCAAGGAGATTCCGGTTATCTTTGTTTCGGTAAGAGATACAGAGATTGATAAGGTACGTGCCTTTGGTTTGGGTGCGGACGATTATATCACCAAACCGTTTTCGCCCACAGAACTGGTGGCAAGGGTCAAGGCGCATATCTCTCGTTATGAAAAACTGGTCAAAAAGTCAGAAAATCAGGCGTTGCGTACCATTCAGGTGCGGGACCTGACGATTGACAAGGATTCCCATCGGGTTTATGTAGGAAAGACCGAAGTGGCAATGCCGGTGAAAGAATATGAACTTTTGCTTTTTTTGGCAGAAAACCCCAATATTGTATTCAGCAAGGAACGGTTGTTTGACCGTCTTTGGGGCATCGATGCCATGGGGGATGTTTCTACCGTTACCGTCCACATCCAGAGAATCCGCGAGAAGATAGAAAAAGATCCCAACGGCAAAAAATATATTGAAACCGTCTGGGGTGCAGGCTACCGATTCCGAGTATAAAAAATCCACAATGCTGATGCATTGTGGATTTTTTTATGACTTGATTTTCGGTTTGAAGAAGAGTGCCATCAAAAAGCCAAAGACGATGGAGGCAGTGATTCCCCCGGCAGCCGCTCTGGCACCTCCGGTCAGAATGCCCAAAAAGCCTTGCTCGTCTACGCCCTTGATTGCGCCTTGGGCAAGCACATTCCCAAATCCCACAATTGGCACAGTGGCACCTGCTCCTGCAAAGTTCACAATGGGTTCATAGAGCCCTAAGCCTCCCAAAACCGTTCCGGTCACCACGAACAAAACCAGAATGCGGGCAGGGGTCAACTTGGTTTTGTCAATGAGAATCTGGGCAATGGCGCAAATCAAACCGCCAACCCAAAAGGCGTTCAGGTATTGCATATGGTCACTCCTTTCCTGAAATTGCAACGAGATGGGCAATCCCCGGCACCGACTCCCCTTGCAGACCAGAAGTGGTGCTCAAAAGTGCCCCTGTCCCGATTGCCAGAATCCGACGAAATTCCCCTCGCTGCATGGCAGGGAGAATATGTCCGCATAGTACCGAGGCAATACATCCGCAACCGCTTCCGCCTGCGTGGACATCTTGTGTGTCAAGGTCATAAATCATACACCCACCATCGTTGTAGTTGTCGGTAATATCAAACCCCTCATTTTGCATCAAATCAATCAGGACATCTCTGCCTACTGTTCCCAAATCTCCGGTGAGAATCAGGTCATAATCGGCGGGACTCAATCCGGTATCCTGAAAATGGGTCAGCAGGGTATCAAAAGCGGCAGGTGCCATAGCCCCGCCCATATTGTTGGCATCCTTAACCCCCATATCCATAATCTTCCCTGTGGTGATATGGGTGATATGCGGAACATCGACAGTTTTTCCCAATACTGCGGCACCGGATCCGGTCACCGTCCATTGGGCGGTGGGGGTGCGTTGCCCGCCATATTCTAAAGGCATCCGATACTGGCGTTCTGCGGTACAGAAGTGGCTGGAGGTCACAGCGACGGCGTGGTCGGCAAAGCCTCCGTCAATCAGCATGGATGCAAGACTCAAACCCTCTATCATCGTTGAGCAGGCGCCATAGATGCCAAAATAGGGGATGTGAAGTTCCCTAAGACCAAAGCCTGCGCCGATGCACTGATTCAATAAGTCTCCAGCAAAGATATAGTGCATATCCGAGAGAGCAAGTCCGGCTTTTTGGATCGCCAGACGCACCGCTTCTTTTTGCATCTTGCTTTCGGTTTTTTCCCAAGTTTCTTCGTTCCATTCGGCATCCGCCATAATCACATCAAAATCGCTGCCCAAAGGACCGTCCTTTTCTTTTTGTCCGGCAATGGAGGCAGAGGCAAGGATGCCTACCGGATGCTCCAGACGAACAGTTTGTTTTCCGATTCGTTTTCCCATTGTGTTATCCTCCCAACTGTTTGATGATGAAGTAGATGAGCCCCACCCCCGCAGATGCGGTGATGCCATAGACCAGCACAGGACCTGCAATCACAAACATTTTGGATGCAAGTCCCAATACCAACCCCTCTTTTTTGAATTCAATGGCAGGAGAAACAATGGCATTGGCAAAACCGGTGATAGGGACCAGCGTTCCCGCACCGGCATACTTGGCAAGCTTGCAGTAGATGTCAAGGCCCGTCAAAAGTGCACCCAGAAAAATCATGGTAATGCTGACGGCGGTACGTGCCATTTCTGAATCCATCGAAAAGGTGTTCTGATAAAGATTCAAAAAAAATTGCCCGATGGTACAGATTCCTCCGCCAAACAGAAAGGCGAAGATGGTATCCTTCCATAAAGGGCTGTTGGGAGATTTTTGTTCCAGATATTTCAAATATTCCTGCTTTGTGTACTGCATAATAACCTCCTTATCTTTTTGTAGTATCTGCCAAAGACGGAGAATTATGCTCAAAAAAAGAAGTGACCCTTGACTGCTTCCCGCAATCAAGGGTCACTTCTGCTCGTTCTTGATATCTAACATCTTTGGTTAACCTCTCTTTCTTAAATTCCTTTTGCATCTCATCCTTACTTCAAACACACACTCTTTTTTCACATTCTTTCATAAGAATAACTTTTGTTTTTTTTGATGTTGACTGCAAAAGGTGGAAGGGGTGACTTTTTTTGAAATCGATTCCGAGCTTAAAAGGGTTTTTATTACAATCTATATCAAGCGTAACACCGCCGTGTATTTTTCAAATTTTCAAACCCGAATCTGGTTTCATCAAAGTCATCGATTTACCGGTACATTGGATTGCACCTCCCTTTCTTTGATTCTACTATACCACAGATTTTCAGCCTTTGCAATTGACATCTTCACACAAATCAAACCCCCTGTTTTGTGGAAATAAGAGAAAATCTTTTTAGGGTATTTACAAATGGATTTTGAATGTGTTATAATAAATCTTGTAGTGCAAAAACGAAATGACAATTTTCTTGCAAAATTGTCATTTTCTTTTTGCACAAAGTCAAGGATTTGAGGAATTTGTATGAATCTGTATTTTGCGCCGATGGAGGGCATCACGACCTATACCTACCGAAACACCCATGCCGAGCTTTTTGGAATGTGTGACAGGTATTTTGCGCCCTTTATTGTGCCTACCGACAATGAGCGGCTCAGCATCAAGAGTATGCGGGACATTCTACCTCAAAACAATGATGTTCAGCCTGTGCCTCAGGTGATGTGCAGCAGTCCCAAAGCGTTTTTGGAGTTTTGTAAAAAGATTCAGGAAATCGGTTATGATTCGGTAAATTTGAACCTTGGCTGTCCTTCCGGCACGGTGGTAAAAAAGAGACGGGGCTCCGGTGCACTGAAGGACCCGGAGGCGTTGGATGCCTTTTTGGATGAAATTTTTTCTTCCGTAGATATCAAAATATCGGTGAAAACCAGAACCGGCTTTTATTCCCACGAGGAGTTTGATGCACTGCTTCAGGTCTATCACAAATACCCCATCACCGAACTGATTGTTCACCCCAGAGTGCGGGAGGAGTTTTATAAGGGAGTCCCCAACCGCCAAGCCTTTGACAAAGTCTATGCGGGAGTGCCCTTTCCCCTTTGCTATAACGGAAATATTTTTCAGGCAGAGGACTATACAGAAATTGCAAACAGCTACCCCAATTTAAGCGGGGTTATGATTGGAAGAGGTGCCATACAAAATCCGGCAATCTTTCGGGAAATCAAGGGTGGAAAACCTTTAGAAACCCAGGAATTGATTCGGTTTTCCAAGCTTTTACAGGAGCGGTATCTGACCTTGCTGCAATCAGAGGTGTATACCCTTCATCGACTTAAGGAAATCTGGCTGTCGATGATTCTGAATTTCCCTGAGGAGAAAAAGATTGCCAAAGCGGTGAAGAAGTCCGCAACCTTAGACGATTTGAATCGGGCAATTGTTTGCCTGCCATAAAAACTTTATAAACCACAAAGCCTCTGCAATCGCAGAGGCTTTTGTTATTGTTCGTTTGGGTCAATGTCATATTGGGGAATAAATTTGGATGCAAAAACACCTTTGTTTCTGCCAATCAGATAGAAATAGCCGATCGTGGAAAAAACCGTAGCACCGATGCAGTTCACAATCAAATCCTTCATGGTATCAATGATACCAATGTCCAGATATCCTCCGGAAATGGTGCAAAGCTCCTTTCCGTTTTGAAAATGGAGATCGGTGGATGTAATTTGAGAAAAAGCAACCGGATCATTGAGCCCATCAGGGTTGAGGGTAACCGAGGCAAGGCTGGTAATAAACCGGTCTTTTTGCATATCGGTTCCCGTGAGCATATCCATGCCAAATTCAAAGAATTCCCAAAAAACACCGATGGTCATAGAAATACAAAAGGCAACCACGGCCACAAACACCGGTGACAGGTTGATGTGGAATTTGGGTGAGTTGTTGAGAATGTCGATGAGGGCAAACCCGATGGCCGCCATCAAAAAACCGTTGATGGTGTGGAGCATGGTGTCCCACCAAGTGATTTGGTTGTAAAAGTTGCCGATTTCCCCCAAAATTTCTGCCGCAAAAATGAAAAGCAGAATGACGACTTCTAATTCACGGGGGAGGGTGACCTTGAAAAATTTGTTTGCAAATTGAGGAATATTAAACAAGAGCAAGGTCAAAAGGCACAAAAAGACCGAATGGTAATCGGCTCGCAAAAAGCGAGCAACCAGAACCAACAGAACAATGACGCTGAGGACAATGTGTAATATGCTTCGTTTTCTTGATGTGCTTGGAAGTTTGTCTTTCATTGCAATCTACCTCTCAATGTATGTAATGTTACACATTTTAATACAAATATTCCCCAAAGTCAACCAAAGAGAGAAAAGGTTAACAATAAAGTGACTTGACAGCAGGAAAAATTTGCGTTATAATACATAGAAATAAAAGATAGGTACATACTAAAGGGAGTAGTTCAAAGCAGTTTGTCGTCAACACGGCTATGGGCCCGGCAATCTGCACCCAAGCGGTGACAAGACTTTCGTATGACTGCATTGCTATGCGGTCATTGCGGGAGTTTTTTTATTACATAAATGAGAAAGGAGTATGGGTATGGAATACTTTAACCTGAGCGTGGAGGAAACGGTGGTGCGGTTGCAGACATCGACCAATGGCTTGACGGAAGAAGAGGTTCAAAACCGAAAAGAGAGATATGGAAGGAATCGGCTGGAAAGCGAAAAGAAAAAGAGCGTCCTGCAAATTTTCTTGGAACAGTTTAAAGATTTGCTGATCCTCATTTTGATTGTGGCAGGTGTTATTTCCGCCTTTTCCGGACAGATGGAAAGCACAGCGGTGATTTTTGCGGTGATTATCCTGAATGCAATTTTAGGCACAGTACAATATCTCAAGGCAGAAAAAACGCTGGAGGGGCTGAAACAGCTTTCGGCGCCCATTGCCAAGGTGCTTAGAAATAATATCAGACAGGAGATTCCGTCAGAGAATCTGGTGCCCGGTGACATTTTGATTCTGGAGGCGGGGGATTTGGTGACGGCGGATGCCAGAATTTTGGAAAATTATTCCCTCAAGGTGAACGAAAGCTCTTTGACCGGCGAATCGGAACCAGTGGAAAAAACTGCAGATGCGATTCAGGAGCAAAAGGTGGCGTTGGGTGACCGTAAAAATATGGTGTTCTCAGGTTCTTTGGTTACTTACGGCAGAGCGGTGGCGGTGGTAACCGGAACCGGTATGCAGACCGAGCTTGGCAAGATTGCATCGCTACTCAATCAGACCGTCCAGAGAAAAACACCCCTCCAACAGAGTATGGATAAATTCAGCCAAAAGCTGGCTATCATTATTCTTGGGATTTGCGTGTTGGTGTTTGGGCTCTCTTTGTATAACCAAATGCCGGTGATGGATGCACTTTTATTTGCGGTGGCTTTGGCAGTTGCGGCAATTCCGGAGGCGCTGAGCTCTATCATTACCATCGTACTTGCCATTGGGACCGGAAAGATGGCAAAAGAAAATGCGGTGATGAAAGACCTCAAGGCGGTAGAGAGCTTAGGTTGTGTTTCGGTGATTTGCTCGGATAAGACAGGCACCCTGACCCAGAATCGCATGGTGGTTCAGGAAATGTATGCCGGAGGAAAGTTCTTCCGCCAGGAAGCTTTGGATTTGACCAGCAATGCGCAGTATATGCTTTTAAAGGAGGCGATTCTGGTCAATGACGCCCAAGTGGTAGACGGCAAAGAATTGGGCGATCCCACGGAAACGGCGTTGGTTTCTATGGCGGCAGAGTTTGGCGTTGATGCAGTGGAGTATCGAAATCAGCATCCCCGAATTGCAGAGATTGCCTTTGATTCAGACCGCAAGCTGATGAGTACCCTGCATCAAATGGAAGAGGGAAATGTCCTCTGTACCAAGGGTGCGGTGGATGTGATTTTGGGGCGTGTGACCCGAATTTTGACCGAGGATGGTGTAAAACCCATCACCTTAGAAGATGTTCAAAAAATTACCGATGCCAATCAGTCCTTGTCTGAAAAAGGACTGCGGGTTCTTTGTATTGCATTGCGGAGCCTTGGGGACCGAACCGAAATTTCTTTGGAGGACGAGCAAGATTATACCTTTGTGGGTTTGATTTCTATGATGGATCCTCCAAGAACAGAGGCCATGCAGGCGGTTTTGGATGCCAAGCGTGGGGGAATCAAGACGGTGATGATTACCGGCGACCATAAGATTACGGCATCTGCCATTGCAAGACAGATTGGGATTATGGAAGAGGGTGACCTTGCGGTGGAGGGCACCGAACTGGATGCCATGACTGATGAGGAGCTGGCAGAAAAGCTGGAACGGATTCGGGTTTATGCCAGAGTTTCGCCGGAACATAAAATTCGTATTGTGAGAATGTGGCAGGAAAAGGGAAAGATTGTATCCATGACCGGTGACGGTGTCAACGATGCACCGGCGCTAAAACGGGCGGATATTGGTGTTGCCATGGGTATCACCGGAACCGAAGTTGCCAAGGATGCGGCGTCGATGATTCTGACCGATGACAACTTTGCGACCATTGTGAAAGCGGTAGTGAACGGAAGAGGCGTCTATGCCAATATCAAGAATGCCATTGGCTTTTTGCTCTCGGGCAATACGGCAGGAATTATTACCGTGCTGATTACCTCTTTGTTGGGACTACCGGTTCCTTTTATGGCGGTGCATCTGCTTTTTATCAATTTGCTTACTGACAGCTTGCCTGCCATTGCTATCGGTATGGAACCTACTCGTGATAACCTTTTAGACCAACCACCCCGAGATTCCAAAGAAGGAATTTTAAACAAAAAGAGCTTTTTGACCATTGGTATACAAGGTGTGTTGATTGGGGCGGTCACTCTTGGCGCATATTTTGCGGGACTTTCTCAAACCCCTGAGATGGCAAGAACTATGGCGTTTGCAACACTGACCTTGGCACGCTTGTTTCACGGGTTCAACTGTCGGGGCGAAGAATCTCTGTTTGCCCTAAAGCTTTGGAGCAACAAAGCAAGCGTAGGCGCGTTCTTTTTGGGAGTCCTGTTATTGGGACTGGTGTTCCTGATTCCAGGACTGCGGAGTCTGTTTGCGGCGGAGGCACTTTCTGCGATGCAGGTAGGAATGATTGGAATTTTGGCGCTGCTCCCCACCGTTGTGATTCAGGCAGGAAAGATGATTGGAACTTTTGGAAAAAAATAAAAGAAAATTTAAAAAAAGACTTGACAAAACCGAGGCATCTTATTATAATAAGTGAGTTGGCACGATTTAGGTGCGAACGATGCCTCGGAAGATGCGAGCATGCTGGAATCGGCAGACAGGCACGTTTGAGGGGCGTGTGCTTATGGCGTGTGGGTTCAAGTCCCACTGCTCGCACCATATATTGCCTGATTGTGTAAGGGTAGCACAAATGACTCTGACTCATTTTGTTCGGGTTCGAATCCTGATCAGGCAGCCATGAAAAGCACCGACTTTTGTCGGTGCTTTTTTCAATAAATTGACTTACCACATAGGAACGTTTATCATATAATATAGAAATTGGAGGTGCCTAGTATGGTGTATGAAAACATTTTAGGAGCCATTGGAAACACACCTATGGTGAAACTTAACAGACTTTCACCTGAAGACGGAGCGGATATTCTGGTTAAGATAGAAGGATTGAATGTAGGCGGATCCATCAAAACCAGAACCGCCTATAATATGATTAAGGATGCAGAGGCCAAGGGAAAGTTAACACTCGACTCGGTAATCGTAGAGCCTACCAGCGGTAACCAGGGAATTGGACTTGCGTTGGTCGGTGCGGTTCTTGGCTACAAGACCAAGATTATTATGCCGGATTCTGTTAGTGAGGAACGGAGAAAATTGGTCAAGCACTATGGTGCAGAGGTAATTTTGGTACACGATGCCGGCAACATCGGTGCCTGTATTGAAGAATGTTTGCAGATGGCACTGGCTATGGAACAAGAAGACCCCAATGTGTTTGTGCCGCAACAATTTGAGAATCCTGCCAATGTAGAAATACAGCGAATCCAGACAGGAAAGGAAATTTTGGAACAGGTGGGAGGTCCCATTCACGGATTCTGTTCCGGTATCGGCACCGGAGGAACTATCACCGGAATCGGAGAAACCCTGAAAGCGGAAAACCCGGATATGACCATCTGGGCAGTAGAGCCGGAAGATGCGGCAATTTTGTCCGGCGGTTCTATCGGCACACATTTGCAGATGGGTATCGGTGACGGGATTATTCCTGAGATACTGAACCAGGATATTTATGATGACATTTGTATCGTCAAGGATGAAGAGGCAATCCAAATTTCCAAGGATTTGGCGTCAAAAGAAGGAATTATGTGCGGAATTTCCAGCGGAACCAATGTAGCAGCGGCGATTCAACTTGCGAAAAAGCTGGGCAAAGGCAAAACGGTGGTTACTGTCCTTCCGGACACTGCGGAGCGATATTTTTCCACACCGCTTTTTGAAAACGAGTAAGTAAAAAGTTTGCTCGGTGGAAGAAGGAGAAACTATGGCAAAGAAGAATGAAAGAAATACCAAAGGGAAGATTATCAATGCGGCGTGGGATTTGTTCTATGAGCAGGGATATGAGGACACCACGGTAGAAGAGATTATCGAAAAATCCGGAACCTCCAAAGGGTCATTTTATCACTATTTTGAAGGCAAGGATGCGCTCCTTGGTTCTTTGTCCTATATCTTTGATGAGGAGTATCTCAAACTGCAAAACAGTATGCCGGAAGAAATGGGGAGCTTTGAAAAGCTTTTATTCTTGAATAATCGCCTGTTTTCTATGATTGAGGATCGCATCGATATCGACCTTTTGACCAGACTTTATTCCACCCAGTTGATTACCAAAGGAGAAAAGCATCTACTTGACAACAAGCGTCTTTATTACAAGTTGTTGAAAAAAATTGTCGCGGAAGGTCAGCAGAACAAAGAACTGACCGACAAGATGACCGCTAACGAAATTGTCAAGTTTTATGCAATGGGGGAGCGGGCGTTGATTTATGACTGGTGTCTTTGCAATGGAGAGTACTCCCTGTCTTCCTATGCGCAGAAGATGATGCCTATGTTTTTGTCAGAAATTCGTCGGTAAATCGTCTTTTTGTTTTTCTTGGAAAAATAAATATTTAAACTCAAAAACAGAGAACTAAGTATAGAATACAGTCTATACTTAGTTCTCTGTTGATTTTTGGAAAATTCTATGCTATAATACAAGGCAGTATAAGAAAATGTAGCAAAAAGGAGATAGAAACATGGATATTTTAGCATTTGCATTATACTTTGTGGCAATGATTGCCATCGGCATTTACTTTTTCTTCAAGTCTAAAGTGGCAACGGAAAAAGATTATTTCTTAGGCGGCCGCCAGATGGGGCCGTGGGTTACCGCAATGAGCGCACAGGCATCAGATATGAGTGCTTGGCTGTTGATGGGACTCCCCGGTAGTATTCTGGCATTTGGTTTTGGCCAGGCGTGGATTGGTATCGGTCTTGCAATCGGTACTGCGGCAAACTGGATTCTTGTTGCAAAAAGACTGCGCAAGTTCTCCAGAGCAGCAGGGGATGCCATTACTTTGCCCCAATACCTGTCCAATCGTTTCGCATCCAAGAGCCATACGGTGAGCCTGATTTGTGCAGTGGTGTTCTTGGTATGCTTTACCATCTATGTTGCATCTGCGTTTGTGGCAGGCGCTGATGTGTTTACCACTTTGGTTCCGGAACTTGGCAGAAGCAGTGCCATGCTGATTTTTGCAGCTATCGTTGTGGTTTACACCTTTTTGGGTGGATTTAACGCAGTTTGTTGGACCGACTTTTTCCAAGGCTTGCTGATGCTTGCGGCGCTTTTGATTGTGCCGATTGTGGTGGGCTTTACCAAGAATTTAGACCCGGCGGCACTGAGCACCATCTATCAGGGCCCCAATGGGGAAGAATTTGAGTTTGTGCCAAACTTCTTCAATGCAAGCTGGAAGGATATTATCTCCGGTCTTGGCTGGGGTCTTGGGTATTTTGGTATGCCCCATATCATTGTTCGCTTTATGGCAATCGAAAAGCCTTCTATGGTGAAAAAGTCTGCAACCGTTGCAATTATTTGGGTGGTGCTTTCTTTGGCAGCAACCATCGTGATTGCATACTTTGGCAGAATGTTTGTATATTCCAATGGTACCGACCTGTCTGCAGTATTGCTGGCAGAGGGCAAGCAGTCCTTGATTTTTGTAGAGCTTGCGCGGGATGTATTCCCCGCATTTATTGCCGGTTTGTTGCTGGCAGCCATCATTGCAGCATCCATGTCCACAGCAGACTCTCAGCTTCTGGTTGCGGCGTCTTCTTTTGCCAGTGACCTTTATAAGCCGATTATTAGAAAGAATGCTTCCAACAAGGAAATGCTGTGGGTTAGCCGTATCATTGTTATGGTAATTGCCGTGGTTGCATACTTCATTGCAAGCAGTCAGGGTAAAGCAGCGCAAGCAATTATGAATCTGGTTTCCAATGCTTGGGGTATCTTTGGTGCAGCATTCGGTCCTGCGGTTTTGTTCTCCCTGTTCTGGAAGAGATTTACATACAAAGGTGCAGTAGCAGGTATCATTGTAGGTGCATTGGTAGATATGCTTTGGCTGTGGCTCCCGATTTCTGGCGGCGCAACATTGACACAAATTACCGGTATCTATGAAATCATCCCCGGCTTTGTGATTGGCGCAATCGCAGCAGTGATTGCCACCTTGCTTGACAAGGCGCCCTCTCAGGAGGTTGTGGCAATCTTTGAAACAGCAACCGACAACAGCATCGATGACTAATTTAAAAATAAAAGCCCGCAAAGCGGGCTTTTATTTTTTTCTAAAGAAGTTTCAATGCAGGATAGTCGATGTAAGAAACATCCTTTCCGGTAATGAGATTCTTTCTTTTTTTGGTGAGCTTGTGACCGTTCAGGGAGATTTCTGTATGATTGATGCTTAAGGTGTATTCTTTGCCCAGGAAAGAAAATGTTGCATTGACCGATGGCATATGGGCACTGAGACACGGAGAAATTTCAAGGCCGTCAAGGGTTGGCTGAATACCAAACATAAACTCATAAATTCCGCGCATTGCCATAGCCACACTTCCGGTCAGGAAACACATCAGTCCACGATGGTCAAATTCGGGGAGTTGTTGCCAGCAGTTCACAATGGCATAGGGAGGCGTATACGCCTTTTCGGTGGGATGTTTTTCGGTGTCATAGGGCATCAGCCACTTTAACACATCGTACAAACGATCTCCATCGCCGGCAACAGCCAATGCACGGGCAAGAAATCCTTGAGAGCCGTGGTTATAGACATTGCCGTTTTCTGCAAGGAAAGGAGGAGTATCTCCGCTGGCAACCCGACCGACTCCGTCGATAGGAGTTTTTCCAAGATAGGGATAGAACAGCCGATACCCTTTGTCAGATTTCAAAAATTCGATTTGGGTAAGCACATTTTTTGTCTGTTCCTCATCGGCAACGCCGGCTATAATGGCGTAGTAGTTGGAAACGCCATAAATCCGTTTTTCTCCATCGGGGTCATTGTTTGAGAAAATCCATTTTCCGTTGTCATTGAATGTTCCATTGTAATAGTTGTCAGGATTGTAGGCGTATTTGTTGAGGGCAAGCTTGATTTCCTCTGCTTTGGCTAAATACTTTTCTGCATCAAAAGCAACGCCGATATGGTTCAAAATGTCTACAAGATATTTTAAGGACATCACAGTTTGTGCGCTGACCGTAACCGATTCGCCTCTGCCCTTCAGTCCGGCAGCATTGACCGAGTCGAGCCAATCCCCGCCTCTTATTTTACAAAGTCCGTGTTCTCCGAGATTTTCTTCGGCAATGTAATATTCCACCGCTTTGATGATATGGTCTAATACGGTAGACTTTTTCTCGCTGTCAAGCCATTCTATGGTTTGTTCCAAAAGTGCAAAGTCTTGGGTGTGGGCAAGATACTTCCAGATAAACTCTATAAAGAAGGCGCCACCATCGACATGGGTTCGCAAATCGTGTTTTCCGTGTTTTCCCTTGGCAGAATACTGTCTGGGGAACCAACCGTCGTTACGCTGACACTCCAGCATAGTGAGGATGATTTCTTTGCAAGCATCGGTATCGATATAGAGCAGCGCCGCGTAATCCTGCGCAGAGTCACGGGAGCCACGCATACCGGTTGGCCAGCCGCGGTCTAAGGATGCAACCCACTTCATTTGAAGCGGAATCCAGTAGTTGGCATAGTAGTCAAAATCGGGGCAATGGCTTTCTACCCGATTGATTTGAAAAAGGTTTTGAAATTCTTTCTGCCGGTTAGAAACACTCTTCTGGTAGTGCGTATCGTCAAAAAAGCTTAACACCGATTCGTGGTCCAGACCCAAAACCTGCATGAATGTTTTTTCTTCACCGGGAGCCAGGTTGAGGTCATAAAGTGCGGCATAAACAGGAGGATATCCGTAGATTCTCGTGTCATCTGTGTAGACATATTCCGGATTGGTGATATCCCCAATACCAAGATATTTTTCCAGACTCAGCTCCCGTGCAGTCAGGTTTTCGGCGGACAATGCAAAGAAGGCTTGTCTGCGTTTGCTGGCGTTGGCATCGGCGTCCATCAAAGCGGTTTTGAAATAAGGAATCTGGGCGCTGTCAAAGGTGGTGTCCAGATACCAATCATATTTATCCCAAGGCGCCATAATGGCTTCGTTGAGATATGGAACCAGATGAGGACGGAGGCTAATCTCCAACATTTTTTCGGAGATGTTTTTCACTTTGCATTTGCAGACGATGGTGGTTCCTTTGCTTGGTACAAAAAAGGTGGTTTCGCATTGCAAACCGGAGTAGTCAAAGGAATAGGTTGCGGTTTCCGGCTTAAAACAGATGCTTAAATGGTTTGGCTTTTCAGCAAGACCAAGGTTGTTTGGCTTAAAGAAATTGGAGAAAGAGATATGATCTGTTTTGTTCCAAATATTGATTTGCCAAGGCGCGTATTTTTGGTGTTGCTCTCTTTTGAAAAGCATAATATCCCCCGGCGGATTTGCCTGTGCGTAAACAGGACCAAACTGATCCATTTTCAGGAGAATGTCCTTGTTCTCATAGATATATTCCCAGGAGGTTTTCATATCCAGAGAGTTGATTTCATAGCCTGCTGTGTTTTTGATAAATTTTCCGTACATACATCGGACTCCTTTCGGTGAAATGTTTGATATGATCAACGAACCTAAGGTTCGTTGTGGACAATTTTTGGGTGGGGAAACTATTGCACATAGTTGCACATTATGCTATACTAAATGTATGAAGTGGAGGGGAAAAATGGAGATGGAAAACTACAATAAGGTACATCCCACAGATGGGGATGCCGTGATTGAAATCCATGATTTGACCAAGAAGTATGGATCCAAAAAGGTCCTTGATGGTATCAACTTAAAGGTCAAGCGGGGGGAAATTATGGGATTTCTCGGTCCCAATGGTGCCGGAAAATCCACAACCATGAATATTCTTACCGGATACATATCTGCAACTGAGGGCTGCGTAACGGTGGACGGGGAAGATATCCTCGAAAACCAGAAGGTTGCGAAAAAGAAAATCGGTTATCTGCCGGAAAATCCGCCTCTGTATCTGGATATGACGGTAAAGGAGTATCTTGGCTTTGTTTATGAACTGAAAAAAGTGAAAAAAGAGAAAATAAAGCATCTTTCTGAGATTATGGAGGTTGTAAAAATCAACCATGTGGCAGACCGGATGATCAAAAACCTTTCCAAAGGCTATAAGCAAAGAGTGGGGCTTGCGCAGGCACTCATCGGGGATCCGGAGGTGCTGATTCTGGACGAGCCGACCGTGGGTCTTGACCCTCAGCAGATTATTGAAATCCGTAACGTCATTAAGACTCTTGGCGAAAATCGCACGGTGATTCTCAGTACGCATATCCTTCAGGAGGTAACTGCAATCTGTGACCGTGTGACCATCATCAACAAGGGAAAGATTGTTGCAATGGATACCCTTGAAAATCTGTCGGCAAGCATTGGCGAAAAAGGAAAATATCTCATCCGTGCCTGTGCAGAAAAAGAGGTTGCCGAAAAGATTCTCCAATCTGTTGACGGAATGAAATCGATACATTACTTAAAAACCTTGGAAGAAGGAACCTCGGATTTTGTCATTGCATTTTGTGACAATCTGGATTTGCGGGCGGAAATCTTTAACGCCTTTGCCAAGGCAGAGGTCCCGCTGATTGAATTCAAGTCATTGGAATTGACCTTGGAGGAAATCTTTATCAAGGTAACAACTCAACCCAAAGAGGAGGCGAAAGAGAATGAAAGCGATATTTAAGAAAGAATTAAAAGGCTATTTTCTTTCCCCCATCGGTTATATTTTTGTGGGTGTGTTTATGCTGCTGTCGGCAATGTTTTTCCTCACAGGACCCATTGCTTATCAGGTTGCAGACATCAGTCTGTTGTTTTCCAAAATCAACATTGTGTATTTGTTCCTCGTTTCTATCTTGACCATGCGCCTGCTCGCAGAGGAGAAGAACAAAAAGACAGACCAGTTGTTATTGACCGCACCGGTGAGCATCCCCGAAATTGTTGTGGGGAAGTATCTGGCAGCCATGTCGGTTTTCGGAATTACCCTTGCGGTTTCGCTGGTTTTTCCAATCACTCTGTTTCTCTTTGGACAGCCACCTGTCGGGGAAATGATAGGCTCCTATGTAGGGTTTATCCTTTTGTGGGGCGCCTTTGTGGCGATTGGAGTCTTTATCTCATCCCTGACCGAAAATCAGATGATATCAGCCGTTGCCACCTTCGGTGTTTTGTTGTTGGTTTACTTTATGGAATGGATTGCAGGTAATTTTTCCAATCCCATTCTGTTTACAGTGGCACAATGGCTTTCCCTTTTGAATCGGTTTTATGATTTCCAGAACGGGATTTTGAATATCACAAACATTATTTATTATCTCAGCGTCATCTTTGTGTTCCTGTTTTTAACAGTACGGGTCATTGAAAAACGCAGATATAGCTGACAGGAGGGAACCGCCATGAAAAGAAATACCAAATTTGGAATCAATGCATTGCTTGTTACCCTTGTGACGGTTGCCGCAGTCATTCTTGTGAATGCCGTGATTTCAACCATAGCCGGAAAGGTGCCCATGAAGATTGATTTGACCCGCGACAGGGTTTATGAATTTTCAGAACACACCAAGGAAATGATGGAAAGTCTGGATCAGGAAATTAAAGTTTATGCCCTGTATCCCACGAACACCAATGCAAATGAATATATTACCTATGCACAGGAATACCTTTCCAAGTATGAGGCACTCAGCAAGAACTTCAAGGTAACTTATATAGACCCTTATACCAATCCGGGTTTTGCCAAAAAATATGAAACCCAAGGTGAAGCAATCAGCGCAGGCTCTATGATTTTGGAGTGCGGGGATCAGGTAAAGGTGATCCCGATGGAAGAGATGTATACCACCAACAAGTACACCGGAGCAACCAGCATCGATATGGAGAAGAAAATCACCGCAGCGGTAATGCAGGTCACCGGAAAGGCAGGTGCGACCAAGGTTTACTTTGTGGAAGGTCATGATGAATTTACCTCGGTTCAGCTTGCAACCGCACTTACTGAAAATGGATATGAATGTCAAAATATTCATATTGGTGTTGCAGGAATCCCGCAGGATGCGGCACTTCTCGTTGTGTTGGCGCCAGCACAGGATTTGACGGCAGAAGAAATCGATGCCCTTGATCGCTATCTGGACGGTGGAGGCAAAGCCTTGTTTGCTTTTGAACCTGGTCAACAACCTTTAGAAAGGTTGAACGGATATCTTGCCGAGTGGGGTGTTGTTCCAAGAAATGATTTTGTTGTAGAGAACAATCCCGACCGGACTGCCAGTATGCAAGGGTTGGCGATTCCCATCCCGTCTTTTGAAAAGCACCAGATTACCGAGCGACTGATAGAAAGAAAGATGATTTATATTATGCCCTCGGTAGGAAGTCTGGAGTTGAATGACCAGAATATCAGGCATACCCAATTGACACCGCTGCTCACCACCACGAAAGATTCTTGGGGCAAGGTAAACTTTGCATCGGAAACCATGGAAAAGGAAGAGGGGGACCACGAGGGGCCGCTCACCATTGCAGCGCTTTCGGAAATGGCTGATTTTAGTGGAAGTGGCATTATGGTCATTGGTTCTCTTTCGGCCATTGAGTATAACGGAATTTTGCAGGAATCCAGCTATGCAAACGGAGATTTCATCCTAAACGCTGTTGGCTATCTTACCAAGACGGAAAACAATATGAATATCCGTGCAAAGCTCATCAGCGAAACCAACCTTACCATGACCCAGGGACAGGTGGCGTTGGTGACCGTGCTGCTTCAGTATGTACTTCCCATTTTGATCATCCTTGCGGGGTTGATTGTATGGCTCGAGAGGAGATATCGGTAATGGCAATCAATAAAAAAATGATACGCAACCTCATCGTCGCAATCGTTGTTCTTGCGCTCCTTGGCGGCGCATATCTCTGGGCGGTCAAGTGGCAACCGGAGCAGACCGATGCGGTAAAACTTGCTGAAACAATAGAAATTTTCCGGATAGAACCGGAACAAATTGCAAAGATTGCATTCCCCAACTTTACCCTTGTGCGCGGAGAGGATGGATTCTGGGAGATTCCAGAATTTCCCCATATGGCACTTTCTCAGGCAAAGCTGCAATCCACGGTGTTTTCTTTTACAGAAATCGCTGCGGTAAGGGAAATCGGCAGCGGACTTACCAATCTTGCAGAGTTTGGTCTTGAAGAGACGGAAAACGCAGTGACCATTTGCAATACCGACGGTAGCACCAATACCTTGTTGCTCGGTAGCGGGGTGTCGGTAGATTCCACCTACTATTTTATGAAAAAGGGGGAGAACACGGTCTTTACCGTTCCTATGCATATTGCAGAGCATATGCAGAAAACCCCCGATGATTTCAGAGAGAGAAATTTAGGAAGCATCGATGTTGCCAATATGGACGGCTTTACCTTGTATCAGGGTGGAGCAAAGGTGTTGGAGGTCAAGCGCAATCCCATGAATGATGCCTCTGCAGAATTTATTACCTCGGACAAAATGATGGTCTATCCTTATGAGGAGCAAATCCGGATTGATTTGTTTGAAGAAATGCTCAAACCTTTTGAAAATACCATTACTGTGGTTGATTTTATCAGCGAGGATAGAAACCAAGCCGAAGTGTATGGAATCGGCAAGGGGTATGAGATTGTGATTCGAACCCAAGAAAATACGCATTCCTTAATGCTGGGAGATATCGCAGAAGATGGCAATATCTATGCGGTTTATAATGAGAATCCATTCATCTTTACCATGAAACCGGATGTGCTTGATGCAGTAAAGGACCTCAAGCCCTTTGATTTGGTGCAGAAGTTTGCACATATTTATAGCATCGACCAGATTCAGTCTGTTGAGGTGGTTGCAGATGGAGAAACCTATACGCTCGCGATTGTGCGTGAGGGAGAGAATAAGTCTTATCGCATCAATGGAACCGATGTTAAGGACAGTGTGTTCAAAAGCGCTTATCAGGCAATCATTGGACTCTCCTTTACTGCGGTAGCAGAAGAGAATGCAAAAACAAGTCAAAAGGTTTGTGAAATCACCTTCCATACCACAGACGAGCGAATTGAAAAAGCAACCTATTATGACTATGATGAAAGAAATCTCATGGTGATCAGACCGGAGGGTAAACGCTATCTCATATTGAAAAAGTATGTGACCGAGATGCTGAATACAGTTAGACAAAGCGTCAATAGCTAAAAAGGAGGAAACAAGATGAAACTTGGAATGACATCCCTGACATTCAGGGATAGAAGTATCGAAGAAACGGCAAAATATGCAAAAGAGGCAGGCATTGACGGTATTGAGTGGGGAGTATCCGAAACCCACGCGTCCTTGACGGATGATACCTTTCTTGAGAGAATCAAAGAAGCATCTCGCAAGAACGGATTGGAGATATTTTCCTTGGGTGCCTACTGCAATATGACTGATCCGGAGGACTGTGACAAGACCTTACAGGTGGCAATCAAGTTGGGCGCACCGATTATCCGGATTTGGGCAGGAAACAAATCTCCCAAGGAATGCGACGAGGCGTATGTGGATTGCGTGGTGAAGAACACCATTGCTATGGCAAACCAGGCAGCAGCGCATCACATCAAGCTGGGTTTTGAGTATCATTCCTATACCCTGACCGAAACCGCAGAAAGTGCAGTTTCTCTGATCAAACGAATCAACTGCCCCAATGTAGGGCTCTATTGGCAGCCGGAGGGAAATATCAGCGTAGAAGAGAATCTTGCAAACAGAAATCAGGTGCTTCCTTACTGTATTGGAAATATGCATGTGCAGAACTGGAATGAAGAAGAAAGCTATATCCTGCTTGAGGGGATTTCCGACCGGTTGGAACAGTATTTTGGAGATATCAAAGAACAGGATTACCATTTGATGATTGAATTTGTCAAAGATGCAGAACCGGAGAACCTGAATAAGGATGCTGCTGTTCTGATACCTATCATCAAATAGAACAAGCATAACGGGAACCCTATTGGTGAAGTACCAATAGGGTTCTTTTCTTATGAAATATATTGCAAAATGCTTCCGGTTTCTTCCAAAGAGATAAGAGCCATCAACATTCTGGGAAGATGGAAGGGACCCTTCATCTTGTCACCCTTGAGCGGTTCAAAGACGGTTCCGTCATAGTTGATATATCCAAACCATTCTCTGCCGGTTTTGTCCGCAAAATGTTCAAATGCGTAATCCTGAATCTGCGCAAAAAGCTTTTTATACTTTTCTTCCTTAAAAATGTTGTACGCAAGGGCATAAGCAATGATGGCTTCGTTTTGGGGCCACCAACGCAGAACACCCTCCTCTAAAATCATCAGGGGTCTTCCGTGGATATCACGGCAGGTAGGAATGATACTGGTCTCTTTTTCAAAGCCTTCCGGCATTGCGTAATCCAGAATTTTTTTGCCAAGCAGGCGGATGCTGTCGTCGTTCTTAATCTCGCCCTCCAGCAGAATAAACCAAGCGGCTTCATAGGCGTGACCGGGGCATAAGGTTCTCCCCTTGGGGGTATCCCGCAGATTGCCGTCCAAATCCACATAATCAATAATGGTTTTGATGTCATCGTGAATATAACCGCCGTTTTTCATTTCCTCAATCGCGTCATTGGCTGCCGCATCGTATTTTTCGGTGTTGATTCCCACATTGCGCATAAACTGTGCGGTAGAAAGCATAATCATACTTACCCCAAAAACCTTGCAGGGTTCAAACTCTTGGGTCAGCTCAGGTGTCCGCGTTTTAGGATCTTTGTAAAGGGAATAACAAATATCAAAATAACGCTCTGCGCTTTCCCAGACCTCCTGTTTGCCGGTTGCTTTGTAATATTGGGCACAACCGATTGCCGCAAAGGATTCGCTGTAATAATAGTCCCGCTTGACGATGGTAGTTCCGTCAGCGCGAACCAGAAAGGGCATCCGCCCGTTTGCGTCGGTGCATTTTGACAAAAAACCATAAAGGTTTTCACAAACCTTAAGATATTCAGGGTTCTGGTCGATGGTGTTGTATGCCATTGCATAGGTCCAAAGTGCCCGTCCCTGAAACCATACATTTTTGGTGGTGTCATACACCTTGTCATTTTTGTCGATACAGGTGAAGATGCCACCGTTTTCATAATCCATTGCATTATCCATCCAGAAAGGAAGAACATTCTCCGTTAAGTATTTTTTGTAATCCATGGTCAATCATTGCCTCCTATAAAATTACAGATTTCAATTCAAGGGGAGCCAGGGATTCCCTGTGCGTGCCACTTTTTGTTTCAATAAGAACATCAATGGGAAAATCATAATCCGTATTCAAAAGATAAATTTTCCCCGTATCATAAACCGCATACCGGAGAGCACCATTGGAGGTGACCCTGATGTCCGCATTTCTTGCACTTTGGGTAATGATTTCGCGAACAATGGTACGGTAAAGGGGGTAAAGTGCAGGATTCCCGGGATAGTTTGCGCTGCAAACAAGGGTTGCGATGCCTCTGCCGACCTTGTTTTCAATGATATAGGGAAGACCCTCTTGCTCGTTCAAAAAGCTTTGGCTTAATTCCGCCACCGGATACCCTCTCGTCAGGTTGCATTTGATGTAGGAGATGTAACCCGATGAATAGATGGGGTCACAGACTTTATCCTTCGTTCCGGGATAGTTTAAATTGGCGTGGCTGTTCAATGCAAATTTTACACCGGCATTGGTCAAGGCTGCTTCGGCGTCGAAGTGGCAACCAAACAGCCGTTCCAGACGTTGATTGTCTAACAACATCAGCTTGCTGTTCCGTGCGACATTATAGTTCAAATGGGCGGCGGTCATAAGCAGTTTTCCGCCATTTGTTACATAATCAAGCAGATTTTCATAGATTTCATCGGTCATACTGTTCCACCCGACGAAAATCAGATAGTCATATTGGCGCAATTTTTCTTTTGGAGCTTCGGCAGGGATGATATCGTACATTCCGTAAGCCGGCAAGGCACTTAGGTCCCTTTCTCCAAAGTTTGCAATATCATTCCAATCCCGTTTTTTTCCAATTTCCTCCAACAGCCGCCAACTGTATTCCGCCTCGTTGTGTCCCCATTCGGGACGCTGGAACTGATTCCAGAGAGAGCTTCCGCCCCAACCGCCCCAAGCGTCGTGATTTCCTTGCACAAATGCAATTTTTGTCTTTGGACCGCCACTGGGACGCTCGTCCTTGTGGAGAAATTCGGTGAATTCTGCGAGTACCCGCTGATAGTCCTGACATACAGGACTGTTGCTGTCGTATTGATAACCATAAGAATCAATGGCTTCGTCACCGCTTTCCAAGCAGAACATTTGAGAGCCTGCGAGGTATGCGTATTTATAAGCAAGCTCCAGCCGCTTTTTCTTTAAGGCATCATCGTGACGCATCCCGCCGTACCATTCGTGGGCAATGTAGGTTCCCCACATTATGGAATCATAGACCCGCGCCAAACCGCGGGTAGAAGAAACAAGAATTTCGGGATTTCCGCACATCAGCTCCAAGGCAGGAATGGTGGTCCCTGCTTCCAAATTGTATTTATTCAGGTTGGTAGCCTCTGTGGAAATGATTTCCGGCATCTCAAGCTGCTTTCCTACTTCAATGAATTTGCTCACATAGTCGATGTACTTCAGGTGCGCAACCTCCATATCAGGAATATTGCAGTCGGGAATAAAATCATCCTTTCCTTTCCCCAGACCCATATTGTAATAACCCGGGAATTTGCAGGCAAACGAACTGCCGGTTTCCCCGAGCATATCGCCGATAAAGTAGTTCCCTGCAATACGCTTGATTTCGGCAATGGTTTCCTTGGTGAGATGGCAGTCGGCATCCTTTGGCGGATGCTGGACAGCGAACAGAAAAACAAAATAAATTTTGTTTTCTGCCAAAAACTTTGCCCACTTGATAAAATATTCCTGAGGAACCGATTCTTCCATTGGGGGTCTTATGGTAACAAAATTCATTTTTTTGTCGATACAACGCGTTTGGATTTCTTCAATCACCGCATCTGGATCAAAGGAATGCTCACCGATATGGATACCGGAAAGAATTGTGTCTTTGTTCATCTCAAACACCCTTTTGTCAATTTATTTCTAAAACTCTATGATAATTATATCGAGGGGCAATTTGTTTGGCAACGCACAAAATTTGACAAGCAATCATTTTTTGGATTCTACGAGCGGTTGTTTGACTTTTTGTAATCGATATGCTAAAATTACACCATTGGTTGATTTATAAAAACAAAGGAGGGAGATAATGAAACGCGGAAATATTTTCAGAATGGACAAAAACTTTATCGGGCTTATTATACCTTATGCCAGCGTTTTGTTGATCCCGATTTTGATTTGGTTGATTTCTAATGTCTATGTGATTCACAACAATGAAGAAAAGTGGATATCCTTGCTGGCAAATAATATCGAAAACAATATCCGTGTTATCGACGGTGATATTGAACGGGTTGAAGATATGGTGGACAGTATCTCTCAGAACACCAATTTTTCCAAGTTTTTCTCGGATGAAAAGTTGACCTATGAGGAATCGGTCGGCGTGCAAAAACTCCTCAGCTCTTATCCTGCGGAAAATGAGCTGATTGACCATTTATACATATACAGCAGAAAGTCAGGACTTTTAATTACCCTCGATGGCATTTATTATGATGCCAAAGATTATTATGAAACACGCAGACCCATTCAGGGCTATACTCCCGAATCGTGGGAGGAAGAACTTGCTTTAGGGGCACCAAAGGGAGCCTATGGGAAGCAACAGGAATATCTGGTAGATAACAGGAACATTGCTATCTTGCCGTACCGAAGGAATGTTCCCATATACAATCCTACCAAAAACGACGGCACCATTACCACCTTGATCCGTGCGGAAGAATTGACCTCTTATTTTGATTTGTTGCTGGAAAAAGGCAAGGGAGAACTGTACGTGTATAACACAGTTGGGGATCTTGTCTTGAAAAAAGGGGACAAATATAAAGATGAAAGCATCCTGTATCACGCAGACAGCAAAGGGTATCAAAAAGCAAAGATAGGACCAGACCAGATGTACCGGTTTGATATGACCAGCGCCCAAAATAAATGGCGGTATACCCTTTTTGTGAATCAGGAATATGTCCTGAGTGAGGTGTCAAGGTTTAATACTTTACTCAACACAATCAGCATTCTTGCGTTCCTTTTGGGAATGTGCATCTGTCTTTATTTTACTTACAAGAAGAATAAAGCTTGTTTTCAGGTGATTAAGCTGCTGGGTATTGATGGGTCAGATTTCTTTTCTACCAAGCTGAAAACCAATGAGTTTGAAATCCTGCAGCCGTATCTAGGACAGGTCTTGGATGAAAATACTGCCCTGAAAGATAATGTGAAAAAGATGGGAGAAGTGGCGGATTACAAGGCGTTGCATATGCTTTTTTACGGTGATATTGCCAATGAAAATGATATTCACAGTGTAATGAAAGAAAGCAACCTGAGCTTTACCCAAAAGAAATTTATGGTTCTGGTGTTGCGGTCCAAGGCAATTTATAATCTGGAAGGCGAAAAGAACAAAAAGATGTTCTTCATCAATACGCTGGAGGAGTATATCCAAAGAAAGATTTATGTGTATATCGCAGATGCCAAAACGATGATTGTCCTGATTAACTTTGATGAGGAAGAAGATGCCTTTTGTGAACAACTCAGAGGAAGCTGTGCCAAAATGAATACGGATATCTTTTTCCATTATCGTATGGAGGTCATTCTGGGTGCAGGAACCGTCACAGAGTCTGTGTATGAAATATCCGAATCGTTAAAACAAGCGATGCGGGTGATTTCGTATAAGAGCCTTACCGGACAGATGGAAATTTTGTTCAGTAAAGAACTTCCGGATGAAAAAACCATGTACTATTATCCCATAGAGCTGGAAGATAAAATTATTAAAAATATCTCCTGTGGAAACTGGGAAGAAACCATGCGGATTTTCGATATTGTTTATGAAGAGAATATCAACAACAGAGCTCTGTCAGGAGAACAGCTGGAAGAACTGATTCGCGAAATCAACAGTTCCCTCAATAAGGTAAGACAATTGTTTTTTGGCGATGATGAATGCATCGATTATAAAACCATTGGCTTTACGGTTAAGAGCTTTTTTGAATATGTGCACGACTTTGTTTTTGCAACCTGCGAGAGCATCAAGGCTCTTGATGAAAACGCGCAGAGTGAAAAGTTCAAAAGTATGATTGCATACATCCATGAACATTACAGCGATTATGATTTATCGCTGACAACTTTGGCAAAAGTCTTTGGCTTGAATGATATTACTTATATTTCCAAACAGTTCAAAAAGATGACCAATGAGAACTTCTCTTCTTATCTGGAACGAATCCGGATTGAAAAAGCCTGCGAAATGCTTGACGGAAAGAATCAGGTCAAGGAGATTGCAGAACAGGTTGGATATCTGAGCGATGTGAGCTTCCGCCGCGCATTCAAAAAGCGTATCGGACTAAGCCCCAGAGACTATAAAAATAACAAAAATGCATAGTGAAATCCCCTTTGGGCGGTACTTCTTAAGGAGAAGTACCGCCCTTTTTCCTTAATATGCAAAAAAATGATTGTTCGGCAAAATTTGTTCGTTGAAAAAGGAAAAGACAATGTTTATAATAGGAACACAATTTGCATGAAAAGGGCGTGTTTCTGTGAGTAAAAAAGTATTATGCTTACTGCTTTCCGCGTGGATGATGCTATCCTCGACGGCACCATCTGTGATGGCTGAAACAGTGGCTGAAGATAGGGTTCTTTATGATTTGTCAAAGGAGAATGATATCTTAGCCTCATTGCAGGATACGGGTTTAGCCAATGTTTCCGTGGCAGAAGCCCCTGACAAAAACGGTTCCAAAGCGTTAAAATGGACCGATCAGCCAAAGGGGAATTGGTTGCGTTTCAAAAACCTTCCCGTTACGGATATGAACAGCTATAACACTATGGAAATCAGTATGTATAGCGCAAAAAACAGCGGAGATACGATTCGATTTGTTTTTGCATCCGAAAATAATGCAACGGCCTCCCGTGACTATTTTTCCGGTGACCTGACTCTGGACTGGGAAGGCGAGTGGAAGAATATCAGATTAAGAATCGGGGAGAACGGCAATATGTCCGATGCAGGAGTTCCTCTTGGTTGGGACCAACTGACCGGATTGGAGTTTTGGTATAATGCCGATGATGAAACAGCTGCCTCGGAGGTGTATATCGATAGAATTACCTTAAAGAATATCGATTACAGTTATCTGTGGGAGGAAGAACAGTATGTATCTCCCGCTCCTATAACTGACAAGCATTATGACTTTACAACAAAAATCAATGCCCGTTTTCCCAATCATCAGCATCCCAGATTGTTGGTGACACAGGAGGATATTGATTTTATCAAAAGGGAAAAGGAAAATGATGATTATTTAAGACGGGCATTTCCCAAATTGATTGCGACGTGCGATACCTATGCAGGGATTATCGATACAGCAGATGATACTATCACAACGGCAACCAGAGCGGCAACCCTCGCTCTGGGCTATGCGCTTACCGAGAATCAAGAGTATGCCGATAAGGTATGGGAAAAAATGTTAACCTTAACCAAGGAGTGCAATTCCTGGGAGCCGGGGGATGCATCTGCACTCTCTATCGGTGATACGGCAAGATATGTAGGCCTTACTTATGATTTGATGTATAACTACTGGAATGAGGAGCAAAAAAGAATTGTCAGAAACGCCATAGTGTTATATGCTTTGAATCCTCTTCGACCGACAGTACTTTCGGGAACGGGACTTGCGGTGCAGGAGAATAACTGGAATCCGGTTGTCTTCAGTGGTCTTGGCGTGGCAGCGCTTGCTATTGCGGATGCAAACGGCTATGCTGACACAGCGAATCAATTCCTGAACAGAATCCCGAACTTCTTCCAGCATTGTTTCAAGCATTATGCACCGGACGGAGCGGGGTTTGAAGGCACAGGTTACTGGCATTATACCATGCTTGGTTATCTCCCGTATGAGGCGGCGATGTGCCATTCCATCGGGGAAGAGGATTACGAGAATTATACTTTGCTTAACGAGTATGGTCTGGAACAAACCGGGGATTTTATGATCCATATGGTAGGTGACACGCTGAAAAGCTTTAACTTTTATGATGGGCACGAGCAGTTGACCTCTACGGCTGCAGATTTCTGGCTGGCAAGATATTTTGACAGGCCGGAATTTGGCGGTTACCTCTATGAAGTAGCAAACGCAGAGCCTTGGGCGATGTTGCTTTACAGACCGGATGCACGGTATCAAAACTGGCGTGACAATATGGTCGTCGACTATCAAGCAGACGGAACGACGCAGGCGGGTGCAATGCGTACCGGCTTTACCGAAAAAAATGGGTTCTATGTAGGATATAAGGGTGGAGAGAACGGCTCTGCATCTCATGGTCAATTGGATATCGGGAATTTTGTTCTGGAAAGTATAGGGCAGAGATGGGTTAGTGTAATCCCAAGTGAGGATTATGAGGCGCCGGAAATGTTTGGGTATCTGCGTTACAGTTATTACGGAAACCGTGCCGAGGGCAACAATACCTTGGTGATAGACCCCGGGGTGGATCAATCGCCGGATGAGAATGAGGGGTATCCTGTGGATCAGGCAAAGGATGCCTATTGCCGGATTACCACTACAAAGTCCTCGCCCACCGCGTCCTATGCCATTGTGGATATGACGGATGCCTATCGGGAAAGTGCGGAGTCTGTCCAACGAGGGTTCGGCTTGATTGCGGACAAAAATGCGTTCTTACTACAGGATGAGATTAAGCTGAAAAAGAGCGCCGAGGTGTATTCTTTTATGCACACCCAAGCAGATGTGGAACTATCTGCTGACAGAAGAAGTGCCATTATGAGTCATGGCGGCAAGCAGATGAAAGCGACCTTGCTTTCTCCTCAAAATGCCACACTGCGTGTGATGGATGCAGTTCCCCTGCCCACTTCTCCTGAGGCACAGAATTTGAATCGCGATGCGTACAAAAAACTGACGGTCAAAGCGCAGGTTGACAGCGAGGCTACCATTTCGGTATTGTTTACCCCCTATTATGGTGAGGGTGGTTATGAATATATGTTAGAAAATGTGGTTGCGCTTAATGATTGGGATGCGTTTACCACTGAGCAGATGGCAATGCCCAAGATCCAAGGGGATACCAATCTTTATCGTTCGCCGGTCGGCAGAGTACAAACAATCCAGTATGGTGTGGTTGGCAATCTGCCTGAAACCATAAAGAACAGTCTTTCTTGGAGTTTGGATGGAGCACCGGAAGGTGTGTCTGTGGACGATAGTGGCGTTCTGTCCATGTCCGGCGATGTTTCAAGCGGAACATTTACCTTGTGCTTGAACCTGAATGGAGAAGAACTTGCGACCAAAGAAGTTGCCATATTGGCAAAACCGGAAAAATATTCGGATTTGTTCGACCGCTATTATGAGGATTTTGAGGTATACAAAGAGGATGCTACCATTGTGATGAAAGGCAGCCCCCAAAGACCCTCTATCAAATATACTGATCCAAGCGGAACAGGTTTGATCGTTGGAAAGGAAGAGGATGGCAATACCTATGCCAAGGCAACTGGATTGTGTTATTGGAGTAGCAATGCAACCTTTATGTTTAACTATTCGGCAAATGACGGGCAGAGATTGTATCTGCCGGATGCAAGCGTGGTTACGGTAGAAGGTCGTTTTATGATAGAAAACCCGTCAAGCACAGAGCAGTCCTTGATGTGGTTTGAAAATGCAGGAGTCAGACTTGGTTATAAGGCATCGTCGAGCCCCGAAAAAGCGGATGTTTATTCTCACGGGACAAAGATTGCAACCGTGGACACCAACGAGTGGTTTGATTTGAGAGTAGAATTTGACCATACAAATGTGACCTATGATGCGTACCTCAACAACATCAAAGTTGTGGATGCAAGAGCAATGGGCAATAATTTGTATGTAGGTGCAGGCACTCGCGGAAACGGTTTTTATATCGGTGCATCGGTGGATGACTTGGCGATGTATAGCGGGCGCAATGTGGCGGTTGTTGAAACAGCAGGCATCTATGGTGATGCAACCATTTACAGGGCGCCGGTTGGAATCATACAAAAGCTGCAATATACAACCGATACCGATTTGACCCACGGAACGAAGTGGTATTTGAAAGATGCACCGGAGGGTGTCACCATTGACCAAAATGGCGTATTAAAAGTTCCCGGAAGTGTTCCGGCAGGTACGTTTGAAATTCAGCTTATGAATGTAGGCTTGTTGCTTGGTGCAAAGACCATTACCATTCCGGAACAGCCTGAGAAATGGGTGAAAGGTACTTCGTCAGGACGCTATTATGAGGACTTTACCCGGTATCAGGATGCCACCATCACCACCGGAACAGTCCACGGCGACATCAAGCTGGATAGCGCGATTACTGCCACCACGGAAGCGGATGGCAATGTTTATGCCAAAGCATCGATTTCCGATGGGCTGAGCTGGGGTTCCTCTGGGACAGCTTTGAAACTGTTGAACTCTTGGAACGACGGAAATATTTACCTACCGGATGCATCTGAGGTGGTGATTGAGGGACGGTTCAAGGCAGAAATCCCGACGGCGGAAAAGCGTTGGCCGGTAATGTGGCATATGGCAACCGGAATCAATATTTCTTATGAACTGGCAGAGGAAGAAGCATATGCAAAATTGGTGCATACCAATGATGGTACTGATGATTCCACAACGATTGCCTATGTCCCTAAAGACACTTGGTTTTCTCTGCGTGTGGAGTTAAATTATACCAAAGGTACCTATTCTGTATTTGTCAATGATACCCGGGTGGTGGAGGGTAGACAATTCACCAATACAGAAACAAGATTGAATAAGGGGTTGGTAATTGGAACCTCGGTGGATGATTTGGCAATGTACAGCGGAACCAAAGATGCAACGGTAATGGGTGACCAAATGACCATTGTCAAGAATGGGGTTGTGGTTGACAGCACAACAAGAAGATTTGATTTTGCAGAAGATACGACCTTAAACCTTTCTATCAGTAAGTCCATGAAAAACACATCCGAAAACGCCAAGGCAATCGGCGTGTTTGTAGCGATTTATACTGAGGACAAGAACTTGTCCAATGTTTGGTATAACGGGAATAGTATCTTGCCGGAAATAACAGGCAGTTTTCTGATTGATGTTACCTGCGATGTGACGGCAGGAAGCTATGCAAAGATATTTCTTTGGGATATGGAGAAGCTGTGCCCCATCCATGAAAAACCTTAGAAAAACATAGGTTTTTCTAAGCCAAAAAATGATTGTTTTACAAAATTTGTTCGTTGTAAAATGATAGTGCATATGGTATAACTTATGCTATAAAAATATTCTCAAAAATTCTCAAAAAAAGGAGTAGAGGGATTATGAAAAAGAATTGGAAACGTATTTGCGCAGGCGTGATGGTTGCTGCTATGGCAGTAACATTCGTTGCGTGCGGCGGCGGTAACAACGGAGAGAGCAAAGGCTCTGTTGCAGTATCCGGAGTGAATGAGTTCCCGATCGTACAGGAACCCACCACATTGTCCATTTTCTGCGCAAAGCCCTATAGCGTATCCGACATTGAAACCAACGACTTTACCAAATGGTATGAGGAGAAAACCGGTGTCAAGGTACAATGGGATTTGATTAACGGTGATGCCCGTCAGGCGTTGAACCTGAAACTGGCAAGCGAAGATTATTCCGATGTATTCTACGGCTTCTGGCTTTCCAGAAGTGAGCAGGCAGCTTATCACAATCAGGGTGTTCTGATTGATATGACCGATTTGGTGGATAAGCACGGCTATTACATAAAGGAAATGTTTGAGAGCAATCCCTATATAGAGGAACATGTGCGCCATACCGATAATAAGGTTTTGGGTCTGCCGACTCTGAATATGGGCTTCTCTAACGATACCGAGAGCAAAATGTGGGTGTATAAGCCCTGGCTTGACAAGCTCAACCTGAAGGTTCCGGAAACCACTGAGGAATTCTATGAAATGCTCAAGGCGTTCAAGACCCAGGACCCCAACGGCAACGGAAAGGCTGACGAAGTTCCGCTTGCCGGAAGAAATGCACGTGGTCTGCAGACCGGTATTGACAACTATCTGATGAGTGCGTTCACCACTTGGGGAAGATATGGTATCTACAATGATAACGGAACTGTAAAATTTGCTCCCATCAGTGAGGATGCAAAAGAGGGTATTAAGTATATGCACAAGCTTTATGAAGAGGGCTTGATTCATCCGGAAAGCTTTGTTATGGACAGAGCGCGTGTGACTGCCCTTGGCGAAAACGATGTTCCGATTCTCGGTGCTGCACCGGGTAAGTGGACCATCCAGTTCACCGTTGGCGGTTCTTCCACCAATCGTAGCAATGAGTTTGTAGCGATTCCTCCGCTGAAAGGACCCAAGGGTGTGCAGCAGACCACCAACAGCGGTGATACCGACCCCGGTTTGAGTATGTTCAGCATCACCAGCACTTGTGAGAATCCTGAAGTTGCCATCAAGTGGGCAGACTGGTTCTATTCTCAGGAAGCATACCTCAAGACCAAGGCAAACGAGGGTACTCGTCTTGCAAACGAGGGCGAAACCGGCTTTGACGGTGAGCAAGCAACCCTTGCGATTGATCCGGTAGACAGCTCTCAGGTATTCGGCGCAGTGCAGAACAATCGTTGGCTTGACTTTGCGCTTGGCTATCTCTCTTTGGAGGACAGCATCAAGACTGCAAACCACACCATCGACCTGCCTCGTGAGAAGAATGCTTATGAAGCATACAAGATGTACGCACCTTACAGAAAAGACGGTCTGGTTCTCCATGACTTCCCGATTCCTACCGAGGATACTGCGGAGTTCCTGGAACTCAGAGCAAACATTCTGTCCGCCATCGACTCCGGTGTTGTAAGCTTTATCATCGGCGAAAAATCCATCGAGAAGGATTGGGATGCGTATGTGCAGAATTTCTACAACCTGGGCTTGGAGCGTTTTATCGAAATCGCACAGAATTATGTTGACACACTGTAATCAGTGTAGTAAGGAGATTATGATATGAGAATAATGAAAAAAGTTTCAGCTTTGATTCTGGCATTGTGTATGGTGCTGACCAGCTTTGCCATTCCTGCTTTTGCAGCAGGTGAAAGCATCGTTGGTGATGCAAGCATCTATAGAGCGCCTGTTGGTACTACCCAACAGATTGCTTATTCCGTTGTTGACGGAAGCGGCGCCGCAGTAGAAGGTGTTGTTTGGAGCGTCAGCGAATCTGCAGGCGTTACCATTGATGAAAATGGTGTTCTGAGTGTGGAAGGCTCTGCAGCTGCGGGAGAGCTTACCATCACCGCAACCAAGGATAGCACGGCAATCGCAACCAAGACAGTAACCATTCTGGCAAAACCGGAGCAGTACTCCGATTTGTTTGACCGTTACTATGAAGATTTTGAAGTATACGCAGAGGATGCTACCATTGCTGCGGCGAAAGGCAGTCCCCAAAGACCGTCTATCAAGTTTTCTGTTCCCAGCGGAAGCTTGACAATTGGCAAAGAGGCGAATGGAAATACCTATGCAAAATCAACAGGTCTTTGTTATTGGGGTGGCAAGTCGGGATTTGCCATTACGCGCTCTTGGAATGCAGGCAATCCGCCATATATGAATGGTTCTAACGTAGAAACAGTAGAAGGCCGCTTTATGATTGAAAGTGCATCCGCTACCAAGCAGTCCATGATGTGGTTTGAGAGCGCAGGTGTAAGAATTGGCTATCTGGCTTCGTCAGAGGCAGGCAAAGCGGATATTGTTTATACCGACAGCAATACTTTTGCAGCAACAGTGAACACCAATGAATGGTTTGATTTCAGAATTGAATTTGACCATACAAGTGTAACTTATGATGTTTATTTGAATGACACGCCCATCATCACAGAACAAGCAATCCTGAACGACACCTATGTGGGTGCAGCGGATAACAGTGGTGGTGCCTTCTACATCGGTGCATCGGTAGACAATCTGGCGATGTACAACGGTAGCAAAAAGGTTGCAGATGTGGAAACTGCAACTATTTCCGGTGATGCAAGCATTTACAGAGCACCGGTTGGTACTACCCAGCAGATTGCCTATTCTGCCGTTGATGATAGCAATGCAGCAGTATCCGGCGTTACTTGGAGCGTGAGTGATTATGCCGGCGTTACCATTGATGAGAATGGTATTTTGAGCGTGGAAGGTTCTGCAGCAGCAGGTGAGCTTACTATTACTGCAACCAAGGATAGCGCGGCAATCGCAACCAAGACAGTAACCATTCTGGCAAAACCGGAAACTTACTCCGATTTGTTTGACCGCTACTATGAGGATTTTGAAGTATATGCAGAGGATACTACCATTGCAATGAAAGGCAGCCCCCAAAGAACATCTATCAAGTATTCTGACCCCAGCGGGAACGGTTTGCTGGTAGGTAAAGAGAATAATGGCAACACCTATGCAAAAGCAACCGGTCTGTGCTATTGGGGAGGAGCTGCAACGCTTAGAATTGACCAATCTTGGAATAGCATAAAAACATACCTGACAGATTCTGCAGTTTCTACCGTAGAGGGACGCTTTATGATTGAAAGTGCATCTGCTACCCAGCAGTCCTTGATGTGGTATGAAAATGCAGGTGTCAGATTGGGTTATATGGCAGCAGCAGAGACCGGTAAAGCGGATGTGTTTTCCCACGGCACCAAGGTTGCAACCGTAAACACCAATGAATGGTTTGACTTGCGTTTGGAATTGAACCATAAAGCTGTAACTTATAATGCATACCTGAATGACGGTATCATTGTCGATACCAGAGCAATGGACAACAATTTGTATGTTGGTGCAGGTGACCGTGGTAACGGCTTCTACATTGGTGCATCGGTAGATAATCTGGCAATGTACAATGGTAGCAAAAAGGTAGTACCTGTTGAAGTAGAACCGGTAACCATCTCCGGTGATACCAATGTTTACAAAGCGCCGGTAGGTACCACCCAGAAACTGGTGTATACTGCAGACAAAGCTTTGGCAGAGGGCGCAGAATGGCGCCTGAGCGGTGCTCCGACAGGCGTTACCATTGACCAGAATGGTGCAGTGAAGATTCCGGGCAGCGTTGCAGCAGGTGCTTTTGAAGTTCAGGTAGTTCAAGCCGGTCAGGTTGCAGGTTCTAAAACTGTGACCATTCTGGCAAAACCGGAAACCTATTCTGATTTGGGAGATCGCTATTACGAGGATTTTGAAATATATGAAAATGACGCCGCAATTGTAATGAAAGGAAGTCCCAACAGACCTTCTTTGAAGTATGATGGTGCGTCGGCGGCAGTAGGAAAGGAAGAGGATGGCAATGTTTATGCCAAAGCGTCCCTTTCCGACGGATTGGGTTGGGGTTCTTCCAAAACCACGTTGAAGTTGTTGAACTCCTGGAACACCGGTAATGTTTATATGCCGGATGCTTCTGCCGTAGTGATCGAGGGTAGATTCAAAGCAGAAACCATGACCGAGGGTGCCCGTTGGCCAATGATGTGGCACAGCGAAACCGGTATTAACATCTCTTACGAATTAGAAGAGGATGCAGCGTATGCAAGACTGGTTTATACCGATGACAGCATTGCAGCAGGTGATGATGGTAATGCGAACTCCACCATTATCGCTCATGTTCCGGTAAACACTTGGTTCAATCTGCGTGTAGAGATGGATTATGCAAAGGGTACTTATTCTGCGTTTGTAGGAGATGCTTGTGTGATCCAAAACAAGGCGATTAGAAATACAGGCGCAAGAGTGAGTAAAAATCTGGTGATTGCAGCATCGGTAGATGATTTGGCAATGTATAATGGTACCAAGGATGCCACCATCACCGGAGATGCGATGAGCATTATTCAGAATGGCTCTGCTGTAGACAATGCCACCAGAAGATTTGATTTTGCAGAGGATGGCAATTTCGCATTGCAGATTAGCAAAACGATGATGAATACCTCCGGCGAGGCAAAGCGTATCGGGTTGGTTGTAGCAGTTTACAACGCTGACAAGAGTCTTGCACATGTTTCTCTCAATCAAAAATTCATTCTGCCGGGCGTTATGGGAAGCTTTATGACCGAAGTAGAACAAAGCGTAACCGCAGGCAGCTATGCCAAAGTGTTCATTTGGGATATGGAAACCTTAGCTCCCATTGAATAACAGATACAGATTGTAACACAGGAAAGCAGCCTCAATCGCTCCATCCCCAAAATGGGGCGATGAAGCTGCTTTCTTAAAAGCGTAAGGAGCGTTCAAAATGGAAATGAAGATGAAAGCCGGTGCCACCACAATCAAAAAGAAACGCTATACCGGCTATTTTAGTGACATAAAAAAGAACTGGCAGTTGTATGTGATGATTTTGCTGCCCCTTATTTATATTCTGGTTTTCAAATACTATCCGATGTATGGTGCAAGAATTGCATTTTGTGATTACATACCGCAAAAGGGTGTTGCAGGCAGCGAGTGGGTTGGACTGAAGCATTTTATCAACTTTATCAATTCTCCGCAGTTCTTTGTGTTGATTAAGAATACGTTAACCTTGAGCTTGTATTCCCTGCTGTTGTCGATTCCGTTCCCGATTCTGCTGGCGCTCAGCCTGCATTATCTGATCAATCAACGGTTCAAAAAAGTGGTGCAGATGTCGACCTATCTGCCGCACTTTTTGTCAACAGTAATCATTGTTAGTATGCTGCACCTGATTTTCAATACCCAGTCCGGTGTGGTAAACAATATCCTGAATGCAATCACAGGCGAGAAAATCAACTTTATGAGTTTGTCTAAATATTTCCGTCATATGTATGTATGGTCGGGCGTATGGCAGGATGTGGGTTGGAACTCCATCCTTTATATCTCTGCTCTTGCAGGTGTTGACCCTCAGCTTCACGAGGCGGCAATTATTGATGGCGCAGGAAAATGGCGCAGAATCTGGCATATTGATATTGCTAGCATTATGCCTACCATTTCGATTATGATTATTATGAGTATGGGTTCGATTATCAGCGTTGGCTTTGATAAATCCTTCCTGATGCAAAACCCCACCAATCTGGATGTATCAGAAATCCTGAGCACCTATGAATATAAGATTGGTATTGGCGGCGGTATGCCCAACTACTCTTATCCTGCAGCAATCGCTCTTATGACATCCATTGTTACCTTTATTTTGATTTGTGTAACAAACAAGATCTCAAAGTCGCTTTCTGAGACAAGCTTGTGGTAATTTAATTTAGATAAGGAGCAGTTGATATGACAGTGAATAAAATGAAGAAAACAACGGGCGACAGAGTTTTTGACGTCTTGAATGTAAGCTTTGCAACATTTGTTTTGCTTGTAATGCTTTATCCTATTATAATTGTCATCAGCTCATCGTTCAGTAGCCCGTATGCCTTGATGGCAGGTAAGGTATGGTTCTTGCCGGTGGATGTGACTTTGGATGGATACAAGGCAATCTTTGGGTATAAGCAAATATGGACCGGTATGTACAATTCCTTTATCTATACCGTGGGCGGCACTGCCGTGAATATGATTATTACGGTTCTGGCGGCATATCCCCTTTCCAGAAAGGATTTCACCATTCGCAACGGGATTGCGTTGTTGTTTGCGTTTACCATGTGGTTTAGCGGCGGTTTGATTCCTACCTATCTGCTGATTAAGGATTTGGGATTGTTCAACTCCCGTTGGGTTATGATTATTCCCACGGCGCTCAATGTCTGGAATATGATTATTGTCAGAACCTATTTCCAGAGTAATATTTCGGGTGAGCTTTTGGAATCGGCGCAGCTTGATGGTTGTGATGATTTCAAGTATCTCCTCAAAATCGCAGTACCTCTTGCAAAGCCGGTGCTTGCGGTGGTTGCTCTGTATTATATGTCGGCAAACTGGAACACCTTTATGAGTGCGTATCTTTATTTGCAAAAGCAAAGCTTGCACCCGATTCAGGTGGTACTGCGTGAGATTCTTCTCATAGGTAGCGTAGAGCGAATTTCCACCAGTGCAACCAGCGACAGCAATGCGCAGATGATGAATGAATTGCTGAAATATTCGCTGGTTATCGTTGCGAGCTTACCGATGATTCTGGTATATCCGTTTGTGCAGAAATATTTTGTGCAGGGTATTATGGTCGGTGCAGTGAAAGGATAATGCGGAGGGCGTTATGAAAAATATGTTGAAAAGATTGTTTACTTTACTACTGGCAGTCACTATGGTGGTGGGAACGGTTGGTACACTTTCTGTGTTTGCTGCCAATGAAATCGTGGGTGACAGTAATATCTATCTTCCCCCAACCGGGAAGACGATGCGTGTCGGCTATGGTATTTCCGGCACTTCTGAGCCGGTGGTATGGTCACTGCAAAGTGCAGTCAACGGCGTAAGCATGATGGAAGATGGCGGCTTGCTGGTTTCCGGCAACGCAACGGCGGGTGCTACCATTACCATCGAGGCAAAAGCGGAAAGTGGTACCCTGTTGGCGGAAAAAACCGTGACCATCATAGCAAAACCGGAGCAATACGGGGATTTGTTTGATCGCTATTATGAGGATTTTGAAGTATACGCCAATGATTCTACCATTGCTATGAAAGCAACCCCTCAAAGATCCACCTTAAAGTATTATGGAACCAATTTGTTAGTGGGAAAAGAAACCAACGGCAATACCTATGCCAAATCAAGTGGTCTGTGTTATTGGGGCGGAAATGCAGGGTTTGTTTTTGGTGAGTCCTGGAATACCGAGAAGCAGTATATGTACGGGTCCAAGATTGCAACGGTAGACGGACGCTTTATGATTGAAAATCCGTCGAGCACAGAGCAGTCCTTGATGTGGTTTGAAAATGCAGGAGTCAGACTTGGTTACAAGGTATCGTCGAGCCCCGAAAAAGCGGATGTTTATTCTCACGGGACAAAGGTTGCTACCGTGGACATCAACGAATGGTTTGATTTGAGAATTGAGTTTGACCATGTGAGCGCAACCTATGATGCTTACTTGAATGATGTCCGGATTCTGGATGACAAAACGATGAACTACAACATCTATGTTGGTTCTACCGGCGGACAACGTGGTTACGGATTCTATATCGGGGCCTCGGTGGATGATTTGGCAATGTATAACGGACGGTTGATGACCCCTGCATTTCCTGAATTGCCGGAGGTAGTCTATCTGACCGACAGCAGAAACGAAGCTGTGTTGGATTTGGATACCACCTTGTTGTTTGGTGGATATGAAATCGAAAATGCAGTCACCTATACAGGGGTTACCCAAAGTGATGGAAAGCTTATCTTGAGCAAAGGTAGCACCGCAAATGGAGTGGCGATAGCTTCCGCCTATGCTGCAGAAAAGCAGTTTACCATCACAACGGCGAATGGCTTGGACTATGATTTTTCCGATTCGTTGCATTTGCCCGCAGGAACCGGTGCAATCAGCGACGGAAAGTTGGATATTACCAGCGGCTATGCAGAGTTTGATTTGATGGATGCTACGGGTAGGGTGTTGATTACCTACGATTTGTACAATCAAGCCGGAAATGTAGGACTGGAGATTCAAACTGACAGTGCCACCAAAAATATTTCCTATGCTGCAGCAGATGCAGATGGAAAATCCGTAATTGTGGTGTTAGACACCATCAAGGATACCTATATGGTGATTCTGGGTGATGCCATCATGGAAGAGGGAACATTGACCGGTCAAAGCCTTGCATCTATCAAGGTTTCCGGCGGTATGATTGATAATTTCATCTTTACCTCGATGTGTAAGACCAATCCTTTTGTATTTAATGCTGTGATTAATGGTGCGGCAGCTGTGGGACAGACTGTGGAGGCAGATTATCGATATGTTTCCCCTTGGAATGCAGAAAGAGCCTCTGAAACTGTTCAGTGGTGGACATCTGCAACCCAAGACGGCACCTATACCACCAAGGTGGGAGAAGGTGCTTCCTATACGCCGAATGATACCCTTGTGAATCAATGGGTAAGATTTACGGTTTCTGCAAGCGATGGTCAAATGACCAGTAACCTTGCAACTTCCGATCCGGTGCAAATCGCCGATGTCTATACCGTAGAATTTGACGGAAGTAATATCAAAACTGAGATTTTGAACAGCTTGAATGTTCCTCATGTTTTTGCAATTACCAAGTTCTATGTTGGCAATGTATTGGTAAAAACCAAAATGAACAAGGTAACCTTTGGCAGCGGAAGCAGCGAGGTACTTGTCACTGCAAAAGATGGATGCGATGGCGCAGCGGTCTTGTTGTTGTACCCCGAAACCTTAAAGCCGGTAAGTGCGCAAAAGACGATTGGCACTGTGCCGACAGAGGTTGCCTCAACTGATACAACCGCGGCTACACTCTCTGCAGAAGTAAAGAACGGAAAGCTGGCAATCAGCAGCAATGCAGATGATTTGGCATCGGTGGTGATTTACGGACACACAAGCGGTGATATTTTTGCAGAATATAGCGATGTGTTTGACAAAGCAGAAGTTTTTGCAAAGACCGAAGATACAACCAGCCTGGTGTTTGCAACCAACATTGCGCTTCAGGCAAACAAAAAGGCAGAAATAACCCTGCCTCAGCTTGCACGTGGTGCTTATTACGCAGAGATTGTCACCAGAGGAGGAGAAACCCTTTCCTATTTGTGGATGGAACAACCGCAGGATATCCTGAAAAATTCTGAAATGAGTCAGGATGGATTTTTCAATGTGATCAACCTGTTCTCCAAGAAAACCAATGCAGAAAAGCAGTGGATTTTTGATGAATATAAAAAAATGAGCCAAACCCAAAAAGAGGCTACGGACAAGCTGATTGCGGCGGAAGGCTATGATATGCAGAAGCTGGATACCATAGTTAGCCTGATGGCATATCTGGCTACGCCGAGCTTGACCGGCGATGCCTATACCAAATTCAAGGCAGAATGCTTGGCAAAAGGATATGATGTAACCAAGGTGGAACTTCTTCCCTTGGATGCAGAACCTGCAACCACTGTCGGTGTGATTTATGCAGCCGGATGGACCGATCTCGATAGCTTCCTCACCACTGTTTACGAAAAGTCGATGCTTTATGGTATCTATCATGTGAGAAACTATCAAGAGGCAGACGGATTTTTGAAAAAGCTGACCAATTCAAACTATGCGCAAAGTCCGTATCAGGATGGCATCTGCGATCTGGTTGCCGGAACACTCTATAACAATCTTAACGAGCTTCGGACTGCTATCAATAATTACACCCCGCCGGGCGGCGGCGGTGGCGGTGGAGGAGGCGGTGGCTTCGGCGGCGGTGGAGGTGCTGTCGGCGGCGGACGCCCCATTGCCGGAGACGGTACACCTGCACAGGTGATCAGTCCCACGCCAACGCCGGTTCCCAAGAATGTTTATTCAGATGTGGATACCAATCATTGGGCAAATGAAGCAATTGCGTATTTGAAGGATAGAAATGTGATCAATGGTATGCCGGACGGCAGATTCCTCCCTGAAGGAAAGATTACCCGTGCCGAATTTGTCAAGATTATTTGTGAGGCATTTATGCTTGAAACCAAGGAGCGGGCAAGCTTTGCCGATGTGAAAACCGGAGATTGGTATACAGGATATGTAGAAATCGCCGGAGGTTTGCAGATTGTCAACGGCAGCGAGGGAATGTTCTTCCCGCAAAGGGAAATCACCCGTGAGGATGCGGCAGTCATTCTCTATCGTGTCATAGAAAACGCAGGACTTGAGCTGCAGGCCGAGGGTACGCCCTTTGCGGATGCGGCACATATTTCAGGCTATGCCAAAGAAGGCATCGGTGCACTCCGTGCCACCGGACTTATCAATGGTATGGAGGACGGCAATTTTTATCCCAAAAACAATATGACAAGAGCGGAATGTGCAAAAATGGTTTCTGACATATTGAGGAGGTATGGAATATGAGAAGAATCATCAGTTTGATTTTATGTATTGCAACAATTACCTTGACCATTATGACGGGACAAGCGCAAGAGGTTGGATTCAATAAGAATTTGGAATCTGAATCGGTACGGCTTTTGGAGGCTGTCGGGATTCTGGATGTGAACGATGAGTTTGTCCAGAATGAATCGGTAACCATTACCCGTGCTGAAATGGCAAGATTGCTTGTGTGTGCCATGGGCTATCGGGAAGAAGCAAACAAAATGACTGAGTTTGAAAGTCTTTACAAGGATGTCAAAGTAAAGACCAAATACGCAAACGAAATCATCCTTGCATCTAAATGGGGTCTGTTTGGTGAGGATTTGTCGGATTATTTCTATCCGGAAAATCCCGCAAAGACCGATTGGGCGTTCAAGGCAATGGCAAGACTGTTGGGATATTCTCAGCAGTTAAAAACGGATTCCTTGACGGTACATCGCCTTGACCTTGACAAAAACATCGAGATTGACCGGACCAAGAACCTCAGCCGTGTGGGCGCAATCCAGCTTTTGAAAAACGCCATTGAGGTTCCGGTGCTTCGTGTCACCGGTGTTACCAATGAGGGCGTTGTGTATGAAAAAAGCGATAACAGGACCATCCTTACCGAGTATTTTAAGATTGACAACCGGTTGGGCTGTTTGACCGCCGATGCGCATACTGCGGTAAAGGGTGCGCGTACTGAGGTGGGCAAGATTGCCTTTGATGAAACCGTTTACTTTGTGGATGAGGCACTTTCCACCAACGATTTGGTGGGGATGCAGTGTAGATATTATTTCAAGAATACCGACAATCGCTCAGTAGTCATTTACATTGAAAAGCAGCCGGCAAAGGAAATGATTCTCTACTCCAAAAATATGGAGTATAACTATGACGAAAATTGCTATTACCTCCACAAGGATGGAAGAAGTGAACGATTCCGGATGGATATTCATACCATGGTGTCCTACAACGGGGATCCCTATTTTGACCGGAATTTGATGCATCCTCTGGCGGGTCATGTGGTTATGATTGACAACGATTTGGATGGCACTTATGAGGTGTGTAAAATTCGGGAATACAGAAATATCGCAGTCAAAAGCTGTGATGTGGAAGGAAAACGAATCTTCGACCTGACCGATGCAAGTCGCAATCTGGATCTGGAACCATATGACGAGGTTGTGATTTATTCTGAGAGTGGGGATGTGACGGATATCAGCGGAATCACCCCCAACAGCGTACTGACGGTGTATGAAAGCATCGACAGAAATCGTTTGGAGATTTATGTTACTGCAAGAAGCATTGCCCGTAACCTGAACAAAATCAATAGCTCCAAGAATATCCTGACCATCGATGGTACCGACTATCGTATTTCAGCTGATTGTTTATTCAACTTGGCGGATATGTCCGCAGGGAAGATGTACTATTTTTACATCAACTACTGGAACGAAGTGGTTTATGTAAGAGAAAATTCTGCTTACATTGCACTTTGGTATCTGGCGGCAACCCCAAATGATGGCGTATTCAATCAGACCTTCACCATCAAGGGAATGTCCGAAACCGGAGAGATCATGTATCTGGAACTTGCAGAACGCTTGATCTGGAACTCTTATGAGCTTGGCAGAGAGGGACTGAAGGCGACGGATGCATATCGGCGCTTGACCACCGGTACCCCCAATAAGAGAATGATTAAGGTTGGCTTGGATGAGTACGGAAAGATATCCGAGATTGTGGTTGCCTATGATGCACAAACCAGAGCTGATTTGATGGGGATGACCAAGGAACATCCGCTGATTCGGATGAGTTATATCGTCAATGAGTGGCCGGACTATGCTCTTTACAGAACCGATGCGACAACTGGCGCAAAATATGCATATTTCTATGGCGACCATTTCAATCAATGGTTGTATTTTGATGCAGGTGCGGTAGAATTCCACGTTCCCACCGATACCACACAAACTCAGCATACGGATGAGGATATGTTTGTTCGGGGTTTCCGTTACGGAAGCACCGACCAACGGGATATCAGTACCTTTGATGTCTATATGTCCAGCAAGGATGGCGTTGCAGCGGAGTATATTGTGAAGGATCTGGATGATCCCCGTGAGCAATATCTTTCTTCTGAGGGGTACTTTGCGGCACCTGCTATTGTCACAGGAATCGAAACCTGTCTGGACGAAGAAGGATATCAGGAAGTATGCAAGATTTCTATTATCGACCGCACCGGTTGGGCAGGAGAGTTGTATACGGTTTCCAAAGATGTCATCAATCGTCCGGCATTGGAGATGGCGGGTGCAGTACTTCCTGCCGGCAAAAGCAGTCTTGAAATCGGCGACTTGATTTCCTATGAAGCAAATCAAAAAGGAAAGATTGAACAGATACGATTGGTTTACGATGCCAAGAGTGAAACCGGAACCTATCCCCAAACTGCAATGAATGTAACCGTGGGCTGTAACTATGGGGATGTCATCAGAAGCAAAAACGGATATATGGAATATAACGCGAACGGCGGAGGCATTACATCGCCTGTTGTTCTCTCGGCAAATATCGGCAGATACCTGATTGAATACGATGAGGAAACAGAAAAAGCAAGAGCGATTACTCCGGACAATGTATATGCCGGTGATCGCGTGGTTGTTCTTTCCCGTTATGCTTCGGTATATATGGTTGTGGTTTATAGAGCGGATTAAGGAGGGTCTTATGTATAAAAGAATTTTTAGCTTTTTGATTGCAGTTCTATTCACCGTTACCAGTATAGGTTCTCTGGGAATGGTATTTGCAGAAGGTGAAGATGGTCTTCTGGTCATAGATACCTCCAATACTGCGATGATTCGGGATGCAGGCGTTCCTGCAAGCTCGGTACATACCATGCGCAGACCTTACAGTATGCGATGGGCGGGCGCGGATTTATCCCGCGCCATCCGCCTTTCGGGAAAGACGGATTGGTCTCAAGGAAACTATCTGGAATTTTGGTTATATTCTGCGACCAAAACCAATATGGCGTTTGATGTTGCACTGATTTCCGAGAATGCGGCTACCGCAGGTGCGGACTATTATCGGGCAAATGTGAGCGTAGGTGCCAAAGGGTGGTCCTTGGTATCCATTGCCTTTGAAGAATTTGCATCGGTCAATGCTCCTGTGGGATTTGAAAACATCGACGGGGTAGAGCTTTGGCCAACCACCGTAGATGAAGATGCAGAACTTTACTTTGATGGGATGTATATCACCCAAGAGTCTGCAGAGGCAGAGGAGGGGGATACCGAGCTGGTTTTGTATGATTTGAGCTCGGCGGCGTCCATTTCCGAGGCATTGCTTGATAGCGGCTTGAAAAATATTTCGGTGGCAGCAGCACCCGGCAAGAGTGGTTCTGCAGCACTGAAATGGACCGACCAACCCAATGGTGCATGGCTGCGCTTTAAGAATCTTCCGGTTACGGATATGAATGCCTATAACACTATGGAAATCAGTCTGTATAGCGCAAAAAGTAGTGGGGATACTGTGCGTTTTGTCTGTGCATCGGATAACGATGCCACATCCGGCCGTGACTATTTTCATAGCAATTTAATGCTGGATTGGGAGGGCGAATGGCGCACCATTACCCTCAGAGTCGGCGATAGCGGTAATATGTCCAATGCCGGTGTAGTTTTGGGTTGGGACCAATTAACCGGTTTGGAATTTTGGTATAATGTGGATGACAAGTCCAAACCATCCGAGGTCTACATCGATAAAATTACTTTGAAAAATGTGGATTACAGCTATCTGTGGGAGTCGGAACAGTATGCAGATCCGGCACCCTTGACCGATAATCATTATGACTTTGCAGCCAAAATCAATGCGCGTTTCCCCAATCACCAGCACCCCAGATTGGTTGCAACCCAGGAAGATATTGACTATATCAAACGGGAAAAGGACAATGATGATTATTTAAGACGGGCAATCCCCAAACTCTTAAGTACCTGTGACAGCTATGCGGAAATGGTGGATACGGCAGATGATACCATCACTACCTCTACCAGAGCGGCAACGCTGGCACTTGGCTATGCCTTGACCGAGGACCCCAAATACGCAGATGCATTGTGGAAAAAAATGACTGTTTTGAGTACCGAGTGTATCTCTTGGGAACCGGGCTCCACTTCTGCACTTTCCATCGGTGATACTGCCAGATATGTGGGAATCACCTATGATTTGATGTATAACTACTGGACAGAGGAGCAGAGAAGAATTGTCAGAAATGCCATTGTGCTCTATGGACTGGAACCGCTGCGTCCTACCGTGCTTTCCGGCAAGGGTCTTGCGGTGCAGGAGGATAACTGGACTGCAGTTATCTTCAGCGGCGTTGGAGTTGCGGCGCTTGCCATTGCGGATGCAGACGGCTATGCCGATACGGCAAATCAGTTCCTGAACAGAGTTCCGAACTTTTTCCAGCATTGCTTTAAGCATTATGCTCCGGATGGCGCAGGGTTTGAGGGAACCAACTACTGGCACTATACCATGCTTGGCTATCTCCCCTATGAGGCAGCAATGTGCCATTCTATCGGAGAAGAGGATTATGAAAGATTTACTCTGCTCAATCAGTATGGTCTTGACAAAACAGGGTATTTTATGCTCAATATGGTAGGAGATACCATGGTGGATTTCAACTTCTATGACGGCCACGAGCATATGATTACCTCCACTGGTGACTTCTGGCTGGCGAGATATTTTGACAAGCCGGAATTTGGCGGTTATCTCTATGAAACAGGCAATGGAGAACCTTGGGCGGTATTGTTGTATAGACCTGATGAGAGATATGAAAGTTGGCGTGAGACGATGGACACCGACTATCACGCAGATGGCTCTACGCAGGTAGGCGCAATGCGTACCAGCTTTGTCGAAAAGAACGGTTTCTATGTGGGGTATAAGGGCGGAGAGAACGGCTCTGCATCCCACGGAAGAATGGATATCGGTAGCTTTGTGCTTGAGGCTATGGGACAACGATGGATTCGGATGATTGGTAGCGAGGACTATAACGCACCGGAAATGTTTCAACATTTGAGATACAGCTACTACGGCAACCGTGCGGAGGGCGGAAATACTTTGGTCATTGACCCTGCGGTTGACCAATCTCCGGATAACAATCTGGGGTATCCTGTGGACCAGACCCGGGATGGATACTGCCCGATTATCACCACCAAATCTTCACCCACCGCATCTTATGCCATTGTGGATATGACCGATGCTTATCGGGAAAGTGCGGATTCTATCCAAAGAGGATTCGGTTTGATTGCCGACAAAAATGCCTTTCTGGTACAGGACGAGATTAAGCTGAAAAAGGGTGCAGAGGTGTATTCCTTTATGCACACCCAAGCAGATGTGGAAGTATCTGCAGACGGCAAGAGTGCGATTATGAGTCAGGGTGGCAAGCAGATGAAGGCTACCTTGCTCTCCCCCAAAAACGCAAAGCTGAGCGTCATGGATGCAGTGCCGTTGCCCACCTCGCCTGAGGCACAGAATTTGAATCGAAATGTCTATAAAAAGCTGACGGTCAGAACCAGAATCGAAGATGCAGCCACCATTTCGGTATTGTTTACGCCTTACTACGGTGAGGGGAATTATGAATATACCATAGATGGCGTGGTAAAGCTCAGCAACTGGGATTCTTTCCTGAATGACCCCGTACCGGTGAACGCCATTTATCTGGATGGTGTGTTGCTTGACGGATTTGAAACCGGAAAAACCATGTACTCGGTTCAGGAGGAACGATCTGGAACCATTACCGCTGAGGCTGATAGTGATGTGAAATTAAGCATTACTCAAGCAAATAAGGTGGGTGAGTTTGCACTGATTGAGGCAACCGATAAAGATGGCAATACCACCATGTATACCATTTTCTTCTCGGATGAACCGCAAAAGGCATTGGATAACTGGAATTCCTATCCACCCAAAGGGTTCATTTACAGTGCCAACAGAGGACAAATCGAAAATGTCTTAGACGGCGATTACAGTACCATGTGGGCAAATGACGGACCGCAATATCTGGGTTTTGATTTAGGAAGCAGAAAACTGGTGCACGAGGTTCAGCTTTACTGGAATAACAATGAACGAAGATCCGAGAACTTTGATATTCAGGTTTCGGATGATGCGGAGAACTGGACCACCGTCTGGAAAGGCGACAGCGTGATGTCCAACAAGATGGAAGCGTATTCCTTTGAACCTGTGATGGCACGCTATGTCAAGGTTCACGGATACTATAACACCTCCAATGCATGGACAACGATTGTGGAAATGCGCGTGACCAGTTCGGATTCCTGCTTTGATGATTTGGATGGTTGCTGGGCGCAATCCTATATTGAGGATATGGCAAAAATTGGTCTGTTGGAGGGAACGGGAGAACGGGTATTCTCTCCGGAACAAACCCTCAGCCGTGCCGAGTTTTTGACCATGCTTTCCAGAACTTTCGAAATGGAAACCGCAGCATATAGCGGGACCATCACAGACATCGGGGAAAGTGATTGGTATACCCCCTATATCGAGGCGGCATACAAGAACCATTTGATTCCGGAGGCGATGCTACCAAACAATCGGTTTGAGCCGGAAAAGAATATCACCAGAGAAGAAATTTGTGCCCTTGCAGTTTCGTTCTATGAACACTTTGAAAAGCAGGCTGCACAAACCTCGATTGACCACTTTACAGACAGGGCAAAGATATCCGGATGGGCGACCTCGTATGTAGAAAAGTGTATGGCATTGCGTTTTGTCAACGGAGTGACCGAAACCCTGTTTGACCCGCTCAGTAATGCGACCAGAGCGCAGGCGGCTACCATCATCAAACGGATTTATATCAAAACTTACTAAAAGGAATGTTGACAATGAAGAAAAATGAATTGGCAATCAACGGCGGAAAACCAGTCAGAGACAGCTGGTTATCTCTCCCTTATCCGGGAGCGCAGTTGTACGATGAACAGGAGGCACGCAAAGCGTTTGAGGCGTGTATGTCCAAATCACCGTTCCGTTATTATGGGATTCACTATTTAGGAATGGTAGAAAAGTTTGAAAAAGATTTGGCGGCACGCATGCATGTGAAAAATGCATTGGCAGTTACCAGTGGAACGGCAGCGGTGGTAGTTGCCCTCAAGGCTGCCGGAATTGGACCGGGGGATAAAGTCATCGTTCCGTCCATTACCTTTGTTGCAACCGCCGGCGCAGTAATCTGCGCCGGTGCGGTGCCGGTTTTTGCAGATGTGGACGATACTATGCATATCGACCCCAAAAAGCTTGAGCATGTGGTGGACAAGTATACCAAGGCAATCATCACCGTTCCGCTTGCGGGTGCTCCCTGCCAGATTGATGAGATTATGGCGTTTGCAAAGGCACACAATCTCATGGTGATTGAGGATGTTGCCCAATCCATGGGTTCCGCTTATCAAGGCAGAGCTATGGGGACATGGGGCGACCTTGGCACTTATTCTCTGCAGATGAACAAGATACTTACAACCGGTGAGGGCGGTGCGGTTGTTACCAACAACGACGCACTTTATGAACGGGCGGTGCGCTATCACGATCAAGGGCAATTGAGAATGGATCCGTCACGTTCTGCGGATCCGGCACTCACCTTCCCGGGACAGAACTACCGTATGAGTGAAATCACAGGAGCGGTAGCCAATGCACAGCTTGACCGACTGGACTTTATCATCAGCGGAATGAAAAAGACCAAAAAAATCCTTAAGGAAGAGTTGAAGGATATTCAGGGACTTACCTTCCGTCGTATTATTGACGAGGAGGGGGATGTTGGTGCGTCGCTGATTATGTACGCACCGGACAACCAAAAGGCACTGGAGTTCATCAAAGCGATGAACGCGGAAAACATCGGTTTTTATCAGCTCTATGGTGGCAAGCCGGTCTATATGAATCCCCAAATCTTCACCAAAAACACAGTCGAGGGCAAGGGGTTCCCTTATAATCAGTTTGACGAAGAGATTGTTTATACTGAGGATATGTGCCCTACCGCTTGCGACCTTGCCGCAAGAATGGTGATGCTCTCTCTTAGCCCTGTCTTTACCGAACAGGATATCGAGGACGTGATTCAGGCGGTGAAAAAGGTTTCATCGGCAATCTTTTAGCAATAGAGGGTGATGGAATGATAAACTTTATTGATGCCAATTGTATGGTGGGCAAAAGAATGCACAGTCTTGAAGGTGTTCCCCAGACCGCAGAGGAAATGCAGGCGGTGATGGACCGCTCAGGAATCAGCCATGCCATTGTCTACCATTGTATTGCATTGGAATCGGATATTGTGATGGGCAATGGGTGTCTGGATGAAGAAATCGGGACCTCAAACCGTTTTATCAAGCAGTGGGTGGTGATGCCTTCCTTTTTTGAAGAATTTTATCAACCGGCACAGCTTTTGGAAAAAATGAAACAAAACCATGTTTCCTCGGTGCGGATGATGCCGCATACGCATGGATATTCTACAAAGCCCTATTCTATTGGCAAGCTGATGGATGCGTTTGCAGAGTGTAACGTTCCGGTTTTTATTACGATGAATCAGTTGAGCTTTGATGACCTTTATGCTCTGGGAACCAATTATCCTGCGGTAAAATTCGTGATTTGCGAGCCTGGATACCGGGGCGCAAGACAATATGCGCCGATTCTTGAAAACTGCAAAAATATCTATCTGGAAACCAGTAACTATTGCCATCATAATGGAATCAAGGATGTTTGTCGCACCTTTGGTGCGGAACGATTGATTTTTGGGTCGGGTATGCCCAACGGGTCGGCAACTGCCGCCACATCGATTGTTCGTTATTCTGATATCAGCGAAGAAGAAAAGATGGCGATTGCTTCCGGCAACATTCTTAAGCTTCTTGAGGAGGTTTCGTTATGATCGCAGATAAGGTTTTGAAGGGTCTTCCTCTTGATGATATCGATATTTTTGATGTCCATGGGCATTTGTCCGGTGAACCGAGATTTCTGACTCCTGATAGCGATGCAGATGGAATTGTGAAAACCATGGATCAAGTAGGTGTCAATGCCATTTGCCTTTCTTCTATGACGGCGCTCTATGCAAAGCCGGAAAAGGGGAATGACGAGGTAATCAAGGCTGTTCAAAAGTATCCGGGGCGGATTTATGGATATGTTTCCCCCACACCCTATTATGAAGATGGCGATTTTGAAAAATACTTCACCGACCACCCCGGAATCCTTGGGGTGAAGCTTCACGCAGAGTGCCAGCAAACAGTCATTGATGACCCGCGGTACTTTCCGGCACTTGAAATTGCCGATCATTATGGCGTACCTGTGCTGATCCATACTTGGAGTGTGGATGAAGTAAAGCGGATTATGAACCTTGCCGAGCGTTACAAGAATTGCAATTTTATTATTGCCCACAGCGCCATGTTGGTTTATCGCGATGCCTGTGTAGAAGCTTGCAAAAAATACGAGAACATTTTTGTGGACACCGCGGCATCTTATACCTTTGAAGGAGCTATTGAATATATGGTTTCCAAGGTGGGAGTAGAGAAGGTGCTCTACGGCAGTGATCTGGCGTTTTACGATTGCAGGCACACCATCGGCAAGATTGGACTTGCACAAATCAGTGAAACGGATAAAATTAAGATCTTCGGTGAAAACGCAAGAAGAATCTTTAACCGCTTATAAGCAAAAAGCAACCCATACCCTTCGTATGGGTTGCTTTTATTGTATAAATAATGATGAATATCTTGAAAAGAAAAATCCGGAGTGGTATAATGGGTCTGCAAAGCAGGCACTTCGGGAGAAGGGTGATTGTATGAAAATTCATATTGGCATGCGCAAGATCAAGAGCTTGATTGCGTTAGGTGTTGCATTCATCATATGGCAGTTGATACGTATGTCCCTCCCAATGCTGGAGGCGCATCCGGTGTTTGCATATATTTATGCAGTACTGGAAATTCGTGAAACGCCTGAAAAAACAAAAAAGTTCGGCAAGTTAAGAATCAAAGCAACGTTTATCGGGCTTGTTGTGGGGCTCGTGTTTATAACCCTATCGGTATTCCTGTCTTCCAAAATGAATGGAGAGATTGGACAGCTTTTGATAGAAGTTTTGCTTATTCTAATTGCGACCCTTGTTTCGCTGGTGGTTTCCGAAATCACAAAATGTGAAAACTTTTGCGGAATTGCCGCAATCATAGCGATTATCTGTATGGTCTCGCAAAATGAAAAGAACATTTATCTTTATGCGGTTATGCGCGTAATTCAAACATTGATTGGCATTTTGTCGGCGATGATGATTAATTTATTTGTGAACAAAAGAGGGAAAGAATAAGTTTTCGCCAGTCTTGATACGAACTTACAAAGATTTTATTACGGAAAAAGATAGGGAGAAGAAAAATGTTGGATTGTGATAAATTGTTTGAAACAATAGACTCATTCAATGAGGAATACTTAAAGTTTCTGATAGATATTTGCAATATGGAAAGTCCTACGGATTATAAGGAAGGTGTAGACCGGGTAGGTAAGTATTTTTCTGATAAAGCGACGCAAAAGGGATGGCTTGTAGAAAGGCAAAGTCAGGAAATTTCAGGGGATTGCATCTGTATCACAATGAATCCTGATGCCAATGCGGCGCCTGTGTGCTTTTCAGGCCATATGGACACCGTTCATCCCGTTGGTTCTTTTGGAGAAAACCCTGTCCGGATTGATGAAGAAAAAATCTATGGTCCCGGTGTTATAGATTGCAAAGGGGGTCTTGCGGCGTGTTTTCTGGCAATGGATGCCCTTGAAAAATGCGGTTTTAACAAACGCCCTGTAAAACTTATTCTGCAAAGTGACGAAGAAAACGGCAGCCGTAACAGTGGAAAAACTACCGTGAAATATATGTATGAAAAAGCGCAAGGCTGTGTAGCTTTTTTGAATACGGAACCATATACCAAAGGTGGTCTTGTGATTACCAGAAAGGGAATAAGCAAATATAAATTTGAGGTTACAGGCAAATCGGCACACTCCTGTGTATGCGATACAGGAGTTAGTGCAATTTGTGAAGCGGCTCAAAAGATTATCCGGCTTGAACAGTACAAAGACCGAAATTCTATTACCTGCAATTGTGGGATTATAAGCGGTGGAGCCGCAGAGAATACTGTTCCTGAAAAATGTATATTTACAGCAGATTTTCGCTTTAGCAACGAAGAACAGAGAAATGAAGTGGATAAAATAGTAAATGAAATTGCACAGACCTCCTTCGTAGAAGGGACAAGTTGTGTGGTGTCACTTGCAAGTTTTCGCTGTGCAATGTATGAGACAAAGGAGAATCTGGAACTCTTCCACAAGATAAAGAAAATATATAGAGAAAATGACGTAGAGGATATTGATTTGATTTATTCTCTTGGAGGATCCGATACTGCAGATTTAACACAAATGGGAATAACCTGTTTGGATGGTTTTGGGACAGAAGGCGGAAACCTACATGGTCTTGGAGAATTTGCCTACATAAAATCATTGGCGCAATCGGCAAAGAGACTTGCCTCAGTTGTTTACTGTATGGAATGATTCTTGGATCTTGACTTGACACGAACATATAAGGATTGTCGAAATTTGTTGAAAAGAGGTATAATATGAAAATTATAAAAAAGGTGTGGGGAATTATTCCCGGATTTGCGATATCAATTTTGATTGCAGTAGTGGCAAAAACAATAGAAAGTCTTTTGCTGATACATATAGTAGGAGCTTCGGTTATTGCGCTATTTATAGGAATGATAATCAATCATTTCTGGAGACCAGATTTCATAAAGCCGGGAATTAAGTTTGCATCAAAGAAAGTTTTGAAATTTGCTATTATTCTCCTGGGCGCTTCTCTCAGTGTTGGGGTGATTCTTTCCGTGGGTAAATTATCATTGATGGTAATGGTTTTCACTCTTTTGACTTGTTTTGGCGGAGGTTTCTTTATAGGTAAGGCTTTGAAGTTAAATTGGAAGCTATCAAATCTGATTTCAGCAGGAACCGGTATCTGTGGAGGCTCTGCCATTGCGGCTATTGCCCCTGTTATTGATGCAAAAGATTCTGATATTGCTTATGCAATGTCAGCAACTTTTTTGTTTGATATGGCAATGATTATATTATTTCCTATAATGGGCAGAGCTTTGGGACTAAGCGATATGGCTTACGGATTATGGGCAGGTACGGCAGTAAACGATACATCAAGCGTGGTTGCTGCAGGGTATGCTTTTAGCGAAGGTGCAGGCGATTTCGCTACTATGGTTAAACTGACAAGAACACTTAGTATAATCCCGACAGTTTTGGTGTTTTCTTTTGTAAGTTTGAGGATAAAACGAAAAGAAATATCTGATGCTTCATATCAGAAAGTTAATATTTTAAGGCTGTTTCCATGGTTTATTTTGGGATTTTTGGCTTTGGCAGCAGTAAACAGTATGGGAATGATACCGGCAAATGTTTCATCAGTTGCTAAAGATATAAGTAAATTTTTGATGGTTACTGCACTTGCGGCAATAGGATTAAACACAAGCTTTAAGGATATGAAAAAGTCCGGAATAAATCCAATGATTCACGGATTTATAATATCAGCACTTGTAGTCATTGTTGCCATTTGTGTTGAGTGGTGTATGGGATTAGTGTAATTTAAGAATGCTTTTTTATTCCTAACTTAACACGAACGTGCCTCTAATAACATTGGCATCTAGATTATACATTCTTTATATAAAGAATGTCGAAATTTGACGAAAGCGAGGAAGATGAATGAAAAAAACATATATAACATCAATGCCAAATCGTATTGGTGCATTTTTAAAAGCGAGTAAGTGCTTTTCGGCATTAGGAATTAACATTACTCGTGTAAGTTACAATAAAGCTGTAGATTCGCATATGTTATTTATAGATGCAGAAGGAACTGAGGAACAACTGAAAAAAGCAGATAGCGAACTTGAAAAGATTGGTTATCTTCAAAATAATAACTCAAAAACAAGCATTGTTTTATTGGAGTTCTGTCTTAAAGATGTTCCGGGAAGTGTTACGGATGTTTTGACCCTTATTGACAGATTCAATTTTAATATCTCATATATAAGTTCGCAAGAGAATGGAACAAATTATCAGTATTTTAAGATGGGTTTGTATGTTGATGATTCGCAAAAAATATCTGAATTTTTGAAGGAAGTTAAAAAAATATCTAAAGTTCGAATGATAGACTATAACAGCTCAGAGAAGGTTTATGATAACAGTATTTTTTACAATACATATGTTATGGGTCTGGCTCAAATTATGGGTTTAAGTGCCGATATAAGCAAAGAACTTTTAGTACATGTAAATCTTGCTATGCAGACATTGGACGAACAGGGGTTATCTCCATATCGCACCTTTGACAGTATCAGCAAGTTTGCAGAATTACTTGGTGCTTCAAAGGGAAGTAATTTTTCTCCACGTATAACTAAACACAAAATCACCGAAAAAACCGAGATAATATTGATAGAACCTCCCTGCGGAAGTAATACAATTATTATAAACAGCGATAGAAAATATTTGTTTATAGACAGCGGTTATGCTTGCTATAAAGAAGAAATGCTAAGCGTATTGAAGGAAATTATACCTGAATTTAATGAAATTAAAAAAACAATACTTATAACGCATGCCGATGTTGACCATTGTGGACTGTTGCCACTGTTTGACGAGGTTATTGCCAGCCATAAAACCGCAATGTGCTTAAACAAAGAACATAATGGGAAAAACGGGTACAGGGAAGAAAATTCCCTGCACAAACCGTATATTAATATTTGCAAATTACTTACCTCATATAAAACGGTAAATCCCGATAAGGTCACAGTGTTGTGGGATGATGTAGAAAATCCTGAAGAACCTCTAACTCAAATTGGCTTTTTCGATTTTGGAGAACTTCATTTTGAGGTTTATGAGGGTCAGGGCGGACATCTTCCCGGAGAAATAGTTCTTATTGACTATCGAAATCATATTGCAATTACCGGGGATATTTATATTAATGTCCACGGATTAACACAGGAACAGGCAGAATACAACCAATATGCTCCTATACTAATGACATCTGTTGATACCAACCCTGAGCTTTGTTCTGAAGAACGAAGGGCCATTATGCAAAGACTTGGCGTGGGTAAGTGGCAAATTTTCGGAGCGCATGGGTTTAAAAAAGACTATTCAGTTAGTACATAATTTTTACCCTGTCTTGATATGAGGAATTAAAAATTGTCGAAAAATGTGAAAGGAGTTTTTATATGAATACTATAAAAATTAATTCAAATGGAGTAAAGATGATAGCACATAGAGGGGTAAGTGGCATTGAAAGAGAGAATACTTGTCCTGCATTTGTTGCGGCGGGAAATAGGAGTTATTTTGGTATAGAAACAGATGTGCACGTCACCAAAGATGGTAAATTTGTAATCATTCATGATGAAACAACCGAAAGAATTTCCTCAGGGGAATACAGTATAAATGTAGAAGAAAGTGACTATTCGGAAGTCGAAAAAATTGTGCTACCTGATTTAGATGGTACAACAGACAGAAAAGATATTAGAATACCTCTTTTGAGTGAATATATCAAGATTTGCAAAAAATATGAAAAAACTTGTGTACTCGAAATAAAAAATCATTTTGATGAGCCCTATATAGAGAGATTGAAAGATGAAATCAAAGAACTGGAATACATAGACAAGATTATTTTTATTTCATTTGATTTTGAAAACTGTGTTAATGTCAAAAAGCTTCTTCCTGAAAATGATGTTCAATTCCTTTATTCAAAGGAAATAACAGATGAATTAATAGAAAGAATATCTCAACATCACCTTAACCTTGACATTTATTACAAACAATTAACTGCAGAAAATATTGAAAAATTACATTCAAAAGGAATCAAAGTTAACTGCTGGACCTGTGACGATAAAGAAGTTGCAGAAAAATTGGTTTCTTACGGAGTCGATTTTATAACCAGTAATATACTGGAATAATGTTTTTTGACTCTAACACTACATAAATTTGCCAGCAAAACGGGTTGCATCTAAACCTTATGTGTCGCAATTAAAAATTGTCGAAAAATGTGAAAGCCTTCCCCTTGAAGGGAAGGTGGGTTGCGGAGCAACTCGGATGAGGTGGAAATGAATGACGATTGCTATGCAATCTACACCTCATCAGTCACTTCGTGATAGATATATTCTAAAGGAATTATTAAAATTTTGTACTATATATTTAAGGGAGTGGATAAAGATGAGTTCTAAAAAGGATTTTGTATGGGGTGTAGCAACTGCCTCTTATCAGATTGAGGGGGCATACAATGAGGACGGAAAAGGTCTTAACATATGGGATGTCTTTTCTCACGAACCCGGTAATATAGAATGTGGTCATACGGGTGACGTTGCCTGTGATCACTATCACAGTTTTAAAGAAGATGTAGCACTTATGAAAGAACTAGGTGTTAAAGCATATCGTTTTTCTCTCAGCTGGACACGTATTTTCCCTGAGGGAACAGGTGAGATAAACGAAAAGGGCGTAAAATTCTATTCAGATTTGATTGACGAGCTTGTGAAAAACGGTATAGAGCCGTATATCACTCTTTTTCATTGGGACTATCCCTATGCGCTTTATAAAAAGGGAGGATGGTTAAATGAAGAGAGCGTGAAATGGTTTGCAGATTATGCGGCAAAGGTTTCTGAACTTTATTCTGACCGTGTAAAATATTTTATTACCTTTAATGAGCCGCAATGCTTTATTGGTCAAGGCTACCATTCTGGTGTCCATGCTCCGGGATTAAAAGTATCGTACAGAGATATTTTTCAAATGTGTCATAATGTATTAAAAGCTCATGGAGCAGCAGTTATTGCACTTCGCAAAAACGCAAAGCAGACACTTAAAATAGGTTATGCACCTACTTGTATTGCAAATTACCCATCTACAGATAAGCCTGAGGATGTGGAGGCTGCACGTAAGGCGCTTTTTGCATGTCCTCAGCTTAGTCGAGGTGTTATGTGGAATACATCATGGTGGAGCGACCCAATTGTGTTGGGACATTATCCTAAAGAGGGACTTGAAATGTATAAAGACTATCTTCCTGAAATAACTGAGGAGGATATGAAGCTTATCAGTCAGCCGATAGATTTTTATGCACAGAATATTTATAACGGCAAAGAAATCAGGGCTGGTGCAGATGGTAAGCCGGAGATTGTGGAACGTTATATTGGCTCACCTAAAACAGCTATTCAGTGGCCTATTACACCTGAGTGTATGCATTGGACACCAAAATTTTTCTATGAAAGATATAAGCTTCCGTTTTATATTACAGAAAATGGCATGTCGGCTCACGATGTTGTATCCCTTGACGGAAAGATACACGACCCTAATCGTATTGACTTTTTGAATAGATATCTTTTAGAACTTGAAAAGGCAGTTGACGAAGGCGCTCAGGTTGAGGGATATTTCCTTTGGTCATTTATGGATAATTTTGAATGGTCAAAAGGATATACTGAACGTTTTGGTATTGTTTTTGTGGATTATGAAACACAGAAGAGGATTCCTAAAGATTCAGCGTACTGGTATAAGGAATGGATAGAGGCACACAGTAAATAGTTTTTTCGTTGCTGACTTAACACAAACTTTCATTAAAAATTGACTGCATCTAAACCTTATGTGTCGCAATATGGATATGTCGAAAAATGACGAAAACAAAAAGCCTCCCCTGTGTAAGGGGAGGTGGGTTTGCGAAGCAAACTCGGAGGGGTTGAAAAAAAGCAAAACAATCCCTCAGTCAGCTACGCTGACAGCTCCCTTTACACAAGGGAGCCTTTGAAAGGTTGCATCTAAACCTTATGCCTCGCAATATGGAGAAATTTGTCGAAGGCTGTTGAAAGGAAGTGCAATATATGAAGTTAATTTCATTTTTTAAGAAACTTGGTGTTTTTCTAACCATTCTTATTTGGATTGGTACTTTGATAATTACATTTTTTGTTGGTATGGCATATCATTGGGCATCCACAACAGAAATTAAAACTTCTAAAGATTACAGTCGAATAGTGGTTGAAGAAAATGATGTTGCTGATTATAAAATATTTTTAGAAGTTCCTAAAGAATATAGCACATTGGAACAAATCGAAGAACCTATTAGAAAAACAATTTCTTTATATATGCAGGCAAATAATTTGAAATTGTCAGAAGGAACTCACGAATTTACTCGAATTAACGGAAGCCTTGATGAATATATAAACGAAGAATTTCAGTTCGAGGAAATCGAATAATTTTTACTCCTGACTTGCCACGAACTTGTTACTAAAACAATTTGCATCTAAACCTTATGCCTCGCAATTGCGTTGCATAAGCAACGCAGCGATATAAATTCCTGACGGAATTTGCGATATATCCTTGCGGATGCGATATACCTAAAGGTGCGATATGTCCCTTCGGGACGTGATTTAGGAATTTATATCATATCGCAACGGAATGAAATGGAGTTATATCGCATTTGAGCAGAGCGAAAATATATCGCACGAACGAAGTGAGTATATCGCAGAAAGAGGTTGCAATGAGCGATAAAACTATTAAAGAATTAGCAATTGAATTGACTGTTGAAACAACTGCGGTATGTGATAAAATAAAAGGCAGATCAGTATTTACAAATCAACTTTTGCGTTCTTGTTCGTCAATAGGTGCAAATTCTCATGAGGCTAAATATGCACAGAGTAAAGCAGATTTTATAAACAAATTAGAAATTGCACTTAAAGAATGTTTTGAAACAGAATACTGGTTAGAAATTCTTTTTAAGGTAAATGCAATAGACAAGATGACTTATGATGATTTGAGCAATAAATGTGGTACAATTCGCAGGATGCTCATTGCATCTGTAACTACCGCCAAGAAAAGAGAGTGAAAAAGAGTGAAAATACATATTATTGGGTGCAGTGGTTCAGGTAAAACATATTTATCAAAAAAGCTCTCTAAAAAATTCAATATACCAAGATTTGATTTGGACGATATTCAATGGGACAATACGGCGGATAGTTATGGTGTAAAAATGCCAATTGATAAACGAAATGTGTTGTTTGAAGAAATACTTAAAAATGATAGCTGGATTATTGAGGGTGTCTATTATGCATGGGTAGAACAAAGTTTTAAAGATGCTGATATAATTTATGTGTTGGATATGCCTGAGTATCTATATAAGTGGAGAATAATCCTGCGTTTTATAAAAAGAAAAGTTGGAATTGAAAAAGGTAAAAAGGAAACTTTAAAATCAGTAACTAATCTTCTTAAATGGACAGATACTTTTCAAAACAAGAATCTGAAAGAAATTAAAAACATATTAGAAAACTACGAGGACAAAGTTGTTTTGCTTTCGAATAAAAGAGAAGTGAGCAAAATTATTGATTGATTCTGTGGCATCTAAATCGTTCACTGATTTTAAAATGAAAATATAATAAAGTTATAATGGAGTAAATGAAATGAAAAATAAGATTATAGTTGCAATGATTGTTTGTTTTGGCGTGTTTCTCATGTCCTCATGCACGGAAACGCCCGTTGATTCCTACAATTACGATGCGGACATCTCTGCTGATGAATATGTAGTGAATCAGCATTATGAAGACGAGACAAAAGAGTATTCTCAGGAGGAAAACGTACAGGAAGAGGCTTACATTCCTGTTGAGATATACGCAGATTTTGATGTTGTTGCTAATCCTGACGGTTCATTTGTCATTGAAACAAATCTTCCTGATGAAACCGAACTCGGAATTACCTTGGACGGTAA
>JAFQIA010000006.1 GCA_017397725.1 Clostridia bacterium
AATCATTGATGAACAGGGACTTACAAAAAGAGCGTTTGCAAAAACCTTGGGTGTCAGCGAAAACTACATCTATCAGCTCACAGGAAGCCAAGAAAAGCTGACCACCATATCCGAAACTCTTGCAAAGCTCATCGCCCTTGAGTTTGGATATGATAAGGACTGGATAGTTAATGGCGTTAAATGAAACAAGCGGAACCGAGATTTCTTCCAATTTCTCGATTCCGCTTTTCTTTGTTTAAGGTGTATCATATTTTAATATGGTGTTCGGTGAATGTTATGTCGTAATTGGCTCAAAAACGCTTTGTATTGCATTTGATTTTGTTAGTCGAGTAATTCTGCTTATTTCATTCGTCATTCTCAAGACGGGCAATTCCGTTTGGTTCCATTTGCAATTTCACGGAATGTATGTTATACTTAAATAAATTACGAGTGTCGAATTTTTGGCAGTTGGGCATCAAATTTGATGAGATTTTTCAATAGCATCAATAAAGCATCAAAAGGCATAAGGTTCAAAAGACCGAGTGCTACAAACGGCTCAACAGTGGGAACAATTTGGACGGTATTTTTAATTTGACACGACCTCCAAAACCGAGTGCCGTGGGTTCAAATCCTACTGCCCCTGCCAAAAATACCGGTACTGCATAGCGGTACCGGTATTTTTTATTTACAACGCAGAGGACAACACAGGGGACGGGACAACACAGGGGACGGTTCTCTGTGTTCGCTATCTTCAACAATTTTACAACAAAAAATCCTATCGCTTTTTGCGATAGGATTTTTCTTTTCGTTCAGCACAGAGAACCGTCCCCTGTGTTGTGGGTTAGAAGAGGCGGAGGATGTCCTGATAGGTTACATAGACCATCAAAAGAATCAGGAGCATAAGTCCTGCAAAGTGGACCCAGCCTTCTTTCTCTGCCGGAATGGGTTTGCGGAAAATCAGTTCCACCAGCACAAAAAAGATGCGGCCTCCATCCAATGCGGGCAGGGGCAGAAGATTCATCAACCCAATATTCACCGCCAGAAAGGCGATAAAGAACAACAACTCCAGCCAGCCGGTCTGTGCCACGGTGGTCATTGCCCCCACTACACCAACCGGCCCTGACAGGTCAGAAATTCCCGCCTGACCGCCAAGGAGCATCCCCAAGGACACAAAGACCAGTTTCCCCATCCAGATGGTCTGGAAAAACGCCTCGTGGAGGATTCTGCCAACGCTTGGGGGAAGAACCTTGATTTGAAAGCCCACCACATAGCCTTTGCTGCCATCGGAGTAAGTGGTTTCCATCGGGGTAAAGGCTTGGGTAAAGGTTTTGCCATCTCGCTTTATCGTCAGGGTGGTTTCCTGACTGCCGTTCTGGGAGAGGGCAAAGCTCAAATCCCGCCGGATATGCACCCGTGTGTCCCCAACCTTGACAATCCGGTCTCCCGGCTGCAGAAAAGATGCTGCAGAGGATTGCGGGTCCACACTTTCTACGATGACCGATGCCATCTGACCCTCTGAAACAGCGGTGGTGGTTACCAGACCCAACACCAGCACAAAGCCCAACAGCAGGTTCATCAATGCGCCGGATGCCAGAATAATGATGCGGGGAAGAGGTTTCTTGGTGCGAAACGACCCCTCTGCCTCGCTGTCGTCGTCCTCGCCCTCCATCTTGCAGTAGCCGCCCATAGGGATGGCACGGATGGAATAGAGGGTGTTTTTTCCTTGCTTTTTGAAGATGGCAGGTCCCATCCCCACAGCAAATTCATGTACCGTCACGCCAAAGAGCCGTGCGGTGAGAAAATGTCCCAGCTCATGCACAAAGATAATCACCGAGAACATCAAAATTGCACCAACAATGGTAAGGATTTGCATACAGTCGCTCCTTTCGGGGGTCAAAGTCCCTTACTGCGGATTTCCCCATCAATGGCAATCAGTTCTTCCAAGGTGGGGTCTTGGTGGTTGGTCCACGCCGCCATCTCAGATTCCACCCGCTCAGCAATCTCCAGAAAACCGATGCTATCCCGCAAAAAGCCGTCTACTGCCACCTCGTTGGCGGCGTTCAGCACGGTGGGCATAATCCCGCCCTGCCTGCCTGCCTGTTTGGCAAGGGCAAGACAGCGGAAGGTTTCTTCGTCGGGGGCATAAAAGGTCAGCTTGCCAAGTGCGGCAAAGTCCACCCGATCTTCCTTGGCGACCAGTCGGTCAGGATAAGTAAAGGCATACTGAATCGGGTGTTTCATGGACGGCTTGGACATCTGGGCAATCACGCTGTGGTCCGCAAACTCCACCATTGAATGGATGATGCTCTCCCGCTGCACAACCACCTCAATATCATCAATTTCTACATCAAAAAGCCATTTTGCCTCCATCACCTCAAGACCCTTGTTCATCAGGGTTGCGCTGTCAATGGTGATTTTGGCACCCATACTCCAGTTGGGGTGCTTGAGTGCCTGCGCTTTGGTGATGTGTAAAAGCTCCTCCCGTTTTTTTCCAAAGAAGGGACCTCCGGATGCGGTGAGCAGAATCTTGTGAATTTCTTGACTCTTGCCGGCTTTCAGGCTTTGGAAGATGGCACAATGCTCGCTGTCTACCGGCAAAAGCCGAACCTTGTTCTTCGCAATTGCCTTGGTAAAGATACTGCCTGCCGTGACCAGCGTTTCTTTGTTGGCAAGGGCAATATCAATGCCTGCCTCCACTGCCCGCAGGGTGGGAACCAGTCCCGCAAAGCCTACAATGGCAGAGAGTACCATATCTGCACCGGTTTCTGCCGCCAGATAGCAAAGCCCCTCCTGACCGGAGAGGATTTTGCAATCGGTATCTGCCACCAGATGTTGGAGTTCTGCTGCCAAAGCCTCCTCCGGTACCGCCGCAAATTTGGGACGGTACTTTCGGATTTGTTCTTCCAGCAGCTTGATGTTGCGGTTGCCGGAAATCCCCGCAACCTCGATGTCATAGCGCCCCTTCAGCTCCTCGACAACCTCCAAAGCCTGTGTGCCGATGGAACCGGTTGCGCCCAAAATTACTAATTTCATAGTGTTCTCCTTTTAGTTTATGCAATTTGGCGGGGTGCTATACCAACACGCCCACCTGCTGCAAAAACACAAACAATACCGGAGCGACCAGAATGATACTGTCGCAACGGTCCAAAATACCGCCGTGTCCGGGGAGCAGACTGCCAAAATCCTTGATTGCAAACTGGCGCTTGAGGACGGATGCCACCAAATCCCCGATTTCAGAAACCACAGCGCAGAGCAGACCGCAAACAAACAGCTTGACAAAGCTGAATTGGGCGCCGCCCAATACCCCTGCAAAGCAGAGGTTGGCAATCATGCCGAACAGCAAAAAGGCAATGCCGCAGCCTACAATACCACCCACGGCACCTGCCACCGTCTTTTTGGGGCTGATGGTGGGGCAGAGCTTGGTTTTGCCCATGCCGCAGCCTACAAAATAGGCACAGGTGTCGGTGATGAATGCACCGATAAACACCAGCCAGATGTAAAAACCACCAAGTTCCATATCCCGAATATAAATGATGTGGGAAAGGAAGTAGGGGATATAGATGATACCCAAAATCAAAAGTGCCAGATGGTTCCATGTGACGGTCTTGTGATGGATCAGCAAGATGACAAACAGAATCAAAGCATACAGATATAAAAGCGCCTGTACCGTCCCGATATGCATCCAGGAACAGAGGGGAATCAGCAGAACCGGCAGAAAACCCACCCCGCAAAGGAGTTTGTTATCCCAGAGCTTTACCGCCTTGCAATATTCATAGAATCCCATTGCCGAGGCAAGCATCACCGCTGCCACTACGCCAAAAACCGGACTGAACAGGAGCAAGAGCACCAATGGCAATGCAACCAAAGCCGTTAAGATACGCTGTTTCATTCTTTAACACCTCCAAATCGCCGATTGCGATTCTGAAAATCCAAAATAGCACGTTCCATATCTTCGTTCTTAAAGTCCGGCCAGCACACATCGCTGTACCAGAACTCAGCATATGCCGCCTGCCAGAGCATAAAGTTGGAAAGGCGTTGCTCTCCGCTGGGACGGATAATCAAATCCACTTCAGGCAGACCCGCCGTGTCCAGATAACCGGAAAATGCCGACTCGGTCAAATCTTCAGGTTGGAGGGTTCCGTCCTTGCTCTCTTTGGCAATCTTTCTTGCGGCACGGACAATCTCATCCCTGCCGCCATAGTTGAGGGCGATGTTCAAAATCATTCGTTTACCGGGGGCGGTAACCTCCTCAGCGTGGGCGATTGCCTGCTTGATTTTGTCGCTTAGGGGGGAGATATCCCCGCTGATTTTCAGTTTCATATCCCTGCCCCTGAATTTTTCTTCTACCTGCAACAGGTAGTCATAGAGCAAATCCATCAAAGCGTCAATCTCTTTTTGGGGACGGGACCAGTTCTCGGTAGAAAAGGCGTAGACCGTCAACACCTTGACGCCCAACGCATTACAATAGTCACAGATACCCTCCAAGATATCTGCACCACGCTTATGTCCCATCTGTCGGGGAAGTCCCCGCTGTTTTGCCCATCTGCCGTTGCCGTCCATAATCACACCGATATGCTGCGGAATCCGCTCCATATCCAGCGTTGTTTCTTTGGCTTTTCGTTTCCAGAACATTTTGATGCCCCCTTGCCGCATATAACATAGGGAATAGAAGCAATGCCCTATTCCCTGTGAATTGTCCAATATTTATACCTCTAAGATTTCCTTTTCCTTGGCAGCGATAATCTCATCAACCTGCTTGACAAACTTGTCAGTCAGCTTTTGGATTTTCTCTTCCAGATTCTTCAGGTCGTCTTCGGTAATCTCATTTGCTTTTTTCTGTTTCTTAAAGCCTTCAATTGCATCACGACGGATGTTACGGATGGCAACCTTTGCCTCTTCGCCACGCTTGGAAACGCCCTTGTTCAGCTCTTTTCTGCGTTCTTCCGTCAGCGGCGGGAAGTTCAGGCGAATCACCTTACCATCATTGTTGGGGGTGATTCCGATATCGGATGCCAGAATCGCCTTTTCAATATCCTTAAGTACAGACATATCCCAAGGCTGAATCACGATGCTGCGAGCCTCGGGCACAGAGATGGTACCTACCTGTGCCAGCGGAGTTGCGGCACCGTAGTATTCCACTGTGATTTTATCCAGAATGGTGGGGTTGGCACGACCTGCATGAATGGCTGCCAGATCTCCCTCCAAGGATGCGATTGCTTTGTTCATTTTGTTTTCTGCGTTTTGCATAAATTCATCACCTTTCTTTTCCCGTTGGGAATGTTACCGTCTGACCACGGTGCCGATTTCTTCGCCCCGTACTGCACGGGTGATATTCTCAGGGTCGTCAAGACCGAAGACCAGAATCGGGATATCGTTATCCATACACAGGGAGGTGGCGGTAGAATCCATCACGCCCAGTCCCTTGTTGAGCACATCAATAAAGGTAAGAGTATCAAACTTTTTGGCGTCGGGATTGATGTTGGGGTCGCTGTCATAGACGCCGTCCACCTTTTTGGCAAGCAGAATTACTTCTGCATCAATCTCTGCTGCACGCAATGCTGCGGTGGTATCGGTAGAGAAGAAGGGGTTTCCTGTGCCGCAGGCAAAGATAACCACTCTGCCCTTTTCCAAGTGCCGTGCCGCCTTTAAGCGGATATAGGGTTCTGCAATCTGGCGCATCTCAATGGCAGTCTGTACCCGTGTGGGCACATCCAACTGCTCCAGCGCATCCAGCAGAGCCAAAGAGTTAATTACCGTTGCCAGCATCCCCATATGGTCTGCACGGGAGCGGTCCATGCCCTCGCCGGTGCGTCCGCGCCAGAAGTTTCCGCCGCCGACAACGACTGCGATTTCTACACCCATGGCAAAGCAATCTCTGATTTTTTCTGCAATGGCGTTGATGGTGGGCTGGTCCAGACCAAATCCCTTGTCGCCTGCAAGTGCCTCTCCGCTGATTTTCAGCATCACTCTTTTGTACTTTGGCTTTTTCATACTTTTGGCTCCTTTTTTATAGTATTAAGCACACCTTATTCTACCAAGGTGTTGCCGGAAGACGGTTTGGGCGTAGCAGTTGCAACCGGTGCCGCCGTCCGGTTTGCCGGTGCGGTGGCGGTGGGTCTGCTTGTAGCAGTAGTGGTTGCGGTAGGTCTGGCAGTTGCCGTTGCCCGTGTGGTCGCGGTGGGCGACGGACTGCTGCTTGCTGTCTGTGTGGGATCCGGCTGAGGAGGCGGTACGCTGCCCTCAATCTCGGATTCTAAAATCTCAATGCGGTCCTGAAGCAGTTGGTTTGCTTCCCGTAATTTCTGGTTTTCCCGCTCCAACGTTCCTTCATCGGGCTGGCTCTGTGCCGCCTGAATCAAAATCTGGAAGGAGCAGGCAAGGGATGCAAAAAACACGCCGGCAACAATGAAAATGATGCCGAACACGGTCAAAGCTTTTCTCCCGCCGTTCCCTTTTTTCTTTTTTCCGGACTGTTCTATGTTTCTCATAGTCCCAAATCCTTTCTCTATTATTGTGTAATCAGCCACTGACCCAGAGCACCCAAATTCAGCACTCCGGTGAGCAGCAATGCCATAATCCCACCGGAAATCATAATTCCCGCCAAGATTGCCGGCAAGGCATACTTCAAACGCATATCTAATAGTGAGGCAATCATCGCGCCTGTCCAAGCACCGGTGGTGGGGAAGGGAATGGCAACAAAAATCATCAACGCCCCCGCTGTGGCCTTGCTGAGCCCCTGTGCCTTGTTCTTGGTCCGTTCTTCCAACCAGTGGGCAAGCTTGCCGAACAGGCGGGTGGTTTTGAGCCACTTAACAATAGGACGGAACAAAAGCATAATGAAAGGTACCGGCAAAAAGTTGCCAAACACTGACAACAAATATGCCCCAATCAGCTGTCCGGTTTCCTTCAGTTCTACAAACGCATATATCATAGAACCTCTGATTTCCGAAACGGGAATCATGGAGAGAAAAAGAATCCACGCAAAACTCATTCCTGTCCTACACCTCACACTTTTTTATCCTGTCTTTCAGTATAACACAATTCCTTACTCTTTTCAAGAAGAATTTACCGCCCTGTCTTTTGTCGCATCTTTTTGCGGTAAATCCGTCTGATTTCATAGAAAACTGCCCGCAAGACAAAGAATGCCAGTACTACCAGTATTGCCAACAAAACATAGACAATACCCCGTATCAGGGCAAAGCCCCAGAGCCATTCTCCCAGTGCCATCACCGGCCAGAAGAAGCTGCGTTTTACCTGAGTCAGGGTCAATAGCCTGCCGCTACCTACCACCTTACCCTCATAGAGCAGGGTGACACCGGCAACATCCTCAGCCTCCTTAAGGGGGGCATACAGTTTTTCAGGCAACTGCAATTCGATTTTAAGCGCATCTTTGCCTGTCCCCTTGGGGACCGGAACCATAATATCCGCTGCGGCAGCAAGGGTTACTGTGTCCTTGCCCCTTGCCCGACGAACCTTGCTCTCGCCCAAAAGCTCACCTTTGGCAACGCCACGAATCAGCTGATAATTTTCAAAGCCATAGTCCAGCATTCGTGCCGATTCCCGATGGGAGTTGGTCACATCCAACGCGTTGAAGAGTACCCCAATCAGTTCCATTCCGTTCCGCTTGGCAGAAGAAACCAAGCAGGTACCGGCATCATCGGTGCGTCCGGTTTTGATGCCGGTAGCACCTTTGTAGACCAACCCGCTGTACCGCATCCCCGAAAGCAGACCGTTGGTGTTGAGGTAATATCGTTCGGTTTCGGTCTTGTTGGTGGGGGGAATCTTGATATGCGCAATGTCCACAATGTTGCGGAAAATCTCGTTGCTCATTCCCGCACGGGCAATTTCTGCCATATCGGCAGCGGTGGTGTAATGGTCGTCATCGTGAAGGCCGTGGGGATTCACAAAGTGGGTGTCCTTGAGCCCCAATTCTGCGGCACGGGCATTCATCCTTTCGGCAAAAGCCTCCTGACTGCCTGCCAGACGAAAGGCTATCGCCATTGCCGCATCGTTGCCGCTGGGAACCATCAAGCCCCAGAGCAGATGCTCAAAGGCAAGAACCTCATCCTCTTTCAGCGCCATATTACTACCGTCAATATCCAGCCCCTCAAGCATTTGGGCAGTAATGGTAATCGGTTCGTCCAACGAAACCTCGCCACGGTCAATGGCTTCGACCGCCAATAAGCAGGTCATTACCTTGGTGGTGCTGGCGGGGTACATCCGCTTCTGACTGTCGGATTCATAGAGCACCAGACCGCTCTTTTGTTCGATCAAAATACCGGTCTCCCCCGAAAGGAGGATGGGTCTTCCCTCACTGTCCACCCTTGGGGTTTCTTCTTGTACTTCTGCGGCATTTTCTTCCGGTGCCGCCACCGCTATGTACGACAAGGGCAGCATCCAGACAATGCAGACTGCCGCAAGCAGTTGTTTCCATTTGGTATGTTTCATTGTTGCCCTCCCTGTTCCAGTCGTTCCCGTTCTGCCTGAGAAAGGCGTACATACTGGGGAACCAATTCCCCGCAGGGGATATGTTCTGCCTGCTTGTCAAGAGCAAGCTCTGCCACCGCTGCTGCCAGATTCAGGTTCTGCATCCGGGGGGCAAACTGTGCCTTTTCGCCCAGAACCTCCAGGATGCGCTGGCGGAATACCAAGGTTCCGTCCCCGCAAAAGAGTACTTGCTCCGGCTGTGCGCTCAGTTCAGTCAACAAATCTTCCAACGCCAATGCGCGGTCCTCGCAAAGGCGCCGGAGCTCCTTTCCACCGTGGAAAAGTGCATTGTAAACCTGATTGCGTCGGGCGTCCAGAATGGGACAAACAATACCGGAAAACAATCCGTTGTTAAACGCCAATGCGTGAAGGGTGGAAACCCCGCAGCAAGGCTTATTGAGCGCTTGTGCCATAGCTTTTGCGGTGGCAACCCCAATCCGCACTCCGGTAAAGGAGCCGGGACCTACCGCTGCGGCAAAGCAATCCACCTCGGTGACATCCCGTTCTGCTTGGTGGAACATGGTTTCAATTTGTGGCATCATCTTTTGTGAGTGGGTGCGGTCGTGGTTGATGACCGTCTGGGCAATCAGCTTGGTATCATCCATCAACGCCGCCGTGGCTACCTGCGAACAGGTATCAATTCCAAAAATCAGCATAGTATAATCTCCCTGTAATCTTCGCCTTTTTGCGGATTCTTGGAAAAGACAATCCGCACAGTATGCTCCGGCAGAACCTCCCGAATGTTGTCCGCCCATTCAATCAGACAGATGCCGTCTGCAAAAAAATAGTCGTCCATCCAGTCGCACTCCTCTACCGAGGGGTGGTCCAGCCGGTAGACATCAAAATGATAAACCGGAACGGTGCCCGCATACTCGTTCACAAGGGTAAAGGTGGGGCTGGTGACTTCTTCTCCGTCACCAAAGGCATCCACAACCCCCTTGACAAAGGCGGTTTTTCCGCAGCCCAAATCTCCCACCAATGCCAGGATGGCACCGGGGGCAAGGTCTTTTGCAAGTTGTCTGCCAAGGGCACGGGTTTCCTCTGCCGTGCTTGTTTCAAACCGCTCCATGGGATCGCTCCGTTTCTTCTTGAATATTCTCTTTTCTATTATATAAATTCTCAGCCTTAAAGTCAATAAATTTATACTTGAAAAACCTGTCGCTTTTTGGTATCATAAAATCAGAAAATCCAAAAAGGGAGGAAACCCCGATGAATCGTGTAGATAAAACCAACTATTATCTTGACATTGCAGAAACTGTCATCGAAAGAGGCACTTGTTTAAGACGGAACTTTGGTGCCATTATCGTCAAGAATGACGAAATCGTTTCCACCGGCTATGTAGGTGCACCCCGCGGCAGAAAAAACTGCTCTGATCTTGGCTACTGCACCCGTGAAAAGCTGCAAATCCCCAGAGGGGAGCGGTACGAGCTTTGCCGCAGCGTCCACGCAGAGGCAAACGCCATCATTTCGGCGGCACGGCGGGATATGCTGGGTGGCATTCTCTATCTGGTGGGCAAGGACGCCAAAACCGGTGAGCTGGTAAACAACGCTTGTTGCTGTGCCATGTGTAAGCGGATGGTGATCAACGCAGGCATCGATAAGGTGATTGTCAGAAACACCCCCACCGAATACACCGTCTATGACGTCAACGAATGGATTGAAAACGACGACTCCTTAGACGGCACCTTAGGATACTAAAATAGGCAGCCTTTTGGCTGCCTATTTATTTTCATAAAAAAGATTGCCATTCCGCCGGATAGGATAGGCAGTCAGGGCGTCGCCGTCCGGATTTTCTCCTAAAGAAACGGCGGTGATTTGCCGGTTGTCATAGGTGGTGTAATAATACACGCCCCTGTCCAGATTCATACAGGAGGAATAGATGGTCTTTTCATACCCCTCGGGGGTTTGGACCGCACCTTGGGGTTGTGCCACCGTGTCCAATATATGAAAGAACTGGTGCACGCTCTCGGTTTCTCCCTCTCCCGATGTGGCGTAGAGCTTGCAGAATGCCCCTCTGATAAAACGGGACTGAGAAGAAAAATCCCCCGGCAGACCCAAGCCGCCCAGGCCGTGGGAATAGCGATTCAAGGGAAAAGTTTCGCAAAAGCGGTCTTTTGGAGGTTGGTTGGTCAAAAAGGGGTAATTGTTCAGATGAAACAACTGCTCAGGAAAGGGCGGATTGTTGGTCAGCACCCCCACCGGATTGTCATAAACCTGAAGTCCCTTTGCGGTTGGCTCGATGGTCACCGAACCTGTCTGGTCGGCAAGCAACCAATGGAGCGGGGAGAGGGGCAGTTCAGGACTGAAATCCTCTTTGATTAGATGGGTGGTTTTCAGCAGTTTCTTTGCCTCGGCGAGGTTCTCGCATTGAGAGAGTAGCCAAGGAATCAATTCAAAGGGGGCGATGTTCTGCATTCCCTCCCGATAGGGGTGGTAGACTGCATTTTGGGGAAAGTTCAGCCCTGCAATCGCAAGTCCTTTTTCATTGACTGCATCATAGTAGAGGGGGTAATCGTCGTTGATGTACGCCATTCCAATGATGGCAAAGTGATGATTTCGTGTTTCCCCTTTGCGATAGGCAAGGGGGAAGTTGCGGGGGGTGATGGTTACCTGCTCTGCATAGGAAAAGGGGTAATCCAGATTCCGCCCGAAGTAATGGTCTTTGGTTTGATAGGTTATCGCTGTGCACATAGAATCGCCCTCGTTTCTGTGGGTTTTTCTTAGTTTGCACAGAGGAGGAAGTTTTATCCCAAAAATACCTTGATTGCATCCAGATGCTTCAGGGCGGTTTCCCGTCCCATATCGTATGCCTGTTGCAGTTTTTCAGGATTTTTTTCAATTCGGCTCATAGGCAGTGCGGTTTCGGGGCGAAGCACCATCAGGTTGGGGTCCTGTTCTGCCTCCCGGTGTTGAATCCATTCTGCGGATTGGTTATACAGGTTATGGCGCTGTTCCATCACCGCAACAAGATGGGGATATTTGCCAAGCGCCCGACGAATCAGAGGGAGCAGCTTGCTCTCCTTTTTCCGATATTCTGCCGGTTGGGTCAGGATCACCAGATTTTTTTCATAACCGATGCTCTCAAAATAGGCAAGGGGGATGGCATCTGCAACCCCACCGTCCAGCAGTTGGTAGCCGTCTACCTTTACAATGCGGGAAACCAAAGGCATAGATGCCGATGCCCGAAACCATTCCATGGTCTGATAGTCAGTGGTTTCGCACTTGTGATAGACCGGCTTTCCGGTGGTCACATCGGTACAAACCAGATAAAATTCGGTTGGGTTGTTGGCAAAAGCGTCGTTATCAAAGATATCCAGCTCCTCCGGCAGTTTGTGATAGCAAAAGTCTGCACCGTACAAATCACCGGTGGTAAGGAGGGAATACAAGCTGCAATAGCGTTTATCCCGTGCGTATTTCAGGTTATAACGCAGGGTGCGTCCCCGTTGCCCTGACTTAAAGCTGCAACCAAACGCCGCACCGGCAGAAACGCCAATCATTCCGTCCACCTTGATGCCCTCGTCCAGCATCACATCCAAGATTCCTGCGGTAAAAAGTCCCCGCATGGCGCCGCCTTCTAATACCAATCCTGTTTTCATCCTATTCAGTCCTTTCGTAAGCCCCATTGTAGCATTTTTTTGATTTGGTGTCAATCTTCACCCAAGGTCTTGACCTATCTGCAAAAATGTGGTATACTATTAGTTACTTTAACCAAAGTTTAACTTGAATTTTTGGACAATCAATACATCAATGAGGTGATTCTATGTTAAAAAACACCCCGAAAAATGATCATCAGGAACTGGATAAGACTCTGCGTAGCTATATGAAGTTGGTGCATCAGCAAAACGCCAACTGTAACGCAATCCCTGCGCACTTTTTCAGTGATTACAATGTGAAGCGTGGCTTGAGAAACGCGGACGGCACCGGCGTTCTGGCGGGACTGACCACCATTGGTGAGGTTCATGGCTATGTGATGGATGAGGGTACCAAAGCACCGGTAGAGGGCAAACTCCGCTATCGGGGTATTGACGTAGAGGACATTGTGGAAAACTGTCAGAAAGAGCATCGCTATGGGTTTGAAGAAACCGTCTTTCTGCTGACCTTTGGCTTTTTGCCTGACAAGGACACGCTGGAGAAGTTTACCAAGTTGCTGGCATCCCGCAGAGAATTGCCGGAGGACTTTACTGAGGATATGATTTTCAAGGCGCCCAGTAACAATATTATGAACAAGCTTGCCAGAAGTGTGCTTGCGCTTTATTCCTATGACGACGATCCGGACAATACGTCCGTATCCAATCTGGTGCGCCAGAGCATTGATTTGATTGCCCGTTTTCCGGTGTTGGTTGCCAATGCGTTTAGCTGTAAGCAACACTATTTTGACGGCGAAAGCCTGATTTTGCATAACCCCAATTTTGAACTGCCTATTGCGGAGAACTTTTTGTATATGATTCGCCCCAACAAGGAATATACCCCTCTTGAGGCGGAGATACTGGACCTTTCATTGATTCTTCAGGCAGAGCACGGCGGCGGAAACAACTCCGCGTTTGCGGTGCGAGTGCTGTCCTCCACCGGAACGGATACGTATTCTGCCATTGCGGCAGCGGTAGGTTCTCTCAAGGGTCCCAAGCACGGCGGCGCCAATGCCAAGATGCTGGCGCAGATGGAAGAAATCAAAGCCAATGTCAAAGACTGGACCGACGAACAAGAGGTTTTGGAATACCTCAAAAAGATTTTGCGGCGGGAGGCTGGCGACGGCAAGGGATTGATTTATGGTATGGGGCATGCGGTCTACACTATTTCTGACCCCAGAACCGGAATTTTGAAAGAAAAGGCACGGCAGCTCTCTGAGGTGACCGGCCATCAGGCAGAATTTGCACTTCACGATTTGGTACAGCGTCTTGCTCCTATCGCTTTTGCAGAGGAAAAGGGTTCCACCAAGGACATCTGTGCCAATGTGGATTTCTATACCGGATTTGTATACCAGATGATGGGACTTCCGCAGGAGCTTTACACACCGCTCTTTGCGATGGCGCGGATTGTGGGTTGGTGCGCACACCGTATTGAGGAGATTATGACCAGTAACAGGATTCTCCGTCCGGCGTATAAGTCGGTAACCAAGCGACTGAGTTATGTTCCTATGGAGGAGCGGGAGCCTCTCAATATTGACGACAATTGAATAGAATAACCAAGAAAAGGCTTGTAATCCTGATGGATTACAAGCCTTTTTTATAAAGCGGAGAACACAGGGGACGGTTCGAGAACACAGGGGACGGTTCTCTGTGTTCTCATAACGCTGCATCGCAACACACAGAACCGTCCCCTGTGTTCCCGTCCCCTGTGTTCTCGCGGGAAAATGTCATAGTCATTTTTCATAAATTCTGTGCGTTGGTATTTGGTGACAATTTGTAGGATTCCTTGTATGGGTGGAGCTATTGACAATTTTATAGCGATTTTGTATAATGATAAAAACTTTGTAAAAGAGAGGAGGGACCGCAATGGAAATGACAGGTGCAGAAATTTTGATGGAATGCTTGCTTGAACAGAATGTGGACACCGTGTTTGGTTATCCGGGCGGTTCCATTCTTCATATCTATGATGCCCTCGATGGGTATTCTGACAAAATCCGACATATCCTGACCGCCCACGAGCAAGGGGCGGCCCATGCGGCAGACGGCTATGCCAGAAGCAGCGGCAGATGCGGCGTGGTTTTTGCCACCTCGGGTCCCGGTGCCACCAATCTGGTTACCGGTATTGCTACGGCGTATATGGATTCGGTGCCGATGGTTGCCATTACCTGCAATGTGTCCAACGCGCTGCTCGGCAAGGATTCCTTTCAGGAGATTGATATTGTCAGCATCACTATGCCCATTACCAAGCACAACTTTTTGATTAAAAAAGCCGAGGACATTGCACCGGCAATCCGCCGTGCCTTTGCCATCGCTCAGAGCGGCAGACCCGGACCTGTCCTGATTGATATTACCAAGGATGCAACGGCAGAGATTGCCGATTACCAAAAACAAAACGTTGCCCCTGTAAAAAAGGAGGCACAGGCAACCGTCAAGGAGTTTGAAAAGGCCATCCGTCTTTTGAAACGGGCAAAGCGGCCCCTGATTTATGCAGGCGGCGGCGTGATTGCAGCAGACGCGGCAGAGGAACTGAAAGCGTTTCAGCGGCTTCTGGATGCACCGGTTACTTTGTCTGCGATGGGCCTGGGCGGGTTTCCCGCTGAGGATTCTGCTTTTTGCGGGATGATTGGAATGCACGGCAGTAAGGCATCTGCCTATGCGGTGGAGCATTGCGATTTGCTGATTGCAGTGGGGGCAAGGTTTTCTGACCGTGCTACCGGAAACGGTGACGGCTTTGCACCCAAGGCAAAGATTCTGCACTTAGATGCCGATCGGGCGGAAATCGGGAAGAATGTTTCCACAGACGGATTTTTGGTGGGCGATGCCAAGGCGGTTTTGCAAAAACTATGCCAAAGACTGGAACCGCAGGCGCACTCCGTTTGGATGAAGCAGGTTATCGGGCAGAAGAAGGAGCACCCTTTGGATGCATCCGTTTTGACCCCCCAATATATATTGGAAGAAACTCGTTCCCAAACAGGAGAAGATGCCTATATCACCACCGATGTAGGACAGCACCAGATGTGGACGGCACAGTACTACCAATTTAACAAGCCCCGACATTTTATCTCCTCCGGTGGGCTGGGGACCATGGGCTTTGGACTGGGCGCCGCCATCGGTGCGCAGATTGCCAACCCCGACAGCGTGGTTGTGAATATCAGCGGGGACGGATGCTTCCATATGAATATGAATGAGCTTTCCACCGCCGCAAAGGAAAATCTTCCCATCATTGACATTGTGATGAACAACAATGCCCTGGGAATGGTACGGCAATGGCAAAAGCTGTTCTGTGAGGGACGGTTTTCCCAAACCACCCTGAACAAAAAGACCGATTACGATATGGTGGCAAACGGCTTGGGCGCACAGGCGTTTACGGTTGACACGCCGGAAGAATTTCAGGCGGCACTCAAAGCGGCACTCGCTTGCCGGAATATGCCTACGGTAATTAACTGTATCATTGGTATGGATCAAATGGTACAGGGCAAACTAACAGAAAGCAACAGGGAGTAAAGGAGGAACTTTTTATGACACGGATGCACGTATTATCCATTTTGGTAGAAAACCACGCCGGTGTACTCAGCCGCGTTGCGGGACTCTTTTCCCGACGGATGTATAACATCGACAGCCTTTCGGTGGGCGTGACTGAGAATCCGGATGTTTCCCGTATGACCATTGTAACCATGGCGGACGAGGACACCTTGGTGCAAATCAAGAATCAGCTTGCCAAGCTGGTGAATGTGATTGAAATCACCGAGCTCAGCAAGGATTCTGCGGTTCTGCGCGAGCATGTGCTGGTGAAAGTTTCTGCCAAGGATCGGGTTGGCGTGATGCAGATTTGTGATATTTTCCGTGCCAATGTGGTGGATATCTCCAGAGAATATATGACTGCAGAGCTGACCGGTGCGCCAAGCAAAATCAGCGCATTTATCGCTATGATGGAACAATATGAGGTAAAAGACTTGGTGCGGACCGGTCTGACCGGACTTGCCAGAGGCTAAAAAAGGTGATTGGATGAAAATATATCAAGATATTACCCAATTGATTGGAGGCACCCCCCTGATTCGACTGGGCAAATTGGAACAAGCAGAGGGGCTTTCGGTGACTTTGCTTGCCAAGCTGGAATCGGCGAATCCGGCGGGCAGTGTCAAAGACAGAGTTGCCAAAGCCATGCTGGAGGATGCCGAGGAAAAGGGACTTCTCAAGGCGGGGGCAACCATTATTGAACCTACCAGCGGAAACACAGGGATTGGTTTGGTGGCGTTGGCGGCGGTGCGTGGCTATCGGGCGATTCTCACTATGCCGGAAACCATGAGTATCGAGCGGAGAAATCTGCTCAAAGCCTACGGGGCAGAGATTGTACTGACCGAGGGGGCCAAAGGAATGCAGGGTGCCATCGAAAAGGCAGAAGAATTGGCGAAAGAGATTCCCAATAGCTTTCTCCCCGGCCAGTTTGTGAATCCGGCAAACCCCAAAGCGCATTACCTGACCACTGGCCCAGAAATCTGGCAGGACACCGATGGAAGCGTGGATATCTTTGTTGCAGGGGTTGGCACCGGTGGAACGATTTCGGGCACCGGCAAGTATCTGAAAGAACAAAACCCCGCCATACAAGTAATTGCGGCAGAGCCGAAATCCTCGGCGGTGCTCTCGGGAAACCCCGCAGGACCACACGGCCTGCAGGGAATCGGCGCCGGATTTATCCCCGAAACTTTGGATACCCAAGTTTATGATGCGGTGATTCCGGTTAGCGAAGAGGATGCTTATGCAATGGGCAGATTCTTAGCAAGACAGGAAGGAATATTGGTGGGCATTTCTGCAGGTGCGGCTGTATTTGCGGCGGTGCAGGTGGCAAAACGCCCTGAAAATCAAGGCAAAACCGTGGTGGTACTCCTCCCCGACGGAGGAGAAAAATATCTCTCCACCCCCATGTTTACAGAATAAAAAGGCAAGGAACCATTTGGTTCCTTGCCTTTTTGGTTATGCGGCGTGCTGTTGGGCGATGATTTTGATTTGTTGCCCCGGATAAATCAGGTCGCTTTCCAATCGATTCAAGGCTTTGATGGCATCCACTGTGGTACGATAGCGTTTGGCAATGCTCCAAAGGGTATCCCCTTTTTGCACAAAGTAAAGAACCATACAGGGATGCTGATGAGGGGTCTCCGGCGTAGTTTCGGTGATGGATTCGATGAGGCAGACGGTACCTGTTTTCAGGGATTTTACCGATAATCCAAGGATAAACCGCAGTTCGATGCCGTTTTCTCCGCTTAAAGTATAGCTGGTATGCTCCACAAAAATCCGTGCATCACAGGCGGTGTCCTCGACCGCATCCTTCACATCAAAGGTGTGGGAGAATTCAGAAATATGCTTGAAACTGGCGATGGGGGCATTTTCATCTTTGGAGAGATACAGAATCCATGTCTGCACCGTCCCATATACCGTCACCTGTCCCTGACCTGCAGTGATGCGGTCGATTTTGGCAACCGAATGCATATCGCAAATCTGGGAAAGTGCCGGCAGCATAGGGGGAATCTGTGCTTGATCCTTGACGGTCAGTTCGGCGGTGTTATGGGCAAGCAATTGCTCGATGCGATGATTTTTGCAGACCATCTCCAATTCCCCGTCCAGAGAATAGGCGTCGTTGATGGCAGAAACCTCTCGGATTTCGCTGCCCCTGAGCAGAGCACCCAGAACCAGCTCCAATCCCAACAGCCGTGCCTCGCCGTCGTTGTTTTCCCGCAGTTCGTAATACATATCCTGAAGGTGATATTCCACCTCACCCTCCATATCCTCCCGAACGCCCTCTGCATCCAGAATCTCGGTAAAGGGTAGCATATGCTCTGCAAATTCTACAGAATGATTTTCGTCCTCGCTCAGGTACAGGGTGCAGACCCGCACCTGTCCCTTGGCAACCGCCTTGTTGTCCATCATACAAAGCTCCACCGCAACAGGAGTTGCACTAATTTTCAGAATCTCCCCAATGGTAGGCTTGCCTGAGGGCATCTCCAACTGTTCCCTGAGAATAATCTGGCATTCGGCGTTGGCGGTGGCACAGAGGGTGCGCAAGGGCTCCTTCTTCAGGGCGATTTGGGATGCTTCCTCCAAATCGGTGGCAATTTCCAGCATGGTGGGCTTGGAAACCTTAATGCCGATGCCAAGGATGGCGCGCAGATTTACTTTGCGGCTGTTGATCAGGGTGGAGTCAAAACTTTCTGCCTCAGCTTGTGCCAACAACTGCATCTCGGGGGTGATTCCGTGGCAGTCGGTGGTGTGGGTGAATTCCTGTGTGGCAAACAGGCTCTTGATGCCGGCACGACTCTCTCCGTCCGGCACATAAAGCACGGTCATTCTTACCACGCCTTGCAGGAACACCTTATCCTGCTGAATCAGTTTCTGGGTAACCGAAACCGTACCGCTGACCTCCAAAACCTTTTTGATGTCCGGTTTCACATCCGGAACAATCACATCGCATTCCACCATAGTCTGACTGTACTTTTCGCAGACTGCCTCCATGGTGCGGACTTCTTCCTTTATCAAATTGATTGACATAAAACGACCCCATTTCTTCAAGGTATAAGTTGTTTACTTATAGATATGAAGAAATGGGGTTTTGTATGCTTAAAGAGTTTCTTTTATTTTCAAATATAAATCATAAATATCCCGCTTGGGCTGCTTCAACTCCTCGGCAACCCGATTGGTCAGCTCCTTGGCGCGCAAGCCCTCCTTGGCATAGCGGCGTAAAAGCTCCTCGGCAGAGGGAAGGGCGGCAAGCTCCTTAAGCCGTAAATCCTCTTCGCTTGCGCCTTCTAAAAGGATGACAAACTCACCCTTGGGAGGAGTTTCTTCATAATAATGTAATGCCTCGCTGAGCGTGGTGCGGTAGTATTCCTCAAACTTCTTGGTCAGCTCCCGTGCCAGAACCACCTTGCGGTCGCCAAAGACCGTCAGCATATCGGAGAGTGTGGCACGCAGCTTGTGGGGTGCCTCATAAAAAATCAGGGTGCGGGTGTCCTCCATCAAGGACTGCAGATGCTCCAGCCGATTCTTTTTGTTGACGGTGAGAAATCCCTCAAAGGCAAACCGTCCGGTGGGTAGTCCCGATGCCACCAGTGCAGTGGCAAAGGCGCAGGGGCCGGGCAGAGCCTCCACCGCAATCCCCTCTTTCACGCACATCCGCACCAAATCCTCCCCGGGGTCGGAGATGCCGGGCATTCCCGCATCGGTAATCACTGCGATGGACTGGCCTTCCTTTAATTTTTCAATCAGATAATGCCCCTTTTCCCGTTTGTTGTGCTCGTAGTAGCTGGTGATGGGTGCCTGAATCTCAAAATGGTTGAGCAGCTTCATACTCACACGGGTGTCCTCGGCGGCAATCAGGTCTACCGATTGCAAACATTCCAAGGTGCGCAGGGTAATGTCTTTCAGGTTCCCGATGGGAGTAGGGCAAAGATACAGCTTTCCGTACATCTTTATTCCTGCCTTTCCTGACCGGTACGGCCATAGATTTGGTCAATCTCAGAAGAATAAACTCCCACAGATTGGTATATGTATAAAGGAGGGTCAAGGAAAAGCTTTGGTTTTCCGCCTCGTACCGCCTCCAATAAAATCATAGTGGCGGTCTTGTCCGGATAGGGATGCACAAACCGCAACCGCTTGGGTTCCAACCCATATTGGCGGGTCAGACAGATGAGCTCCACCAACCGTTCGGGGCGGTGAATCATACATAGCTTTCCCAGAGGCTCTAATATAATAGAAGAAACTCGTACCACATCATCTAGGGTACAAAGAATTTCGTGGCGTGCAAGTGTTGTGGTATCTGCATTGGTGGTTAGTCCTCCGCCGGCTTCCTTGTACGGAGGATTGCAGGTAATATATTGAAAGGAACTCTTGCCAAATCGCTCCGGCGCATCCTTCAAATCTCCGGTTTCTATCCGGATTTTCTCTTCCAACCCATTCAATCGGACCGAACGCCCTGCCATTTCTGCAACCGGTGGTTGAACTTCCAGACCCACAATGGATTCCGCCTTACTTTTTTGACTGAGAAGTAGCGGAATAATGCCGTTTCCCGAACACAAATCCAGTACACGAGCATCTTTTTTGATGCTTTTTGCCGCATAGTCCGCCAGCAAAACGGCATCGACGCCAAAACAAAACCAATCGGGATTCTGAATCAACCGAAGTCCGTTTAATTGCAGATCGTCAATCCGCTCTTCGGGACGAGTCAAATTCTGTTCCATCTTCTTCCATCCTTTCATTTTTTCATAAAAAGGGGTAAAAATCTGTCGGCTTTGTGCAAAATGCCCATCATCCCTGTTGCGGAAAATTTCGTTTCCCTCTTATCGGGCGCAAACCCTGAAAAAATGGAGAAAAAATCCTTGCCCCAAATCTGCGATGAGATTTTGTAACCGTTCTGTAACATTAGAGAAAAAACTGTCCTTTTTAGTATAACAGATAATTTTGTATTGCACAATAACCAAAAATGCTTCCAGAAAATCCCAATTCATATAAAAACAAGAGGAAAAAGGAGAAAACGGGAGGAATTTCAATAAAAATTCCAAATAAATTAAAATGGAAATTCCTCAGCCAAAAAAACAAAAGTTAAATCCGTTTTTAAAATTTGACGAATAAAAAAAATCATTTTATAATGACGGTGTAGTAAGCGTAACCAGATTTTTCCAATTTTTGATGGAAAGATGGCAAAAATTATTACGAGGTGATTGAATGTTAAGAAAACTGATGGGAAAGATTTTCCGCATCTCTTTGGCAACAAAGCGGAATGTGGGAGCCCTGCTCACCGCATCCCTGATTGTGACCACCTGCTGTAACTTCACATATGCAACACAAAACGTGGTTACCATTGCCGATGCTGACCGCACTCCGGTGCAGATCAAGACTGCGGATACCAATGTTGGTAAGATTCTTTCCAAACAGGGAATTGTATTGCACGAGGGTGATGAGCTGAATTACGATTTGGCTGACAATATCCAGACCGATGCTGTGATTAAGATTTATCGGGCAGTGGATGTTACCGTCACCGCCATGGGCGAAACCCAGGTTTACCGGACCGCCCGTACGACTGTGCAGGGTGTTCTGGAGGAAATGGGCATCACCGCAGATGAAGATGATCAGGTGACCCCGTCTTTGGACACCGAGGTTTCTGAGGGTATGAAAATCGTGGCAGTTCTTTATGACCAGCACGAAGTAACTGTGCAGGAAGAACTTGCTTATACTACCACAGAGATTGAGAACTTTGATTTGGCTCCCGGTGAAAGAAATGTGATTCAGGCGGGACAGAAGGGTATCATCGAGTATGTCTACGAGATTCAGTACAAGGATGGCGTAGAGCTTTCCAGAACCTTGGTTCGTGAAAACAAGCTCTCTGATCCGGTGGAAGAGATTGTAGAGTATTGTCCCGACAGCGTTTGGGAGCTGGGCGTGGTACCTGCCAACCGTCCCACCAACTACAAGAGGGTAGAAACCTTCCAGGCAACTGCTTATGATGCGTCCCCTATGGACAACGGCATCTGGGCAGGCAAGACCTCGACAGGTATGCCTCTGGTCTATGGCGTCATTGCTGTTGACCCCAGAGTGATTCCTTACGGAACCAAAATGTACATCGAGTCGGTAGACGGAAAGTACAAATACGGATATGCCATTGCCGGTGACTGCGGCGGTGCGATTAAGGGTAAGAAGGTAGACTTGTTCTTCCCCAGCAGAAGCACCTGCTATCAGTTTGGCAGACGGGCAGTCAACATCTACTTCTTAGATTAGAAAAAGTCGGTCTACCGCAAGCAAGAAAAATAATCAAAGACAAAAACGGCAAGGAGAACATCGAGTTCTCCTTGCCGTTGCTTGCTTTTTGCGAAATCGTTCTCTACCGTACCTGTGTACGCCGACGAAAACGATTTCACAAAATATACCTTCCTTTTTCGTAATCTAAGGCATTGACGCTGCTGTTTCGGTCATTTTTTTGCCGTAAAAAGGTGCTTTTGGGCAATTCAACCAAGAACGACTGTAATATTCCCGTAAAAAACCGACAACTTTTCGCGAAAAAAAGCGTTGACAAAGGGATGAAAAGGTGATATACTAAGCAAGTCGCTCACGAGAGGCGGAAGAAAAGGAAAGCACAAAAAACTTTTTAAAAAAAGTTCAAAAAAGTGCTTGACAAATGAAAGACAGCGT
>JAFQIA010000007.1 GCA_017397725.1 Clostridia bacterium
ACGCTGTCTTTCATTTGTCAAGCACTTTTTTGAACTTTTTTTAAAAAGTTTTTTGTGCTTTCCTTTTCTTCCGCCTCTCGTGAGCGACTTGCTTAGTATATCACCTTTTCATCCCTTTGTCAACGCTTTTTTTCGCGAAAAATCGCACAAAACCGCCATCTTTTTCGGGGTGATTTTTTGATAGTATTTTGGTTTTCCACAATTCATCCACAAAAAGGTGTTGATAAGTTGGCAAAACGGCAACCAAAAAGGAGTTGAGGGATTTCCTCAACTCCTTTTTCAGTGTTTCTTCCTATATTATATAGCGTCTTCTTCCGCTGCAATTTCTGCTGCAGCTGCCAGAGTTTCGCCATAGGCAGGGCAAACATCAATATTATTGTAGCGTGCCATACCGGTTCCGGCAGGAACAAGCTTACCAATAATAACGTTTTCTTTAAGACCAACCAGCGGGTCTTTCTTACCCTTGATTGCCGCATCGGTGAGGACACGGGTGGTTTCCTGGAAGGATGCTGCTGACAAGAAGGATTCTGTTGCCAGTGCTGCCTTGGTAATACCCATCAATACGTCGGATGCCTTTGCAGGTTCTTTGCCCTCTGCTTCCATCTTCTGATTGATTTCTTCCAGCTCATAGATGCTGATTAAGGAGCCTGTGAGCAGATCAGTGTCACCGGCATCTTCAATCTTCACCTTGTGCATCATCTGACGTACGATAACCTCGATATGCTTATCGTTGATATCAACACCCTGCAGACGATATACGCGCTGTACTTCCTGAATGAAGTAGTTCTGCACTGCGGTAGAACCCATAATCTCCAGAATATCGTGGGGGTTGATGGAACCCTCAGTCAGCGGATCACCCGCCTGAATCTCCTGTTCATCACGAACCTTGATTCTGGAACCAAAGGGAATCAGATATTCCACTGCTTCGCCGGTTTCCTGATTCATAACGGTGATTTCACGCTTGTTATTCACTTCGGTCAGGCGAACCTTACCGCTGATTTCGCTGATGATTGCAACGCCCTTAGGCTTTCTTGCCTCAAACAACTCCTCCACACGGGGAAGACCCTGAGTAATATCGTCACCTGCGACACCGCCGGCGTGGAAGGTTCTCATGGTCAACTGGGTACCCGGCTCACCAATGGACTGTGCTGCGATGATACCAACAGTTTCACCCACATCAACCGGTCTGCCGGATGCCAGGTTGTGTCCGTAACATTTTGCACAAACACCCACCTTACTACGACACTTCACAACGGAACGGATCTTCACTTCCTGAATGCCTGCATTGACAATCTGGCGTGCCTGATCTGCGGTAATCATCTCATTTTCCGGAACGATGATTGCACCGGTTTCAGGATGAATGATATTCTCGGTTACGGTTCTGCCCTCCAGACGGTCAATCAACGGCTCGATAACCTCATTGCCATCACGGATATCACAAACCACGATACCGTCACGGGTTCCGCAGTCCTCTTCACGGACAATCACTTCCTGAGAAACGTCTACCAGACGACGGGTCAAGTAACCGGAGTCGGCAGTACGGAGCGCGGTATCGGTCAAACCTTTACGAGCACCGTGCGTAGAAATGAAGTACTCAAGCACGTTCAGTCCCTCACGGAAGTTGGAACGAATCGGAATCTCAATGGTACGACCGGAGGTATCCGCCATCAAACCACGCATTGCTGCCAGCTGACGAATCTGGTTTACGCTACCACGGGCACCGGAGTTTGCCATCATATAGATAGGATTGAGCTGACTCAGGTTTGCCATCAGGGCATCAGTAACCTTGTTAGAGGTTTCAGACCAGATATTGATCACGTGGCGGTAACGCTCTTCATCGGTCAACAGACCACGGCGATACTTCTTCATTACCTTTTCGATATTTTCTTCTGCTTCTGCCAGATACTGTTTCTTTGCCTCCGGCACCTGCATATCGTCCACACAGACGGTGATGGCACCAATGGTGGAATACTTGTATCCCATTGCCTTGATGTCATCCAGCAGGGTTGCGGTTTCGGTAATGCCGTGAACCTTGATGCTGGCATCGATAATCTTACCCAGCAACTTCTTGTCCACACCCGGTTCCACATTCTCATTGTTTGCCATCTTGGATTTGGGAGTATGGAGCACATTGTCGCCAATCTCCAGATCCAATGCGTGTTCCGGATTGGTACGGTCTACAAATCCCAAATCCTGCGGGATTTTGGAGTTGAAGATCAACCGTCCAACGGTTGCATCAATCAAGCCGGTCTTTTCCTCGCCATTGATGGTACGGGTCACCCGAACACGAATGGGCGCATGCAGACCGACAGCATCGTTGTTGTATGCCAGAACAGCCTCATCATAAGAGGAGAACACCTTGCCGGTACCGATTTCGGTATCGTCTTTCAAGGTCAGGTAGTAGCTACCCAAAACCATATCCTGCGTAGGAACGGTAACAGGCTTACCATCCTGAGGCTTAATCAGGTTGTTCGCAGACAACATCAGGAACCGAGCCTCTGCCTGCGCCTCTGCAGAAAGGGGCAGATGCACCGCCATCTGGTCACCGTCGAAGTCCGCATTAAACGCAGTACATACCAACGGATGCAGTTTCAAAGCCTTACCGTCAACCAGAACCGGTTCAAACGCCTGAATACCCAATCTGTGCAGGGTTGGTGCACGGTTGAGGAGTACCGGATGCTCGGAAATCACATCTTCCAGCACATCCCAAACCTCGGGGCGAACACGCTCTACCATCCGCTTTGCGGATTTGATGTTGTGCGCCAGACCGTCAGCAACCAGTTTCTTCATTACAAAGGGTTTGAACAGCTCCAGAGCCATCTTCTTGGGCAGACCACACTGATAAATCTTCAGTTCAGGACCAACCACGATAACAGAACGGCCGGAATAGTCAACACGCTTACCAAGCAGGTTCTGACGGAAACGTCCCTGCTTACCCTTGAGCATATCGGACAAGGATTTAAGGGGTCTGTTACCGGGACCGGTAACAGGACGACCGCGACGACCGTTGTCAATCAGCGCATCCACTGCTTCCTGGAGCATTCTCTTTTCGTTTCTGACAATAATTTCGGGAGCACCCAAATCCAACAATCTCTTCAAACGATTGTTACGGTTGATGACCCGACGGTACAAATCATTCAGGTCAGAGGTCGCAAAACGACCGCCATCCAACTGTACCATAGGACGGATTTCCGGCGGAATCACCGGAATGACTGTCATAATCATCCATTCGGGTTTGTTGCCGGATTTCCGGAACGCCTCTACAACCTCCAGACGGCGGACGGTCCGAATCTTTTTCTGACCCTTTGCACCCTCCAAATCCGCTTTCAGTTCCTGATAAAGCGCTTCCAAATCGATATCGCGAAGCATCTCCAAAATCGCTTCTGCACCCATGCCCGCACGGAACATATCTCCGTATTTTTCATAATTTTCCCGATACTCTTTTTCAGAAAGAATCTGGTTCTTCATCAAAGAGGTACGACCCGGATCAATGACTACATAAGCTGCAAAATACAGCACCTTTTCCAGTGCACGGGGGGACATATCCAGAATCAGTCCCATCCGGCTGGGGATTCCCTTAAAGTACCAGATATGAGATACCGGAACCGCAAGCTCGATGTGCCCCATTCTCTCGCGGCGCACTTTCGCGCGGGTAACCTCAACGCCACAGCGGTCACAGACAACGCCCTTATAACGGACTCTCTTATACTTTCCGCAATGACATTCCCAGTCCTTCTGCGGGCCAAAGATACGCTCACAGAACAGACCGTCTTTTTCGGGTTTTAAGGTTCTATAATTGATAGTCTCGGGCTTTTTTACTTCACCTCTGGACCATTCTCTGATTTTCTCAGGTGAAGCAAGTCCGATTTGAATCGCTTCAAAATTTTGATATTCACTCATAACGACCAAGCCTTTCCAACTCACAAAATTCTGCTGCTGTCTGCGGTGAGTTTCGCAAACAGCGGGAGGATATTCTTATTCTTTAGAATATCGTGTCGTCATCATCAAAATCTTCTTCTTCGGCCATCAGGTCCAAAGACTCGATATCATCCGAATCCAGATAATCGCCATCAAGACTGCTATCTGCACCGCCAAGGATATCATCGATGTCTGCATCATCCTCTGCAAAGAAATCCTCTGCATCAGTATCCTCATCATCAAAGTCATCCTTGCTGTTCATAAATTCGTCCTCTTCCATACCTGCGATGTTTACCGGCAAATCGTCCGGCTCATCGTCAATGGATTCCCGAAGGATAATTTCGTTATCGTCTTTGTCCAGAACCTTGATATCCAATGCCAAGCTCTGCAGTTCTTTTACCAGAACCTTGAAGGACTCCGGAACACCCGGCTCCGGAACATTGTCACCCTTGACAATGGACTCATAAGTCTTCACACGGCCTACAATATCATCGGACTTCACAGTCAGAATCTCTTGCAGGGTATAAGCTGCACCATACGCCTCCAGTGCCCAAACCTCCATCTCACCGAAACGCTGACCGCCGAACTGGGCTTTACCGCCCAGAGGCTGCTGGGTTACCAGCGAGTAAGGTCCGGTAGAACGAGCGTGAATCTTGTCATCAACCAGATGGGCAAGCTTGAGGTAGTGCATATAACCAACGGTAACCGGATTATCAAAGGGCTCACCGGTACGTCCATCGTAAAGGATGGTCTTACCATTGCGGTTATAACCCGCCTGCTCCAAAGCATCCATAATGTCTTCCTCGTTGGCACCGTCAAATACCGGTGTTGCAATCTTCCAGCCAAGTGCCTTTGCTGCATAGCCCAGATGCACCTCAAGTACCTGTCCGATGTTCATACGGGAAGGCACGCCCAGGGGGTTCAGTACAATCTGCAAGGGAGTGCCATCCGGCAAGAAAGGCATATCCTCTTCCGGCAGAATGCGGGAAATGACACCCTTGTTACCGTGACGACCTGCCATCTTATCGCCCACAGAAATCTTTCTCTTTTGTGCGATGTAACAGCGAACCACCTGATTCACACCCGGAGGAAGTTCATCACCGTTGGCACGGGTAAAGACTTTGACATCTACAATAATACCATATTCACCATGGGGAACGCGCAATGAAGTGTCACGCACCTCTCTTGCCTTTTCACCAAAGATGGCACGGAGCAAACGCTCTTCTGCAGTAAGCTCGGTTTCACCCTTGGGGGTAACCTTACCTACCAGAATGTCACCGCTCTCTACCTCTGCACCCACACGGATGATACCTCTCTCATCCAAGTCGCGCAGAGCATCTTCACCCACATTGGGAATATCCCTGGTAATCTCTTCCGGTCCCAGTTTGGTATCTCTTGCTTCAATTTCATATTCTTCAATATGGATAGAGGTAAAGATATCTTCCTTGACCAGTTTTTCGTTAATCAGAATCGCATCCTCATAGTTGTAACCTTCCCAAGTCATAAATCCGATCAGGATGTTACGACCCAGTCCGATTTCACCGTCCTTAGTAGAAGGACCGTCTGCGATGATTTCACCCTTTTCTACTTTGTCGCCGTGGTTGACGATGGGACGCTGGTTGATACAGGTACCCTGATTGGAACGGGTGAACTTGGTCAGCTTGTAGGTATCAAGTTCCTTATTCTCATTGCGGATGACAATTTCATCTGCAGAAACTTTTTCTACCACGCCGGCTTCCTTGGCGAGAATACATACGCCGGAATCCCGTGCAGCCTTGTATTCCATACCGGTTCCCACAATGGGAGATTCCGGCATCAGAAGCGGAACTGCCTGACGCTGCATGTTAGAACCCATCAGGGCACGGTTTGCGTCATCGTTTTCCAGGAAGGGAATCATTGCGGTTGCAATAGAAATAACCTGTCTGGGAGAAACGTCCATATAGTCTACCCGCTCCGGAGCAACTTCCAGGAACTCGTCCTTGTAACGGGTAACAATCTTTTTGTTGACGAAACGTCCGTTTTCGTCCAGAGGCTCAGTTGCCTGTGCCACATAGAATCCGTCCTCGGCATCCGCGGTCATATACTCAACCTCTTCGGTTACGATGCCGGTTTCCTTGTCGATACGACGATAGGGGGTTTCGATAAAGCCATACTCATTCACCTTGGCAAATCCGCTCAAGGAGTTGATCAGACCGATGTTGGGACCTTCCGGGGTCTCAATGGGACACATACGACCATAGTGAGAATGGTGTACGTCACGGACCTCAAAGCCTGCACGCTCACGGGACAGACCGCCGGGACCCAATGCAGAAAGTCTTCTCTTGTGGGTCAGCTCACCCAAGGGGTTGATCTGGTCCATAAACTGAGAAAGCTGAGAGGAGCAGAAGAACTCCTTGATTGCAGAGGTAACCGGACGAATGTTGATCAGGGTCTGGGGGGTAATCACATCCAGATCCTGAATGGTCATACGCTCACGAACCACACGCTCCATACGGGAAAGACCGATACGGAACTGGTTCTGCAACAGTTCGCCCACACTACGCAGGCGACGGTTGCCCAGATGGTCGATATCGTCCACACAGCCAACGCCGTTTGCCAGGTTGCCGATATAAGAGATGGACGCCAGAATATCATCAATCAGGATATGTCTGGGAATCAGTTCATCCTTTCTCTCACGCAGGGCATTCTTAAATTCCTCAGAGTTCACATCCGGATACTGCTCCAGAATCTCATGGAGAACGATACCGCGAACGGTTTCGGTAATTCCATATTCTCTGGGGTTATAATCCACATAATTTTTCAAGTCCACCATACCGTTGGAGATTACCTTGGTGCGATTGCCATCAATGTCCAGAACAAGAGCATTGATTTCTGCCTTTTCCAGAGCTGCTGCAATCTCCTTGGTTACAACCTCACCCTCGGTAACCAGAACTTCACCGGTGTTGGGGTCTGCCACGGTTTCGCCTGCAACAAAGCCGCAGATACGGGTTGCCAGACGGAGCTTTTTGTTGAACTTGTAACGGCCAACCTTTGCAAGGTCATACCGCTTGGGATCAAAGAACAGGTTGGTCAGCAAGGACTGCGCACTGTCTACCGTAGGCGGTTCACCCGGACGGAGCTTTCTGTAAACTTCCAGCAAGCCTTCATCCCGTGTGGAGGTGGTATCCTTTTCCATGGTTGCCAAAAGGCGTGCATCCTCGCCAAAGAACTCGGTAATCTGCGCATCGGTGCCAAAGCCCAACGCACGAATCAACACCGTAACCGGAATCTTTCTGTTACGGTCAATACGCACATAATAAATGTCGTTGCTGTCGGTTTCATACTCCAGCCATGCACCACGGTTGGGAATCACCTGAGAGGTAAAGAGCTTCTTTCCCACCTTGTCAAACTCCTGCGCATAGTATACGCTTGGTGCTCTGACCAGCTGAGACACGATAACACGCTCCGCGCCGTTGATGATGAAGGTTCCCGCAGGGGTCATCAAGGGGAAATCACCCATAAAGATTTCCTGCTCTTTGACTTCACCGGTCTCCTTGTTGATCAGGCGCACCTTGACACGCAGAGGTGCCGCATAAGTGGCATCCCGCTCCTTACATTCCTCGATATCGTATTTGGGGGTATCCTCCAAACGATAGTCGATGAATTCCAGAATCAGATTTCCGGTATAGTCTGTAATGGGCGAAACGTCATGAAAAACTTCTTTCAGCCCTTCTTCCAAAAACCACTCATAAGAGTCCTTTTGAATCTCAATCAGGTTGGGCATCTCCAGAACCTCATTGATTTTTCCGTAACTCATACGTGTGTTCTTGCCTAGTTTCACAGGATGTACCATAAAACCGCTCACCTCTTAAAAATTTATTGAAACTCCGCATCCATTGGATCCGGATTATTTATAACACTTTTTACCACTCCTAATATTATTAGGAAGAAAGCGCAAAACGCCCCTACCCCACACCCCTCCTTTTTGGAAGAAATTGTGTCGGGAAAAAGGTCTTGAAAATTACTGAAAACTGTGCTATACTGCTTCTTGAACTGGCAAAAAGCGTAAAGTTGCGCATAGTAAACAGATAAGTATTATATCATGCAAAAGATAGGTTGTCAAGGAATTTTTGTCCTAAAAATTTTGTGATTTTTACCCTTTTTTGGTCGAAATTATGCATTTTCTTCCTGAAACGCCTTTTTTTGCGGGGAAAGGAGCACCCCGATGCGAAAATTTAAGCGTATGTTAGCATCGTTTTTGATGCTTTTTGTTTTTTTGAGCACCCTCTCTGCCTATGCCGAGGTGTTGGGCACCCACACCTCCGCCATGCAGCAGCAGTTTGCGCAGGGCACCACATTTTACACCAATACCTTTCAGGATGCCACGGTAGGCAAACAGACCGAGCATTACATTACCTATACCCCCAATCCGGATGTGACACCCATTCTCACCAATGGCTCCTCCATTTACGGAAAACGGAATCTTATGCAGGCAAACCAATACCTCACCGACCAAGGCCTTTATACCGCAATGGGGGTGAATGCCGACTTCTTCTCACTTCAGACCGGCGTACCCATGAGCAATGTTATCATTAACAAACGGGTGGTGTCTAAAGACAGCGAAACCCTGTCTGCCATCGGCTTTTACGAGGACGGTTCTGCCTTTATCGGCAGTCTTCCCATTGAAACCACTATGAAGACCAGCCTTGGTTCTACCACCATAGAATGTATCAATAAATATCGTCAGCCTTATGCCCTTTATCTGTTCACCTCCGACTTCGGGCCTGAAACCTACACCCCGGGAAACGGCATTCTGGTGGTACTCAAGGATGTGAGCGGAGAGATTACCCTTGGCAGCTCAGTGACCGCCGTGGTGGAGAGCATTGACGAATACGACGGTTCGGTTGCCATTCCCAAGGGAAAATGGATTTTGAGCGTTTCTGCTGAGGCAGACCAATCCATCAAGGACCGGCTGAACATTTTAGAGGTGGGCAGCAAGGTCACCTTTACCACCAAGGAAACCGGAAACGACCCTCGCTGGAAAAAGGCGGTCTATGGCTTGGGGGCATTGGGGGGCAAATTACTCACCGACGGCAAGCTTGATTACACCGACGACAGTGCCGCACCCCGTACTGCAGTAGGCATCAAAAAGGACGGCACGGTGGTATTTTATACCATCGACGGCAGAAAAAAGGGATATAGCTACGGCGTGCGCAAGGAAACCCTTGCCAAGCGGCTGTTGGAGCTTGGCTGCGTAGATGCCATCAACTTGGACGGTGGCGGTTCCACCACGGTGGGAGGAACCATCCCCGGCACCTTTGATTTTGAAATTCTCAACCGTCCCTCGGACGGAAGCTTGCGTCAATGTGCCAACTTCTTCTTTTTGAAAAAGAACAACGCCCCCAGTGGGGTGCCTTATATACTGGAGGTTTCTGACTGGGGCACACCGGTGCTTTCAGGGTCCTCCATCCAACTGACCGCCAAGGCGCTGGACTCTGCTTATGGTCCTGCTGATACACCTGACAACATCCGCTTTACCTTAAAAGAAGATGCGGGAACGCCCGCTCCGGATGGCAAAGCCACCGTGGTGCAACCGAACGGGCGGGTAATTGTTCGCGGCAACGGAGATGTGTATATTCAGGCAAAGAGCGGCAGCATTCAAGGCGAAACCATGCTGCGGGCAGTTGCCACCCCGGGGGAAATCAAGATTTTCCATGCCGATACCAAAGAAGAGGTTACCGCACTGACCTTAGAAAAAGGGCAAACCCTTTCCCTGACTGCAACCGCATACTGGTTCGGTCAAGAAATGGTGGTGGATGACGGAAGCTTCACTTGGCGGACAGTCAGCGACGATGCCGACATTGGCACCATCAGCGAGGACGGCAAGTTCACCGCATCAGAAAACAGCGGCGCTACCGGTGTCATTGGGGTCAATGCAGGTCTGCGCACCTATGAAATTCCGGTAGAAATTGAACAGGACGAGGTTCCCCCCGACCCTGTTGCCTATCCCACCATCAACGGAAAACTGTATCGGGACCGTCTGGATGCGGACATTTCCTCACCCAACGGACTGGTATACACCGCCAAGCTCTATATTGACGGAAGTCCGGTTTCCTTCCAGTATGACGCAGAAATTGGAAAGCTGTCCTATGCGTTTCCCCAAAATTTTGCAAACAGCTATCACCGGATTACCCTGACCGTCACCGATGCCTCCGGTGCCAGCGCCATGGAATCCTATAACTACGGAAACCTGTCAGGAAAGACCCTCTTTCCCGATACCAAAGCCCATTGGGCACGAGATTATATCGCATACCTTGCAGACCGCAAGGTGGTCAACGGAAGCGATGACGGCACCTTCCGTCCCAACGACAGTATGACCCGCACCGAGTTTGCCATTATGCTTTGTAACTATTTGGGGATTCAACCGGAAGAGTATCAGGATGTAACCGTTCCCTTTACCGATGCTGACGAAATCCCTTGGTGGGCGGAGAACCACGTCAAGGCAATCTATTCTCTGGGCATTATGCAAGGTCAGCTTACCGATTACGGCGTTGCCTTTAACCCCAACGCCAACATCCAACGGTTGGAATACGCCATTTCCATCGAGCGGTTGTTGCCGAAAGGTCTTGCCAAAGCACCCATCACCGCTATTGACGAGAATGACATTCCCTATTGGGGGAAGGAAAGCTTGAAGATGGCGACGGCGCAGAACATCCTGAACGGCTACCCCGACGGCAGTCTTCGTCCCAGACAAAGTGTCACCCGTGCAGAGGCAGTAAAAATCCTCTATTCTGTCTTTGGTGCAGGGAAATAGCCCGTCACTCATAAGGAAGAATCGGTTTTGGATGCAGAGCACGGCAAAAACGCAGTGAATCCTTTGTGGATTCACGAGGCTTTTAACACCGCTATGCGCCAAAATCATGGTTTCTTGGAGCGAATATTCCTTATGAGCGACGGGCTTCAAAAAAAGTGTGTCTTTCGACACACTTTTTTTATTTTTGGAATTGGGGTTCGCAAGTCAGGTTGACACCCAGACGGCGGAACACCTTTTCATCCACCGAGGAAAGCATTACTGAAGAATGGACCTCACAACCGCGGAGCTTGTCCAGTTGCTCCATACATTTTTCTGCCAAGGGGTCGGTTGCCGCACAGATCGAAAGGGCGATCAACGCCTCATCGGTATGCAGTCTGGGGTTGCGGTTGCCTAAATGTCCCACCTTCAAATGCTGAATGGGTTCAATAATGGTGGGCGAAATCAGATGCACCGCATCATCAATCCCCGCCAAGGTCTTCAAGGCATTGAGCAACAATGCCGAGGATGCCCCCAACAAATCGGAGGTTTTTCCGGTAACAATCTCACCGCTTGGAAGCTCCATGGCAGCCGCCGGCGCACCGGTAATTGCCGCCTTTTGAAGTGCAGGCGCAATCACATCACGGTCATTGACGGCGATGCCTGCTTTTTTCATCAGCAGTTCCAGTTTCAGGACAACCTCTTCTGTAAGCAAGCCCTTACGCTGGTCACAAAGAGCGGTGTAATACCGACGAAGAATTTCCTGACGGGAGGCCGCACAGACAATCTCCTCATCCACAATACAGTTGCCTGCCATATTCACACCCATATCGGTGGGGGATTTGTAGGGACACTCTCCCACCATCCGTTCAAACATTGCCTTGACCACAGGGAAGATTTCCACATCCCGATTGTAGTTGACGGTGGTTTCGCCATACGCTTCCAGATGGAAGGGGTCAATCATATTCACATCATTCAAATCAGCGGTTGCCGCCTCGTAGGCAAGATTCACCGGATGGGAAAGGGTCAGGTTCCAGATGGGGAAGGTTTCAAACTTGGCATAGCCTGCCTGAATCCCCCGCTTGTTTTCATGATACAGCTGAGACATACAGGTTGCCATTTTTCCGCTGCCGGGTCCCGGTGCGGTCACGACCACCAGTTCTCGGGAGGTTTCGATATATTCATTCTTGCCATAACCGTCATCACTGACAATCTTGGCAATATCCGAGGGATAGCCATCAATGAGATAGTGCCGGTACACCCGCACTCCCAACGCCTCCAGACGTTTCTGGAATGCCTCAGCGGTAGGCTGGCCGCAGAACTGGGTCATCACCACGCTACCCACATACAAGCCGATGGTACGGAAACAATCCATCAGTCGAATCACGTCCATATCATAGGTGATTCCCAAATCGCCGCGGAGTTTATTTTTTTCAATATCCCCTGCGTTGATAACAATGACAATCTCCACCCGCTCCTTTAACTGGAGCAGCATCCTCAGCTTACTGTCCGGCTGAAAGCCCGGCAGCACTCTGGAGGCGTGGTAATCGTCAAACAGCTTGCCGCCAAATTCCAGATACAGCTTGCCGCCAAACTTGGAAATTCTCTCCCGAATATGTTCCGACTGCATCCGCAGATATTTCTCGTTATCAAATCCTATTCCCGTCACGGTGTATCCCTCCCCGCATGGTATTCATCTTCCAATTTTTTATTATACAAAAAAAACAAACAGGTTGCAAGACCTGTTTTTGATTTTCTGCAAAAAAAGTGGGCATTTTGTAAAATGCCCACTTAAAATTTTAGATTTCACTAAAGTCCTCTTCATCAATATCGTCTACGGTAACTTCTACTTTCTTCCCCTTGTGAAAAAGCTCTGCCACCTTGTCAATTGCCTCGGGTGCCATATCCAGAAGCCGGTCATAGATGCCATTCTGGGGCGTGATGGACAACATCCGGATTTTTCCGTTGCCTACCACCAAAAACGCCTCGGGGGTCAAAGAGATGCCGCCGCCGGTACCGCCGCCGAACATATCCTTGGGCACATCGGCGTTCTTGCCGGCGCGGAATTTTTCAAATTCGGTTCCGCCAACGCCAAAGCCCATTGCCACCTTGGAAATCGGGATAATCACCGTGCCGTCAGGCGTGGTGATGGGGTCTCCTACAATGGTATTGACATCGATCATACTTTTCAGGCCCTGCAACGCCGTGTACATAATTCCCTCAATCGGATGTTTGTTTTCTGCCATTTTTTCCACTTCCTTTTTTTATTTTTTCCCACAGATAAGTAACCGCCATCCGTCCGTACTCTTTGAGTATCGTATGGATAATATGCGCCGGTCTTACCTTAATTATACTCCTAATTTCCAAATGAAACCGGGGAACATTAAAATTCGGTTCCAGCTCCAGCTTGGGATAGTCCATCTTTACATACCCGCACAAAAGGGGGTAAAACACTCCCAAGGCACTCCAGATTGCACCATATGCCATGCCGGTATATGCGGGATTTCCGGTGCCGAACTCCAATCGAATCTCGGTTTCTTCTATCCAGATTTTATACCTTAACCCCTCAAAGACAGCGGCAAAGCTTTCCCGGGCATCCTCCCAGAGCTGTCGGTATTCAGCAATGAGTGCGCCGGGCCCGCCCGGTTGATAGCCGCCCTTTTCAGGATCGTAAATTCGTTTTTTATCTTCCTTCCATCGGGAAAGAACGGGATTTTCCTTCTCCTCTGCCGAAGCCCCTTTGCGCTTAGAGGGTGCTGCCTGTTTGGAAAAGTCCTTTTCCAGAAGTTTTTTCCGAAAACCCAACCCCCTGAGTTCGATGGTGAGATTTCTGCCTTTCAGTTCCAAAAAAATCTTCCACCGATGCCACAGCGCTGCGGCCAACAGAAGGAGTGCCGTCAGGATGATTCCCAACAATCCAAACAACAGATAGCGCATATCTGCAGGCTCCTCTCCGCTTAGATTTCGTCTTCCTCAGGCTCTTCCTGAAGATTCATCGGGGGCAGCATCCCAATTTGCTCTGCCTCCAGCTCCATACTGATTTGTTCGCCCTCATCCTCGGGGGTGCCAAAGGTTTCAAACTCCGGCAAATCTGCCAGAGATGGGATACCGAAAATACGCAAAAATTCCTGGGTGGTTCCAAACAAAATCGGTCTTCCCGGCGCATCCAGCCTCCCCTTTTCTTCAATGAGGTTTCGCTCCATCAGTCGGTTCACCACATAATCGCAGTTGACCCCACGGATATGCTCAATGGCACTGCGGGTCACCGGTTGCTTGTATGCCACAATGGCAAGCACCTCGATGGCGGCATTGGAAAGACTCTGCTTCCGTCTTGGCTCTGCCAGCATCGCCACATAGTCGTGGTACTCCCCACGGGTGCACATCTGATAGGCATCCTCCATCTGGATGATATGGATGCCCCGCCGCTCGAAGTTATAGCTATCCATCATCTTCTTCAAAATCTCCCGCAGGGATTTTTTGTCCACATCCACAATGTCCGCCAGTTTTTCCAGTTCCACAGCATCGCCTGCCGCAAACAAAACCGCTTCCAGAATCGATTGTATTTCTCTGATTTCCATATGCTTACAGCCTTTCTTAATCCTCTATACTATTGAGGTCCACATCCTCTGCATTGCCGGTCCGGAAAATCTGAGGATTGGAAAAATCCCCCTGCTCCTCATATTCTATCCGGATTTTCTTCAATTTAATCAGTTCCAGCACCGCCAAGAAGGATGCCACCGCCTCGGGTCGGGATTTGATGCCCCGAAAAAGTTCCCGAAACTTCAGTCGGCTCTTTTTCAAAAGCCGGTTCCAGATGCTTGCCACCTTTTCCCGCATCGAAACCTTTTCGTGTCCCACAATGCCGTGGAAGGAATGCTTGGGCGGCGGTTGCTTGCGCTCTAATTTTTGATATGCCCGCTTGTAGGCAAGAATCAAGTTTTCGGGGGTCATCCCCGCATAGCTCCACTCTGCCGGCGGGCGCTCAATCAAATCCGGAACCTTAAAGAACATCGATGCACCAATGGATTGACGGGGGCGAAGATATTCCGCTGCATCCTTGATTTTGCTGTACTCCACCAACCGCCGAATCAGTTCTTCCTTGGGGTCAATGGCATCTTCCTCATCCTCTTCGGGTTTGGGAAGAAGCATACGGGATTTGATTTGCAGCAATGTGGCTGCCAGAACCAAGAACTCGCTGGAAACCTCCAAATCCATCTCCTGCATCTCCTGTACCACAGCAAGGTACTGGTCCAGAATGATAGAGATGGGGATATCGTAAATGCTGACCTTGTTTTTGCGGACCAAGGTCAACAACAAATCCAACGGCCCCTCAAAATGTTCCAGCTTGAAGTTTAACTGCTCCATAGGTAACACCTCTACAACAATACACCAATTAACAAGTTATAAAATGAAAGAATCACATTTTCACAGCTGTATAAAAAGCTATTGAAAAAGGGTAAATTGATTAAAATAATCAAAATGATAAATCCGTAGCGTTCCCACTGCATCAACCAAAAATAAAGTCTTGCAGGCAGGATTGCCGTCAACACCTTGGACCCGTCAAGGGGCGGAACCGGAATCAAGTTGAAGATACCCAGGCCCAGATTGATGACAACCAAGTAGTAGCATATCATGTGGCATACCTCTGCCAGACGGTAACCCACCGTCACTTCACCGGTGGTGTATAATACCTGAAACAAAAGTACGGTCCCCAGCTGTGCCACAAACGCCAGCAAGAAGTTGGAAATGGGTCCTGCTAAAGAGGTCAGCACCATTCCTGCCTTTTTATGCTTAAAGTTCCACGGATTCACCGGAACCGGTCTTGCCCAGCCAAAGCCGAACAGGAACAGGCAAAGAGCGCCCATAGGCTCCAGATGATGTAAGGGATTCATAGAAAGCCTGCCCGATGATTTTGCGGTTTTGTCCCCCATCCAGTATGCCGCAAGCCCGTGACAAAGCTCGTGCACCGTCAGGGAAAGCAGAACGCAGAACACCAATATTAACAGATAAAGCAGCTTCTCCACGCCATTGAGATTGCCGTTACGAAGTACTGAGAATAACATATTCCTTCCCTCTTTCTACTATAAATCACAATTGAGCAAATCCTCATAACGCTCACGCCGAACCGCCAGACTTGCTTTGCCGTCCTTCAGCATCACCACCGGCGGGCGGGGAATCCGGTTATAGTTGCTCGCCATCGAATAATGGTACGCACCGGTTGCCAGCATTGCAAGGAGGTCTCCCGGCTCCACCTTGGGAAGGGCAATATCCCGAATGAGGATGTCCCCCGATTCACAGCATTTGCCTGCAACCGTCACCGTCATTTCCGGCTCACCCAACGGATTGCGGGGGAGCACCGCCTCGTATTCTGCTCCGTACATAATATGACGGGGGTTGTCCGCCATACCGCCGTCCACCGACACATAGGTGCGGACATTGGGGATTTCTTTGACGCATCCCACCGTATAAAGGGTGAGTCCCGCCGACGCCACAATGGACCGTCCGGGTTCAATCACAATAAAGGGCAGGTTCATCCCAAGACGGGCACATTCCTGATGCACCACCTGAGACACCGCCTCCATATAGCGGTCGTAGTCAATGGGCATATCCTCTTTCACATACTTGATGCCAAAGCCGCCGCCCAGATTCAGTTCTTTGAGTTCCAACCCGAAGGCATCCTTGACGGTTGCCATCAGCTTTAGCATCACCTTTGCCGCCATCTGGAAGGGTTCCAGTTCAAAAATCTGAGAACCAATGTGGCAATGGATGCCTACAACCTCTACCGAAGAAAGCTTTGCGGCATAGCCGATGATTTCCTCTGCCTCACCGGTTTCCAGCGCAACCCCGAACTTGGAATCAATCTGTCCGGTCTGGATAAAGCTGTGGGTATGGGCATCGATGCCCGGCTTGATGCGGAAAAGAATCTTTGCGATTTTTCCCATCTCACCGGCAATCCGATTCAGCATATCCAGTTCATAGCGGTTGTCCACCACAAATCTGCCAACGCCATACTCCAGTGCAAGGGTCAGCTCCGCCTCGGTCTTGTTGTTTCCATGAAAATAGATTTTTTCTGCAGGGAATCCTGCCTGAAGTGCAGTATAAAGCTCGCCGCCGGACACCACATCGATGCCCATTCCCTCCTCCTGCATCATCCGATAAATCGCCTTGCAGGAAAAGGCTTTGCTGGCATAGAGTACCAGTCCGTTGCCGTCATAATATTCCTCAATACTTTTGCGGTATGTCCGGCAGTTTTGACGAATCTGCATTTCATCCATCACATAGGCGGGGGTGCCAAACTGGCGGGCAACCTCAGTGAGATCACAACCAGCCATGGAGAGATTTCCGTTTTCGTTCACCGTCAGACAATCCATCACGAATTGCATTGCTGTCAGCCTCCTCTTGTCTATCCATAAAAAGAAAAATTTACTATTTTCCTAATTATATAGTATAGCACATAGGAAATCGTTTGTCAAACAACCAAATAATTAGAAAAAATGAATTTTTTTCAAAAAACACTTGCATCTTAAGAATGATTGTGCTATACTGTTATGGCGTTTGGGCAGATTTTGTCCAAATAGCATCAAATACACACGCTTGGCGATTGCCTGAAAAGTGCCGCACACCCATGACGGTTTCAGGGTAAAATGACCCAAGCGGAGGAAAAAACTATGGAGGTGTTAAATCATGGGAGTTATTCAAATGAAGCAGTTGCTTGAAGCAGGTGTTCACTTCGGACACCAGACCCGTCGTTGGAACCCTAAAATGGCGGAGTACATTTTCACCGAGAGAAATGGTATTTATATCATCGATCTCCAGAAGACCGTAAAGAAGATTGAGGAAGCTTACTACTTTATTCGTGACATCGCAGCAGATGGCGGAAACATTCTTTTTGTCGGCACCAAAAAGCAGGCACAGGATGCAATCCGTGAAGAGGCTGAGCGTACCGGTATGTATTTTGTAAACGCAAGATGGCTGGGCGGTATGCTGACCAACTTCAAGACCATCAAGAAGAGAATCGAGCGTCTTTATCAGTTGGAAAAGATGGCAGAAGACGGCACCATGGCTCTGCTTCCCAAGAAAGAGGTTATCAAACTGAACCTGGAGCAGGAAAAGCTGGAGAAGTTCCTGGGCGGTATCAAAGAGATGAAAGACCTGCCCGCTGCTCTGTTCGTAGTTGACCCCAGAAAAGAAAAGAACGCAATCGCAGAGGCACACAAGCTGGGTATTCCGGTAATCGCAATCGTTGATACCAACTGTGACCCTGAAGAGGCTGACTTCCCCATCCCCGGTAACGACGATGCAATCCGCGCGGTAAAACTGATTGTTTCTACCATCGGTAACGCAATCATCGAGGGCAGACAGGGCGAGCAGAACGCTCCCGCTGCTGCTGAGGAGACCGAGGCTGAAGTATCCTTGGATATGCTTGACGAAGAATAAGAACCTGCCGTTTTCGGCAAACAGATAAGAAAGGAAGAGATTCTTATGGCATTTACTGCACAAGATGTTAAAAAGTTGAGAGAAATGACCAACTGCGGTATGATGGACTGCAAAAAAGCCCTGACCGAAACCGACGGCGATATGGACAAGGCTGTGGAGTTCCTGAGAGAAAAGGGACTTGCTACCGCTGCTAAAAAAGCAGGCAGAATCGCATCTGAGGGTATGGTTGAAGCAATCGTCATTGACGGTGTTGGTGTTGCTGTTGAAGTAAACTCCGAAACCGACTTTGTTGCAAAGAATGCAGATTTCCAGAACTTTGTACACGCAATTGCAGAAGTTATCGCAAAAGAGAACCCCGCTGACGTTGAGGCTCTGAAGGAAATGAAGATCAGCGACAGCCAGACTGTTGGCGAAGCATTGACCGAGAAAATCGCTACCATCGGCGAGAATATGAACATCCGTCGTTTTGAGCGTTTTGATGGTGTCAATCAGGCATACATTCATGCCGGTGGCAGAATCGGTGTTCTGGTAAACTTTGAAGTTGCTGACGCTTCCAAAGCAAACGACGAAGCTTTCGTTACCATGGCAAAGGACGTTGCAATGCAGATTGCAGCAATCGCTCCTCAGTATGTTCGTGAAGAAGAGGTTCCCGCTGACGTAGTGGAACACGAAAAGGGCATCCTGAAAGCACAGGCACTCAATGAGGGCAAGCCCGAAGCAATCGTTGAAAAGATGATTGTTGGCCGTATCAAGAAGTTCTTCAAGGACATCTGTCTGGTAGAACAACCCTTTGTTAAGGATGGCGACATCACCGTTGGCAAGTATGTAGAGAACGTTGCAAAATCTCTGGGCACCGAAATCAAGATTGCAAAATTTGCACGTCTTGAAAAGGGTGAAGGCCTGGAAAAGAGAGAAGACAACTTTGCAGACGAAGTTGCAAAGATGATGGGCAACTAATTTCAAACAATCCACAAAAGGAACGAATCTGAGATTCGTTCCTTTTTTATTTTTCATCAAAAAACGAGGCTTGTCTACACTAAAAAATCGAATTTGTCAAGAAGAAAAATAATTTATTATGTAAACCATTTTGTAACATACTTGTAACACAAAAAATTCTCTGTCAAAATAACTCACATTTGGAAAAATCCGCAAACCCACGTTTTATCAATTATTCACAAAGTTATCCACATTTTCCACAGTTTTGCACAGTGGAAAGTGCGAAAAGGGGAGTTTTCCACAGCCCACGCATTTATGGGAAAAGACGGACATCCGTAGTGTGACATTTGGTTTACAATAAAATTACAAAATTTTTTCATAGCTCGGTCCGGGATACTTTTTATTTTTTTCTTGTATGTAGAGGGAATTTATGCTATACTAAAATAATAAGAAGAAAGGGGGATGCCTATGTCCGCCATCATTGCAACCGTAGAACCAAAAAGTCTTGCATTTGATGCCGGAATCCGTGCCGGTGATCAGATTCTTTCCATCAACGGGATTGCAATCTACGACTATCTGGATTATATGTATGCCTCCTGTCAAGAGGTTGTAGAGATTCAACTTGCGGACCGGTTGGTGTCCATCCCCAATGAGGATTTTATGCCGTTGGGAATCGGCTTTGACACCCTGCTCATTGATGAGCCCCGTTCCTGTCACAACCGCTGTGTCTTTTGTTTTATCGACCAATTGCCCAAAGGAATGCGGGAAACCTGCTACTTTAAGGATGACGATTATCGTCTTTCTTTTTTACAGGGCAATTATGTGAGTATGACCAATATGAAGCAAGAGGACGTAGACCGGATTTTGCGATACAATCTTCCCCGCATCAATATCTCGGTACACACCACCAATCCGGAGCTTAGGCAAACTATGCTCCATAACAAACGGGCAGGCGAGGTGCTTTCTTACCTGAAGCAATTCGCAGACGGCGGGCTGAACATCAACGCCCAAATCGTCCTTTGCCCCGGTTATAATGACGGCAAGGAGCTGGACCGCACCTTAGAGGATTTGGGACAGCTCGCTTACAGTATTGAAAGCATCTCCATCGTTCCGGTAGGACTTTCCGACCACCGACAGGGGCTCTCACCCTTGACCGGCTTTGACAAAGCCTCCTCCTCCGCCGTAATCAAGCAGGTTACCCGCTGGCAGGAAGAATTTTTGAAAAAATATGGTACACGTCTGGTTTATTTGGGGGATGAATTCTATCTGATGGCAGAACAAGCATTGCCGGATTATGTAAACTACGAGGGGTTCCCCCAGATTGAAAACGGTGTCGGGCTTTGCGCCTCCCTCCGCTATGAATTTTGTGAGGCGCTCAAGGACAGCCGCTTTTCTCTACCCAAAGGGAGAAAATCCATTGCCACCGGAATAAGTGCCCTGCCCCTGATTCAGGAGCTTGTGGGGATGTTAAAAGGAGACTGTATCGCCGTTTACCCGATTGAGAATCACTTTTTTGGAAAACGCATCACTGTAACCGGTCTGCTGACGGGCGGGGATTTGGTCAGCCAGCTTAAGGGCAAGGATTTGGGGGAGGAGTTATTGATTTCCTCTGCCATGCTGCGCCACAATGACACGGTGTTTTTGGACGATATGACGGTGGCAGAGCTTTCCAATCAGTTGGGCGTACTTGTGACCGTGGTACCCAATGACGGATATGCTTTGTTAGAGGCATTATTGAAATAGAAAAGGAGAAAAAGAATGAAACCGGTAGTTGCAGTTGTGGGTCGTCCCAATGTGGGAAAATCCACCTTATTTAATAAGATTACAGGCAAACGCATCTCCATTGTCGAGGATACTCCCGGCATCACACGGGACCGCATCTATGCAGATGCAGAGTGGTGCGGACGGGAATTTACCTTGATTGACACCGGCGGCATTGAACCGGACAGCAAGGATATCATCCTCTCCCAGATGCGGGAGCAGGCAAATATGGCGGTGGATATGGCAGATGTCATCTTGTTTATGGTGAATGTCCGGGACGGAATGACCGCCGCAGACAAAGAGGTTGCCGCCATGCTGCAAAAGTGTGGCAGGCCGGTGCTTTTGGTCTGCAACAAGGTGGACAATCCCGGTAACCCGCCTATGGAAATGTACGAATTTTATAACTTGGGCGTTGGGGACCCCTTCCCTGTTTCCTCCATCCATGGTCTGGGCGTGGGCGATTTGCTGGACGAGGTGGTTTCCTACTTCCCGCCGGAAGAAGATCTTTCCCAGGATGAAAATGTGATCCATGTTGCCATTGTAGGAAAACCCAATGCGGGAAAATCCTCCTTGGTCAACCGCATCTTGGGTGAGAATCGCGTGATTGTCAGCAGTATTGCAGGAACCACCCGCGACGCCATCGACAGCAATTACGAAAAAGACGGACAGAAGTATGTCTTTATCGATACTGCGGGGATGCGGAAGCGGGGTAAAATCGACGAGAATGTGGAGCGCTACAGCGTAGTGCGGGCATTGGGTGCGGTAGACCGTGCCGATGTTTGTCTGATTCTGATTGATGCCACCGAGGGCATCACCGAGCAGGATACCAAGATTGCCGGCTATGTCCACGATCAGGGCAAGGCAAGTATTGTAGTGGTTAACAAATGGGATTTGGTGGAGAAAGAAACCAATACCATGAAGAACTTCCAGAATCGGGTCAAAGAGGGACTCAACTTTATGATGTACGCCCCCTCGGTCTATATCTCCGCCAAGACCGGACAGCGGGTTGACGGACTGTTTCAGGGGATTCAGGATGTGCTGGAGCAGAACACCAAGCGGATTTCCACCGGTCTTCTCAATGATGTCATCAACGAGGCAATTGCCATGGTTCAGCCACCCTCGGACAAGGGCAAACGGCTGAAAATCTATTACGCCACACAGGCAGGCGTCAAACCGCCCACCTTTGTGCTCTTTGTCAACAATGCAGAACTGGCACATTATTCCTACATCCGTTATCTGGAGAATCAGCTCCGTGCCAAGTTCGGCTTTGAGGGAACCCCGATTAAGTTTATCATTCGGGAGAAAAATAAAGGAGATCAATAATATGGAATGGATATGGATTTTACTCGCTGCTGTGCTCGCCTATGGCATCGGTAGTATCAGCACCGCCATCTTGGTTGGAAAACTTCTCGCCGGAGAGGACATTCGCTCTCACGGCAGCGGCAACGCAGGCGCAACCAACGCCCTGCGTACCTACGGCAAAAAGGCTGCCCTGCTGGTGCTCCTGGGAGATGTGTTAAAAACCGTTGTGGCAATCGGGGTGGCTTACCTGATTCGCTCTTTGGTGAAACTGGATGATGCCCTTTGGGCACCCATGCTCTACCTTGCAACCGTAGGCGCAGTTCTGGGGCACAATTTCCCCTTGTATTTTCAGTTCCGTGGTGGCAAGGGAGTTCTGGTTTCCTCGGTTGCCATCTTGTTTACCGACTGGAAAATCGGTCTTCTGGTCATTGTCATCGCCCTGTTGGTGATGGTGGTGTGGCGGTATGTTTCTTTGGGCAGCGTGCTTGGGGCACTCTCTTATGTAATTTTTGCCCTCCTCTTCCATTGGGGTGACTGGCTGTTGCTCATCCACGCAGTGGTGCTTTCCGGCTTGCTGATTTTTATGCACCGCGCCAATATCCGTCGCCTGATACAAGGAACCGAAAACAAGCTGGGACAGAAAAAGTAGCGGAAAGGAGTCCATTATGGCAAATGTAAGTATTATCGGCTCCGGAAGCTGGGGCACCGCCATTGCAATTATGCTGGCAGAAAACGGCCATCAGGTAACCTTGTGGTCCTATTTCCCCGAAGAAAGTGATGCCCTGAAAACCCATGGGGAGAACATCCCTTTCCTCCCCGGTGTCAAAATTCCAGACTCGGTGCGTTTTACCTCACAAATTGCAGACTGCGTGCCCGCAGATTTGATGATCACCGCGACCCCCTCCCACGCTATGCGGAATACCGCAAAGGCGCTTTCTAAGGTGGTCCCTGAGGGGCAGTTGGTACTCAACATCTCCAAGGGTCTGGAGGAAGGCACTCTTGCTACCCTCTCTCAGGTTTTGCAGGAGGAACTGCCTCAGGCAGAAATTGCTGTGATGTCGGGGCCCAGCCACGCTGAGGAGGTTTCCCGTCGGATTCCCACCACCAATGTGGTTGCGGCAGCAAGCGAGCAGACCGCCAATCGAATTCAGGATATTATGATGAACAAGCGATTCCGCATCTACACCAACCCGGACATTCTGGGCGTGGAATTGGGCGGTTCCTTAAAGAATGTCATTGCCCTTTGCGCCGGAATCTTAGACGGAATGGGACTTGGCGACAACACCAAAGCAGCGCTGATGACCCGCAGTATCGTAGAAATGGCGCGGTTGGGCGTTGCCATGGGCGCCAAAGCGGAAACCTTTTACGGGCTTTCCGGCATTGGTGATTTGATTGTCACCTGTACCAGTATGCATTCCAGAAACCGACGCGCCGGCATCCTGATTGGTCAGGGCAAATCCCCTGAGGAGGCACAAAAAGAGGTCAAGATGGTGGTTGAGGGTGTGAAAACCTGCAAGGCAGCCTATGCCCTTGCGGAAAAGGTAGGCGTAGAAATGCCTATTGTCCGTGAGGCGTATCGGGTGCTCTTTGAGGGGATGTCCCCCAAGGATGCAGTTTCCCACCTGATGGAGCGAGAAAAGAAACACGAAAGCGAAAAAGGCTTTTTGGATATGGAAAACTAAAACAAAATCCGTGAGTGTTACCACTCACGGATTTTGTTATAATATGATACAAATCATACCGCCGCTGCCCTCGTTGATGATTTTCTGCAGGGTTTCCTGCAGCTTCATCTGGGCATCATCCGGCATTCGGTAGAGCTTGTTATGCAGGCCCTCATTCACCAGCTCGTGGAGGGATTTGCCAAAGATGTTGGAATCCCATATCTTTTTGGTGTCATTCTCAAATTCATTGAGCAAATAATGCACCAACTCCTCCGACTGCCGTTCGGTCCCCACGATGGGGCTGACCTCGGTTTCGATGTCTGCCCGAATCATATGAATGGACGGCGCACTGGCCTTCAGCCGCACCCCGAACCGGCTCCCCTGCTTGACGATTTCCGGCTCCTCCAAGGTCAATTCCTCTAACGACGGGGTCACAATGCCATAGCCTTTCTGCTTGACCTCCATAAGGGCAGAGGAAACCTTGTCGTATTCCTGCTTGATTTCCGCCAGCTTTAAGAGTAGTTTCAGGAGTGCTTGCGGGTCCTCTACGGCGAATCCGGTTTCCTCCTGCAGGGTCTGGTAGAACAATTGTTCGGGCACGGTTACCTTGAGCTTTACCACGCCCTCGCCGGCATCGATATTCTCAACCCTTGCCCCCTCAATGAAATCGCACGCCCCAAGCTGATGAGGAAGCTCCATCACATCCGAAATCTTGCGGATGGTTTCCGCCCCGCTGAAAAAGGCATCCTGAATCCCCTGACGGAGCGGATGTTCCATACCGAGGGAGAGAATCCAGTTGGGCAGGTCGATACCCACCTCTTTTAAGGGGAACTCATACAGAATTTGCTCCATCACTGTATTGATTTCCCGTTCGGTCATCTCCTTGCAGTTCATGGGGAGCACCTTGACCGAAAACTTTTCCCGAATCTCGTCACAGTAGGCAAGGGTCTGGGGGTTGTCGGGGTGAACGCTGTTGACAATCACCACAAAGGGTTTATTCAGCTCCAAAAGCTCGCCGATGACCCGCTCCTCTGCCTCCAGATAATCCTGCCGATCAATGTCGCAAACACTTCCGTCACAGGTGACCACCACCCCTACGGTGGAATGCTCCGCAATCACCTTGCGGGTCCCGATTTCCGCCGCGTCTGCAAAGGGAATGGGTTCTTCTGACCAAGGGCTCATCACCATGCGGGGCATCTCGTCCTCAATATAGCCTCTTGCCCCATCCACGATGTAGCCCACGCAGTCAATCATCCGCATCTTGAATGCGGCAGAATCCCCCACCGAGATTTCTACCGCCTCGTTGGGGATAAATTTGGGTTCGGTGGTCATAATGGTCCGCCCGCCTGCACTCTGGGGCAGTTCATCCATGGCACGGCTGCGCTTGAAATCGTTTTCCATCCTTGGCAGAACCACCATGTCCATAAACTTTTTAATAAAGGTGGACTTTCCTGTGCGCACCGGCCCGACCACACCGATATAGATATCGCCCTGGGTTCTGGTGGCAATATCCCGATAAATATGATTGTAGGTGTCCATATTTTACCTCCTCGTACTTCTTTGCTATCAGTATATTTTGTGCTTGTTTCCTTTATGACAGTTCCGAAAAAATTCTTTCCCAAAACCAAGACACACCTTGACACCAAAGAAAAACCGTGATAAAATAGGGACAATTGCAGGCGTAGTTTAGTGGCAAAACATCAGCTTCCCAAGCTGAGGTTGTGGGTTCGATTCCCATCGCCTGCTCCAGAAAAAAGACATCCGTTGGATGTCTTTTTTCAGTTATATTTGTGCTTCGCACAGCTCAAGGAACAAATATAATACCACTGCAAACCAAGTTTGCAATATCACTTTTACTTTGAAAATAACACTCCAACGGAGTTGGAATATCACTAAAAAGCACCCTTGGGCGGTACTTCTTAGGGATAAGCCGCCCCTGGGTGCTTTTCTTTATTTCTCTTGATCTTCTTTCCGGATTTGGGCACGCTTGATTTTTCCGCCGATGGTTTTGGGAAGCTCATCCACAAACTCAATCACACGGGGATACTTATAAGGTGCGGTGGTCCGTTTTACATGATTCTGCAAATCCTTAATCAGTTCCTCGGACGGTTCCCAACCCTTTGCCAGAACGATGGTGGCTTTGACCACCTGTCCGCGGATGGGGTCGGGGGCACCGGTGATGGCACACTCTACCACCGAGGGATGCTCAATCAGAGCGCTTTCTACCTCAAAGGGGCCGATGCGGTAACCGGAACATTTGATGACATCATCATCTCTGCCGATGAACCAGTAATAGCCATCCTCGTCACGCCACGCCACATCGCCGGTATCATACCAAGGCCCATTCAGTGCCGCCTCGGTCAGCTTTTCGTCCTTATAATAACCAACCATCAGTCCGGGAGGCGGGGTTTCCTTGACACCCTTGACCACGATTTTACCCTCTTCACCATCCTCGGTGGGGGCACCGTCGTTGTTCACCAGACACAAATCGTAAAGGGGTGACGGCTTGCCGCAAGAACCGATTTTGGGTTCAAACCATTGAAAGTTTGCAAGGAGTACCGTGGACTCGGTCTGTCCAAATCCCTCATAGAGCCGCAGTCCGGTTTTTTCCAACCAACGGTTATACACTTCGGGATTAAGCGGCTCGCCTGCGGTACAGCAATGCTTGATGCAGGAAAGGTCGAACTTGGACAAATCCTCCTGCAGCATAAACCGGAACATGGTCGGGGGTGCACAGAAGGTGGTCACCTGATACTTACAAATCTTCTTCAAAAGATTCAGCGGCACAAACTTGTCCATATCATAGGCAAAAATGGTAGCACCGCAAACCCATTGTCCGTAAATCTTGCCCCAGCCGAATTTTGCCCAGCCGGAATCGGAAACCGACATATGGAGCTTGTCCTCCTGCACCTGTTGCCAATACTTGGCGGTGACAATATGCCCCAGCGGATAAGTACAGTTGTGCCGAACCATTTTCGGCATACCGGTGGTTCCGGAGGTAAAGAATACAATAAAGGTATCATCCCAACGAGTACGCGCATCCCCCTCAGGGCGAGGAAATTCTTCACTCATAGGTGCAATGGCATCCTCAAAATTCAGCCAACCATCCCGATGGGTGTTGACCAGAATCTTATACTTCATTTCCGGCATATCCGGTTGTGCCAGTTCCACCTGCTCCATGACAAAGGGATCGTCCACACAAACCATCGCCTTGACGCCCGCCGCATTGGCACGATAAACAATATCCTTTTTGGTCAGCTGCAGAGTTCCAGGAATCAGCACCGCGCCCAGCTTATGTAATGCGGTAGCGCAAACCCAATACTCCCAACGGCGGCGCAGAATCAAAAGCACCGCATCGCCTTTTTTGATGCCAATACTCAAAAAGTAGTTGGCAAGGCGGTTGGACAGCTTTTTGATGTCTAAAAAGGTAAGAAACTTTTCCTCATCGTGGTCATTACACCAGACCAAAGCCTTTTTCTTTTCGTCTTGTTCTGCCCAAGCATCCACAATGTCAAACCCAAAGTTGAAATACTCCGGTACATTGACCTTGTAATTCGCTTTGAAATCCTCATAGGAATCAAAGTCCATTCTGGGCAAAAAACGCTCCAATAACATCGAATACACTCCTTTGTTTAGTCTTCTGCAATCACCGTGATGAATCGAACCTCTTCCTCCCCGTGGCAACGCTGACCGTGAGGACGGTTGGGGTCAAAGTAGGCACTGTCGCCCGGTTCCAGAATATACACTCTGTCGCCCCATTGTAGTTCCATGGTTCCCTCCAGCACATAGTTGAACTCCTGACCGCCATGGATGGCAAGCGCCGCAGGCGGGTCATCCGGCTTTAAAATGGCATAGAAAGGCTGCATCACTTTTTCTGCAAAGCGGTAAGCCATATCCTCCAGATGATAGCCGGGGTAACGCTCCGCCTTGGATGCACAACCCTTTTTCACCACCTGAATGGTGCGCAGATTGGCGCTCTGGCCTGTCATAATTTCAGAAAGCTCCACGCCACAAATGTTCGCAATATTGCAAATCAAACTGATGGGAATCCCGCTGGCGTTCTCTTCATACGCCTTGTAGGTTTCAGCAGAAATGCCCAACTGCTCTGCAAATTCCTCCTGGGTGTATCCGCAGACATCACGCAATTCAATAATCCGTTGGGTAATCTCTTTCACGCTATCGTTTTCAAACCCTGCTCCCATACGCTCAACTCCTTTGAAAATCATAGTAATCAATATATTATACACCATTCTTCGTGGAATTTCAATGGTTTTTTCACGGAATTATGGATTTTGCTTGCAAGATTCCCGATTCCATATTATAATAAAGTATCGTTACTTTTCAAATCGAGGTTATTACTATGCGACTTTTTCACAATTCTCAACAGTTGGATTTCCGCAAACCCTTTGGTGCTATCCCCACCGGAAGCAAGGTCACCCTTTCTTTACAGGTAGAGGATTCCCAAGGCGTACCTGCCGTTTCTCTACGTCTGGTACGCAAGGATGGCGAAGAAACCCTGCCTATGACACAAGATTCCAAAACCGAACTTTATACTGTCACCATTTCTGTTGGGGACACCCCCCAACTGCTTTGGTATGATTTTGTGGTGACCGATGGTACAGGAACTCTGTATTATCACAACAACCCTGCCCGCTTGGGTGGTGTGGGGGAACCCACACCCCATCCGGTTGCCAACAGCTTTCAAATCACCGTCTATGACAAAGACTACCACACCCCCGCCTGGTTTCGGGGACAGGTGATGTATCAGATTTTCCCCGACCGGTTTTATGGCGTTCACCCCAACGGAGAAATCCCTCGCAAGCGACCGGAGTACGCCATCCACTATGACTGGTACGAGGGGCTTTCCAACCACCGCCACCCTGTCGAGGACGGCCCTGCCTGTGACGATTTTTATGGCGGGAACCTGAAAGGCATTCAGGCAAAGCTCCCGTATCTCCAATCCTTGGGGGTGGGCGTTCTTTACCTGAACCCCATTTTTGATGCCTATTCGGTCCACAAATATGATACTGCCGACTACAAGACCATTGACCCCATGTTTGGCACCGAGGAGGATTTTGCAGACCTTTGCCGTGAGGCTGAAAAATTGGGCATCCGCATCATTCTGGACGGGGTGTTCAGCCACACCGGTGCAGACAGTATTTATTTTAACAAATATGGCAACTACGGGGAGCCTCAGGGTGCCTATCGGGACTATCACTCCCCTTATCACAGTTGGTATCAGTTCACCGACTTTCTCAACTACCAAAGCTGGTGGGGTTGCAGCAATCTGCCCAACGTGAACGAGATGGAACCCTCCTACCTTGATTATATCCTGCGGGATGAGGATGCGGTGGTGAAGAAATGGATTTCCAGGGGTGCTTCCGGCTGGCGGTTGGATGTGGCAGATGAACTGCCTGACGAATTTATCCAAATTCTCCGACAGGAGGTCAAAAAAGCAAACCCCGATGCGGTGGTCATCGGCGAGGTCTGGGAGGATGCCTCCAACAAGACCGCCTATGGTACCCAGCGAGAATACCTTTTGGGGCACGAGCTGGATAGCGTGATGAATTACCCCTTTAAGGATCAGGTGCTTTCCTACCTGATGGGTTGGAGCGATGCGGCAACACTCCACGCCCACATCCTTTCTCAATTAGAAAACTATCCCGCCCAGACCCTTTATTCCTTGATGAATATTCTGGGCACCCACGATACCATGCGAGTCAAATCCCTCCTTGGGGGAATGGACGAAAACTGCGGCACCGCCCGTCTCAGCTCCGGCAATGAGGAGCTGGCAACCGCTCGATTGCGGCTTGGCGCCTTTTTGCAGATGACCTTTTATGGCGTGCCCTGTATCTATTATGGCGACGAGGTGGGCATGGAGGGCGGCAAGGACCCCCACAATCGTGGCACCTACCCTTGGCGGCATATCGACCCCTCTCTGCGGGAATGGTACCAGACCCTTGGTAATCTTCGTCAGAATACCTCTGTGCTGAAACACGGTTATTTTACTCCTGTCTATGCAGAGGGGGATGTGTACGCCTATGTCCGTCACTTCGTAGACGGCAAGACCCCCTTTGGCGAAAAGGGCGATGGTGGCTTTGCCCTCTGTCTGGTGAATCGTGCCTTTGAAGAGCGTCAGGTCACCTTGGACCTTTCTTTCTTTGGGCAAAAGGTGTTGACCGAATATTTTTCCAAAGAGAGTCTAAACGCAAACGACACCATTACCTTACCGCCCCTTGGCGCAAAACTGTATTTTGGATAAGCACCAATAAGGCAATTTCGCATACTGTAATAACAGAAACCCATAGGCAAAAAGAAAGGGTGATTGGTTATGTGGAGAAGGCGAAATTGCGGTTGCCGTCCCAAATGCGGGCGACAGATTGGTGCAAGCCTGATTTCTCTCGGCTTGGGGATATTCCTTGCGCATATCATTCCTTACTATCTCCTCATCACCTTGCTTGGGGTAGCGCTCATTGCCCTTGGCATCTGGAACCTGATGGGAAAATGACCGTCCTATATGCGGAAAGGAGTTTGTTCTTATGCAAATTGTTGTTGTCAAAGCCCCCAAAATGTTGAGAGGAATCCTCAAACTGATGTTCAAAATGAATCGGGAACATTAACACAGAAAGAGCACCCAAAAAGGGTGCTCTTTCTGTGTTTTACTGCAATAAATAGATGATGCTGGGAAGAAATGAACGGAAGAGAGTGCAACACATCGTACTCATATTTTCCAGACGGAAAGCGGTTTTCTTTCGCTTGTGTCAACGCTACTTTTGGACGAGCAAAAGTAGCATTTGCACAAACGAAAAGGATTCGCAATCCTTGCGGATGATAGGAACCCCCTTGCGCGAGCAACACACAGAACCGTCCCCTGTGCTACAGAACCGTCCCCTGTGCTATCGCAACACTTTTTTCAGTCGCTTGCCAAGGCTTGCCGCCAGAACAGTGAGCAGGCAATCCATGGGCAGGGTGACAAAGACACAGCTTATGAGCAGTCCTTTCAACGCCACGGTCTGGTTGAGATAACAGGTCAAAAGTAGATAATAATAGAGTGTACCAAACAGGTAAATCACGAAGAGCCCCGCAAACGCCGCCTTGAGATAGCCGCCCTTTGCAAGTTTTCCCGTCACCCATCCGGCTGCCACAAATCCAATCAAATAGCCAAAGGTGGGGCTAAGCAGATAACCAACTCCTCCGCCCTGACTGAAAATCGGCAACCCAAAAAGCCCCAACGCCAGATAGCAAAGCATGGTGAGGGGAGCATAGGTTTTTCCAAGAAGCAGACCCGCAAGTAACACAAACAAAGTCTGCATGGTAAAAGGAATGGTCAAAAGGGGAATCCTTACCCATGCGCCCACCGCCGTCAAGGCAAGAAACAAGGCGCACCGAATCAAGGTTTTGGTGGTATCGTTCATAGTCCTCCAAGTATTCACAGAGACGCAAAAAAACGCAGGTATATTTTGTGAAATTGTTCTCGTCGCTGTAAATATAAGGGCTCTCACAAAGCAAGCTTTGTGGGAAAGAGGAGCAGCTGCTTGTAAGAGCGATGGCATTGTATATGCCGAGCAATCAAAGCAGATTGCGACGAACTGCAGAGAGCAATTTCGCAAAAAGCAAGCAACGGCAAGGAGAGCTCGATGTCCTCCTTGCCGTTCATTGTATTTGGAATCATTGCAATGGATTTTTATAAAAACCCGCTTGCGGTAGACCAAGTTTTTTTGCGTCTGCTTAAATGTAGTGCGTTTTTTCCTGCATATCCACAAGGTCCTTATCCACCTTGTATTTTTCTGCACGGCGCTGTTCAAAGAATTTCACGGCAACCTGATCAAACAGGGCATAGGACAATACATCCTCTTCCTGCTCCATCCATTCTGCACATTCTTTCTTCAAGCGGTCCAGCTCCGGTGCAATCAGGTCAGCGGGACGACAGGTGATTGCCTCCTCGTCACCGATAATCTTTTTGCGGAATTCATCCTTAATCGGAACCGGGGTCTGACCGTACTCACCCTTACAGATGCCCTTGGTTTCCTTGGAAACCATCTTGTAACGTTCACCCATAATGACATTGAGTACTGCCTGTGTACCCACAATCTGGCTGGTGGGGGTAACCAACGGCGGGTAACCCAAATCCTCACGAACGCGGGGAACCTCTTTCAGTACCTCATCCAGCTTGTCTTCCTTGCCCTGCTGCTTGAGCTGAGATACCAAGTTAGACAGCATACCGCCGGGAACCTGATATTTCAAGGTATTGATATCAACGCCCATTACCTTGGTGCTCAAAAGTCCGCTTTCCAGATACTTCTCTCTGAGCGGTTTGAAGTAATCTGCAATCTCGGTCAGGATATCCAGATTCATACCGGTATCATACTCGGTGCCCTCCAGCGTTGCAACCAGAGGCTCAGTGGGCGGCTGAGAAGTACCCAGTGCCAAGGGAGAAAGAGCACAGTCTACATAGTCAATGCCCGCCTCGATTGCCTTGAGGTAGGTCATGGAAGCCACGCCACTGGTATAGTGGGTGTGCAGTTCCAGAGGAACCTTGACCTCTGCCTTGAGCTGTTTTACCAGATCATACGCATTGTAGGGGGTCAAAAGACCTGCCATATCCTTGATACAGATAGAATCTGCACCACAGTTTTCATATTCCTTCGCCAGTTTCACGAAAAATTCGTTATCGTGAACGGGGCTGATGGTGTAGGAGATGGCAGCCTGCACATGACCGCCCTCCTTTTTGGTTGCATTGATGGCGGTCTGCAAATTCCGCACATCGTTGAGTGCATCAAAAATTCTGATAATATCAATACCGTTTGCGATAGATTTTTGCACAAAGTATTCTACCACATCATCTGCATAGTGACGGTAACCAAGGACATTCTGTCCACGGAAGAGCATCTGCAGCTTGGTGTTGGGAGCGGCTGCTCTGATTTTACGCAGTCTTTCCCAGGGGTCTTCGTTCAAAAAACGCAGGCACGCATCAAAGGTTGCGCCGCCCCATACCTCCAGCGCGTGGTATCCGGCTTTATCCATCAACGGAAGCGCCGGAAGCATTTCCTCGGTGGTCATACGGGTGGCAATCAAAGACTGATGCGCATCACGGCATATGGTTTCTGTAATTCCTACTTTCGCCATAGAAAATACCTCCTATTCTTTCTCTAATTATGCAAACATTGCAAGGAACACACCTGCTGCAACAGCACTACCGATAACGCCTGCCACATTGGGGCCCATAGCGTGCATCAGCAGGAAGTTTGCGGGGTTCTCTTTCTGGCCAACGGTCTGGGATACACGTGCTGCCATGGGCACTGCAGATACACCTGCCGAACCAATCAACGGGTTCACCTTGCCGCCGGTCAGCTTGCACATAATCTTACCCAACAGCAATCCGCCTGCGGTACTGAAGCAGAATGCAATCAAGCCAAGTGCCACAATACCCAAGGTCTCGCCGGTGAGGAAGGTTTCCGCAGTTGCGGTTGCACCTACGGTCAATCCTAAGAAGATGGTGATGGTGTTCATCAAACCATTCTGTGCAGTTTTGCTCAGACGGTCAACCACACCACTCTCTTTTGCCAGGTTACCCAGCATCAGCATACCTACCAGAGAAACTGCATCCGGCACAATCAAAGCTACCACGATGGTAACCACAATCGGGAACACAATCTTCTCGGTCTTGCTGACAGGACGGAGCTGTTCCATCACAATCTGGCGTTCTTTCTTGGTGGTCAGCGCCTTCATAATCGGCGGCTGAATGACCGGAATCAACGCCATATACGAGTATGCTGCAACGGCGATTGCCGGAAGCAGATGGGGCGCCAAAGTCTTGGTGACATAAATGGCTGTGGGGCCGTCTGCGCCACCGATGATACCGATGGAAGCTGCCTCATTGACGCCAAAGTTGATGCCGGGGATGGTTGCGCCCAGAACCAGTGCACCCAAGAAGGTCAGGAACACACCCATCTGTGCTGCCGCACCCAGAATGATGCTCTTGGGGTTTGCAATCAGGGGACCAAAGTCGGTCATCACGCCGATGCCCAAGAAAATCAGCGGGGGATAGATGCCCAATTTCACGCCTAAGTATAGCAAATCCAAAAGTCCGCCCTTGGTAAAAATCAGGTTCATATCCAAAGTCTTTCCATCAATGAAATATGCCGGATCGGTAAAGTATTCCGGATGCATCATAATGGCACCGGAGTTTGCAAACATTGGCAGGTTGGTCAGCAACATACCAAATGCAATGGGCAGAAGCAGCAACGGTTCAAACTGCTTTTTAATTGCCAGATACAAGAGCACACAAGCAATCACCAGCATCAAAGGGGTACCAATGACACCCATCAGCTGGTCAAAGCCACCGGTGCCGGCTGCGATTGCAGCTTTGGCATTTTCAATCAACGCAGCAATACCGGTGCTGTTCAAGAAACTTATCAAACTCTCTAACACAATATCACTCCTAACCCAAAGAAACTAAAACATCACCAGTGTTGACAGAGCTACCCTGAGCGGCGCTGACTGCCACAACTTTGCCGGCAGACGGAGCCATAATCTCGTTTTCCATCTTCATTGCTTCCAGAACGCAAAGCACGTCACCGGAATTGACAGTGTCGCCAACCTTTACCTTGACAGACACAATGGTGCCGGGCATAGGAGCGGTAACATTGGTTGCACCTGCAGGGGGAGCTGCGGCAGGAGCCGGAGCCTGTGCAGGAGCCGGAGCGGGTGCTGCTGCAGGAGCAGCTGCACGGGGAGCAGGGGATGCAGTAGATGCGCCGCCTACCTCTTCTACTTCAACTTCATAAGAGTTGCCATTGACATTGATAATAAACTTTCTCATAGGTATTCCTCCTTAAAATCTGGCATCGATGACATCCCGCAAGCCTGCTTTGTTCCAAGCCGGAGCGAAAGTGTCAATTCTACGATATGATTTGATATTCAAATGATAGGTCGATGTGTTCAGGCTGGCTGCCACTGCTGCGGTGAGCACAGCAATCAATTCGCTGTCGTCCATCACAACCTCGGCAGGTGCTCCCGTAGCGGGAGCCTCAGCTTTTTTTGGCGTGTTCCCATCCTCCGGACGGTAAAAAATTGTTTTCATCAGCATCATCACGAGCATCAGAATCAGCAAAACGCCAAAAACGATAATCAGACCGGTTGCTGTTACCTGTAAGCCTTGGCTTAACGCTTCAGATAAAGTCATAGTCATCTTCTCCTTTCATCCATTACAGCGGAATATTTCCGTGCTTCTTACTGGGACGGGTTTCCCGTTTGCTCATCAGCATTTCCAGAGCAGAAATCAGTCTGGGGCGGGTGGAATCAGGTTCAATCACATCGTCCACATAGCCGCGGGCTGCCGCAACATACGGATTGGCAAACTTTTCGGTATATTCCTGAATTTTTTCACTGCGGGTCGCAATCGGGTCAGCGGATTCTGCAATGTCCTTGCGGAAGATGATGTTTGCCGCACCATCCGGACCCATTACTGCGATTTCTGCGCTGGGCCAAGCAAATACCATATCTGCGCCCAGATGCTTGCTGTTCATAGCAATGTAAGCGCCGCCGTAAGCCTTTCTCACAATCACATTGATTTTGGGAACGGTTGCTTCAGAAAAAGCATAGAGCAGTTTTGCACCGTGACGGATGATACCATTGTGTTCCTGTGTCACGCCGGGCAGGTAGCCAGGCACATCGGTAAAGGTAACAATCGGCAGATTAAAGCTGTCACAGAAACGGACAAATCTTGCACCCTTGTCAGAGGAATTGCAATCCAGAGCACCTGCCATTACCTTGGGCTGGTTGGCAATGATGCCAATGGTGTTTCCGTTCATTCGTGCAAAGCCGGTGACGATATTGCCTGCAAAATCCTTGAACATTTCCACAAACTCGCCATCGTCTACAACCTCGGTGATGATATCACGGATGTCATAAGACTTGTTGTTATCCTCAGGAATGATGTTGGTCAGCTTTTCAGAAAGACGATTGAGATCATCATTACATTCATAAGCCGGTGCCATCTCCAGATTGTTGGCAGGGAGCATCGAAAGCAGGTTCTTCACCTGATTGATACATTCTTCTTCAGAAGTACAAGCCATGGTTGCCACACCGCTCTTTGCCGCATGGGTAGCTGCGCCGCCCAGTTCTTCAAAGGTAACATCCTCGCCGGTTACGGATTTGACAACTGACGGACCGGTAATGAACATCTGGCTGGTTTTGTCCACCATAAAGACAAAGTCACAGATTGCGGGGGAGTACACTGCGCCGCCGGCACAGGGGCCCATAATGATTGCAATCTGAGGAATCACGCCGGATGCCAAGGTGTTGCGATAGAAAATATCGCCAAAGCCCTTCAGGGCATCAATGCCTTCCTGAATTCTTGCGCCGCCGGAATCGTTGATACCGATAATGGGCGCACCCATCTTCATTGCCATATCCATTACTTTGCAGATTTTTGCTGCGTGCATCTCGCCCAAAGAACCACCGATTACGGTGAAATCCTGTGCGTATGCATACACCAGACGGCCGTCTACGGTACCATAACCGCAAACAACACCCTCGCCCGGTGCTTTGGTTTCAGCCATATCGAACTCGGTACATCTGTGGGTTACAAACGCATCGACTTCCACAAAGCTGCCCGGATCAAAGAGCATATCCAGACGTTCTCTGGCAGTCTTTTTACCGGCATCGTGCTGCTTTTTGATTTTGTCAGCGCCGCCGCCCTGTTCAATGGCAGCTCGTTGCTGCTGCAGGTAGTCTAACTTACCCATTTACATTGCCTCCTTGATATATATACTTCATCCTATTTACGTTTTTTGTATTTGGTATGCCCAAATTTTTCTCTGCTGACCTGTGCAGAGGATTTTTTGCCGGTCCCGATTTTCTTCAGCATATTCACCTCAGCCTCGGTGAGTTTTCTCCACCTGCCAAGGGGAACATGTCCCAGAATCAGTCCCGCCTCACGGGTGCGTTTCAGCTTTTTGACCACACAGCCAACCGCTTCAAACATCCGCCTGACCTGACGGTTTTTCCCTTCGTGGATGGTGATTTCCAGCTTGGTACCCAAACGGGTTGCGCCAATCACTTCCACCTTTGCCGGACTGGTCTTGACCCCGTCCAGCATAATCCCATTCCTGAGCTGCAACAGAGTATTCATGGAGATATTTCCGGTAACCTCTGCCTCATAGGTTTTTTCCACATTGTTTTTGGGATGGGTAATACGATAGGTCAAATCCCCGTCATTGGTCATCAGCAAAAGGCCCTCGGTGTCATAGTCCAGTCTGCCCACCGGATAGATGCGCACCGGAATATCCGCCACCAAATCCATCACGGTGTTTCTGCCCTTGTCATCGGACACGGTGGTGACATACCCCACCGGTTTGTTAAGCAGCACATACACCATCTTTTTTTCAGGTTCCACCAAAGTGCCGTCTACCTCAATTCTGTCGTTTGCCTCATCAATTTGCACGCCCATTTCAGAGATGACAACGCCGTTGACCGAAACCCTGCCCTGCTGAATCAAATTCTCAGCGCCTCTGCGGGATGCGACACCGCAGTGAGCCAAATATTTTTGCAGTCTTACCACAGTATCTTGCCCCTTTCGCACTTATCAATAAATCCGTATGGCATTTTAAGCCATACGGATTTATTATACCCTATTTTTCCAAGAATTGCAACAGAAAAATTGCTGCCCCTTCACCATTTCTGCCACTTTTTTATTTTCTTGCTTGTGCATTTTGTATAATTTTCGACAATCTCCTTTTTTCTCAAAATGATAGGTGAAAAAGCCGCAGCCAACGCCTGTAAACAGCATCCAGATTTTGTCGAAATCCCGTGCGGACCGACGCAGGGAGGAATACCCGCTGTGCCTCCTGTAGAGCGACAAGGGAAACAGTTTTTACCACTGTCTGGTTACAGCGGATACGCACCCTGCCACAGTCCTGCCCCAATTCCACCGATGCCCGAAGCTCCTCCTCCGGCTCCGCATCTACATACAAGGTTTCCCCCTCTGCCACAGGATAGGAAACATCCTCTTCTGCCCCGTAGGAAACCTCGGTCACATCCGAGCCGGAAACGCCAATCTTTCCCATAGGCTTTCCCTTTTCTACCACCTTTTCCATCCGGTAAACAGAAAAGAGATGGTTATACAGGGTTTGGTGGTCATTCCAGTCGTCCGGCGCATGTAAGGTCACGCAAATCAAGGTCATATCCTCACGCTGTGCAGCAGAAACCAGACACCGCCCCGCCGCCTTGGTAAAGCCGGTCTTGACCCCGATACACCCCTCATACATCCGAAGTAGTTTATTGTGGTTGGTCAGCACTCTGGGGTACGCCTTTCCCTCCCCTTCAATCCGATAGGTTTTGGTTGCCACAATGCGGGCAAAATCGGGATTCTTGAGTGCCGCCGCCGTCAGGCGCGCCATATCCTCTGCCGTAGAATAGTGGTTTTCATCCGGCAAGCCGTTGGGGTTTGCAAATCGGGTGTGCTTTACGCCCAATTCCTTTGCCTTTTGGTTCATCATCTCCACAAAGGCATCCACCCCGCCAAAATGCTCGGCAATAGCAACTGCCGCATCATTACCGGAGGCAAGCATCAATCCGTACAGCAGTTCCTCCAAGGTCAGCTTTTCCCCCGCCTGAAGATACATACTGGAGCCCTCTACCCCCGCTGCTGTGTTGGACACGGTGATAGTAACATCGATGGGACTATGTTCTATGGCAGTGAGCGCCGTCATAATCTTGGTGGTGCTTGCCATCGCCATGGGCGTTTGCGCATTTTTTTGATATAACACTCTCCCCGATTCCGGTTCCAAAACCACGCAAGCCTTTGCCGATACTCCCGGTGCCGCCTTGACACCCACCGGAACAAGCAAAAACAAGCAGAGAAGAGAAGAAAAAAGTCCTCGTCCTGTCATAATCTCCCTCCGTTTTCTTTTCTTTCTTACTATATGCAAGAAAGAAAAAGTCATACCCGGAAGAAATTGACAAAGAAAAAAGCACCCGAATGGGTGCTTTTGCGTTTACCAAGGTGCCGAAAAACGAAGTGTATATTTTGCAAAATCGTTTTCGTCGCTGTACAGAGGTACTGCAGAGAACGATTTTGCAAAAAGCAAGCAACGGCAAGGAGAACTCGATGTTCTCCTTGCCGTTTTTATCCTCTATATATTTCTTGCTTGCGGTAGACCGAGTTTTTCGGTGCCGCCATTATTTCTTAGGATTCACGATATCTCTCCAGCCAAGGTCGCCACGGGCAATACCCATAATCAAAACCTCTGCCGTTGCCACATTGGTAGCAAGGGGGATGTTATGCACATCACAAAGCCGGAACAGTGCCGAAACATCCGGTTCGTGAGGCTGTGCGGTCAGCGGGTCACGGAAAAAGAGCACCGCATCAATTTCATTATATGCAATGCGGGCACCAATCTGCTGGTCACCGCCCTCCGGACCTGACAAAAACTTGCTGATGGGAAGACCAGTTGCATCTTCAACCATTGCACCTGTTGTTCCGGTAGCACACAAATTATGCTGTCTTAAAATGCCGCTGTAGGCAATACAAAAATCAACCATAAGTTCTTTTTTCTTGTCATGGGCAATCAATGCAATATTCATAGGATGCTCTCCCCTTTTCATTATTTTCCAACTATATCACTTATCATATCACAGATTTTGCAAAAAGTCAAAGCTTTTTAATCGGCTCCCTCTATGGTGGGTTGCTTGGGATTGGCACGTTCCTCTTTTAATTCCATATAGGCATCAAAAATCTGTCTTGCAACCCTTGCCGCATAATGGCTGGTGGCACCGTGTTCAATGACTACCGCAACCACGATTTCCGGATTTTCATAAGGCGCAAATCCCACAAACAACACATTGTCTGCGCCATTTGGAACCTCTGCCGTACCGGTCTTTCCTGCCGCCCGATACTCCGCATCCTCAAACGCCGCCTTGGCAGTACCGTTGGTTACCACCTGCCGCATCCCCTGTGTCACCTTTTGGAAGGTGGAATCCTGAATAGGATTCTCTGCAAGAAGCTCGGGGTTTTTGCGATAGACCACCTCTTGAGTGTTATAATCCACAATCTCATTGACCAGATGCAGACGATAGCGTCTACCCTTGTTGAGCAGGGTAGCAATATAATTGGCAAGCTGTGCCGGCGTAAACAGGTTGTCCGACTGGCCGATTGCCGCCTGAATCACATCGCCCGGATACCAAGGAACATCCAATGCCTTGCGGTGTTCAGGTCCTGCCACCACGCCTTTGCCCTCACCCAGTTCGATGCCGGTAGGCTCTCCCAAACCGAACCGTTTGGCATAGTCATTGAGAGTTTCGATACCGGTCAGTCGCCCGATTTCATAAAAGAAGTAGTTGCAGGATACCCCCAACGCCTCTGCCACCTCGATGGTTCCGTGGGTTTCCCGCTTGGAGGAATAAATCAAACAGGTGGGTTGAAAGTCCTTAAAGAAGGTGTATTTTCCCTTATCCTGAATATAGGTGTTTGGCTCTATCACACCGGTTTCCAGTGCCGCAATGGCAGTCAGCGGCTTAAAGGTCGAACCGGGGGAATAGGTGCCATCCAAGGCACGATTGAGCAGCGGCAACGACTTTGCCTGCGAAAGCTCGGTATAATCCTCCACAAAGGTTTCCGGATTGTAGGTGGGATAAGATGCCAACGCAAGCACCTCGCCGGTGCTGGGCACAATGGCAATGGCACCGCCCGCACCATTGCGACTCACCGCCGCGGTAACATTCTCCTTAAGCGCTTGTTCTGCCGCCTTTTGCAGTTCCAAATCCAAAGTCAGCTTGGCATAGTTGCCCGGTTCCACTGCCTGACTTTGCAGAATCTCGGTCTGCCCGCCGCTGCGGGACATGGACACGCTCTTGTATCCGTCTTTTCCCCTGAGATACTTTTCCAGAACCTTTTCCAAGCCGTCCTTGCCGATGATGTCATTGATGCCATAGCCCTCTTTTTGAAGTTCCTCATATTCCTCGGCATAAATCTTGTCGGTTCTGCCTAAGATATGCGCCGCCGTGCTTCCGTGAGCAAAGGTGCGAATAGGTTCCATTTCAATTTCCACACCGGGATACTTTTCCCCTTGCTCCTTAATCAGCTGTAGCACCTTGGGCCCGATATCTCGCGCCAACACATAGGGGTTGTTGGCACCAAAATGACTCTTTTCCATATCGTACCGCACCGAGGCAATGAGGACCGCCTCTTTGTGGGTGTATTTTCCCGAAAGGCTGTAACGGCTGCGATAATATTCTGCAATCTCTCTTGCAGAGTTGTAGGCGGTCAGCTTTTCTTCCTCTTTCCAATCGGCAACTTTTTTTGCCTGTTGCTCTTTCATCCGGTCGGCTTCCTGCACATCCACCTCTTTGCCATCCCGCAGAGCCTCCCGAATCTCTTGTTCCTTGTCCTCTATCTTTTTGCGGCTTTCCTTGCCCTCGGTATAGGTAAAGCCCCAAAAGCCGTTTTCTTCATCATAAAAAATCGGAAACTGGGTCGCCAGTGTTCCGTCGTTTTCCAGAATCAGCTTGCTGAGCGCAAGGATTTCATCATGCAAATCATCCTTGCTGATGTCAATCTTCTGAATCTGCACCACATACCCCATCCGGTTCTGGACAAAGGCTTTTCCGTATCGGTCTAAAATCTCGCCGCGAGGTGCTTTGACGGGGTAAGCCTGCACCAATCTTTGCTGTGCCACCTGACGGTATTCTTCGCCCTTGACCACCTGCAAATCAAACAGACGAATGATACAAACCAATGCCAGAATCACCACCAGTATCAAAACTGCCAGATATCTTCCGCCAAAATTCCGTCCTTCCATTGCTTACCCCTCCTTTCCGGTATCAAGAAACCTGCTTGATACGCAATAATCTCATACTCAGGCGGACAGGCTTTGCCAACAAAAATCCTACCACGCCATTATAAATTGCTTCTATCATACCAATCCGGAACATCGCCGTCCCGAACCCCATATCGCTACCAACCGCCTTGCGGGCAAGGTAATACATCAGTCCCGCAATCAAGGATGCCACAATGGTTCCCAAAAAATTTGCCAGTTGTTTTTCTCCGCTGAAAAAGCGGGTTCCCAAAATTCCCGCTCCTACGCCGAGATACAGGTAAATCAAGCCACTGACCCCAATCATCCGTCCTACCAAAATGTCATAGGCAAGACCAAAGATTGCTCCGCAAATTGCGCCCTCTGTAGTTCCGCGGAAAAATCCAATCATCACCACAAAGCAAAGGAACAAGTTGGGGGCAATTCCCCAAACTGCGATTCCCCGTGCCAGTGTCGGCTGAAAAATGGTCAACAAAAGCATCCAGAACAGGTAAAATACCACTCTCATTCTCTCAACTCCTGTCCGCTGACGCTACTGGGTTTGGGGGTGCTGCTGGGTCGCACGGTTGCGCTGGGTTTGGGTGTTGCAGTGGGGCGAGCAGTCGCCGTTGCCGCCGGTCTGGTGGCCGTGGGTGTTGACGTTTCCTCCTCGTCCTCCTCTTCAGGTTCCTCTTCCATCAAGGGGTCCTCCTCACTGCGGGCAATCACCTCAACCGCATTCAAAAGCACAAACACCTGTTGCAGCTTACCAAAGTTCACCATGGGTTCTACAATGGCATACTTGGACATATTGGTGTTATCCTCTTTGATTTCCAGAACCCTGCCAATCAGCAAGCCCTTGGGATAAACTCCGCCCATACCGGAGGTTTCTACATAATCATCCCGCTCCAGTTCGGCATCACGGGACAGATAGCCAAGCTTACACTTTCCGCTCAGGCGCAGGGAGGAATCCCCCTCTGCCACGCCCACATCCTTGGTGCGCAGAACCATTGCCCCCACACCGCATTCGGGGTCAAGCAGAGTCACAACCTCTGCCCAATCCGAACCCACGCGGGAGATTTTGCCCACCAGCTCTTTTTTCTCAGTCAAAACCGCCTGTCCCTCTTGGATGCCATCATCGCTGCCCTTGCCGATGGTAAAGGTGCCATACCAGTTGGACGGGTTTTTGGCAATCACCGATGCTGCCAAAAGCTCCAGTTCATGCTCGGTCTTTGTCAAATCCAGCATTTCCCGAAGCTGTGCATTCTCGGTTTCCAGACCTCTGGCATCACGCAAACGCTTGTCCAGCTCTACATTCTCATTTTTTAATGCCTGATTCTCCTCCCGCAATGCCTTGACACCGCCGAAATAGGAAAACAGATTCACAAACCAGTTGCCCGACTTTTGCACTGCCGCCTGTCCGGGCTCGGCAACACCTTCTACGGCTTGTTCGATGAAGGTTGCCCCCTCACTTGCCGCCAACGCCGCAAAAATGCCAATCACGATGGCAAGGATCAGGGTTGCCGCAATCAGCAACACTAAGCCTTTATGGTCTACAAAAAAATTTCTCACTTTGATCCCTCACAACCTTACAGGAACCGGGATTTCCGGTTCATCTCAAGCAGAAAGTCCAAGGACTTTCCTGCACCCACAGCAACACATTCCATGGGAGACTCCGCAATATACACCGGGATTTCGGTGCTGACATTGATCAGTCTGCCCAGTCCCCGCAGTTTGGCTCCGCCGCCTGCCAGAACGATGCCGCTTTCCATAATATCCGACGCAAGCTCCGGCGGTGTATTCTCCAGCGCCATCTTGACTGCATCTACAATCTGGTTTGCATACTCCTGCAAAACCTCCCGAATCTCATCGGTGGCAACAATGGCGGTTTTGGGAAGTCCTGTCACCATATCCCGTCCGCTGATTTCCATTTTTTCTTTGTCCTTGTGAAAGTACACCGACCCGATTTCACACTTGACCTGCTCGGCAGTCACATCCCCAATGGAGGTGTTGTATCTCTTCTTCACATACTGGACGATGGCATTGTCAAAGGTTTCGCCTGCCACCCTCACCGAGTGGGAAACCACCACGCCGCCCAAAGAAACCACCGCAACCTCAGTGATTCCGGCGCCCACATTCACAATCATACTTCCGTGGGGCTGACTGATGTCCACCCCACAGCCAATGGCTGCTGCCAAGGGTTCTTCAATCAGATAAACCTCTCTGGCACCGGCACTCTGTGCCGCCTCGGTGACCGCACGGCGTTCTACCTCGGTGATACTGCAAGGTACGCAAATCACCGTGCGCACCCGCAAAAAGTTGTTCTTGGTCGCCTTTTTGATGACATACCTTAAAAGCTCCACCGTTCCGCCAAAGCTGGTAATCACACCATTGCGGATAGGCCGAAGTGCCTGCACCCCGTCCGGAGTTCTGCCCAGCATATCTCTGGCTTCATCCCCGATTGCCAAAACCTGACGGGTCTTTCTGCTGCGAATCACCATGGATGGCTCATTCAGTACAATGCCGCTCTTTTTCTCATAAACCAAGGTGTTCGCCGTTCCCAGATCAATTCCCAAATCCATTGGCATACTATCATCTCCCTGCGTTTGATAACAATTCTATCTGAAAGTTCTCTTTTAAGAGGATTCCCAGCTTGCACAAGGGTAATCCTACCACATTGAAATAATCTCCTTGAATGCCTTCAATCAACAATGCGCCCAAATCCTGAATACCATAAGCGCCCGCCTTGTCCATAGGCTCGCCCGAGGCAATGTACTGACGGATTTCCTCTTCGCTTAAATCACGAAAACGCACTTCGGTTACCTCTGCGTCGGTCACCGTCTTACCGGTTTGGGTATCGATGATTGCCACACCGGTAAACACCCGATGCCGATTGCCCGAAAGTCGGGAGAGCATAGAAAACGCCTCCTCCTCGTCCCGAGGCTTGCCTAAAATCTGATTTTCCAGCACCACCACGGTATCTGCCGCCAGAATGATGGCATCTTTTCCGCATTGGTCTGCAATATGCCGCGCCTTTTCCTCTGCCAATCGCTTGACGGTCTGCTCCGGCGATTCTCCGGCAATCAACGTTTCCTCGCTGTCATCGGTCATCACCGAAAAGGCAGGCAACAATCGGCTTAATAACTCCCGCCGCCTTGGCGACTGGGATGCCAAGATAAATTCTTTCATCAAAATAGCTCCTTAAAATCCCGTGGATCCGAATCCACCACTGCCACGGTCGGTTTTTTCCAGTTCCTCCACCACGGTCAAATCCGCAAGGGCAACCGGGAGAAATACCATTTGCGCAATCCGGTCCCCCGGATTGACGGTATAATCGTGGCCTGAAATATTATGCAGTACCACCCGAATCTCTCCGGTGTAGTCGCTGTCAATCACGCCAACACAGTTTGCCATAGAAATTCCCTTTTTGTACGCCAAACCGCTGCGGGGGAAGATAAATCCGCCATAGCCCTTGGGAATCTGCATGGCAATTCCGGTGGGAATCATGGCTCTGCCACCTACCTTTAACACAATAGGGGCATCCATTGCCGCAGACAGGTCCATCCCTGCACTTCCGTCGGTGGCATATTCCGGTTTGATGGCTTTGTCATTGAGATATTTGATTTTTACTTCCATAATCGTAATCCTTTCTTACAAAACTCCTTTATAAAAATGCAAGCGGGTATATTCCTCCGGTACAGAAACCGGAGCCTTCCCGAAATATTGTGCCGCAATCTCCCTACATTGTTCGGGCTCCTCAACCGTAAAAAGCAACCGCCCATATGCAATGCCGGTTTTTGTCACATCCGCAAGCTTGTCCGCCGCAAACAAGGGCACGCTGTTGAGAATCACGCTCCGGCATACATCATCATCCTTGATGACCGGAAACACCGTTCCCTTGCGGTCGGTGAGGGTTCCATTTCCGCTACAAGTACAGGAATCCTGATTTTTCAGTACACAGTTTTCGGTAATCATTAAGGGCAGATGTCCGTAAATCAGCAGTTCTAAGGGAATGCTTTTTTGGATATCCCGCACCTGTGCCAGATTCAATTCCGCGGACAGGCAAAGGGTATCGATGCCCATTTCCTCCCATTGGCGCACTGCCGACGAGGATGCCACATTCAGCCGATGCCCGCCGTGGAGCTTCCAGTTTTTTTGGCTGAGCCAATGGATGTTCTCTGCCCGAAGATGAGTAAATCCCATCTCTGATAACTGCTGAAGTTGCCCCCAGACTTTCTGTTGCCCATCATCGGTCACAATCACCGGCGGAGCAACCACCACCCGCTCTTTCTCGGCAAGATAGTTTTCCGGCGCCTTGATCAGCACCGAAAGAGGCAGGTCGATATATCCAAAAGGAAAATCCTTGATGGCATCAAACTGCTCTGCCGTTCTTACCGATGCGGTCAGCTGCATCTCCTGTTTTTGATTGGGAAACGACTCTTGGGGCAGGGAAACAAAGGGCTTTTTCGCATCTTTTTGTATTGCTTCCTCCAGCTTGGCAATCCCATCCCGCCGCAGTTGGTTCAACATTTTCACCGGAGCAAAGGGTCTGCCTGCCACCTCCACCTCGATGAGGGAAAACACAAACGCCGTGCCGCCGGTTTTGGAAATCTGTCCTACCACTCCATCTTTGGTTGCAGGATTCTTTTCCGCCCGCGGAAGGGGTTCTTCTCCAACGACTTCTATCTGCTCCCCCATTGCTTTGAGGGAAAGTCGGGGGCGTTCCCCCTCTTTCAGCCAGACCTTGCAAACTACCTTAGTTTGCCGTTCCTCAGCGTGGGGCATCTCCATCTCCCCGCCTTTGGCATAGGGGTTATCCGGCTTGTCAAAGGCAAACATCTCTTTGCCTTTTTGATTCTTCCAATATCCATCGGTTAACCCGCCCCGATAGAACACCCGATTTAAGCGGGTTTCTTCCTCTTTGGTGGGCTGCCTGTTTTCGTCTATACATCGGCGATATGCCGCTACCACCTCTGCCACATAGGCAGGGCCTTTCATTCTCCCCTCAATTTTCAGGGAGGCAATCCCCAGTTCCTCAAGGGTTTTCAGGTGCCGCATCAGGCACATATCCTTCAGGCTGAGGAAAAATTTCTCATTTCCATTTTTGCCTTGGTACGGCTGTCGGCATGGCTGGGCACATTTGCCCCGATTGCCACTTCTGCCGCCCAGAACACTACTCATCAGGCATTGTCCCGAATAGCTCATACACATGGCTCCGTGGACAAACACCTCCAATTCCGCCTGGCAGTTGTGGGCGATATATCCAATCTCTTCTGCCGAAAGCTCACGGGCAAGCACCACCCGCTGGACCCCCAAGCTTTCCAGCATTTTCACCCCGCTTAGATTATGCACCGTCATCTGGGTGCTTGCATGAATGGGAAGGTCAGGGCAAATCTGCCGAATCCGCCGAAGCACTCCCATATCCTGCACAATCACACCATCTACACCCGCATCGGCGAGCAGGGCAATCAGGGAATCCAGTTCCTCATATTCCCTGTCAAGGGTCATGGTATTGACCGTCACATAAGTCTTTACACCCCGCAAACGGCAATAGGAAACCGCCTCCCGAAGTTCCTCCTCCGAGAAGTTGTCCGCAAAACTTCTTGCGCCAAACTGCTTGCCCGCAAAGTAGACCGCATCTGTGCCATACTTCACCGCAGTTTTTAAGCATTCCATATTCCCCGCAGGTGCCAGTAGTTCCATTCTATTCCTCCGTCTTATCGGGGTCTGCGCAATGCAGACAGCTCGGTTTCCCGCTTGGCAAGCTCAATCTGCAGTTTGTGGATATCATCCTTCAGCTTGTCCACTTCCTGCTTTGCCAGAGCAAGTTCCTCGTTCTTTGCATGGGATTCCTCGGTGTAGTGGGTAAGTTCTGCCCGCAGATTGTCCAGAATTTCTTCATTCTTGAGCAAATCATCTGCAATGTTGATAGACGCCAGAACCGCTGTCATCGCCGTACTCAAATGCTTGTTTCCCTCTTGGATCTGCGCCATGCGTTTGTTGACCAGAAGCGCAACCCTCTGCACATATTCTTCCGGCTCATTGGTGACCAGAACATATTCTGCATTGTTGATTTTTACTTCTACTCTTTTGTTCTCCATGACTTTCATCCTTTCAAACTGACCGCTTTCAAAATCCCTGCCACGGTCTTGGCATCATTGATTTCATTCTTCATAATTTTGGAAAGTACTTCATTAAGGGGCATCCTTACAATATCCAGATATTCATCAGGATCAGGATGGGTTTCCCCTTGGGTGAGCCCCGTTGCCAGATACATATGGGTCTTTTCATCGGTAAAGCCAGGGGATGGATAGATGAATCCCAGATAGACAAACTCCTCTGCCTTAAGTCCGGTTTCTTCTTCCAGTTCCCTCATTCCGCAGAGGCGGTGATCCTCCCCCGCATCCAGCTTTCCTGCCGGAATCTCATAGATGGCATCCTCAATGGGTTTGCGAAACTGCTTGACCAGCACCACACGATCTTCCTCATCGATTGCCACCACGCCAACCCCGCCAGGATGGAATACCAGTTCCCGCTCTGCCAAAGAACCGTCAGGCATTTCTACCTCATCCACCTTGAGGGTGACGATTCTTCCTTTAAAAATCTCTTTGGAAGTAACGGATTTTTCTTCAAATATCATAACATCTACCTCGTTTCTGTCAATCTGTGAAGGGGTCTTTCAAAAAGGCATCTTCACAGGTTGACAGGCACAAGTCCGCAAAAGCGGACCTGTGCCCTGTTTGTCATTTCTTATACAATTCCCTGAGCCATCATTGCGTTTGCCACTTTCTTAAAGCCTGCAATGTTACCGCCGGCTACCAAATCATAGCCAAGACCGTATTCTTCCGCAGCCTCCATAGAAACCTTGTGAATGTTCATCATGATGCCCTTGAGCTTTTCGTCCACTTCTTCTGCGGACCAGCCATATCTCATAGAGTTCTGTGCCATTTCCAGAGCGGAAACTGCAACACCGCCGGCATTGACTGCCTTGGACGGACCAACGATCAGACCCTTAGAGCGCAATTCTACCATTGCCTCGTTGGTGGTGGGCATATTGGCAACCTCGATGTAGTACTTGGTGCCATTGGCAAGAATCTGTGCTGCTTCCTTCATGCCGATTTCGTTCTGGGTTGCACAAGGCATACAGATGTCTACCTTAACACCCCAAGGCTTCTCGCCTGCGTGGAATTCGCAACCAAACTTTTCTGCATAGTCCTGTGCACGGTCACGACCGGAGGAACGCATTTCCAGAAGATAATCCCACTTTTCCTGAGTGCCAACGCCATCGGGATCATATACATAACCATCCGGACCGGAGATGGTGACAACCTTACCGCCCAGCTCGGTTACCTTTTGGCAAACGCCCCAAGCAACATTGCCGAAACCAGAAACTGCAACGGTCTTACCTACAAAGGTATCACCCTCGTGCTTGAGCACTTCGTTTGCATAATAAGTAGCACCGAAACCGGTTGCCTCGGGACGAATCAAAGAACCGCCGTATTCCAGACCCTTACCGGTCAGAACGCCGTTCTCCCAGCAACCCTTGATTCTCTTATACTGGCCGTAGAGGAAACCAATCTCTCTGCCGCCAACACCGATATCTCCTGCAGGAACGTCCACATCAGGGCCGATATGTCTGTAAAGCTCGGTCATAAACGCCTGACAGAACCGCATAATTTCGCCATCGCTCTTGCCTCTGGGGTCAAAGTCAGAACCACCCTTACCGCCGCCGATAGGAAGACCGGTCAAGCTGTTTTTGAAGGTCTGCTCAAAGCCCAAAAACTTGATGATGCCGGAATATACAGACGGATGGAAACGCAGACCGCCCTTATACGGACCGATTGCGCTGTTGAACTGTACACGGAAGCCTCTGTTTACCTGAGTCTTGCCCTGGTCATCCACCCAAGAGATACGGAAGGTAATCATTCTTTCCGGCTCTACCAGTCTTTCAATCAAGCCGTTTGCCTCATACTCCGGATGCATTGCAACCACCGGTTCGATGGATTCAAATACTTCCTCTACGGTCTGCAGAAACTCAGGCTCGTTTTTATCTCTCGCCTGAACCTGTTCAAACACTCTCTTTAAGTACTCATTTTTTAATGCCATTTTTCATTTCTCCTTTTATATAAATTTTATTCTTTTTCTGTTTTTTCATCCGCAAGGTATTCATCCATCGCCTGCGCGGCAGTTTTGCCAGCGCCCATAGCAAGAATCACCGTTGCGGCGCCGGTGACGGCATCGCCGCCGGCATAGACACCTTGTTTGGAGGTTTCTCCCGTTTCCTCTTTGACCACAATACAGCCACGGCTGTTGGTTTCCAGATCAGGGGTGGTACTGCGAATCAGGGGGTTGGGGGACTGACCGATGGCAACAATCACCGTGTCCACATCCATACAGAACTCACTGCCCTCAATCTTGGTCACACTCTTACGGCCTGAGCTATCCGGCGTACCCAACTCCATCCGGATACATTCCATCTGCTCAATCCAGCCATCGTCAGTGCCCAGAATCCGGATCGGATTGCAAAGGAGCTCAAAAATAACTCCTTCATCCTTGGCGTGCTGGATTTCCTCACTGCGGGCGGGCATTTCATCCGCACCCCGACGATAGACAATGGATACCTGTTCGGCACCCAATCTCTTGGCACATCTTGCCGCATCCATGGCGACATTACCGCCGCCAATGACAGCCACCTTTTTGCCGATGCGGATTGGGGTATCATATTCGGGGAACCGATACGCCTTCATCAAATTGATACGGGTCAAAAACTCATTGGCAGAATACACACCATTGAGGTTTTCTCCCTCGATACCCATAAAGCTGGGCAATCCCGCTCCGGTACCGATGAACACCGCATCAAAGCCCTCGTCCGTGAGAAGTTCTTCCACCGAAAGCACCTTACCGATGACCATATCGGTCATAATGGTAACCCCGATTTCTTTCAATTTGTCAATCTCTGCCTTGACAATCTCCTTGGGCAGACGGAATTCAGGGATTCCGTAAACCAAAACCCCGCCGGGGGTGTGAAAGGCTTCAAATACCGTAACGGCATATCCTTTTTTGGCAAGGTCTCCCGCACAGGTAAGCCCTGCGGGCCCTGCGCCCACCACCGCAACCTTTTTGCCGTTGGGCTCAGGGAGAGGAGTTTCCTTTCTGCCGTGTTTGCGATACCAGTCCGCCACAAACCGTTCCAGTCTGCCGATTGCCACCGGCTCACCCTTGTTGTGACGCACACACCGTGCCTCACATTGGCTCTCTTGGGGGCAAACTCTGCCGCACACTGCAGGCAAAGAACTGGTTTCCTGAATCTTGTGATAAGCTTCTTCAAACTTCCGCTCTGCCACCAGTCCGATAAATTCGGGAATCTTAACCTTGACAGGACAGCCCTCAATACACAACGGCTTTTTACAACGGAAGCAACGCTGTGCCTCCTCCACCGCCATTTCCGCGGTGTAGCCTATGGCTACCTCGTCAAAGTTCTTGTTTCTCACATTCGGCTCCTGTTCAGGCATTTCCACTTTTTTCTGCGATAAGTTAAGCATGGTTCATACCCTCCAGTCTGCACAAATGCTCGGTTGCCTGACGTTCTTCCTTGGCAAATACCTTGCTCCGGCGAATCGCCTCGTCAAAGTCCACCAGATGTCCGTCAAAGTCCGGCCCGTCCACACAGGCGAACTTGGTTTCGCCATCCACAGTGACCCGACAGCCTCCGCACATTCCCGTGCCGTCAATCATAATAGAATTCATACTCACAATGGTTTTGATGCCATAAGGTCGGGTGAGCTCGCTCACCGCCCGCATCATCACCAGAGGTCCAATGGCAATTACCGCATCGTAATGCTTGCCTGCTTTGAGCAGCTCCTCCAGCTTTTGGGTGACAAACCCCTGCTGACCATTCGAACCGTCATCGGTCATAATATAGAGATTGCTACAGGATTCTCTGCAGGCATCCTTCAAGATAATCATATCCTGATTCCGAAATCCGTTAATCATATCCACCTTGGCACCCATCTGGTGCAGCTTTTTCGCTTGGGGATAAGCAATCGCCGTACCCAAGCCGCCGCCAATCACCGCAACGGACTTGAATTCCTCCAGCTCTGACGCCTTGCCCAAAGGCCCTACAAAGTCTAAGAGCGCATCCCCCGCCCCCAGCTGATTCAGCCGACGGGTGGTCTGCCCTACAATTTGAAAAATCACCGTTACCGTCCCTCTGTCACGGTCAAAATCCGCAATGGTAAAAGGAACCCGCTCGCCCTGCTCATCAATCCGCAAAATGATGAACTGCCCCGGTTCTGCTTTTCTTGCCACATAGGGCGCTTTGACCTCAATCAACGAAACGGTATCGTTTAGTATTTCTTTTCTAATAATCGGGAACAAGAAACAACACCTCCGTCACAAAATAAAAAAGATTCTACTCTCCCACTCTCATAATCAATCTATTATAGCACAGTTTCGCCACTGTTTCAATGATTTTTTGCAAAAAACTTTGCCTTTTATGGCAAAAAAATCCCCCGACTTTACGTCGAGGGAAGATTGCGTTTCTTTAATTCAAAATATCACTTTCGGTATCGGGGCTGATTTCATTGGCAAAGGCATCAAAGGACATACCCAGATTGTTCATATAGGTATCGTAATAACCCAAGGAACGAATGCCGGTGGTGGTCTTGTTGATAACCAGATGTTGCACCCCGTCAATCAAGGTGGTGATACCGGTAAACCGAACCACCTCACCTGCGGGATTGTCATTGCCAAACTGCTCCTTCCAGTATGCCGAGATATACTCTCCATAGGAAGTGTCCTCCGAAATAGAGGTCTTGGTGGGAGTGCAGAAGTATACCTTGTCATAAGAGCCGATGCCATTTTTCTGCAAAGAGCGCAGATAGAAGCTGCCGTTGGATGCATCCTTGGCAATCACGCCGGTCAGGGCGCAAAGGGTTCCCTCTGCCTGATAAGGAATCTCGCTGACCACAACCTGATTTTCGGTGCGGGGTTTGGGAATAATCACCGCAGTGCGGTTGGGGTTATCCCATTGCACATCCGCAGAAAACGCCTCCGAAATGGCACGCACCGGAACATAGGTGCGGTCATTCTGGATGGTTGCAGGAACATCCATCTCGATATTTTCTTTGGGCTCTGCTTTTCCGTTTTTGATGGTATATTGTCCCATAATGCTGTTACCAATCTGCAGAGAAAGCAGGGTATCATACAGGACGATCTGGATGCGTTTGTCATCGTTGAACCAGTAAATGGTTGCATCTAATGCCTCGGAAACCGCACGGAGAGGAAGCATCAATCGTTCATTGATAATCAGCGGACCGTTCCCCTCTTGGAACTGCAACGCCTCACCGACTACAACCTTTTCATTTGCGGCAAATGCCGCACCGGGTACCAAAGCACCCACCAGCAAAACTGCTGCCAAAATTCCGGCTAACTTTTTCATAAAATCCTCCATTCCGCCCATAACATTGCTCAAGTTTTTTGTTATTTTCATTATATCGCACCCAAGCAATAAAATCAATAAGAAAGTATGAATTTTTTCAAAAACCTTTTTTGTTAAATAAAACCATCATATTTTTTCAGTTTTTTCATAAAAATAGAAAACAGTACTTGGATTCCAAACAGAAAGGCAGTGTATGTGATGGCATATGTTTTTGATTATGCAGAGCTTGAAAAAAGTCTTGCCTCCTTTCGGCATCTGCATCCTCAGATTCCGGTATTCTCCATCGGCAAGAGCCGTGAGGGACGGCATCTTTACGGCATCAAGTTGGGGAAGGGCGGCAAACGCGTTTTCTTCAATGGTGCCCACCACGGGATGGAGTGGCTGACCGCAAAACTGCTGATGCAATTTGCAGAGGAGTTGGCACAGGGCGACCATCAGGCAAATACCCTGCTTCAGGGACGTTCCCTCTATCTGGTTCCTATGGTGAATCCCGACGGCGTGGAAATCGCCGCCGGTGGCAAAGAATGGCAGGCAAATGCTTTTGGGGTGGACCTCAATCACAATTATGATGCACTCTGGCATCTTTCCAAGCAGAGTGAAAAGGATGCCGGCATTTTTGGGCCCGGTCCCACCCGATTCTCCGGTCCATTCCCCGAATCCGAGCCGGAAACCCGTGCCGTTGCCGATTTTACACGACAAAACGGATTCGACCTCGCCATTGCCTTTCACAGTCAGGGAGAGGTGATCTATTGGGATTTTTGCGGTTTTGCACCGGACAAATCCTACACCATCGCCAAGCAGATGGAAGCAGTCAGTCCCTACCGGATGGATACCGTCAGCGGCATCGCCTCCTTTGGCGGGTACAAGGACTGGTTCATCCGCACCTTTAAGCGTCCCGCCTTCACCGTAGAAATCGGGCAGGGGAAAAACCCTCTGCCCATAGAGGACCTTGCAACAATATATCCTCGAACACTGCCCTTGATGCTGGAGGCAATCCGCCTTGCATAAGTAAAAAGCACCCACAAGGGTGCTTTTTTACTTATTCTTCTAATGTTCCGCTTGTGGGAGGCGGGGGCGTTGTTCCGGTGGTGGCACTGGGGGTCGGGGTTTCGGTTCCCTCTCCATCTTCACCCTCGGCTCCCTCTTCGCCCTCCTCTTCGGTCTTCAAGTCCTCGTGTTCTGAGGTACATTGTCCGGGAAGGTTGTTGGACTTAAAGTAATATCCCTCGACAGGGCAATGCTCCCCTGCCCGTTTTCCGGTAACCGTACAATAATCGATGTACGCCACACCGCTGGGGGTGCTGATGCTCCGTCTTTCGTTGAGCTGCTGATGCGCCTTGTTCATTACTGCGCGGAAGGTTCCCACACAGGGGTTGCCGCCGGCAATCTCCTGAGGTGTGTCATAGCCGTACCAGACCGCCGCAGAATAATAGGGGGTGAACCCTACAAACCAGCGGTTGGTATTTTCGTCGGTAGTACCGGTCTTACCTGCGGTAAAGATGCCATTGGAAAGTCCTGCACCGCCGCCAGTACCCGAGGTAACAACCTCATTGAGCAGACGGGTCATCACAAAGGCGGTGGATGCACTCATTGCCTCGTGGGAATGACGGTCTGCGGTGAGAATCACATTTCCCTCTTTGTCCTTGACCTCGGTGTAAATATAGGGTTTGTTATAGATACCCTCATTGGCAAAGGTGGCATAGGCAGCCGCCATTTCCAAGACGGTGACGCCATCGGTCAATCCGCCCAGACCCAACTGAGAATAACCAATATCACTGTAAATCGTTCCGTTGATATCCCGCTTTTCTACAAGGGTGGTGATGCCCATCTTGTTCCGCAGAAAATCAAAGCTCTTTTTTGCGCCCAAATCATCCAGAACCGCTACCGCAATGGTATTGAGGGAGCTGCGCACCGCTCTGCGGATATCCACCGCGCCACGATACTGCCGGTCACTGTTGCGGGGCGTCCAGTTGCCGTAAGATTTTGCCTCGTCCTGATAAATCGAGCCGGGGGTGATTACCTTTGCCTCAATCGCCGGCGCATAAACCGCGATGGGTTTGATGGACGAGCCCGGCTGTCTGACACTCATGGACGCACGGTTCAGGTTCAGGCTCTCCGTCTTTTCGCCAATGCCTCCGGCAATACCCGCCACCTGACCGGTGCGGACATCAATGATGGCAATGGCAGACTGCGCCTTGCTGTCAGGGAAATTCTTTACATTTTCATAATACTCTTCCACCGCATTCTGTACCTGCGGTACATAGGTGGTATAAATCTTCAAGCCGCCGGAATAGACCATCTTGTTTGCCAGACTTTCGGAATAGCCTGCCGCCTGAAGGTCCCGCAACACGTCCCGAATCACCTGATCCACAAAATAGGAGGTTGCGCCGGTTCCCTTGTTCCTTTCCTTATTGCTGTCTGTAGCAAAGGTAAGGGGTTCGTTGACTGCCTCATCATACTCCTGCTGAGAAATATAGGAAAGCTCCAGCATTTTGCCCAGAACCATCTTCTGACGTTCCTTATTCTTTTCCGGATTCACAAAGGGGTCATACAAAGACGGGTACTGGGTGATGCCTGCCAAGGATGCACACTCGGCAAGGGTCAGCTCCGACACATCCTTGTCAAAGTAAATACCTGCTGCAGTCTGCACACCGTTACAACCTTGGGACAGGTAGATGCAGTTGAGATAAAGCTCTAAAATCTGTTCCTTATCCAGTTGTTTTTCCAATGCCACCGCCCGTGAAATCTCACGGATTTTTCTTGCGGCAACCTGTTCCCGCTCGCCGGTGATATTTTTCACCAACTGTTGGGTAATGGTGCTTCCGCCAAGGGTGGCACCGCTCTTTCCGGTAATCTTTCTGCCCACCCATGTCATGGTTGCCTTGATGGTACGAGGAAGGTCATATCCCTTGTGCTTGTAAAAACGCTCATCCTCAATGGACACAAAGGCATCCTTTAAATCCTGCGGAATTTTATCAATATCCGCCCATTCCCGATTCTCTTCTGAGCTCAGGGAATGAAGCTCCTTCTCCTCACCGGTTTTGGGGTCTAAGTAGACCAAGGCGGTATTCTGGCGCAGAGTCAATGCCTCGACATCCAACCCATCCATATTGCCCCAAAGGCCAAAAATCGCACCGCCGAAGAAAATCCCGACCAGCAGGATTCCCGCAAGCAGGGTGGTTCCAAAAACAAGAAGAAATCTTTTTCTGTATTCTTTCATGTTCATTCTCCTTTAAGTTCTTTTATGGTAGTATACCATATTTTTGTGTATAAAAAGAGCTTTCCGTGTTAATAATAGATTAAATTCGTGTTACAAACGTCGAGAAAGCACAAGATATGGGGGTCTTTTATGGTCAAAAAAATGTTTCGCAGTCTGATTCTTGGCATCGTGGTCTTTGCGGTTTCCTTACTGGCAGGCTATCTGTCCTATATGCTTACCTATCGTTATCAGGCCCAAAAGGTTCTGGAGCAGCTCCCGCCCAACGATGCGGTTTCTGCCGCGGCGGTTTCAGTCGCAGGGCCTTTGGACACCCGACAGCACTATCTTGCCCGCATGGAAAACGGAAAAATCGTCATCTATGCCGTCACCGATGATACCGAATCCTTTTTGTATACCTTGGACATCCGTGCGGGAGAGCTGCCCCCGGGCGACCTTGCAGAGCTTCGTCAAGGCATTGTCCTGACCAACCGCCAAGAGCTTGCCTCTTTTGAGGAAGACTTTAATAGTTAAAAAATGCATCGGCAAAGCCGATGCATTTTTTATCGAAGAATAATATAGATCACGTACGCAATGTAGGTAATTACCATAGCACCGCCTACCGGGCGGGAAATCTTTTTGCCGGCTGCGGTCAAAAGATATACCATCAGCCCAATCACGAATAAAATCGCAGTATCGTAAACCGCCAGCATCTCTACGCAAACCGGATGCAAAGTGGCAGAAATCCCCAAAACAAACAGGATATTAAACACATTGGAACCTACGATATTACCCCAAGCCAAATCCACCTCGCCTTTGCGGCAAGCAACCAAAGAGGTAATCAGCTCCGGCAGAGAGGTACCAAGGGCAACCACCGTCAACCCAATCAGGGTATCGCTGACCCCCAACACCTTTGCAATGGCAGTCGATGCGTCCACCACCAAATCTCCGCCAAAAATCACACCGGCAAGACCGCCAAGGAAAAAGAGCAGACTCTTCCAAGGAGAGGGCATCTCGGTTTCCTCTTCCATATCCTCACCGTTCATGCCATCCTTGATGTTCATATACATATAGATCCCCATCAACAGAAGCAGCAGCAAGCCCTCGGCTCTGCTCAAAAACGGGGCATTCCCCTCGCCCACAATGGGATCGGCAATCATCAAAAGCAGCGCCATCGTAATCACCAGATGAAATGGGTAATCCCGATTGACTGCAATGGGTTTGATGGGCAGAGGGCGAATCAGGGCACACAAGCCTCCCACCGCAAGCAGATTAAACAAATTGGAGCCCAAAATATTGGAAATAGAGATGGCATTGTTTCCATTCATCGCAGCGGTAATGCTGACTGCCGCCTCCGGCGCACTGGTACCGAATGCCACAATGGTCATACCAATGACCAATGTGGGGATATGGAACCGCCGTGCAAAACCTACTGCACCGTCCACCAAAAAATCTGCGCCCTTAATCAAGAGTACAAATCCTACCAAAAGCAATAAAATATCTAATATTGTTGCCATCTGCCATTCTCCTTATTTTCGTGAAATACCGATTTATTATAATACAGGAACCCCTTTCTGTCAAATCAAAAATATTTTTTCAAAAAAAGATGGTTATTTTTCAAAACTTATGCTACAATAGAATTATAAAATCTTTTTTGAAAGGAGTAACCCATATGAAAAAGTATGTTTGCACCGTTTGTGGCTATGTTTATGACGAGGCGGTAGGCGATCCGGACAACGGCATTGAAGCCGGAACTGCTTGGGAGGATGTTCCCGATGACTTCCTTTGCCCCCTCTGCGGCGTAGGAAAAGACCAATTTGAGGAAGAATAATCCCCTTGCTTTTCGGGTCATTCCTCAACATATTGTGTTTGTAATAAAATTTTAACACAACATCTATTGACATATGGCAATTCTGGGTGTATAATACGGGCATACGAAAAAATCTGATTTAGGAGGATACTGCAATGACCGTAAACGTGATTAATGGAACTATGAATTCCAACGAAATCAATTATTATGCCCAGCATATCCGCAAGAACAATCCGGGGATGGAGATTGATTCTTTGACCCTGACCATCTGTGATGACGGCTTTGTGGATGCTGCCTATGATCTGCACCCGGTTCCCTTTGAACGGATTCGCCGGATTACCGGTTATCTGGTAGGAACGGTAGACCGGTTCAACAACGCCAAGCGTGCAGAGGAACATGACCGCGTCAAGCATATGAGCTGCAACTAAAAAACAAGAATCCCCTGACCTTTGGTCAGGGGATTCTTTTGTTTAAAAGTGAATCAATCGGCATCGCCAACGGACGTTCAGGACCAATCCAATGGCAAGCATATTGGTCAGCATAGACGAGCCTCCATAACTGAAAAAGGGCAAGGTGATACCGGTAACCGGGAAAATACCGATGCACATCCCGATATTTTCAAACACCTGAAACAGCAGCATTGCCGCTACGCCGGTACAGATATAGGTACCCAGTTTGTTTCTGGAATGGATGCCGATATACAGGCATCGGATGATAATTAGGCTCAACAGCAACAAAGTTGCGATCGCCCCCACCATACCCAATTCCTCACAGATGGCAGAAAAGATAAAATCGGTATGTCGCTCGGGAAGAAGATTGTTCACCTGACTGGAACCCTTGTAAAGGCCGGTGCCAAAAAGCTTGCCGGAACCTACGGCAATCTTGGACTGAATCACGTGGTAGCCAGCTCCCGCCGGATCCCGTTCCGGATGGAACAGGGTAATGATTCGATTTTTTTGGTATTCCTGTAACACAAAAAACCAAAAAAGCGGAAATGCCGCCGCCAAAGCCGCTACGCCGCCTACGATATACTTCCAGCTGATTCCCGCCACAAAAAGAAGCACCAAGGCAATGCTGACAAAGACCATGGCGGTTCCAAGGTCGGGTTGGAGCAAAATCAATACACACAAAATGCCCAGATGGGCAAGGAGCTTCAGCACCGTCTTGGGTTGATGCAGTTTTTCCTCGCATTCAGAAAGATGCTTGGAAAAGGTAATGATAAAGATAATCTTTGCAATCTCTGCCGGCTGCAGATTGATGAATCCAAGGGAGAACCAGCTGCGGGCACCGCCCTGCACCGTGCCAATCCCCGGAATCAATACCAGAATCAAAAGTCCTACCGCAACAAGATACAGATGGGTTGCAATCTGGGACAGATATTGATAATCCAGAATCATCAATGCTACCACACCGCCGATGCCCAGAATCAGGGCAACCGTCTGGATGATGACATAGCGGCTCCCGCCGGTACTGGAAATCATAATAATCCCAAAGATTGCAGTCAGCAAGGTCAGGATGACCAATGGAATATCCAGATTGCGGCTGAGCCCTCTCAGTCTGTTTCCTTGATAGAACACGGTTTCATCTCCTTTTATAACTCAACGCCACGCCGTCCCCCACCGGAAGCACCGAGGTTTCCAGTTGCGGGGTGGATGACAGCATTTTCAGGTATTCCCTGAGTCGCTTGACAATGGTAATCTTTCGCCGCTGCACCAATTCGTCGGTGGCAGTCATTCCCTTGTAGAGCACATTGTCTGACACCAACAATCCGCCCTCTTTCAGGCAGCGCATACAATGGGGAAAGAACTCCCCATACTGCGCCTTTGCCGCATCCATAAAAATCATATCATAGCTGCCGTCCATGGTGGGAAGGATTTCCTTGGCATCCCCTTCATAAAGGTGGATTTTTTCTTCCATTCCTGCCTTTTTGAAATTCTCCCGTGCCACCCTTGCGGCATCGGGGGAAAGCTCGATGGTGTCCACCCTTTCACAGCCTGCCGCCACCATACAAATAGCAGAATAGCCGATGGCACAACCTACCTCCAGTACCGATTTCACCTTGCCAAGCTGAATCAGCAGTTCCAACAGCTTGATGGTTTCCGGTTGGGAAATAGGGACCCCATGCTCCTTGGCAAACGCCTCCATCTCACCCTGAATCCCTTGCCTTTCCGGCAACAAATCCCGCAGATAGCGGATGATGTATTCATAATTAATCGAATCGTCAATCACCGATGTTCTCCCCTTTAGTTGGATTGTGTTTCTATGGTTTTGCGGTTATGTTCTTCAAAGGTTTCGGAGAACAAATTCTCGCTCCCGTCTGCAGTTGCCACAAAATAGAGATAGTTGGTTTCTGCCGGAGAAAGTGCCGCACGAATGGACGCCGCTCCCGGAGAGGCAATGGGTCCATAAGGCAATCCCGCATACATATAAGTATTGTACGGGGAATCAATGGCGGTATCCCGATTGCTGAGAATGTCTTTTCGTTCCTTTAAGATGTACTGCACCGTGGCACAGGATTCCAGTTTCATCCCTATATCAATACGGTTATAAAACACCGATGCCACAAGCGGACGCTCGGCATCGTTTGCCGCCTCCCGCTCAATCACCGATGCCATAATCAGGATTTCATCCAAGGTACGGGTACTCCCTGCCTCTTCATAAAGGGGCAATGCCTTTTGAGAAAATGCCTTGAGCATCTTATCAAGAATCTGGTGCTCCGATTCCTCTCTGGAAAACAAATAGGTATCGGGATAAAGGTATCCCTCCAACCGGTTTTCCCGCTCCGGAATTTGGGCGATAAAGGGATAATCAAAGGCTCCGGATGCAATCTCCTGATAGAACGCATCTTTGTCGCCCAAGCCCTCTTCCACCAACAAATCCACAATCTGGCGCAGTTCATAGCCCTCGGGAATCACCACCCGCACTGCGTGCATCTCTTCCGCGTCCGGCGCCGATTGCAGTTTCAGATAAAGTTCCCCATAGCTCATAGACTTATCCACCCGATGCCAGCCTTTTTTCCAGACCGGCGCTTCCTTGGTCCGCACATAAAGGCGGAAGAAAAAGGGATGGGAAATCACATCATTCTCTTTGAGCATGCTTGCGATACTTGCCGTCCCTGCTCCGTCGGAAATCCGCACCTCAAGGCTCTCGGATTTTCCCACGCCAAAAAGGTCACCCAAGACGGAAATCCCGATACCGATCAAAAGCACCAGTACCGCCGCAAGGATAAGAGAAAGCAACTTTTTTTTGGATGTTTGCATTTGGACTCACACTCCCATCTATTGGAACAACAGCAGTCCCAAAATACTCACAATACAGAGTAAAATCGGCAGATTCACAAAACTCTGCCCCAAAAATTCTTTAGTTTCTATCCGCACCACCGACTTCTTTCGCTTGGTGATGGTGGAAAGGATGATCCAGCCAACGGCAAACACTGCCACCCCAAAGGCAAACAATTGAAGGGTTCCCACCGGCGTGTCAAACAGTTCGTTGCTGAAATAAGAAAGCAGGAGTGCCGTGATATTGTTCACCAAATGGAATAGCATACACGCATACAAAGAGCCTGTCCGTCTGAGCAACAATATAAGCATCGCCCCCAAAAACAGGTAGCCGATAAAGCCTGCCACGCTGCCGTGCATCAGGGCAAACATCACGGTGGTAAAAATCAGCGCCACATAGCTGTTAAACTCTGCCATAACGCCATAGACAATGCCTCTTAACAAAAATTCTTCAAACACCGCAGGGACAATCCCCAGAACCAGAATCGCCATAGTCAGTTCCCAAGGTGTTTGGGGGATGAATCCATCGCTTTGCCCCAGCAACAGGTTCAGGGGCAGGTTCAGGACAATCATCACAAACTGGCAACCAAACCCCGCCAGAATAATCCAAGGAATCAATGTGCTTTTGCAACGTTTAAGTCCAAATCCCTCTCGTGCCTCCCGCACGGTGAGCAGGCGGTTTTCCTTGGCATAAAGGGAAATGGGAAGCAGATATGCCAACAGTTCAATCACCAACATCTGCAGATACACCGGAGGCGGCACGGCAAAAAAGCTGGAAATCAGTCCTGCCACCATCGTGACCGCCGTCTGGACCACTACCACAAAAAACAGCATCCAGCGTATGCTTTTTAATTTATGTTTTCCCTCCCGATAGGAGGTGCTTTGCATCCAATCTTTTTCTTGCGAAACCATTGTTTCACCTTTCTTCTGTTTCGATTTTCTCGGTAATGACCAAATCCACAGGCTTGTCAAAGGCATCCTTGGGAAGGTTCTCGGTCAGGCAAGCAGAAAAGGCAAGCCCCACCATAAGCCCGTGAAAGTCTTGGGTATATCGGTCATAATAGCCGCCGCCGTAACCCAGTCGGGTTCCGTCCTTGGCAAAAGCAAGGGCAGGGAGCAAAATCAACTCCACCTGCTCAGGCGGGAGAATCGGTCCGTCCTTTGGCTCTAAAATGCCGTACGCCCCTGTTTGCAGCTGCTCCAAATCCTGAATCACAATCGCATCCATCTTGTGGGTGACTTTGTCACAGCGGGGTACCCCCACCGTTACTCCAAGAGAGAGTAATTTTGCAATCAAACTATGGGTATGGACCTCACTTCCAATGGAAAGGTAGACAAAAACCCGTTTGATCTGCTTTTCCTGAATCAGGGCAAGGACCTTTTCTGCAATTATTTCACTATCTATTTCCCGTTGTGCGGGGGGAATCCCATCCCGCACGGTCCGGAAATGCTTTCTTTTTTCCGCCTTTTGGGCAGCGATTGATTCACACATCATAATGAAACTGCATCTGGGAAAGCAGTCGTTTCCCCTTGCCGGGGTTTTCCTGATTCTGATAGCAATAATCCACAATGGCAGCACCAAATTCCAATGCGGTGCCTGCCCCCTTGGCGGTGATGTAATTTCCGTCAACCACAACGCCTTGGTCCTCTAAGATTGCACCTTCCAGCTGGTCCTCAAAGCCGGGGAAGCATACTGCCTTTTTCCCCTCTAAAAGTCCCAACGAGCCGGGAATCATGGGTGCGGCACAAATGGCGGCAATCAGTTTTTTCTGCTCTGCGCAATGGTGCAAAAGGGCAATCACCTGCGGGTTCTTTTGCAGGTTCAAGGTTCCGGGCATGCCACCGGGAAGAACCATCCCCTCCATAGCATCCATATCCACATCGTTAAGCGTCAAATCCGCTTGGATAGCGATGCCATGGGCACCGGTTACGGGATTTTCGTCAATCGCAACCGTCTTGATTGGGATTTCCGCTCTGCGGACGATATCCAACGGCGCAACCGCCTCGGTTTCTTCAAATCCGTCTGCCAAAAAAAGATACAACATCGTTTTTAACCCTCTTTCTTTACCGTAAGGATAAACTTGGGGAGCGCCTTGAACCGTCCCAGTCTGCTGGGTTGCTTCAAGAATCGGTACAGCCATTCCAGATTGCACTTGATAAAGATTTCCGGCGCACGCTTGACCTCGCCGGCAAACACATCCAGCGCACCGCCCACTCCCATACACAGGTTTACTTGTAGTTTGTCCCGATTCTGATGAATCCATTTTTCCTGCTTGGGCGCACCCAAGCAAACCAACAACAGCTTTGCGCCGGAGCGATTGATTTGTTCGATAATCTCAGGCTCGTCCTCGGGCTTAAAGTATCCGTCCCGGCAACCGGAAACCACCAGATTGGGGTAGGTTTCTTCCAGCTTTTCTTTTGCTTTTTCTGCAACGCCCGGTTTGGCACCAAACAGGAACACGCCCTCACCGGTCTTGGCAATACTCTCAAGCAAAGCGCAGGTCAAATCAAAGCCTGCCACCCGCTCGGGCACAGGATTTTTCAGCATACGGGAGGCATAGACCACCCCGATGCCGTCGGGGGTACACAAATCCGCCTGATTGAGCACCTTGCAAAATTCGGGGTCCTGATAGCCTGCCATCACGATCTCCGGATTGGGGGTGTAAATGGCGGAAACCCCCGGTGTACGCACCAGTTCTTCCGCTTTTTTCAGGGCATCTGCCGCTGTGATTTTATCAATTTGAACACCTAATATTTCTACTGTTTCACGCATTGTTTTTTCCTCACATTGTTTTTTTCTATTTTACCATACTTTTTTCCGTTTTGCAACAAAAGAAAAACATCGGGCGACCGTTGTCGCCCGATGCGTTGTTATTTTACCAAATTGGTCAGGAAATCCACCAGGTTGAACTTAACAACCAAGCCCGCAAACACAATGGAAACCATGGTCAAAAGCTTAATCAAAATGTTTACCGAAGGTCCGGCAGTATCCTTAAAGGGGTCACCTACCGTGTCGCCAACAACGGCTGCTTTATGGTTCTCCGAGCCCTTGCCGCCAAAGTTACCGGCTTCGATATACTTTTTGGCATTGTCCCAAGCACCGCCGGAGTTTGCCATCATAACCGCAATCACAAAGCCGGACACCAAGGCACCTGCCAGCATACCTACCACGCCATTGACGCCCAGTACCAATCCTACCACAATGGGAGCGATAATACCCAACGCCGCAGGAAGAATCATCTCTCTCAACGAAGAACGGGTACAGATATCAACGCAGGTTTCATAGTCTGCATCTGCCTTACCCTCCATCAGTCCGGGAACATCCTTGAACTGGCGGCGAACCTCAACCACAACCTTCTGTGCCGCACGGCCTACCGCCTGCATGGTGTATGCGCTGAACAGGAAGGGCAGCATTGCACCCACAAACAAACCAATCAGGACTGCCGGCTGAGTGAGACCCAAATCCAAGGTTCCGCCAAGTCCTGTCACCTTGTCGGTATAAGAAACAATCAACGCAAGTGCGGTCAAGGCTGCAGAACCAATGGCAAAACCTTTACCGGTTGCTGCAGTGGTGTTACCCAAGGAATCCAGCGCATCAGTACGTTCGCGGACAGTTTCTTCCAATCCTGCCATTTCAGCAATGCCGCCAGCATTGTCTGCCACGGGACCATACGCATCGGTTGCCAGAGTAATACCCAAAGTGGACAGCATACCTACTGCCGAAATGCCTACACCGTAAAGTCCCAATGCAAAGCTTCCCGCTCCGCCGGAAACAAAATAACTGATTAACACAGAAATCGCCACGATAATAACCGGAATGGCAGTAGAGTTCATCCCCAACGCCAGACCGTCAATGATGATGGTCGCGCTGCCGGTCTCGGAAGAGCCGGACAGCTTACGGGTGGGGTTATAGGAATCCGAGGTATAGTACTCGGTAAAGAATCCAATCAGGACACCGGCAAGCAGACCGGAAATGACTGCCCAGAATACGCCGGTATGCTCCGGAAGGATAGCATAAATCAAAATACCGGAAGCAACTGCCGCAAGGATGGAACTGATATAGGTACCCCGACGCAGGGAAGCGAGCAGATTCTTCTGCGTTGCCCCCTCCTTGGTGCTGACAAAGAAGGTACCAATAATCGAAGAAATGATACCGATTGCTGCAATCAGCATGGGAACCACGATGCCGCCAAAGCCCAGTCCGGCTGCTGCCGCCAACGCACCTGCGGAAATAATGGAACCAACATAGGATTCATAGAGGTCTGCGCCCATACCGGCAACGTCGCCTACGTTATCACCCACATTGTCTGCAATCACCGCGGGGTTTCTGGGGTCATCCTCAGGGATGCCTGCCTCAACCTTACCCACCAAGTCTGCGCCTACATCGGCTGCCTTGGTGAAGATACCGCCGCCCACTCTGGCAAACAGAGCCATGGAGCTTGCGCCCATACCAAATGTCAGCATAGCGCCCATAATCGCATTGGCATCATTCCCCAGCATTGCTCTTAAAATAATATACCAAACGCTGATATCCAGAAGTCCCAGGCCTACCACCGTAAGGCCCATCACCGTACCGCTGGAAAACGCAATCTTCAGACCCTTATTCAGTCCCTCACGGGCACCATTGGCAGTTCTGCTGTTGGCATAAGTAGCGATCTTCATTCCAATAAATCCGGAAAGACCGGAGAAAAAGCCACCGCTTAAAAATGCAAAGGGGACAAACCAGGTAAGCAACCCCAGTCCCGCCATAACAGCCAGAATCACCAGCATACAGGCAAAGAAAATAGCTACCGTTTTATACTGCCTTTTCAAATACGCCATCGCACCCTTGCGAATCTTGGAGGCAATGTTTGCCATCTGCTCAGTGCCCTCAGGTTTGCCTTTTACCCAAAAGAACTTATACCCTGCAAAAAACAGTCCGATGATTGCTGCCGCCAAAACAAAATAAGGCGCTACGTTGATAAAATTTTCCATAACATCCATACTCCTTTTCTATATTGATATATTCCTTCTCTTTTTCATCAGCGGTAACGGAAGAAAGAAACTGCCACCGCAAAAATTTCCCGCAGGAAATTGGGATAAAAATTCATTGCCGAGGATTTGGCAGACACCGCAACCGGTGTTTCAAACCCTACATATTCCGCCATTCTTCGGGAACGATAAATATGAAAATCATTGGTCACAAAAGCAATATGATAGGGTGTTTCCCCTTTTCTCTCATCCAAAAGCTGTTTGGCAAAGAGAAAGTTTTCATAAGTGCTGGTGGAATTTTCCTCTTTTAAAATCCGCCGCTCAGGAATCCCTCGTTTTTGCAGTGCACGGGAAATTGCCTCCGCCTCGGAAATCACCTCATCCGCACCTTGACCGCCGCTTGCTACTGCCATACACCAAGGATGCGCCTTAAGATACTTGGCAGCGGCTTTGACCCGCTCTTCCAAGCAGGCGCCGGGCTCTTCCCCCTCCAGCCGACAACCCAAAATCACCAAATAATCCGGAGGTCGGTCAAAGGCAGCAGTGTCTGAGTCGGCATATTTCAAAATGGTTCCTCCTATCCAAAAACAGACCAATATGCCAATCAAAAGAACAAGGGCAACGGTTGTTTTGCATATTCGCTTTTTCATCCTGCGGTTTCCTTTCTCTATTTTCTCCGTTTTTTTGTATCTTACACCCATTTCAAAACCCACCGCATAATTTTATGCGAAAATACATAAGCTATCCATAAAATCAGGATTGAAAAATCCAAGGAAAGGAGATTGTTATGGATATACTTGCACTTATTCTGGTCATTGTCGGTGCGCTGAACTGGGGCAGCATCGGCTTGTTTGGCTTGGATCTGGTAGCCGCCCTGTTTGGGGGGCAGCTCTCTGTCATGTCCCGCATCATCTTCACCGTGGTAGGCTTAGGCGGGTTATGGTGCATCACCTTTTTCTTCCGGGAACATATCCTCGGAAAATCCAGAGAGGGTTAATCCGAAAGGCGCCGGTTCCGGCGTCTTTTTTGTTTATCGACGGAGCGACAGATGACAGGGAAGTCCGTTTCGCATTACAGGGGAAGCCTCACCCTGAATCAACGGACGGCAATACCGGATAAATTCCTCCGTCATTCCTGTTCCGCTTTCGTTTATCCACGAATCGGGCACTGCCTTTACCGCATTGGCAATCTTGCGGATGTCATAGGTTTCCAACTGAATTTCATAAGGTTCATCCTGAATCCGACGAAACCGCACCATCTCACCGGTGTGTCCTGAAAGGGCTACCCCAACTGCTTTTTTGCCTGCCGCAAATGCCTCCTCTACATCCTGTAAAGAGGTCAGGTGTGCGGCACAGCGTTGGGTGGTATTGAGCACAATATCTCTCGCCTTGATGCCCAACTTCTCACGAATCTGCGCCACCAGATATGCCGCCGTTCCATTGAGAATCTTATGTCCAAAGGCATCCTCTTTGGCATCTTTTAACTTTTCTTCACAGATATATTGACCATTTTTGTTTTTCAGTCCCTCAGAAACTGCCACCACAAGGGTATGCTTTTCCTTTCTCAGGCTATCTACACGGGAGAGAAAATCCTCGGTGTCAAACGCACGCTCCGGCAGATAAATCAAATCTGCCCCGTCGCAATCCGCATCCCCCGCGAGTGCCGCCGCTGCAGTGAGCCAGCCGGCATTTCTGCCCATCAGCTCCACCACCGCAACTGCATCCATATTGTAAACCTTGCTGTCACAGACAAGCTCCTTCATGGTGGTTGCCACAAACTTTGCAGCACTGCCGTAACCGGGTGTGTGGTCGGTTTCTGCCAAGTCATTGTCAATGGTTTTGGGCACGCCCATAAAACGGATGGAACTACCAATGCTTTCTGCATAGGCAGAGAGTTTCATAATGGTATCCATGGAATCGTTGCCGCCGATATAGATGAAGCATTGAATATCCAATTTCTCCAGAATCGCAAAAAGCTGCCGATAGACAGCCTCACCCTCCGGAAGATTGGGGAACTTGTATCTGCAGCTTCCAAGAAAAGAGGATGGGGTTCTTTTTAAGAGTTCGATGGCATCCGGTGAGGAAAGGCTGTCGCTCAGATCTACATATTCTTCCCGCAATAGTCCCTCAACGCCGTTACACATCCCGTAAATCTTATTGATGCCGGCATCCTTTGCTCCTTGAAACACCCCTGCCAGGCTGGCGTTGATGACCGCAGTGGGCCCCCCCGACTGACCGACAATGATATTTCCCTTATGCATCGCAAACATTCCTTTCCGTCTTTTCCTGAGTATTGGTTTTTATTTTACCATATTTTTTCTTTCATTTCAACTGTTTTTTTCGTAGTGTCACACTAGTGACACGCTTTGGCACCTTTCTTTTTCTATAATTTCTCCGTAGCCGAAAATTTTATTTATCAAAAAGGAGTGATCGAATGTCCATATGGATCAGTAAAAAAGAAAAGTCCTATGCAGGAAGTCCCACTGCAAACTGGCTGAAACGCTATGTGGAATACCTGACAAAAGGGATGAAAGAAACTCTGGAGCAGGAAATCGTTGACCACTGTGACGGAACCGCTTTCCCCCATAGTGCGGATGCCATCAACTTTGAAGGTTCGGGTAGCGTTCAGGATGCCATCCAAAAGGAAATCGCCGACCGCAAAGCTGCCGATAACGAAGTACGGAATCGATTGACAGAAGAGCAGCAAGTCCGCGCCAACGCAATTCAGGAATTGGCCGGCGACTTAACCGGCAAAAAACCCCTCGATTTTGTTGTCCGTGTAACAACAACCGGAATGGTTGCTTATGGTAATTATCAATTCGAAAGTGCGGACAAGTCCTATGCTGAAATTTTGGATGCATACAATGAGGGCAAAAATGTGTACTTGTTGATTAATAATATTCGTGTTGCTCAGCTTCATTCCGTAGGTTATGCAATCCAATTTTTCACAACGCAAGGGCCAGATAAACATATCATCTTTAGTGTCAACGCGGAAAACACTTGGCAGGTTAAGGTAAACTTATATTATACGACTGACGAGGTAGACAACGAACTTACAAAGAAAGCTGATGTAACAGCGCTTAACAAAAAAGCGGATGCGGAAGAAGTGAACCAAAAGTTCAGCGATTTAGAAAGCGCTTTGAATAACATGAGTGGCAACGCTGATACGCCGTTAAAGCTTATTAAAACCATAACCTTAACCGATGCGGTAACAAGCATTGAAACCACATTTGAAAAACCATTGAAGGAAATCTATATGGTGTTCACCGGTACGCTTGATGGTATCACCGATGCGGTGAGCGATTGTATTATTTCTGCGAAATGTGATGGCGGCTCACAATATCTCTTTTATAAAGGAGCACTCACATTTGCACCAAATGTCAATAAAGCATACATCGCCCACGCCAAAGAGATTGTGGAGCGCAGATGGGAAACGGAGTTTGCTGGTGCTACGCTCGGTGTCGGAGCAAGCGGGATTTTGCAAGGTGTGGACGTAAACTCTGCCAATCCTCGTATGTCTTATTCATCCCGTGCATTAAGCCTTCCTCAGCATATAGACAATTTGACGTTCTTAATTCACAATGCAAAATATTCTTTTGCGACTGGTAGCACTTTGGAAATTTATGGAGTGGAGGTTGACGAGTAATGAAAAAATATGTAGACGGAATGTATATAGAAATGACCGAGGAAGAAATGCAGCAAGTGAGTGAAATCCAACCTCTTTCCTACAAGGAACGGGTCATTGCCCGTATCCGGGAAGTCTATTCGCTAGATGATGAGCTTGCTATCTTGCGGCAAAGAGATGTCAAGCCAGAAGAGTTTGCGGCATACAACGCCTTTGTAGAAACCATCAAAGCAGAGGAGAGGGAGGAAACACAATGAACTCTGAATTCTTGATCGCCCTGCTCTCTCTTGCAGGCACTTTTATCGGCTCACTGGCAGGCATTCTCACCGCCAACAAGCTGACCAACTACCGGATTGAGCAGTTGGAAAAGAAGGTAGAAAAACACAATCAGGTCATTGAGCGGGTCTATGACTTGGAAGAAAAAGATGCGGTGGAGAATGAAACCTTAAAATCCATCAAACGCCGCATCGAAAACTTGGAAGATTATCACAAATAAGGAGGAATGTTTATGCATATCAAGGCAGATACCATCACAAGAACTGTCGCACTCTTTTTGGCATTGGTAAACCAGATTCTGGCGGTGGCAGGGAAGGAAATTCTCCCCTTTGCCGAGGATGATATCTATCAAATGGTTTCCCTGCTTGCTACCTTTATCAGTGCAGTCACGGCGTGGTGGCACAACAACAGCTTTACCAAAGCCGCCATCAAAGCAGATACTTATAAAGAGGAATTAAAAGGGGCTGACTTCTGATGAAGAGATTCCAAAAACAGATTCACCACAATCGCTCCGTCAGGAACACACCCATCCGCTATATCGTGATTCACGATACAGGGAACACCTCCCCCAGCGCAGATGCCCAAAGCCATTACCGCTTTTTCCATTCCGCCAATCGGGGGAGCAGTGCGGATATCTTTGTGGATGATCATTCCGTTTGGTATGTGAATGACTACACCAAATACTACACCTGGCATTGCGGGGACGGTAAAGGGAAGTACGGCATCACCAATCAGAACAGCATCGGGGTGGAGCTGTGCATCAACACAGGCGGAGATTATGAAAAAGCAATGCGAACTATGGCAACCGTGGTGCGGAAGCTGATGGCAGAGCTTGGTATCCCCAGGGAGCGCGTGGTGCGCCACTATGACGCCAGTCGGAAAAACTGCCCCGGCAGTATGCGGCAGAGCGATTGGGCAATGTGGCACAAGTTCCAAACAATGCTGAAAAAGGAGGAACAACCAATGATTTACAACTATATTGACGAAAATATGCCCGCTTGGGCAAGGGAATCGGTGCAGTGGGCAGTAGACAACGGCATCATCCAAGGGGACGGCAATGGCCTTGCCCTAACCGATGACAAGCTTTGGTTTTTGGTGGTACTTAAGCGTGCACTAACAAAGTAACGAAAACAGGTGATGGGTTAGCCCGTCACCTGTTTTCTTCTAATAAAATATTGTATAAGCGTAAATCTTGTTCCATAGCATATTCCACCGTCTTGTAGGTCCCGCTCCGGGTTTGCAAAAGATAAAACACACAAGCCGAGGAATGGTCCACCATAAACCGGTTTCTTCGCATCATACACCCGCTGTCATATTCTTTTGCCAGAACATAAACCTCATCGGCTTGCTCCCGTATGCTTTGGTATGCCTCCTTTTCGGCTTGGCTCCATCCTGCCGTCTGGTTTTCACAGGGTAATGCCAACACCAAACGAATGGCAGAGTTTTCTTTTCTCCGCTCCAGAACTGCCTCTGCTGAGAGGGTATCAAACCCTCTGGCACCACCGGTAATAAAGGTGTGGATTCCCACCTCTTCCAATTCTTGAATCCGGTGCTTTAATCTATCTTGCATCTCTGCCCGATGGGCAGGTGCGATCACGCGATGCCCGCTGAAACAGCAGGTCTTTTCTTTTTCTATCACAAAACTCACCCAAAAAAGTATAGCACAAAAATGAGAAAACTGTCAATTCCCATAAAATTAAAGGAATGTATTTTCCTTTTCTTTACTTTTTTCCGCGTTTTTCATATAATGGAAGCATATCAAATAGCAACGGAGATGGTTTTTTGAAGATTCTGAAACAACTGGGCGGACTCTTTCTGCTTTGTATCATTGGCGAAATTCTATCTGCGCTCCTGCCTTTCCCCCTTCCGGCAGGCGTGCTTTGCATGGTCCTTTTGTTTTTGGGCCTTTCCTGCCATATCATTCAGATCGATGTCCTGCGGGAAAGCGCAGACTTTATGCTGAAAAACATGGCATTCTTTTTTATCCCCGCAAGCGTGGGTATTGTGGAATACTATCCCCTCATCAAGCATACATGGTTGCCCCTTTTGATTATCTGTATCCTTGCCACCTTTGCCACCTTTGCGGCAACTGCTTATACTGTCCGTTTGGTAATTTTTCTCCAAACAAAATTCCGAAATGGAGGTGCAAAGAAATGAGCGATTTTCTTTCCATTCTTTCTGACATCACGACATCCCCGATGTTTGGTATCACCATTTCGATCCTTGCCTATACCCTTGGGGTATGGCTGGCAAAAAAGGCGAAATCGCCGCTGGTCAATCCGTTGCTGATTGCAATCATTCTGATTTCTGCTTTTCTGGCGGTCTTCAAAATCCCTTATGCAAACTACTGTAGCGGCGGCAAAATGATTGAGCTGTTCCTCACCCCCTTGACCGCCATTTTGGCAATCAAAGTCTATGAACAGATCCATCTTTTGAAACAGAACTGGCTTCCTCTTTTGATTGGTTCTTTGGTAGGCTCGGCAGTTTCTATCGGATGCGTTCTTTTGCTTTCCCGCCTGTTCTTTTTGGAAAACTCTCTGATGGTTTCCTTGCTTCCAAAATCAGTGACTGCCGCCATCGCTATCCCCCTTTCCATGCAGGGAGGAGGCGTGGTATCCGTCACTGCGCTGGCGGTGATGATTACCGGACTTACCGGCGCCGTGTTCTCTCCTATGATGCTTCGTCTTTTACGAATTCAAAATCCTATCGAAGCCGGAGTTGCTATCGGCACCTCCTCTCACGCTTTGGGCACCTCCAAAGCCATTGAGCTGGGCGATGCAGAGGGCGCTATGAGCAGCTGCGCCATCGCCATTGCCGGTCTTTGTACCGTGATCTTGTTAATGATTTTTTAATCCACAGGGGATTTCTTTTCTTACAATTCTGTTTCCGGAATCGTCCCGCGCTTGCTTTTCGACAAAAAGTGTGCTATAATAGCCACAGATGTTATGTCCTAAAAATCGAAACACAAGACAGTTTGAGGTGATTCCCCATGCAGAAAAGCAAAAAAGCAGTTGTGGCTTGCTTGGTTCTTGCCCTGCTGCTCCTCTCCCTCCCCTTGCAGGTGTTCGGGTTGGAGTTTTCTGATGTGCCGATTACCGCATCCTACTATAAAGCGGTGGACAAGCTGAGTAACATTGGCATTATCCAAGGCAGAGGTGACGGCGCATTCGCACCGGTGGACAAGACCACCCGTGCGGAATTTTGTGCGTTTTTGGCACGCGCTAACGGATACAACGCCAACTATTATCAGCCCAAAGCGCTTCCGTTTCCCGATGTAGATGCCAAGCATTGGGCAACCCCCTATATTTCGTTCTGTTATGAAAACGGCTATATCAACGGTATGCTGGATGGCACGTTCTGCCCCAACGATTATGTAACCGACGAACAGGCAGTCAAGATGATTGTCTGCTCTTCCGGCGTGGGCGACGAATCCTTATCTAAGGTGGGTCCCAAATGGTATTCAGGCTATCTGAATGTGGCACAAAAATACGACCTGCTTACCGGAACCCGTGTACGGGTCAGCAATTCGGCCAACCGCGCCTTTGTGGCACAGGTGGTCTACAACGCAATGATGGTTGACGGCTCTTTGGAGCCCACGGTAACCCCCGCACCGGAAGCAACGCCGGAGCCTTCGGAAACACCAGAACCAAGTGCAACTGCAAAGCCTACCGCAACCGCAAAGCCCAGCGCTACACCCAAGCCAACTCCCCGTCCCACCCGCAAGCCGGTGGCAGGGCAGCTGACCATCGTGTTGGATCCGGGTCACAACTATGATACCACCGACACCGGTGCTACCTATGAAGATTTGCGGGAGCAGGATATTACCTTTGCCATTGCTGCAAAGGCAAAACCCTTGCTTGAGGCAAACGGATTCTATGTGATTATGACCCGCAACGAACTGACCGAAAATGTTTCGGAGGAATCGGTGGTGGCAAGCCTGAAAAAACGTGCAGAGATCGCCAATGAGGCAGAGGCGGATTTGTTCCTCTCTATCCATTGTAATGCCGGCGGCGGCAACGGAACGGAAACCTATTACTTTGAGGGCTCTGAGGAGGGCGAAATCCTTGCCGAGCTGATTCAGGAACAGGTTACGGCATCGACAAAACTCTATGACCGCGGTACCAAAACAGCAAAATTCGTGGTTCTTAACGAAACCGCTATGGTTTCCGCTTTGCTGGAAACTGCATTCATTGATGACCCGTCCAACGCAAAGTTCTTAAGCAGCAAAAACGGACAACAGGCGTTTGCCGAAGGCATCGCCAAGGGCATCTGCGCCTTTTTTGGCAGAACCTACAAAAAATAACGCATCAAAGGACACTCCCCTTTGGGGGGTGTCTTTGTTACAAGGAGGATTTTATGAAACAGGTCATCCAAAAGCCCGAGCTTCTGGCTCCTGCCGGAAACTTGGAAAAACTGAAAACCGCCATCCTTTATGGCGCCGATGCGGTCTACATCGGTGGGGAAGCCTTTTCCCTGCGGGTCGCGGCAGACAACTTTTCTCTGGAAGAAATCCGTGAAGGGGTTGCTTTTGCCCATGAACGCGGCGCCAAGGTTTACCTGACCGCCAACATCATCCCTCATAACAGGGATATCGAAGATTATCGCAACTACCTTTTGGGCGTTAAGGATTTGGGGCTGGATGCCATCATCCTCTCCGATTTGGGGATGTTCTCCATCACCCGTCAGCTTGCTCCCGATTTGGATATTCACATCAGCACCCAGAGCAACAACCTGAATTATGAAACCGTGCGGATGTGGCATCAGCTTGGAGCAAAACGGGTGATTCTTGCCCGGGAACTTTCCTTAGACGAGATTCGGGAAATCCGCACCATGGCACCCCCCGATGTGGAATTGGAAGCCTTTGTCCACGGGGCAATGTGTATTTCTTATTCCGGCAGATGTCTTTTGAGCAACTATATGGCAGGCAGAGACAGCAATCAAGGCAGCTGTGCCCATCCCTGTCGTTGGAAGTATTATCTTATGGAAGAAAATCGTCCGGGTGAATATATGCCGGTCTTTGAAAATGAGCGGGGCACCTTTATCTACAATTCCAAGGATTTGTGTATGCTTGCGCATATCGATGATTTGATTGGTTCGGGCCTCAGCAGTTTCAAGATCGAGGGCAGAGTCAAGTCAGAATACTATGTGGCAACCATCATCAAGGCATACCGCCAGGCCATTGACGCTTATTGTGAGGATCCGGAAAATTACACCTTTGACCCCCAATGGCTGGAGGAACTGAAAAAGGTCAGCCATCGGGACTATACCACCGGCTTTTACTATGGCAAACCGGACGGCGATGCCCAGAATTACCAAAGCAGTGCCTATATTCGAGAGTATGATATGGTGGGGGTGGTGGTAGACTATGACCCGACAACCTGTCTTGCCAAGGTAATACAAAAAAATCGGTTTTTCAAAGGTAGCGAGGTGGAATTCCTCCGTCCGGTGGGAAAGTTCTTCAAACAGACAATCTCTTATATGACCGATGAGAGTGGTGTGGAATTGGAGGTTGCAAACCGTCCCCAAAGCATCGTTTATGTCAAAACGGATTGCCCCGTAGAGCCGGACACCTTTCTCAGGAGAAAGAAAGAGTAGGAAAATTTTGACGAAATCTCCATATTCTAAACAGGAAAGCACCTTGACTTTTGGACAAATTGATGATAGAATAAGAATCGTGGGAGTTTTTGTCCCATTTGATACTTTGTAAATAATGAAATCATTTTTAGGAGGATTTACTTATGAAAACATCTAAGCGTATTTTATCACTACTCCTTTCTGTGGTTCTTTTGGTAAGCTGCCTGGGAACTGTGGTTCTGGCAGACACCACCGAAACACAAAAAGGAAAGTTCACCGATGTGGCAGCTGACAGCCTCTACGCCAACGCCGTAGAAACTCTGAGCTTGCTCGGCGTCATCAACGGTTATCCCGACGGCTCTTTCAAGCCGGAACAGAATGTTACCCGTGCTGAATTTACTGCAATGCTGATGAGAACTCTCAACTTCGGTTCTTTGGGTTCTGCCTCTGCATCTGCACTTCCCTTTACCGATGTGGACGATTCGGATTCTTCCATCAACTGGTCCATCCCCAACATCAATGTTGCCTATGACAAGGGCATCATCAACGGATACGAGGATAACACCTTCCGTCCCAAAAACAACGTTGCTTACGAAGAAGCACTGAAGATGATTGTTTGCACCTTGGGTTATACCGGCATCGACACCAGCACTACCCCTTGGTATGCCAACTTTGTTGCTCAGGCAAATCAGTTGGGCGTCACCAAATTTGCAAGCCAGCTGGGCAGTGCAGAAACCCCTGCAAACCGTGCTTGTATCGCGCAGATGCTCTATGATTCCCTGGATGTTGCCTTGTTTGAAAACGGTGTGCTGACCAACAGAACCATCCTGAAAGATTATCAGGGGTATATCCGCAACACCGGTATCATCTCCGCCAATGCGGACCTGAGCCTGACCGAGGCAGATGGCGTTTACCTTGGCAAGGATGAAATCCAGATTTACGCACAGGAAAAGACCACCGGTCTTTTTGAAACCAAGACCTACAAGCTGTCTGATACATCTTTGGCAGCGCATATCGGTAAGGAAATCGAATTCTATTACAAGGACAACGGTTCTACCCGTACCCTGGCATTCGCCATCCTGACCCCCTCTAAGGAAGTAACCGTAGATGTAGACCGCATCGACCTTTCTTCCTCCAACAATAACCAGATTCGTTACTATGCATCCGAAACCGCAACTTCCGTCACTCCCTTGTCTCTGGATGCACAAAACACGGTGGTATATAACGGCAAGCTGTATGGTGCAAATCCCGCAGGCAGCCGTTTCGATCTGGCGATGTTGCCTCAGCTTGGTTCGGTGACCTTCCTGGATTCTGACAACGATAACGACTATGATATCGTTACCATCAAGGGCTATGAAGTTTACTATGTTTCCAGCAAGGTAACCAGTGAGTTCTCTATCGTCGATAGTCTCACCGCGCTGAGCCCCAAAACTCTGGTTCTGAACGTAGAGGACCCCTCTATCAAAACCACCATCGTGGATAAAAACGGAAATAACCTTTTGTATAACTCCATCGCAGCCGGCAATATCATCTGTCTGGCAAGAAGCACCGGCATCGGCGGTAGCCTGATTCAGACCGCAGTGGTACTCAGGGATTCCTTCTCCGGCAAAATCACCGGTAAGCAGGGCAGCTCCTCCATCACTGTAAACGGCAAGTCCTACGAGTATTCTGTTGCAGCGCCTTGGGTAACCGGCGTTGGTACCCTGACTGAGCCTGTCTTGAACGAATCTGCAACCTTCTATACCGACATTGACGGTAGAATCGTTGCTTACAAAAAGGATGCTGTCAGCAGCAATGTCTTCTATGGTTTTGTCATGGGTATGGCAAACAGCGACAGCGTATTCGGCACCGAAAAGCTGGTACAGGTTCTGACTCAGACAGGTTCTCAGGCGACCCTGATTCTGAACAACCAGACCCGTATCAATGGTAGCGGATATTCTGCATCTACCCACGATGCACAACTCCTCTACAGACCGATCAAGTACACCGTAGGTTCCGGCACCGGTGCTTATCCTGCGTTAGCTACTGTTGTTACCGCATCTACTCCGGCTTCCGGACAGACCCCGGCTGACAACACACTGCTTTCCTTCACCCCTGTTGGCACCCCCGCCTCTTACACCTATTCTTCTTCTGCAAAGCAGTTGAGTGCAAGCGGAAAATCGGTTAGCGTGGGCAATGCGATTATCTTTGTAGTTCCCGGCACCGACAAGAGTGATTTTGAACTTTACTCCAAGAGCACCGCATCCTCTCAATTTAGACAAGGCAAGCCTTATACGGTTGAAATCTTTGATGTAAACAGTGCTAATGCAGCCGGTCTGGTTGTGTACTATGGTGCAGACACCACTACCTCAGTAGACGCGTATACCCCTGTTTCTGTCATTGCAGAAGCTCCGGTAAAAGAGTTAAGCAATGGTCGGGAAATGGATTCCCTCAAGGGTTTCTCCTCTTCCGGTAGCGCTCCGAAGGGTTCCCTGAATACTTACCTCTCTCCGGATAGTCCGGTAAGAAGTCTGCAATTGGGTGACATCTTCCGTGCAGCAAGCGACAGATACGGCGCAACCGTTAACGCAGCTGACTTGCTCTACTCCGTAAACGGCGGAAATACTTGGGGCGTTACTACAAAAAGTTCCGCTTATGCCGATCTGACCATTGACAAACTTCATACTTCTTCTGCACTTTTTGGTTTGGTGAAAGGTAGTATCATTGCGGTAGAAGACGGCGCATTCCTGGTTCATCCGGGATATCTGGACAAGGATGACGCAGCAGTAGATGCTTCTTCTGCAATTCCTTATCAGATTGCAAACTGCAAGAGTGCACGGATTCTGTCCTATGTATACAAAACCGACGGAACTCTGGACCAAGTGGTTGAGCTGAGCTCTGCTGATGCAGAAGCGGCTTTGGCAAGTATGACCGCACACAGTACCGGACTGGTGAACCCCACCAAGGTTCTGATTTATCACTATGCAGGTTCTGTAAAACTGATTTGTATTTTGGGTGAAACCGCTGCTGAGTAAACACAGCCGCTGAAAAACTCGGTCTAACGCAAGCAAAAGAGAATATGACGAAACACAAACGGCAAGGAGAACATCGAGTTCTCCTTGCCGTTTTTATTGACAAGAAAACAGGGAAGGATTATAATAATATCCTATCATTTAAAATTTTCCAAGGAGGTAGCCCGATGAAAAAACTATTTTCTCTGTTAAGGGGAAAGTATCTCCTGATGTCCATCCTCACCCCGCTTTTGATTATCGGCGAGGTTATTATGGAGGTTTCCATCCCACGCCTGATGGCAGAAATTGTGAATACCGGCATTCAGAATCACGACATCGCCTATGTAACCGCCAAGGGCGGAATGATGGTTGTGATGGCTCTGGCATCCTTAGCGTTCGGTGCTCTTGCCGGATGGACTGCATCTATTGCCAGCATCGGTTTTGGCACCGAAATCCGCAAATCCCTGTTTGAACGGGTTCAGGATTTTTCTTTTTCCAATGTGGACCGGTTCTCCACCTCCTCCTTGATTACCCGTATGACCACCGACATCACCAACACCCAACAGGCGTGGATGATGCTGATTCGTTCTCTGGTCCGTTCCCCCATTATGTTCGTTTCTGCCTCGGTGATGGCGTTCTCCATCAACCGCAGGCTTTCTATGGTCTTTTTGATTGCAGTTCCCATCCTGATTACCGTCCTGACCTTGGTAATCACCAAGGCACACCCCAGATTCAAGCATATGCTCAAGCAATTTGACTCCCTCAATGCCAAGATTCAGGAAAACCTGATTGGCATCCGTGTGGTCAAGGCATTCGTCCGTGAAAAGCATGAAAACAACGGCTTTGAAGAAACCGCCTCTGCCCTCCGTGATGCCCAGATGCGGGCAGAAAAACTGGTTATCGTGAATATGCCGGTTCTCCAGATGATGATTTATGTCTGCATTCTGACCATTCTTTGGGTTGGCGGAAAGATGATTGTGGTAGGCGATATGCTGACCGGTCACCTGATTAGCTTTATCAGCTATGTCAACCAGATTCTGATGTCCCTGATGATGATTTCTATGGCATTTACTATGCTGGTCATTTCCAAGGCATCCATCAACCGAATCGTAGAAGTTCTGAACGAAACCCCCGATATCCCCGATATGGCAGAAGATGATACCCCCATCAAAGACGGTTCCATTGTGTTTGACAACGTGAGCTTTAGTTATACCGGTGACCTTTCCAACTGTACCCTGTCCGGCATCAACCTGACCATCCATGCCGGCGAAACTGTGGGTATCCTTGGGGGAACCGGTAGCGCCAAAACCACATTGGTTCACCTGATTCCCCGCCTTTACGAAGTAACCGACGGTTCACTTTTGGTAGGCGGTAGGGATGTGCGCCAATACCGTCAGGAAACCTTGCGCAGTTCTGTTGCCATGGTTCTGCAAAAGAATGTACTCTTCTCTGGAACCATCCGCGAAAACCTGCGTTGGGGAAACCCCGACGCCACCGACGAAGAAATTGTCGCTGCCTGTAAAGCAGCACAGGCACACGATTTTATCACCACCTTTCCTGATGGTTATGACACCGTATTGGGACAGGGTGGGGTCAACGTGTCCGGCGGGCAGAAACAACGGCTCTGCATTGCCCGTGCGCTTTTGAAATCTCCTAAAATTATTATTCTGGATGACAGTACCAGCGCGGTGGACACCGCCACCGACAGCAAGATTCGGGAGGCATTCAAGAAAGAGCTTGCCGGAACCACCACCATCATCATTGCTCAAAGAATCTCTTCCATCTGCGATGCGGATAAAATCGTGGTTCTGGACAATGGTCAAATTGATGCCGTTGGCACCCATCAGGAACTATTAAAAACCAACGAGATTTATCGGGAAGTCTATGAATCCCAGCAAAAGGGGGTGGCGTAGGATGCCTCCAATGCCAAAAGGAATCCGCAAACCCAAAGATGCAAAAAAGACCTTTTTCCGCATCCTTCGTTATTTTGGTGATTACAAGTGGCAACTGATTTTGGTTTGTCTGCTTGTCATCATCAGCGCCGGAGCGGGTGTGGTCGGCACCTATTTCTTAAAACCTATTATTGATGCATATATCGTGCCGATGATTGGCGCACAAAACCCCGATTTTTCCGGTCTTTTTTCCGTTCTGGTTTCTCTCGCCCTGATTTATCTGGCAGGCGCACTTTCCACCTACCTGTATAACCGGATTATGATTACTGTCTCTACCGGCTCCCTTTACAAGATGCGGATGGAGATGTTCTCCCATATGCAAAAGCTCCCCATCCGTTATTTCGATACCCGTACCCATGGGGAGATTATGAGCCGCTACACCAACGATATTGACGCCATGCGCAATATGCTGAGCCAGAGTGTGCCCCAGTTGATTTCTTCCTCCATTACGGTGGTAGGAGTCTTTTCCATGATGCTGATTTTAAGCATTCCCCTGACTGTTTTGGTGGTGGTAATGATGGTTACCATCTTTGGGGTCATCAAGGTGGTGGGCAAGCACAGTGCCAATAACTTCCGCGCCCAGCAAAAGGCCATCGGCGCTGTCAACGGCTATATCGAAGAAATGATTGAGGGGCAGCGTGTGGTCAAGGTGTTCTGCCACGAAACAGAAAGCAAGGAACAGTTTTCACACCTGAATGACAGCCTTTGCGGTGCAGCAACTCGCGCCAACACCTTTGCCAATATCCTGATGCCGATTATGAATAATCTTTCCTATATCCATTATGCTCTTACTGCCATCATCGGCGGTGCTTTGACCATCTATTCCCTGAAACAGGATATGGGAATCTTCACCTTGGGTCTTGGTGCGCTGGTTGCCTTTCTTCAATACACCCGCACCTTCGCCCAGCCCATCACACAGGTATCTCAGCAATTCAATGTGATTCTCAATGCCCTTGCAGGTGCAGAGCGCATCTTCGCCCTTCTGGACGAAGAGCCGGAAGTAGACGACGGCTATGTCACCTTGGTTTATGCAACCGTGGATGCAGATGGCACCGTTCAAGAAGCAGACCATCGCACAGGACTCTGGGCATGGAAACATCCTCATCAGGACGGAAGCCTGACCTATACCCTGGTTAGGGGGGCGGTAGAGTTTGAAGATGTGGAGTTCGGCTACGAGCCGGAAAAAGTGGTCTTAAACGGCATCAGCTTATATGCCAAACCCGGACAGAAGATTGCCTTTGTCGGTTCCACCGGAGCGGGAAAAACCACCATCACCAACCTGATTAACCGGTTCTACGATGTGCCGGACGGAAAAATCCGCTATGACGGCATCAACATTAACAAAATCAAAAAGGCAGACCTGCGCCGCTCTTTGTCTATGGTGTTGCAGGACACCCATCTTTTCACCGGAACGGTGATGGAAAACATCCGTTATGGCAGACTGGATGCCACCGATGAAGAAGTGATTGCAGCAGCAAAGCTTGCCAATGCAGACTGGTTCATCCGGCATCTGCCCCAAGGCTATGATACCATGCTCACCGGTGACGGCTCTAACCTGTCCCAAGGACAACGGCAGCTGCTTGCCATTGCCCGTGCCGCCGTTGCCGACCCGCCGGTACTGATTCTGGACGAGGCAACCTCCTCCATCGATACCCGAACCGAGGCATTGATTGAAAAAGGAATGGACCGATTGATGGAGGGCAGAACAGTATTTGTCATCGCCCATCGGCTTTCCACCGTCCATAACTCCCACGCCATTATGGTGCTGGAACAAGGACAGATTATTGAGCGAGGCAACCACGAGGAGCTACTGGCAAAACAGGGGAAATATTATCAGCTCTACACCGGTATGTTTGAACTATCGTAAACAAAAAACACACACTCAATGAGTGTGTGTTTTTTTGGAGCTGGAAATGGGACTTGAACCCACGACTTCCTCATTACGAGTGAGGTACTCTACCGACTGAGTTATTCCAGCACAACAAAAGTTAGTGTAGCATATTCCCTTACTTTTGTCAAGTATGAAAAGGGGGAACCTCCGCCTTTGCAGAGATTCCCCACCCTGTTAAACCTCAATGACCATTCCGTCATAAGAGGTCAAAAATCCTTTTTCTTCTGCGGCTTTGGAGAACTCTGCATAGGTTACTCCTACCGCATTATGGGAGAAGTGATGACTGCAGAAGAGCGTCTTTTCATCCGCACAACCAAGCTTTTTCAACCGTTCTGCCACCTTGATGTTGTCATTGAGGTTCATATGCCCAATCCATGTCATCTCCGGCAAAAGTCCAAAGGTACAATCCAGAAGCACCAAATCAAAACGGATAGGGTTCTTTTCCAGATAGTCAAACACCTCTTCATAAAAATAGTTGGTGTCATTGCCATAAAGAATCGCCTTCCCCTCGCTGTCCTCAATGGCATAAATGCAAGGAGTCGCTTTTTCATCGTGCCATGCCTTTAGCGCAGTTACCTTATATCCCGCAATCTTTGTGGGTTCATAAAGGGCAAGAGGTTGCACCTTTGCCACCTCGCTTGGATCAATCATTTGCGCGTGGAGGTAGGAATTGATGGCACGCATAGTTCCCTCAAGTCCATAAAAGGTAATGGGATAGCCCTGCAGTCCAAACCCCGGCATCTTCATCCTGATATCTTCCATATACAGATGGTCCTGATGGTTGTGAGTAACCAAACAATGCTGAATTTTGGACAGGTTGATGTCATTGGTCAGGCAGTGCATATAAGTATCGGGCGGAAAATCAATCAAGAGCTTTCCGTCAATCAACGCCTGACTTCTGGTGCGGATTTCTCTTCCCTTATGTTCCCGTGCAAACTGGCAGGTCTTGCAATCGCAAAAAATACCCGGCACGCCTTCTGCCGCCGCTGTTCCAAGAATTTGAATCTTCATATTCTCTCCCCCTTTATCATTGCTCCCATTATAAAACACCAAGTGGCTACTGTCAACAAAAAAACCGTTAAATCCGAAGATTTAACGGTTTCCGCTTGGAGCTGGTGATGGGACTCGAACCCGCAACCTGCTGATTACAAATCAGCTGCTCTGCCAATTGAGCTACACCAGCACAAGCGTTATCTTAGCATAAATTCAAAGGATTGTCAATCTTTTTTCACAATTTTTTTCATTCAATCTCCCGAATCAAATCCTCCATCGTCTGCTCTATCTTACGAAAATCCACCGCATGGATATAATACTCCTCCAAAGCGTGATGCAGGTGCTGAACGCGGGATAGGTGAGAGCGTGCTCCCTTGATTTCCCGTGTATATTCTCCGGCAATCAAGGAGAGCGCCTCTGCATTTTCTTCATCGGTATTGGTATGCACGGCAAATCCATACAAATCCACCAGCACATCCCCCTCTCGGGATGGGAACAACTCGTGGGGCGGCGTGGCGTCAAAGACGCAGATACCCAGTTCCCGCAGAAGCACCATATCCACACTGTCAGGGTCAAAACTGCAATGGTAGACCTCTACCTTTTGCCCCAACTCCTCACCTCGTGCCGCCAGCTTTTTCATCAATGTGGATTTACCGCAGCCGGGCCGACCCTTGATAAAATAGCGTGTGTTTAACCCCTCTGTCAGATTTTCAATATGGTTCACCGAGCCGTCCGGTGTCAGGGCGCCGAAAAACCGATGCACTGCCGTGGTCTGCTTTCCCGCAAAGGGAACTGAGTCAAAAACCAAGCCAAGCAGGTTTTCCGCTGCCTGATTCAGCTTGTCAAAATCCAGATTTTCTAAGTAGATTTGTTCCCAGCGGTCATGGATTTCCTTGGCGGATGCCAAATTATGATACATTTCCTGATACTCCTTGGAAATTTGTGCTTTCAGCATCCGTATTTCTTCCCGGTAGGGGACCAGTTTTTCCCGATTCCACGCAATACCCAAATTCACATATTCTTCACAAGCACCCGGTGCCGACGGCTCAATGATATGGGGCGCCGTCCCGTCTACCACCGCAATCTTTCGGTTGGCCAAAACCACCCCGTCTAATGAGGTTGCATCCGAACTGCAATAGATGTACTCCACCTCTTCCCCCTGCTCTAAAAAATATTCCCCAATGCCACGCATTAGCGTGGATTTCCCCGTTCCCGGGCCTCCTTTGAGAATGAATACCCGCTCCTTGTCCCACAAAGCCGAATCAAAGTGGCTCACAAACCCCCGACAGGAATTGGCGCAAGCAAAATAACGATAAACTGCTTTTTCCATAAATCCAACACCCTTTCTGTATCATAATCATTCCCGAACATCTGCATTTTATCCTATGATAAAATACCTTTTCGGTGCTTGCCCCGATAACAGAAAAAAGGGGTTGAATTTTCCGAAAAACTGTGCTATACTTTCTCTTGTGTTTTGATGTGGAAAAGTAGTGATCGCAAATTTCGGGCACCGCAACAGGACATAACGAAGTTGACTCGAAAGCTTCTACATCTAACGGAACTCCCGTAGCCCGAAACCCTTGATTTTAAGCGGTTTCTGTAATTTTATTTTTAACTAACTTTTGCTTGTTTTGCCCATGTTTTTGCCTTAAATATCATTTTGCCAAATTTGTCAGGGCTGACATATAAAACAATTTCATATCTGGAGAAGTATCGAAGTGGTCATAACGGGGCGCACTCGAAATCTTGTGAAGTTAGTGGAAGTGTGGACCACTTCAAAACCGCATAAACACTGGGTTTTTAATAAAATTAAATATCAAAGTTTTTAGCAGTTTCCAAAAAAAGTTTCCAAAAATCTGCAACCCGTGATTTTTGTGTAAATCTTTAAAATTTGTGAGCTGTTGAAATACATCCGGAGAAGTATCGAAGCGGTCATAACGAGAACGACTCGAAATCGTTTGACGGTTAACCCCGTCCGTGGGTTCGAATCCCACCTTCTCCGCCATCGGCGAGGTTTTTGTATTAACAGAAACCTCGCTTTTTCTTTGGAAACTTTTTGGAAACTCTCATATGCTTACAACCCCTGCAATCGCAGCAAGTGATGCAGTCTTTGAACTTGCATCCAAATGAGCATATATGTTTGCAGTTGTAGCAAAGTCACTATGTCCTAACCACATTTGAATATCCTTTAATTGAACTCCGTTATTGAGCAAAAGCGATGCACTTGTATGTCTGAGATCGTGAAAGCGTATAGGACGCAAATCGTTTTTAGTTAAAAGTCTCTTAAAAGCAGATGTGACATAGTTAGGCATAATCAATCCGCCAAGCTCATCTACCATTACATAGTCAAGCCATTCTTTGTTATAAGAACGCTTAAACTTCTTTCGGTACATCTCCTGGCGTTCTTTAATCACAAGCAGCCTTTCTTTAACAGCCATATCAAGCGGCAAAGCACGCAAACTTGATTTTGTCTTTGCTCTGTCTTTTGCTACAATCTTTAATTTGCCGTTTACTCTCGGTGTAGTTACTGTATGATTTATGTAAAATACATTGTTTGTTAAATCAATAGCACTCCATCTTAAACCAACACATTCACTGCGTCTTAAACCATAGAATCCGCCCATCAAAACAGGAACCTCAAGATTTGTGTCTTTAGTCAGTTTGAAAACCTTTGACAATTCATCCGCACTATAAAATTTTCCTACATAATGATTTTTCTCAGGTTTATCAACTTCGTCTATAGGATTTTCTGATATCCAACCGTTTTTTCTTGCAAAAGTAAGAGCAAGTCTTATTATCGCATGATAATGAATAACCGTATTAGCAGTTACTCTCTGAAGCTGAATATCATAGAATTCCTGTATATCTCTTGCATCTAAATCTTTAAGTTTTATGCCTTGTTCTCTGAAATATGGACCAATAGGACTTTTGATGTTACCTTCATAACTGGCATATGTAGTATCTTCTATCGGTTTCTTTCTTTTACGGGTGTATGGCAAATAAAGTTTTAAATAATCAGCAAAGAGTAGGTTTTCGATTTGCTCTTTTGTCAAGTCTGTCAGATTGATCTTATCAAGTGCATCTTCGGAAATTTCTATAGATATAGTCTTTTTCATTTCTGCAGATGTATCATCGACAAGTGTTGCTACAAACAAATCTTCATCCGGTATCTCAAAATCCATAAGAATTTGTTCGGACATATTCTTTGCCTTTGTTTTATTACCACGAACAGGCAATTTAGTTGGGAAACTTTTGTCCTTTCTTTTGCCTGCTGCATTTTTGTAAACCAGAATAACATAGTAAAAGCCTTTGACTTCTTTCAAATAGGCTTTTACATCTATTTCTAAACCTATTTTTGTTTGTTTAATCATGGTGTTTACCTCCTGAAAATATTTACCTCCCTTTATGGAAAAAAATTAAACACCATCCATTGACGATAATAATTATATCAATGAGATGATGTTCTGTCAAAAAATTCAGTTTGTTTTCAATAAATAATTTACTAAATCAACTTTAGTAACACGATATTCTCTTCCGACTTTCATACTGGATATTTTACCATCCTTTAGCAGTTTGTATCCTGTCTTGGTGCTTATGCCGCCTAATATTTCACATAACTGCTCAATGCGAAGTAGTTCGGGATAAGCCTTAAACATTTTCATATATTCGCTTCTTTTTTTCTTTTCCGACATAATAACACCTCCGTCTATTAAATAGGTAGTTAATTTTTATAACGCCCCTCTTTAACAGCCGTTGGCACGGCGTACATAGCATTTCAGCTCCGCCGGGTTCTCCGCCGGGTGCGTACACAAGTATCAATTACTAACTGTATGTTTCATCGCATCCCGATTTGCCAATCAATCGGTTTATAGTCTGATATTCTTCGCTCGTGCAAGAAAATAGCAGTCTTGGCGTATCAACTAATGTGCTGGCGACTTTTACCGCCCATACAGTCTTACGATTAAAAAGGTGCTATTCAGTTGTCAAGGAGCAATAGATGAATTCACTTCATCTTTGGAAGTCCCCCCTGCTTCGGGGAAGTGCGGGGAAGTCCAAAATGTCTGGAATAGCTTTAAATTCACTCATTAACTTTCTGACGGTTTTGAAAATTTGTTGATAACATTTATCAACATTCTTTTATCATTTTCGCTTAAATCATCAAGCAATCTCAATAACAAACTTTCTTCGTCATTGGTTAAATATGATTTCGGTGAATCGTATTCCATTTTAAGAAAGATACCGCCGCTATTACCGGGACGGGTTTCAATAGGCATCACACTGCTCAGGAACACAATATCATTCAATATTGTCTGTTTGCTAACGCCATACTTGTCCATTAAAATTTTAGTTGTCGTTGCCTTTTCTTTAACCAACAACAACCTGATGCCTTCTCTTCGTTCATATGTTGTCAGTCGTTCCTTCACAGTGAGCACCCCCTTTCTTGGTACCCATTATACAAGTCAAAGGTCAAAGCCACCTTGACCTTTGAAAAAAAAGTTGAAAAAATTTTTCGCAGGTCAAATATCAACAAAAGGGATGCATTATTCCAATAGACAAAAAAGACCATAGAAAGCCTATCAACGATAGAATTTCTATGGTCTTCTTTAAGTATAATATGTAGTTTAGGTATAGGAGGAGATAAATCAGAATATAAGTTTCTCATACAAGTACCTCGTAATTTACGCAAGCCCAACAAAAATGCACTACGGTTACAGTTGCCGCAGTGCATCCACTTGTGAAACTACAAGAACCTTATATTACCTTGTCTTTAACACATCAAAAGCAACACCCCGACAACTAAAATTAAATTCATAGACTTCTACGATAACTGTCACGGATATCACTCCTTTCGATATGTACCTTAATCTGACACCTTCTTTTTTTCTTTAACATTTTTAATGTAATATTCAACAGCCTCAAGTAAGATTGCTTTTTCTTCCTGTGATAATAGCTGTAGTCTTATATTGATTGAATTCGTTAAATAATCAGGAGTATTTTCTTTGTATTCTATTCCTGCAAGATAGTCAAGGGATACCCCGAGCATCTGAGCTATTTTAAATACCTTTTCAAATTCCGGTCTTGCGAGTCCGTGTTCAATCTTTGAAAGATATCGCTGTCCGACACCGACTTTATTTGCAACAACATCCTGTTTATATTTTAACTTGGTTCTTTCGACCTTCAATTTGTGACCTAAATCTTCATAATTCATCATTTTCACTTCCTGTCGTGTACCTTATATTTTATCAAATTTTGTCGTAAAAATAAATGCCTCAACCCTGCATCTTTAGAACTGTATGTAACAGTTTTGATGGAATTATGATGAATCACGATATTTAATTAGAATAAAAAATGAGTTTTGGGGAAAGTCGCACTTTTCTATTATATCACAATACGCCACCTGAATACATTTCTCATTTTTAGTTCCACCCATCGTTAAAGAGTAAAAAACAACGGTTGGCAGAAACATCATACCAACCGCAGTTCATATATTTATCATATTTATTTTGACTTAGGTTAATTTCACTTATAAGCGGTATTACTCCATTTCACTAAATATTAGGTTCTTATTGACGATTCTTTAAATTTTTAAGAATGTCATTTATATTTGATTCGTTTGTAACACCCGGATAATCCTGTTCAAAGCCTATCAAGATTTCTTTTGAACGCTTTTCTTCAGCATTAGTAGAAGCATATACCTGCTCATAATTTCCGGTATTTATTGCATCTCCAATAAACTTCTTTGAATCTGTCGGAAAATCATCCCAACCACCATATAGGTTATTTACAGCTATATTTATCATTTCTAAAGTGATCGGTTCATCCTTCTTTTCATGTTCTGCCAGAATTCCTATAATGTCCGATAAGTCATTTTTGTATTTTCTTCCCGAACGAAGTTTCATAGCTATTAAGTATTCAGATGCTATGGTTCGTATTTCTAAAACATTAGAAAATGTCTTATAATGTACGGAAAATTCATTTAACTTTGGAGAATAAGAGCCGGTACGCATAAAATCTGTGTTAAGCCATCCGTTAGGCAATTCATATTTATCTCCAACTCTGTTTATGGCATCTTTCATAGAAGATGCAGCATGTATGATCGCATCTACATCAGTTGTCATATCTCTAAAACCATAATTAACGAGTATTGCTGCACCGCCAATCAGAATAATTTCAGCGGGCATAGATTTACCATTGATTTTTCTAAACTCTTTTGCGAGTTCTTTCAAATAAGTGTCAAGATTTTCCTTTGTGAAAACATTTTTGTTATCAGATGACATTGCGCACCTCACTTTCTACGATATTAAATCGTCTGAACTCAGGAATAGCATCACGATAGGCTTCTTCTTTTATAGCTTCGCTTTTTGATACAGCAAAAGCAGTTAATATACTTACCGGATAAACCGTCTCCTGTAGCTTACACCTTCTTATGTCATTATAATCTGCACAAACAGGAACATTGTTCTCTCTGCTTATATAATCGAGCATAGCAAGCAGATATAAACTTTCGGGATACCACTCTTTATCATATAATTTACGAATTTCATTATTTTCAAGTGTATCTATGATAAACTGAATATCGCCCTTTTCTTTTACCTGATGGCAAACATTACTCTTATACAATTCAAAACTGCTTCTGGTTTCAAAGCAAGGTTCAAGTAATGTTTCCATTGGAACATCAAGTTCTTTTGCAAGTTTATATATTGTTTCAGCAGTACATTTTTCAAGCTGTGCTTTGCCACTTAATATATCTGTTATTGTTGTATAAGGGATGCCGCTATTCTTGGATAAGCGATAGCGAGTTATATTTTTATCTTCCATTATTCTTTGGATTGTCATATTAATCCACCTTCTTTCAATATATATTATATCGGTTGACCGAGATAATGTCAATAGTTTTCGCAAAATTTATAAAAAAAGACTTGTATATAGTTTCTACCATACACAAGTCTTTTAATCATTTATGGGATTATTTGAGCATATCTTTGAACGCCTTACCTACCTTGAAAGCAGGAACTTTGCAAGCCGGAATCTCAACCTTTGCTTTTGTCTGAGGGTTAGTTCCAACACGAGCTGCTCTCTCACGAGCCTCGAATGTACCAAAACCTACAAGCTGTACTTTATCTCCAGCCTTTACAGCATCTTCAACTGTATCAATAAAAGCCTTGAGCATAGCTTCAGCATCTTTTTTTGATGCACCTGATTTTTCTGCAATAGCAGCAACTAATTCAGTTCTATTCATTATATTCACCTCCATCTTGGAACATTATACCATAAAATTCTATGTTTTACAACAAAAAATAGCCGCAGAGGAACTAAATCCTCTACGACTACCTTTTGTGACATCAATCTCCTTATGCACAGTTGCGTTCTTTCCATTCTTCGAGAATATCCCACAAGGCATTTTCACACTGCTTACGAGTGTAATTAGCCGGGAAGTATTTACGGAGTTTGGAATAATCTATTGATAATGTAGTTTCTATTTCATCAACGGATAGTATTTTGAAGATTTCATCTTCATTCAATGTACCGTCAAGAAACTTCTTTTTAAGTTTTTTTGCCTGTTGCAAATTCACTTTGCACTCTACAAATTCAATCTGATTGTTTAATGCAACCTGCATCTTAACATTCAAAAAAGATATTTCTGCACCTGCTGTAACGGGAATGATTTTCTTATCAACCTTATCCAACAAGTCGAGTATCAATTCTGTAAGGCGTATGTACCGTCTTATCTGTCTTCCGCTTTTATCAGCATCTTTTCCTATTATTTCTGAGCTGATCAGCAGAATTTCATCATCCGCATCTAAAATTTCTTTTTTGCCTTGATGTTTGATTGCATCCAATTTAAGTTTATAAGCATACGCTTTTTCACTTGGCAAGAGATTTTCTCGTTGCAGATTACAGTCAACAAGCATAATAGCCGCTTCATCATCATCCAGCTCCATAATGGTAGCAGGGATTTCAGTTACACCGGCAATTTCACAAGCACGCTTTCTTCTGTGTCCTGAAATAATTTCATACTTGTTGTTTTTTATCTGTCTAACGATAATCGGCACAAGAACACCAACAATCTTGACACTTTCTGCAAGTTCTGTCATTGCCTCATCATCTATCACATGAAATGGTTGAGCCTCGTAAGGCACAAGATCTTTCAGCGAAAGATTAACTACTTCTTTATGCTGCATAGGCAACCTTCCTTTCAGGCAATCGAGAGAATGTATGTTTTATAATATCTTTGAATGGCTCTTGATGAGAAAAGTCCACATGAGTCCATTCTTCATATATCTGTTCTAAAACATTCCCACGAAATGACAGAATCCTTTTAATCATCTCTCCCGTAAACTCATAACCGTTCATCAGAATGATGTAAATTTCTTCGATACAAAAAATCTTATATGACCGGTCATAAATCTCTGTTGAGTTAAGCGAAAGGAGTTCTTTTTTGAATTCGGCATAATCATTTTCTATTCTCTGTATTACACGATTTCTTCTTTTCATAAACTACCTCCGAAAACATTATATACGACATTGTTTTCAAACAACTGTTTAGGTGTATAGGTTCCGATTAGTCTTGTTACCTTTTCATCATAACCCTTTGCACCTTTTTCCCACTGTTGTTTTGATAACTCATACAACTTTTGACTGAATTCGTTTTTGAACCCAAGCACTCTCATTGCCTTGATAATACTTGAATCCACATCAACGAGAAACACAGGCATAAAATATCCTTGCTTGCCGGGATTTTTCAAACGAAATTCTTTGTATAAAGCCATATTGAAAGGCATATTGAAAGACATTACATTATTAAGATTTATGTTTACGAAAATAACATCTTCAATGTAAGACAGCGAAACATAAATCGGTCCTTTATCAACCGCTTTAATTTCTTCATCTGTTATATTGCTTAATGTTATCGTGCATTCGCACATATTATCTCGTGTCTCAAATGTTCCGCCTTCGCCAACTAACACGCCGTCAAATTTTTCGCCTACTGAATATAGTTTAAAACCATACTGTTCCATAATGTTTACCTCCATTTATCTGATGTTCACATATAATTTGAGTGGTCTGGATAAATCAACCTCTGCATATTCTTCCTCTATAGCATCAACTTCATATCTTCCGTTTAGCGTTGCCGTAGTTCCTGTGTGGTGTTTACTATTGCTTTCTTTCCAGCACTCTTTAATACTCTTGTATAAAGAAAGTTTTTCTGCAATATCATATTCACCAGCACAAGCCATTGCATTACCAAAATAAACATATTCTGTCGAACTGCCTTTAAGATAGAACCCATATGTAATAAGTCTTTTCTGCATCTTTCTTCTGCTGCGAAGAAAATGTTTTACTTCTGCAACAACCTTTTCTTTTTCGCCTTTTGACAACAGATAGCCCCACATATATCCCGATGTATCCACATCAAGTTTTTTGTACGAACCATCAGCTTGCAAAAGTGAGATATAGAAAGTTTCCGGTGCATACTTATAACCAAGACCTACTCTGAAACATCTGCTTACTTTTGACATTACTTTACACCTCCACAAATATTGACTATCAGCTCGTAAATCTCTTTCCACGAAGATACTCTAATCATTCCGTTTGCTTCCGCATCATAATTTTGATTATGTGGCGCATTCATAAGGAATTTTCGATAATCTCCGCCGATGTGATTATGTACTGCATCATCAATTAAAATATCGCCTTTAATCATTTGTTTTTTGCTGGTTACAATAACATTTCTCCAAGAGATATACGGAAAATACTTTAATATCACTTTTTCAATCTTAGGTTGAAATGTTTTATAATGTGCACTTGTGACAACATAAACATTATGCCCGTCATCAATCAGTTTCTTTATGTACTTTACACTGCCTTCAATGGGCTGAAGTTCATCCCACAATTCAGGATCGTGAAGAGGTGCATATATCTGCTCCTTTGTCAGTGCAGTAAAAATCTGCATTAAATCCCATACACAAATATCTGAGTTTTTGATTGACAATCCGTATTGCTTATTTAAGCGTGCTATCCAAACACTCATAAGGTCAACCATAGTATCATCCATATCAACCAGGATTGTTAGTTTCTCCACTTTCTTTCCTCCTTTTTTCATCTTCATCTTTAGGGCAGTAGTTTTTGTATTTACATATTGGCAAATCCCTTAATTTCACACCATCAAGTCTTTTTTCCTTTGCGACCTGATAAAGACACAAGGGCAATCCCTTTCCCAAAGGATGAATTACATACACACAATCTTCAACAGGTTTCTTGATTTTTGCCATAGTAACTACGCTGCCATCCTTTCTAACACTTGTTTTTCAGGTGCATCGAATTCTTCGCTGCCGCATCTTTTACGGAACATCTCATCTTCCGAACCGAGCCTCAGCCATACCTCACTTGGATAAACAAGCATATTGCATACCATATCTACTACTGTAAATTCTGCAACATCTTTATACCATTCAGGTTTATATCCATTCATACATTGAATTCTTTTACACCAGTCGTACTCCATCTTGAATTTATCGCCTATATTGAATGCAGTATCCATTTCAACCTCATCAGGTTTCCATGTATCCCTGGCACCCTTTAATACCTTTAATAACAATTTTCTTCCTCCTACAGATATGTTTTATCAATTTGTTTCTCATTTTCATCAAGCCAATAATACGCAGGACACATATCGCCGAGTTCTCTCTTTGCCTCTCTTTTATGCGAAGCAAGAATGTCTTTGTCGGTTACAATGTAGCCTTCACCCATAATCTCAATACTACCGTTTTTAAGTTTCTTTACATAATAAAAGAAATTATCATAAGTCCCTTTGAACGGTTCAATAAACAAGGTGAATTCTCCGCCGTACCCTTCGTCAAAAGATTTTGAGCAATAATATGCTGCCTTTTTTCTTAGCTTGCTAATTTGCATACTTCCTTTCATAACAACCTCCTAAAAATCTGCTTTAATTACTTTCGCATTCAATACTTGCAGTTTTAGACAATTCTCCCACAATTGACAGAACTGTTTTTTCACTACCTGCTTCCATATAAAAGTCGCTTACTTTTAATATTGATTCATCCGTGATGCCATTACACAAAGAACACTCAGGTCTTTTCAAGATAACACCTTCGTCTATGTCTCTGTACGAATAAGGCATAGTTGAAAGAATGTCACAACCACAAGCCCAGCATGTATGCAACTTATCGCTGAATATTTCCTTGATTTTTTGCAATGCCGCCTTGTCTTTTCTAAAACACTTTTTCAGCTTCTTGAGGTTCTTTCTGTAAAACAGAATCAGAACATTCCCATTATCGTCCTCATAATATATCGGGGACAATTCTTCTCTGTGTTTTTCTAATTTTTCTACAAACGGATAAATCTCATTTTCATATACAGCGCCCCTTGTATAGAAAGCACAGACAATATTTTTATGATTTGAAAGATGCCATTTGATAGAGTCAACTAACTGCATAACAACCTCCTAAAAATCTGCATTTATACCTTTCATAATCGCTTTTTCAGTTCCATGCTCTTTTTGGCATTCATATATCTCATAAAATGCTTTGTTGTCATACTCTCTGCAGACATAGCATTCATAAGACCTACCAACACAACCGCCATTATCTCTGTAAGTGTATGGGAATGGTCCATAGATACCGCAACGGCATCCGGTACATCTGTGTACTTTGCCGGCTGCAACCTCTTCAGCAATCTCAAACACTTTACTGTCAAATTTGAATTCATCAAGCATTTCCTGCAGTTTATCTGCGTAAAAGACTATCAACTCCGACTTTCCGTTTTTCTCATAATGAAACGGTTCAATTCGTTCATGGCACTCCATAAGTTTTCTCAAAAATTTAGCGTTTGGAGAGCCGTCGTCAAATTCTTCATGAATCATAGAACATATAAGCAATCTTTCAGAGTTTTTTTCAGTATTCATATGTTACCTCCTAAAATAGCAGGAGGATGCCGCAAGCACCCTCCCGAAAATTAAATCTCCATACAAGAATTTATGCAGCCATAGGCATATTCCAAATTTGCGCATTTCTAACGCCCATTCCGAACTGATTGCACATATCACGAAGCATTGTAAATTCTTCGTCTATGCCTGATAAATCCCTCTTTAGTATCATCTCATAATCTCTTTTCTTGGCTTCAAGCGATTGAATTTTGAGAACCCAACGATCAAGAATTTTCTGACTTGTGTTTCCGTTCTGAATCAGTTTCCCGATACGCTTTTGGTATTCCTCAATTTCCCGTGCCATATCAAGATAAAACTCATGAGCCATCTTTTTTCTTTGCTTTTCATCATCCGCAACATACATTGAATTTATGCTGATATATTTAGCGTCCCTTTTACTGTTTGGATAGGTATATAAGTTTTCGTTACCTACCAACTCCATAAAGTCCTCTAAAAGCTGAATTTTGTGCATGTATGCCTTCGGAATGAAATAGTGATGACCTCTTGCGGATATACTGATTGCATTCATTTGTGATATATATTTTCCTGCCATAGTTTCAATACTGCGGTTTCCAATACAGTCCTGATACAGTTCAAACATCTGCTCAGCCTGCCTGAAATATCCTCGTATATCTCTGCCGGATGTGTAATCAACATCTGAAAGCGTTATCGTTCCGCTTGCCTTATCAAGAATGATGTTTGCAAGTTTTTTGTATGTATTGGTGCTCTCATACAAGGTTTCCTCTACTAACTCACGGGACAAAACTTCTGACTCAGCTCGTTTATTATCTCTGCAATATATTCTGGTTACTTTCTTTTCACCATTTACAGATTCTTCGATGCGGTCATAGATTTCTCCCGTTGCACTTCTATATGCATCGGTAATTGAAATTTTTTCGTTTACCTCAATAGGAAAACCTATCTGCTCACAAACACTTTTAACACTATCCACTTTAACGACCATATTGGGAAGAGAATAATACATATACTTACCCATAATATTCTCTGCCTGACCGTTATCTGTGTTTATCGCCATAAACTTATTTATACCATTACTCATTTTATAACCTCCTTTAAGCGGCCACAGGCATTGCCTGTGACTGCTTTTCTAATACTTTAGCGAGAAAATAATCATCTAAACCTTTGTATGCAGGGTTCCAAGTGCAACTAATGTTTTCTACACCCGTACCGTTAAGTGCTGTCCTAAGTGCTATCATAGCCTTTTTTACTTCGGGCTTTGAACGCTTATCCATATCCATAGCCTCGTAAATTCGAGTTATTCCCAATTCATTGATTATCTCGGGAAGATATGTAATTGCATTTACACCCGGAACAGCTATAAACAACTGCCCGTTTGATAAAACACTTGTTACATCTGCTTTCATTGCGCCTTCTGTCAAACAAGCTTCTTTTGCATTTGTATCACCAACAATGTGTATCCACGGTTTAGCTCCGGTTCCGCTCGGATAGTGTTTACTTGAAAACCATCTGAACTTCTTTTCATCTGAATCCGCCGGAACATCCAATCGCATCTGCAGTCCTTGGATATATCCCTCGTGATTACAGACCGGAATAAAAATACCACCGTATTTGTTTATATACATCTGCAAATCGCCATATTTATCAATATAAAAACCGGGAATACCGATTAAATCGTGCTTTGACGCAAGTTTTTCTAAAACCTCACGCCTGAACACTCTATCCATCGGCATACTGCGATACATAAACTGATGAATGTGCCTGAATGACAAACCACGCATTTCAAGTGCATGTCTGTGTGCCGTATTCAGTTTTAGAAGACTTAAAAAATCATAATATACATTATGCCTGTCCTCAATTGACCGAATCGGCATTTCATCGACTTCACTATACTGCACTACAGCAGGCTCAAAATTTTCTTTATTTCCTCTTAAAACTTCACACGCCTCTTTATTGGATACACCGTACAACTTTGCATACAATGTAACACTGTTTCCGCTCTCTCCGCATTTAAAACAATTAAAGCGTTCTTTTTGACGATTGATACCTAAATGATACTTTCTGTCATTACAAAACGGACATAATGCCTTAAACTCAACATCGTTGCTGTTTTTCGGGTGGAATTGTATCCCGCAATACTTTGCAACCTCAATTATGTCAAAATGTTCATACTCAAAAGCCATATTACGCAGCCTCCTTCATTTGAACATTTTGAAGTTGAGGATTATGAACTGCAAGTTCAGTTCCTCTTGCATAGGCTAAAATAACCTGACCTCTTACCGGACTCAGCTTTGTTGTAATACACTCTGCATTGTCAATGTAAGTGGGATATTCAAGACCTGTAAGCCTTGCAAGTAATTCCGAAACCTCCAATCCTGCTTTGATTTTCTCAGAGGTAGAGAGCCAGCGATAATCTTTGCCATCATAAGTGAACACAAAGACATCTTTAATTTCTCCGGTTGTTTTGGCAACATCATAGAGTTTTATAGATGCTCGGTTCATTTTAAGCTGGTTCAAAGTAATTTCCGCTTTCTTTGCAGCAAATTCTCCAACAGCGTGAAGAAGGTTTTTAACCTCAATTCTTCGTGCATCATTAGCAGCAACACTCTTTTCAATGGCTGCAATTTTCTCGGGAATTTTATCTGTTTCACAAAGAAGCTCAACCTCTTTTGCATAATCATCCGCCTGTTTAATAAGGCTTGTAAGTTCCGCAAATTCTTCTTCAGTAAGATTGCCGTATTTGATTTTGTCTTCAATCATTGCAATTTCAGACACATCAGCAGTCCCTAAAGAAGCGAGTTCTGCCTCGTATTTCTTGATATCCTCTGCCTTAAATTCTTCGAATTTATCTTGGCTTTTTTTATCAAGCTCCAGAAGTTCCTTTTGTGCTGATACTGCACTCTGTCCTTTTACAACAGTTTCATCATACTGCTTTTTAAGTGTTGCAATGATTTCTCTGTAGTTAGACTCGGTAACAACTGAAAAACATGTGGGGCATTTATCTCCAACCTTAATTCCTTTTGCCTGCGCTGCAAGCTTAGAGCATAAGGCTTTTAAGCTTTCAATTTCTGCATTTACCTTTTGTATTTCAGCAGCAAACTTTGAAACATACTGTCTGCTTTTAGCTTCAGCCAATTTTTCGTGTAGGCTTGCACGCCTGTCGTTAGATAATGATGTCGCAATTTTAGCCTGTTCAGACTTTAACGCTTCAATATCAATTCCGGCAAACTGCTTTTCTTCTAAAGCGGTTTTCCTATCTACAATGCTTTGACCTCTCTGCAGAACTGCGTCAACCTTTTCTGTGGCTTCTCTCTGTTGTGTTTTTAAAGCATCAATCTGTCCTTCAAAATAAGTAGCGGTTTCGTCAATCTCCTTTAACTCTTCGCGCTTTTTCTTAGCGTAAAATTCAGGATCAAGCAGACTTTCATTTTCAAGCAGTGACCTTGTGTTTTCACTAAGCAATGCCAGAACATCCTCTTGTTTTACAGGAGGCAGAAGCTTTTGCAAAAACTCTCTGCCACTGTCTGCAACCCTTTCTATAAAATACAAAGGATTCAGTACCGAAAGAAAAATATCCTTTTCTGCAAATTGTGTCGCAAGGTCCGTCTGGCGTAATTGCAAGGTATCCATAGTAATTGTTGTGTTACTGCCGTTTCTTCTGCGGATAAGAGTATGTACTTCGCCGTTTTCATCAACGAATCTGACTTCAACTTTTATTTCCTTACATTCGGAATTCTGAAGTCTGTCACAGCTCTTTTCACCCCAAAAGGGAGTACCGCAAAAAGCATATGCAATAGCATCAGCGATTGTGGATTTACCCTGACCGTTTCCGCCGGATATATAGGATAATCTGCTTAAATTAACCTCGTAAGGTTCCTTAAATCTCTTAAACCCCTCCATTTTTACGCTTAAAATACAAAACTTTTTTATTCGTTCCCTCATAACAATTTACCTCCATCTTTTATGCCGCCAGCTCATAGGAATCAAGAATTGAGTAATTGCCATAAGCATTTTTACCCGTTCTGCCTTTTAGGTTCATAATCTTGATACCTACCTTGAGATTAGGATCGGCGCCGTTCATAAACACAGTGCTTTTGCCGTTACCTTTGGATAATTCGAGCTTACTGCGTTTCTTTTCACCTTCGCCCTCAACACGAATGTTTGTAATTTCATAAACTTCCGCTTGAGAATTTCCCTGTTGCTGTGGCTTCTGTCCTTGTTCTCCTGTAGGAGCAGGTGCTTTTGGTGCAGATTGGTTGTTGCCTTTCGGCTGATTTCCTGCAGGTGCTTGTGTGTTTCCACCTAAAGACGCTGCAACTTTTTCACCAAAGACATTTTTTATAATACCAAGGTACTCTGCTTTCAAACGCTCCTTTTCAGAATCAGCGACTACATAACTTTTACCTCTTTTTGTCGCCTTAACCCATACAGGCTCCATCTTATACATATATCTACCGACATTCCATTTGACTGCTGCTCTTTTGAAAGAATCACTAAGTCCGCCTTTGATAGACTCTATATCCGTATTTTCTGCACCGTCAGTTTTTCCAAGCCATTCCTTTCGTTCTTCGTTATACACATAAATAGTGCAAAGCTGAGAACGAATTTCCTTGACTGTGGTTTTATCCCTTTCGGTAACTGTTTCGGTATAGGTATGCCAGCTTTCGTAACTGTCATTCCAATTCTTCTGACCGATAACCTGGTCGAATCTGTCCTCGACAGCTCTTGCATCTAAATACGGAACTGCAAAGCCTTCCAATTTAGTCGTATCGACATACTGTAATCTCCAGTGAACATCTGAATATGGGAACGGTTGTCCCAATGCTTCCAAAATTTGATTATCACTCATATAAAATATCCTCCTTAACTATTTACGAAGTCCTGCAAAGTACGGTTCATAGGTATCAAGACATCGGTATAATAAAATTCCGGTGTTTTATCCTTCAGTGTTTCAAGCAGATTTCTCAACTCCATATCAAGCTTTGTTCTGCCTGTATGGTAATGGTCGTTATTGTTAGGCATTGCCATTATAAGATGCATAACCCCGTCAAGCTGATGTAACGACTTTATTCTCGGCAGTCTGTTACCACCGCAACAAAGTCTAAAATCACTGACATTAGATAGTGGATATTCATACATCTTTGATTTAGGTGTAAGCATCCCTTCATCCACAACTCCGAGATTTACGCAAGAAATATATTCGCCTTGTATTGTGAAACCGAACACTAACCTCGGAAGAGGAAAATTCTTGTATTCAGTATTCATATACACAATGTCGCTATATCTTGCAGGAAACTCAATACAAAGCTTCTTACAATCTCGGTCTCCAATTGCAAAATGAAACGAACCACTTGGCAAAATACCGCTTGAAACTGCTCCGGTCCTTATAGAGTCCCTGATACAGTTTATAAACACATCTGGCTCAACCGTCTTTACTTTTTTTACTCCGTTTTCAACATCTTCTACAAACACTTTTCCGTCAGTATTGATATGAATAATCAATTCATCATTACGCTGCACACGGAACACCTCCAATACACATAGATTTCTGAAGGCGTTTTTTTCGCCGTGCTTGTCTGTATTTTTCTTGCAATTTAGGAAGTTCTTCTTTGAATAAACTCATAACCCGGACAACCCACATACACAGTGGAATTTCCTCACAGAACTCGTACCACCAAAGAACCTCTAACTGAGCGCCTTTTCTTTTGTTGCCAATCATATAATCAATGTTATATGAATAAAACCCTCTAAGACCTTCTATTTTGCGTGCGATTTCTGCAATATATCGGTTTTCTTTTCCTTTATTGCCCTCCAACCGATGCAGTTTTCTTGCAAGTTTATAATACTTTTGCATTTCTTTTGAACTGTATGCCCATATGTTTACCTCTCCATCACAATCACTGTAACCATGCTTGTCATAAAGTCTTTCATTATTTATGACTATCGGAGCAGCACAACCAATAGCCTCCATTATGATTTCATAATATATGTCAGGCTCTAATTGGTCATTCTTGAACCATTTTTCCAAATGATATATGCCAGCATCGTGATAAATTTTCAGCATACATACAAGCCATAACAATTCTCTTGAAAATGAACTTGTTTCGATTTTCATTTTTACCTCCTAAAAAAATTTTCTTGCCATCAATGATTTTGCGGGCATTTTCATAAAAACATTAACAACTTTCCCAATCCTATCGAGTTTATCTTCGATATAGGGCATTTTGTTGTCGATTAACTCTGTTATGTCATCTTCATCAAATTCATCAAAATTAATATCTCTGACGAATATAGGTTCCTCTCTGATGTCTTTTTTGATGATATTCTCGTAGATATAGAGTTCTCCGACAGTTTCTATGAATTCCGGCTCTAAACCTGTATCTTCCGCATTTCTCATTGATGCAATCATCTTCGATAAATCTACTTTATACTCCATAAATTAACCTCTCTTTACGCCAACCGTTTCACTCCTTCGGGGGTAAGTATGTTAAATAACATTCTGTTTACCCTTGTTTCCGATAGAAGATTTAGGTCTTCATTTTCTCTCCGTCTAATTTCCTTGATTACACGACCTTTTATAACATGCGGGCATTCACAGTCAACATAACCGTTTATAAGTCCGCTGCCGCCAATTAAGCCAACCTGACCGATATTCAAAGGTAGCAGTGGGCGTTTCTCCATTGAGTCAATCCTGCTTTTTTCAAAAAACATATTAATGGATTTTGATGCCGCAAGCTGGCGTTGGAGTTCGCCTAAATTAAACTTTGCTCCTTTAAATAAATCTACCGTTTTAGGTAAATCAGGCACCTCATAGCGTTCTGCTTGCAAGGTGTCAATCATTGGAATCTTTTCAGGGAGCATAGCATACTGAGAAAGTATTTCCGCCTGCTCACTTCCATCATCCTTCGTCTTTTTTATCCCCATTACCAAAATCTGCTTATGCTTTTCAAATTCACTGTCTAAAAATCTGTAAACAGAAATATCTCTGAAATTATCACAGATTACTCTGCAAATGTCATAAGTAAGCCGATAGTAAGGAATGATATACATTAAAATCCCATTTTGCATCAAATGATGAATGCTTTCAACAATAAACCTTTTTTCGCTTCTTGCTTTAGTTCCGTTTTCTCCAATAACATTAAGATACGGCGGATTCAAAAACAATGCGTGAAATGATTCCCAACCAATATTGGAATGAAAATAACTTCCAAATCCAACACGGTCAAGTCTTTTTTCAGCTTCATGCCCACGTGCTTCATCAATTTCTGTCCCATAGGTTACGCATTCATTACCCATAGCAAGAACTTCAAGTGCTAATCCTTCTCCACAGCAAGGATCTAAAATGTTGATACTGCTTTCAGGAAATTTCAAAGCACTTTTTATCATCTTTACATGAGCAATATCCGTAGGATAATATCCCATCCTTACATTGTTCATAAGATTACCGATAATTCTTGCATTTACTGTTTCGTTATGGGGAATTTCATCTTTTAATCTCTCCAACGCTGATACAAGTTTCGTATAATCCGGTGTCATAAGATTGAACTGTTTAACCGCACCATACATTTTGTTAGCAAATTCTGCCGCTTGCATCATATCTGACTCTGAAAATAACAATCGCAATGTTCTCACATTATCCATAAGGTCAGCCTTTAGATTTTCCAAATCGGTATAAGTATCTTTGGCTCGTTGCATATTGCCTTTTTGACCGTAGATATCTACAGCACGCCTTTTTATCGGCATAGCCTCTATAATACCTATCAGCTTCGTGTCAATTTCTGCAAACTTATCAAGAACATAATACTTTTTATCCATTATGCAGCCCTCCCGATATCGAAATTCATATTATGACATTCCGTTTCGGTATGGCTTGTTTCAAAGCATTGTTCACATCCAAACTTATCTACTGTTTCCAATTTTTCAGTGATTGTTGTAACTGTTTTTTCAGGAGTCATAACTACCTTCTTAATTTGAGTTAATACAAAATCTCTATTATTCGCCATATACACTACCTCTCATGCAACTGTTTTCATCAGCAGTTTTCTTGAAGAAAATGTGATTCGATTATTCCTTAAATTACCTTCAATGAGCAGATGATAAAGCATACTGATTACTGCACTGGATGCAAAAACATTAGCTGCAATACTTTGCGGAGCTGATACGCTTCTTTCTGCACATGAAAGTTCTGACGGAAATTTCTCCGTGTCTTTCAAAAGGTCTGGATAAACACTTGCCACAGGTTTTGAGATAACTCTGCCACTCATTTTGACACCGCATATAACCTGTCCCGTAAATTCACCATTACCCGAATCAATGTAAATAATATCGTCTAATTTCTTAAAGACATTGTTACACATAATTCTTGAACGGTTATTATCCACAGCACCGATTAAAATGCTGATAGGTTTATTTGAGCTTCTGCCGCTACTCTCAAATCTAAGTAATTCAAGTAACTGTTGTTCATTCTCGATAAAATCAGGAATGTACTCAGTTTCTATTCCAAATACTTCGGAATATCTTTCTGCCATTACCTGTGCCTTGTTTTCTCCAATATCACATTCAGCAAAATTCTGTCTGATTAGGTTTTTCTGTTCAACAATATCTCCATCTGCAATGATAATTCTGCAAGGTCTTCCGGACGCATAGGCTATTCGATACAAATGAGGAATTACATATCCACCTGTACCACCTGCACCGATAACTACTATCTTTACAGGTCTGTCAAGAGAAAGTTTCATAAGCCAGCCTCCTTTACATAACGGGAGTCAAGCTCAACTGATTCCTGCCATTCTTCAGGGAACATACCCTCAAATCCATCAAAAACCGTGCTTGGATTTATCTCTACAAATTTACCACCGACTGAAATTCTTGTCTTTATATCAGGAAAAACCTTATCCAGTCTGCCAACTACCGAATATAACTTCGTTGCCTGTTCGCCTGCATCATCATCACGAGAGAAAAATGCCGGCATGGTGTTATGTGAATGTATCTGCATAACCAGCAAATTCTTTTCATCATCCGCAATACTGCATTCAGGTATAACTCTTGCTTTTGACACTTTCTGCTTAGGAATATATACAAAGTATTCTTCGTCTTCAAAAGACCAGAAAATGTATGCCAGAGCTTCGAACTCTTTACTTTCGGTAATGTACGACTTAAAAAATGAGATTATCTCCGATAAAATTTCATACGGGATTTTCGGCAGAGCCGGGATAAACCCGGCCCTTACCTTATCAAGCATAGTTACATTTTCAGCTTTTGCAATAAAAGTACCCATTTTTTCCGAACGGATTTCATAAACATTCCCATCGTCAGACGGAACAAATGCAATTACTTTTCCGCTTGTTTGAGCATCAGCAAAGGAAGTAAATACACCTTTGTAGCCTCCGTCAACAACACCTTTCGGTTTCATCTTTGTCTTGGGAGAAATAACACATTCAATAGGTTTATCTTCTTTTGCACTACCTTTTTTGTCAGCCGTTTTATTCTGCGCTTTCGTAAGCATTGTTGTAAATTCTTTCGAATTTTCAATCTCTTTTTTGAAACTTGCGATAGTTGTTTTCTTCGGTGTTGAAACCGTCTTAGAAATAGTTCCGTAAGTTACGGTCCAAGTTACTACCGAGTAATCATCAAGTTCCGGGAAATCTTCCGCTTTTTCTTTGCGGAGATCATCAAAAGTCTTTGAAGTGTCAACAATTTCTTCTTTAGCACTTCCGTGAGAAAATATAGGTAATTTACTCATTAAGACACTTTTTGCATTTTCAGCTTCTTTGTTTTGTGCATCAGCGATGACCGCATCAAAGTAGTTCGCTTGATTTTGCGATTCCTTTGGTGCAGGAACCACATCTGCTGTTTTGACAACTTCATCTGCTGCTGTTGTAACCTGCTCATCCTTTTTAACCTCCATACCTGCACCTTTGTCTTCAGCAACGACTTCCGTAGTCGTATTAACTGCTGCAGGAGCATTAGATACAGGGTTTTCTTCTTTGTTTGTCGGTTCCTGAACGGGAGCCTGTGCAAAAATACTTTCTGCCTCTCCTGAATCAAATGGTGTAAAACCATCAAATCCGGCACCCATATCGTTACCTAAATCCAAACCTTCGCCGCCAAATAAATTGTTTTCGTTTTCGAACATTTTTCTTAACCTCCAATTTTTTTACTTTCGTTTGCTTTGTTTCCGAACATCATTTAACCCTGAACTCACAACACCTCCTTCAGTACCACTCGGCTTAAAGCGGGACTAATGGAATATGTATGTGAAAGCTCATACCCCGATGGAGTACGGCTGAGTTTTTCGCACACCTCTTCGCAAACATCTACCGAATCATCAGCGAGAATATCTGCTAATGTAAGCGTGGAATTCGGGAAGCTGTAATCCAGACTTAAAACACGATAACCATTCATTCTGTTTCTTTCTTTTTTGAAGTGGTTACCTAATGCTGAACGCATATGATTCTTTGCAATGGTAGCAAACGCATATTGCTTCAAATCTTCTCGTTCATCATACTGTTTAACTGCCTTTAGGAATCTGAATACTACAACATCATAAAATTCATCCATCGGAAGTTTTCGAGCGTTCAAAAACTCCTCAATAATGTTATGATGTTCCTCCGCAAACATCCTCTGTCTTTCGTTCAAACTAATCGCCATCATTTTTTGTTTACCTCCTTTAATTTTTTGAAAATAAAAAAACACACGCAAAAAGTCCTAAGACTAATTACATGTGTTTATTACTCCCAAATTTATTATAATCTCCGTAAAAATGAAAAAAGCAGGTCAAAGACGCACCTATCCCATAGGATAGAACTTCCTTAACCTGCTTAACTGCTTACCTGTTTAACTGCTTACCATTTTTACAATGCCATTATATCAATTATTTTTTACCTTTTCAATGCCTGGAGGGAAAATAATCATATCTTTTCACTTTTTTGCTTTGTTTATTATGTTTTTATTTGATGAAAATTTCAGAGAATGTTATAATAAAAATAATCATTTTTTGACTTTTTTCGTTTCTAAATCGTCTAATAGGTGTAAAAGCTTTTACAAAGGCGAAAGGAGGACTTAATTTGTACGAACTGTTCGAGCAGAAATATAAAGAATGTGAAAAATCTTTGTTTTTGGTTGCTTTTGGTTATCTGCACAATACTGAAGATGCAAAAGATTGTGTTCAAGAAGCCATTTTGTCAGCTTTGAAATCTTTCGATTCTCTAAATAATAAAGAGTTTTTCAAAACTTGGCTTACAAGGATAGTAATTAACAAGAGCAAGGATTATTTAAAGAAACAAAGATTTACGGAAGAATTAACAGACAATCTGAATGTATTTTATGATATGCCTTCAGATGAAATAGGCATAATGGATTGTATATGCAAACTTAACCCAAAGTCATCAATCTACATAACTCTCAGGTTTTATAATGATATGACTTATGACGAGGTTGCACACACTTTGAAATTGCCTGTTTCAACTGTAAAATACAAGACAAAAAAGGCACTCAATGAATTAAAATCACTTTTGGAAGGAGATGCAAAATGAGAATATCTGAATTGGAAAACAAATTAAGAAAACACGCTGAAACAACAAAAAGTGTCATGCAGGCTCCTTTCGACCTGAATGAAGAAATTAAGAATATGGAGGTACACACTATGAGTA
>JAFQIA010000008.1 GCA_017397725.1 Clostridia bacterium
GCGATTATGATCAATGAAATCGTGCATTTCAAGAGCGGATTTCGCGTGCTTACCTACATACCGGCAGTCATTCCCGGAATTGCAGCAATGCTGATGTGGTACTTTATGTACTATCCGGACCAGACCGGACTTTTGAATATGGTTCTTTCCAAATTCGGCATCGAACCATACCAATGGCTGAACGACCCGGACTTCAGTATCTTAGGTATCGTTATCTATATGACCTGGAAAGGCTTTGCAGGAACGATGTTGCTTTACTACGCATCCCTGCAGGGCGTATCGGTAGAACTGTATGAGGCGGCAATGATTGACGGCGCCGGACCTTTCAGAAGATTGTGGCATGTAACCAGACCTGCGATTGAGGGCTTGTTACTTTTGAACCTTGTAAGACAGATTATCAGCGTGTTCCAGGTAATGGAACAACCTCTTGCTATGACAGGCGGCGGTCCCAATGGAGCGTCTACTTCCCTTTCGTATCAGTTGTATCAGTACGGCTTTAATAGCGGCGGTAAGGGAACCGGTCAGGCAATGGCACTTGGTGTCATCATCTTCTTGATTTTGATTGTATTCACCATTTTCTACTTCTGGCTCAACCGGAAGGTAGAAGACAGATATTAAAAGGAGGGCTCAAGGTATGAAAAACTTCAAAGACAAGCAAACCGGCGTATTGAGCCACTCTGATTTGAAAACCACCTACGGAAAGACCTTGTATTGGATATTCTTCTCCTTGTTGGTGGTAGTAGCATTGATTGCGGTAATTCCTGCAATCTGGACCATCTTGACATCCTTTAAGGATACCCAGGAGATTTATGCGGCGTTCAGCTTCTTCCCCAAGGATATGAGCCTTGGCAAAATGGGAAGCCGCCTGAGTGAATCCTGGAAGGCATTGCAGTTGGGCAGTTCGTTTATCAACACCATCATTATGTCCTTTGGAAGTCTTGCGGTCCATATTGTAGTTTGCGGCTTTGGTGGATATGTCATATCCAAGTTAAAGCCGACGGGAACCAAACTGATTTTCACTCTGGTGGTATGGACTATGATGATGCCCGGTCAGGTGAGAATGGTGCCCAACTATATTTCTTGGTTACACTTCCCCTTTGCATCGGATAATGGTCTTGGCGTGAGTCTTTTGGACACCTTCTGGCCCATGTGGCTGAATGCAGGTGCGGATACCTTTGCGGTACTGCTGTTTAAGAATGCCTTTGATGGACTTTCCAACTCCTATGTGGAGGCGGCAAAGCTGGATGGCTGCAGCAACTATGGGGTATTCTTCAAGATTATGCTCCCCTTGGCGTTGCCGGTCATTATCTTCCAGTCCATCAATGTATTGAGTGCGGCGTGGTCTGACTTCTTCACCCCGCTGTTGGTACTGGACAAAAATGCGGTGGTACCGCTTAAGGTTTACCGCTTGCAGACCGACAACTCTATTGAGATGAACACCTACTTTATGGCATTGGTGTTTGCATCCATCCCGCCCTTTATCATCTTTGCTTTCTTCCAAAGACAGATTCTCGGCGGCATCAATGTGGGCGGCGTAAAAGGGTAAGGTGATGGGATGAATCATAATATTGATGATATTATTCAAAAAATTTCTAAGGTTGTAGCCGCCCATCAGCTGGAAAAGGATGGCACGTACGCCCGATGGCGGTGGCAGAATGTCGAGCAAAATCGGGAATTAGGAATCAATGAATACGGATGCGCAGATGCAGTAAATATTTTATATACCATTGGTGAGTTTCCTAAGGATTTGAAACTGCGACAAAGTTGTATTAACGCACTGCAAGGTCTGCAAAATCAGGAAACAGGATTGTTTGTAGAAAAGACTCATCATCCTATTCATACCACAGCGCATTGCATTGCTGCCCTTGAGTTGTTTGATGCAAAGCCGTTGTATCCAATCAAAGAACTTTTACAGTATGCCAACAATACTGGGATTTGGAACTTTCTTGAGAGCTTGGATTGGAAGAACAATCCTTGGAATGAATCCCATAAAGGAGCAGGAATTTTTGCAGCCTTAGTACTTAGTGACAGCGTGGACAAAAGCTGGATGGATACTTATTTTGAGTGGCTTTGGGAGAATGCAGACCCTGAAACAGGTTTTTGGAAAAAGGATATGGTGAATGGGGGAGGAGCCCCCAAGTTTCATCATCTGGCAAGTTCTTTTCACTATTTGTTTAATCACGAATATGTCCGTCGACCGCTTCGGTATCCCGAAAAGGTTATTGATACCTGTATTGATATGTATCAAGCAGATGATATGAATGGTCAATTCGGAAGACTGATTGGTTTTGCGGAGATTGATTGGGTATATTGCATTACCCGTGCAAGTCGCCAAACTCCTCACCGGTTTGATGAATGTCGACGAATCTTGCAAAGTTTCGCAACGGATTTTTTTGATTATCTAAGAAGTCTTGATACGGATAAAGACGATGGATTCAATGATTTGCATGCATTGTTTGGCACAGTTTGTGCTCTGGCAGAATTGCAACAGGCTTTACCTGGATTTATCCAAACGAAAAAGCCGTTGCGTTTGGTCCTTGATCGGAGACCATTCATCTGACCAATTACTGACAAAGTCCCCAATAAAACCAAAAAACAAGTCGCAAATGCGACTTGTTTTTTGGTTGGCGGAGAAGGAGCTCTGCCACTCATATGCACAGAATGATTAATCCTGGACTGAGGACATTTGCGAAGTATACAAATATGAAAATACCCATATTTACAGCTCTCTATGATTCATAAAATTTAGATGCTTTGGGAGTGCACGTTAATAAAAAGGTGTTTCCTTTTTTCGAATAATTTTGGTTGAAACTCCAAAATGTTCTTTGAAGGCTTTCAAAAAATAATTATAGTCAGAAAAACCAACTGCCAGAGAGATATCGGCAACAGACATATCGGTTGATTGTAGCAATTCCTTTGCTTTGGTCAACCGTTTTGCTTTTATATACGCGGCAATGCCTCCAGGAATATATTGATTACATAGTGCGTAAAGCCTAGTGCGGCTAATGCTAAATTTGCGGCAAAGAGAGGGAATGGTGATGTCTTCTGCGAGATGGGAAGCAATGTAATCGTCAATGGCAGAAAACAGTTCAATGCGCGAGGGTTTTATAATCTCTTTAAGCAAGATATAGCTAGTGCACGCTTCCAAAATTTTTGAGGCGGCAACAAGTTGCTTTTTACTCTTGAATTTGATTTTTTTAATTAATTCATTTATCTCATTGCTATGGGTGTAGTTTTTAGATAATGTCAACAAGCTATTTTTGAAATCATCTTTTTCCTTACTGTCGCTTACTTGTCCAAACATAACATAGCCAATGATAGAACCGTTATTCATAATGGGCGAGGTTGCCTCAATAAGACCGGCGTGACATTTATACGTAGTGAGAACTCCGCTTTTTTTGCAGGTTTCAAAAGAAATCTTATCGCTTTGACAACATAATTCGTAAAAGCGGGGATATTGACGCATATGCAAGCAAAAGGGAGAACATTCTTTGGGATAAGCAAAGATTTCTCTATAATTTTCATCGAAAAGAACAATGCGTATTCCGGTAAGCGTATAAAAGTTTTTCATTAAATCTGCAAGTTCATGGGTATCAAATTTTAATGACATAATTATTCCAACTTTCGGTACAAAATTACAGTTTTTCAAACGTAAATTACTATAATTATAGCATAAGAATTGATAAAATCAAGAAAAATCTTGAAAGGACTGATTTGATGACATTTGCTTTATACTTTGGAAACCGAGGATTTATGCCTGCTGAGCTTATTGAAGGGGCAAGAGAAGATATGGTAAAGGCGGTGACCGATGCCGGATATGACTATATCATTATGGACAAGGATTCTACGCGCTATGGAGCAGTAGAAACACGGGGCGAGGGCAGACTTTACGCAAAGTGGCTGAAAGCTCACGAAGGGGAATATGACGGTGTAATTTTATGTATGCCTATTTTTGTTGATGAAAACGGTGCGATTGCCGCGCTTCAGGATGCGGGCGTTCCCATTTTGATGCAGGCATATCCTGATGAAATCGGAAAGATGGATTTTCAGCACAGAAGAGATGCATATTGCGGAAAATTTTCTGTAACCGATGTTTTTGAACAATACAGAGTTCCGTATACAGTAATGACACCTCACGTTGTTCATCCGCTTTCTCCTGAATTTGCACAAAATCTTCACGATTTTGCTGGTGTTTGCCGTGTTGTGAACGGAATGAAACGTTTTACAATCGGTTGTCTCGGTGCAAGAACATCTGCGTTTAAGACAGTTCGTTTTGATGAACTTACAATGCAAAGACACGGAATTAATGTTGAATGTTTTGACCTTTCTGAGCTTTTTGAGTTTGTTCGTGCAAAGGCAGATGACGATAAAAAGGTTCTTGAGAAGAAAAAGACACTTGAAAATTATACTGACTTTACAAATGTTCCTGAAGAAAAGAAAATCATGCTTTCCAAAATAAGTGTTGTTATTGATGAATACATAGAAACGTATCATTTGGATGCAATATCATTAAGATGCTGGAACGAAATGGAAACATACCTGAGAGTATGCCCATGCGTGCTGATATCCGAATTAAACGACAGAGGAATTGTGGCATCCTGTGAAATTGATATGTGCTCTGCTATTACAATGAGAGCACTCGCTCTTGCAACCCAAGGCCCTGCAGCTTGTCTTGACTGGAACAATAACTATGGCGATGATCCTGATAAGGTTATTCTTTTCCATTGTGGCTCAACTGCACAAAAACTTATGGCAGGTAAGGGTGAAGTTACATCACATAAGATGTTTGATAAAGGCGATCCGGGAAGCGGCTGGGGAACAAACGAGGGCAGAATCGCGGCTTTCCCAATGACATTCTCAAACTGTAAGACAGAAGATGGAAAAATTACAATCTACTTCAGCGAAGGGGAATTCACAGGTGAAGATATAGAAAAAGAGTTCTTTGGCTGTGGCGGTGTTGCTAAGATTGACAATCTTCAGGACAAACTTATAAAACTTGCACGTGGCGGATTTAAGCATCATACCACTGTTGCAAACGGACACGTTAAGACAATCTTAGAGGAAGCTTTCAAGTATTATCTTGGTTATGATGTAGTAAGCATTGAGGTGTAATTATGATTATAGGCGGACTTGATGTCGGAACAACTGGATGCAAGCTGACGGCTTATGACGATAGGGGGAATTTTATCTATAATTCCTATAAAGAGTATGAGGTCAGTCGCCAAAGCGGTGAGCACGAGATAGATGCATCTGTTATTTTTGATGCGGTATGTGATGTTATAAAGGATACGGCACAAAAGCATGAACTTTCGGCGATAGGTGTTACTACTTTTGGTGAAACTTTTACTGCTTTGGATGAAAATGACAATGTTTTGATGCCTTCAATGCTGTATACAGATCCAAGAGGGGAAGAAGAGTGTAAAGCACTCTGTGATGCATTGGGGATGGATAAACTTACATATATCTCGGGAGTAAAACCTCACCAGATGTACAGCCTTCCCAAAATTATGTGGATCAAAAATAAGAGACCGGATATTTTTGCAAAAGTGAAACGCATATTGCTTATGGAGGACTATATCGTTTACAAGCTGACAGGAAATGCGTGTATTGATTATTCTCTGGCTGCGAGAACGATGGCATTTGATATACGTAATAAATGCTGGAGTGAAGAAATCCTTGGCGCTGCCGGAATAGAAAAAAGTCTTTTATCTGTTCCTGTTCCTGCCTTTCACATTGCTGGTGAAATAAAGGCGGATGTTGCGGAAAGTTTGGGAATATCTAAGTCCATCAAAATCGTGAATGGTGCCCATGACCAAGTGGCGTCAGCGGTAGGCGCCGGAGTGTTTGAGGTTGGACAGGCGGTAGACGGAACAGGCACTGTGGAATGCGTGACTCCTGTGTTTGACCATATCCCTGAACATAAAACGCTGTACGAGGAAGGCTACTCTGTTGTGCCTTATGTATTTGACGGAACCTATGTGTGTTATGCACTTTCCTTTACAGGTGGTGCAACATTAAAGTGGTTCAGGGACAATTTGTCAGAGGAAAAATCATATGCTATACTTGATTCAAAAGTAAAGAGCAAACCTACCGGAATCCTGATTCTTCCACATTTTGCAGGAGCAGCAAATCCTTATATGGATAACGATTCAAAAGCCGCAATGATCGGCCTTACTTTGGAACATACGTCCGCTGATATTTATCAGGCGCTGATGGAGGGTGTGACCTACGAGATAATGACAAATGTTGAGCATCTCGAATCGTTTGGTATAATCCCTAAGAAACTATTTGCAACCGGTGGGGGTGCTTCCTCCGATGTATGGTTGCAGATTAAGGCAGATATATTGAATCGCCCGATTACCGCCCTTGCTGCAAAAGAAGTAGGGGCATGTGGTACCTGTATGATGACAGGTGTTGCAATTGGAATCTATAGTGATTTGCATGAGGCGAAAAAGGCTTTTGTAAAGGAAAAGAAAACCTTCTTGCCGAATTCTGAAAATTCGAAAAAGTATCAACGGTATTATCAGTCGTATAAGAAAATATATGCGGCAGTAAGACCAATTGTCAAGGAGGCATACGATGAATAAGTATATGGGACATCCCCATCAGGTTTATGGTGTAGAGGAAATGCGACTTTCCGTTGGCAAAGGGGACGGAATGCGGATGCTCTATGTTAGAAATGGTCTTGGCCTTGAATTTTGGGTATCGGTTGACAGATGTGCGGATATTTCAAGGCTTTCGCTAAAAGGCGATAATTTCGGGTATTTTGCGCCTTGCGGATATGTTTCTCCCAAATATTATGACGATAAAGGAGCGGGGTTCTTGAAGTCTTTTACAGCAGGCTTTCTTACAACTTGTGGATTGACTGCTGTGGGGAGTCCTTGCAATGATAATGGTGAAGAATTGCCGTTACACGGTACAATTTCCAATACGCCTTGTGAGAATATTGCCCATTGGATTGCAGATGATGGCATTCATATCAAAGCTATTGTTCGTGATGCAGCTCTGTTTTCTCACAAGTTGATCTTAGAGAGGGAGTATATCACTTCTCTTGAAGAAAACAAGATTATTCTGTGTGATAAGATAAAAAATATCGGTAGCGTCGAAAGCCCGTTGGAGATTTTGTATCATTGCAATATGGGGTATCCGTTGCTTGATGAAGATGCCGAAATATCGATCCCTTCAAGCGCGGTCGAGCCAAGAAACGAACACGCAAGAACGGGGATTTCGGATTGTCTTAAGGTTGAAAAACCGCAAAAGGGCTATGAGGAAATGTGCTATTATCACACACTTCAAGGACAAGCAGAGGTTTCAATCTTTAACCCGAAGTTGAAAAAGGGGTTAAGAATGTCTTATGATGCCAATTCCCTTAAATGCTTCACGCAATGGAAGATGATGGGTGAATATGATTATGTCATGGGTCTGGAACCGGGAAATTGTTTGCCGGACGGACGCAATGTTATGCGGGAAAAGGGAATGCTGGAGTTTTTGGCCCCGGGCGAGGAGAAAATAGTAAATTTAAAATTTGAAGCGTTTGAAGAATAAGGAGAAAAATATGCTTGTATCATTAAAACAAATTCTTAAAATAGCAGAAGCAAGAAAAATTGCTATTGGTTCATTTAATACACCGAATCTCGAAAGCCTGCAGGCGATTTTGGGTGCAGCTGAAGAATTAAATGAGCCGGTTATCATTATGCACGCACAGTTGCATGAAGACATCGGTGTATGTAAGCTTGATGAGATTGCTCCAATCATGGTTTATATGGCGGAAAAAGCTTCTGTTCCTGTATGTGTACATCTAGACCACGGTACGGATTTTGGCTATGTGAAGAAAGCATTAGATGCCGGATTTACCTCGGTTATGTTTGATGGTTCAGAAGGTGGTATAGAAGAAAATATTGCCAATACTGCGTTAGTTGTAGAAACGGCAGCACGTTTTGGTGCATCAGTAGAAGGAGAAGTAGGATCCCTGGGTGAAAGAGCCGATGGCTATGGAGACCATCACGGGGAAAGTATATATACAGATCCGATGCTCGCCCAAAGGTTTGTCAAGGAAACCGGAATCGATGCCCTTGCCTGTGCATTTGGTACTGTCCATGGAATTTCAAGCAAGAAAATGGTACTTGATTATGACAGAATCACGATGATCAAAGAGGTTGTTGATGTTCCTCTTGTTATGCATGGAGCGAGTGGTTTGACGGAAGACGAATTTAAGGAAACAATCAGACGCGGGATTCGTAAAATAAACTATTATTCCAACACATCAAAGATTGCAGCTGAGGTAATCGCAAAGAAAAAATATACACAATTCCACGATGTGGTAAGGGGTGCAACTGAAGCCATAAAAGAAGATATAAAGAATGCAATGCGCATCTTTACGATGGTTGAAAATCCTAAGGAGTAAAAGTATTAAGGAAATACCTCTTACAAAAAGTATTGATGTAATTAAATAGCATTAAGGAGAAAATGAAAATGGTTCTTGATTTTACTCAAAATGGTATTTCAGTAGTCTTTGATATTACCGATGACAAAAAAGTTGTATTGAAACATTTTTCGGCAGAAAACACAGCGTATGACCAACAGAAAAATACGAAATGGTGTCCTGCGCTGGAAATACAGATAAGCGGAGAAAATCAGAATGACCATCATGGAGCAAAGCATACCGGAACATCTGGATTCTTTTCTCTCCTGTATGATAGTCATAAATACTATGAAAATAAATATGGAAACAAGCTGGAAATCACTCTTTGCGACAGCAAAATAAGCGCAGTAATTCATTACCAATTTTATAAAGGCATATCGACTGTCCGTACTTGGACAACAGTTTCCAATATTTCTTCTGAAACTGTGGGACTGGAGTACGTTTCGTCCTTTGCGTATACCGGATTAAGTAAAGAAAGCCCACGCATCCTCATTCCGCATAGTACGTGGTGCTATGAGGCAAACTGGAAGGATTACAGTCTGGCAGAGCTTGGAATGGAGTCGGACCGCACCTTTGCACTTAAGCGGGTGATGGCCTCCAACACCGGTATGTGGTCCTGCAAAGAGTATCTTCCTATGGCGGCGTATTATGATGAAGCATCGACCTTGATGTGGCAGATTGAAAGCAATGGTTCTTGGCAATGGGAAATCAGTGATATCGATAAGATGTTTTATTTAAGACTCAGCGGACCCACTGAACAGGAAAATCAGTGGCATAAAGAACTGAAACCGGCTGAGGTTTTTGAAAGCGTAAAGACCTGTTTGTCTATAGGAAAGGATTTTAACGCTGCCCTTGCAGCGATGACAAAGTACCGCAGAATCATCTTTGAAAATAGCGATACCAACCGAAAGATGCCGGTTGTTTTTAACGACTATATGCATTGCTTATGGGCGGACCCCAGCACTGAAAAAATGATTCCGATCATTGACCGGGCCGCAGAAGCGGGCGCAGATTATTATTGTATGGATGCCGGATGGTATGCGGACGGAACATGGTGGGAAACTGTAGGCGAATGGCTGCCCCAGAAAAAAAGATTCCCCAATGGAATCAATGAAGTATTTGACTATATCCGGGCAAAGGGAATGATTCCCGGAATCTGGCTGGAACTTGAGGTTATGGGAATTGGGTGTCCGCTTGCCAAGGAGTTTGAAGATGAATGTTTCTTTATGCGTCACGGAAGAAGAGTGATAGACCACGGGCGGTATCAATTGGATTTCAGGAACAAAAAGGTGCGGGAATATACAACCTCCATTGTGGATAGAGTGGTACAGGAATATGGTGTTGGCTATATCAAAACCGATTACAACATTGAAGGCGGTGTGGGGACAGAGGTCAATGCCGATAGCTTTGGTGACGGACTTTTGGAAAATAACCGTGCCTATCTCAGTTGGGTAGAGGAGATACGCAAAAAATATCCCGATTTGATACTGGAAGGCTGCTCTAGCGGAGGCTTGCGTATGGATTATGCACACCTTGAGAGACACCATTTGTTATCAGTGAGCGATCAGGAAAACTGGCAGAGGACTGCCAATGTTGCAGCAGCAATCTCCACGGCGGTATTGCCGGAACAGTCGCTGGTGTGGTCTTATCCCCGTAAGGATAATGATGGAAACACGGTAGCGTTTAATATGGTCAATGCGATGCTCCAGAGAATGAATTTGAGCGGAGAAATCACAGCACTCGACGAAAAACAGTTTGCGCTTGTGAAAGAGGGCGTTGCCTGTTATAAAAAAATTCGTGAAGAGATTATGGATTCTATTCCATTTTATCCTGCGGGAATCCCACAGTATGGTGATGGTTGGCTATGTTTGGGAATGCAGTCTGATAAGCGTAGCATGCTGTCGGTTTGGCGTATGGACGGTGAGGCGACCGAGTGGGAGATCCCGTTGGATATTACGGCGGATGTGGTAAAAATACTTTATCCATCTTCATCAGAAGCAAAAGTCACAAAAACTAAGCAAGGGATTCGAGTTTGCCTCCCCAAAACTTATACAGCAGTAATATTAGAAATTTAGAATGAAAAAAGCCGAATTATTTCGGCTTTTTTTGTTTGTCAGATTTTTGATTGTTTGGATTTTTTTCGGTATTCTGATGGTGACATACCGGTTCTGTTCCGGAAAATTCGTGAGAAATATAAGGGATTGTCAAAGCCGGCAGAGGAGGCGACCTCACTGATGGAAAGCTGCGTTCGGGTGTTTTTCAGGAGTTTTTTTGCCATTTCAATACGGTAGGAAATCAGGTAATCTTGAGGGGAAACGCCATATTCCTGCTTAAAAAGTGCGTAAAGGTAGTTTCGGCTGATGTGAAAGTCTTTTGCAATATCGGAAATGGTTATGGTACTGTAATAGCTTTTTTCGATATAGCTTGCCACTTTTTGGGCAATCGAAGGAAGCATGCTGTCCTTTTCAATGGAATCCTTCATATGAAGTGCGATAATTCTGTAAAAAACGGATTGGAGATTATAGGCCTCTTCGTATTCGTTGGAATAGTCCTCGCGGAAGAGCGCGTCTTTGATGAAGCTGATGCATTCGCGGTTGTGTGCGAACGGGAAAACACAGTTATGCTTCATCTCCAGTTGTGCCAGCAATTTTGGGGCAGTAGAACCACGGAACATAATCCAGTAGCTTTCGTAAGGCTCTTCATTATCAGAGATAATAACCTCGAGCTCCTTTGGAACAACCAAATATCCGTTGGATTTGTCGAAGGGCTCATTCATAAAAATACCTTTGCCCGACTCTATATAATGAAGGATGTAAACATCTCGCTTCAAAGTCTGGTATAAGCCGGCAGGAGTGCGGTTGTGACCGATCTCGACCACTGAGATATCCGCGGACACGTCAACCCCTGAAGTGCGGTATGAAATGGGGTAATTTTTGGCAAAACGATTATAAAAAAGCATAATAAGACCACCTATATAACATTTGTGTATATTTTACCACGATCTATGCATTTTGTAAAGGTATAAAAATTGATAAAATATTCATAGGTGTAGTGTGTCTTTTTGTTTCGGTTGGAAAAACAAATGTGAAAAAAGTATAAAAACAGTCTGAAAAAACAGCGAAAATTTTACATATCAGCCGTATATAGTGGCTAGTTCGTGTCTTTTATACTATATTTGCTAACCGGGATAAAATTCTTGGGAAAGAGAGTCGGGTAGTTAACATTTGGTAAGATTTTAGGAAAATAAATGCAAAAGCGGAAAGGACTGGTCTGTAAAATGAAAAAGAGGAAGCATTTCACAACGATAAGCATGGCGCTTGTGGGGCTGATGCTTGCGCAGAATGTTGTTATGGCGGCACCTGTTGTACAGAGAGAGGATATTACTTACAAAAGCGGCGTGGTATCCGTGCCTGTCAGTACAGAGAGCAAGGAAGCAATCACCTATCAGGTGTATACGGGGAACGCGCCCGCGAAAAGCACCATCAAAGGATTTGGCGAGGAATATCTTGAACCTGACAAGAGCAAGCTTTTTTTGGAGTTTGAGCTTGAGGAAACCGGAAACTACAATCTCAGAATTTCGGATGACACGGGAATCCTTGTCATTGACAACCTTCTTTACGCAAAGAAAAGTGAGCGGATGGCGTTTGTAGGTGCTGTTACAGGCGCACTTGCCATAGGAACCCCGACACCGGAGAATCTGGATGCAGCAATCGATACCGCAGCTACTGCACTTCACAACCTGATTGTTACGCAGGCTAACGAAAAGAGCGCAACCACCGTCGGCGTGAATGTTGTAGACTACCAAGGCTACACTCCTCAGGTTCAGAAGGAGATTTGTATTGAGGTTGTCAAACGTGCCGCAAATGAAACCCTGACAGAAGACGCCCTCTGCGACCATTATCAGGAGGTAGAGTCACTTGTAAGAATCAATAGTAGTACCGAAGCGGACGGAATGAAAACCGTCGAGCGCCTGAATCTTGACTTTGAAGGCATGAAGTTTGAGGATATTGCTGATGCTGAAAAGCAAGCGTGGCTCAAAAGGAATGTGGTAAAAAATAAAACCTACGCCACAATGGATGAGATTCAGATCGGTTACAACAGAGCAAATGCCCTTTATTCCATAGACACTGCAAAGATTACCAATGTAGAAGGGTTGGTTAAAGGTTACGCAACACTTTTAGGGATTGCAACAGATAACCGATACACCGCTTATGTTGCGGCAGCAAATCCAACTATCAATGGTGCGTTGGTGGAAGGCTTTGCAGTAACCAAACCAGAAACGCCGGAAGAACTTCTTGTTGCATTGGCAAATGCGGTTGCGACACCGCCGGCAGGCGGCGGTGGCGGTGGTGGCGCCATGGGCGGCGGAACCATAAAGCAGGATTTTGCAATCACCGAAAACCAGAACACGAATCAGGAAGAACCTGAGCAAGTCGTACAGGCTACTTCAAAATTCAAGGATGTGCCAAAAACCCATTGGGCATATTCCGCAGTAGAGGAAATGCAGAGGGAAGGAATCATCTCTGGTTATGGGGATGGAACATTCCTGCCGGACCAGACAGTAAAACGTGAGGAATTTGTCAAGATGATTGTTGCGGCGTTTGGGTTTGAAAGCAAAACCGCATCCAGCTATTTCCATGACGTGTTTGACAGCGACTGGTTCTATCCTTACATCAGCGCCGCTTTTGAAAAAGGTATTGTCAAAGGTGACCAACTTGGATTGTTCGGTGTAAATACAGGAATCACACGAGAGGATGCAACGGTGATTGCATCAAGAGTATTGAATCTTGCAGGAAAATCTACCGAAGCAACCAGAACCTATGCAAACTTTGGTGACCAAGGGGCGATTTCTGATTATGCAAGAGAAGCGGTGAAAGAACTCTATTGTATGGGAAGAATCAACGGCACCGACAACGGCAAGTTTGAGCCGCAACGGTTCTGTACCAGAGCAGAAGCGGCAATGATCATTTACAATATTTCAAGATAGGAGGGATAAGATGTTAAAGAGAACACTATGTATGCTCATTTCATTGTCTATGATTTTGGGGATGATTTGTGTCTATGCGTCGCCGGATGTGCCTTCGATGGATGAGACCAAGCTGTCTGTTTTAAAGGGGCTCGACATTGTAAACGGCTATGAAAGCGAAACGAAAATGCTTGACAAAATGAGTAAAAGCACCTTCATCAACTTCCTTCTTAATATGATGTACGGAGGAAGATTTCAGGCAGGCTACGACGAGGTTGCGCTACAGATGGCGGCAGACTTGAAAATTATTGATAACGCGGCGTCGGTTTCGCCAGCTGACACTTTGAAGGGTGAAGAAGCTATCAAAATGGCAATGTGTCTTTTGGGTTATCGTGACCTCTGTCTGCTATCGGGAGGTTATCCTTATGGATTTCGGGTAAAAGCGGACCAGATTGATTTGACCAAGGGCCTCAGTATCAAAGATGAGATGAGCAATGCAGAGGCATATAAGCTTTTGTATAACACTATGAATGTGGGAATTGCTGACATTGATGCAATTGTGGTCCATGGCGATAAATATGCCAATTACTATACCCAGTACGAGGATGTTACTATACTGAACATTTATCGAAATATCTATAAAGTCGAGGGTATTGTGGATGCCAATATGACAACCGGTTTGTATGAAACTGCCGGCACATCGGACAACTGCATCAAGATTGATGGCACACAGTACCGTGACCCTGACAATCTGTTGTTTGATGCGGTGGGTATGAAAGTTCGTGCTTTTGTACATAAAGAGGAGTCGGGACTTCACACCTTGGTTTATGCAGAATCCCATGAACATACCCACATAACAGAGTTCAAAACGGAAAATATATCTTATATTTCTTCAGATATAAGAAAAATTGAGTATTATCCTGAGGACAATGCAAAGGGAAGCAAACGGGCAAACATCAAAGCTTCGGTTTCCTTGCTTTACAACGGCACAGTTTACAGTAACTATACCGCGGCGGATTTTCAGACGAAAAGCGGAATTGTAACCTTGATTGATAATAATGACGATAATACGATTGACGTTATCAGACTGGATGTATACAAGAATATGCTTGTTTCCTCGGTATCGGCATCCAGCGAGGTAATTAACAACGAGTACACCAAAGATGCAAATGTATTGAGAAAGCTGGAACTTAAGAATTATGAGGGCACCGGCGATGTGGTGAAGTTCTTTATGGACGGCAAGGTAGCGGCTTTTGAAGATGTAATGCCGGGCGATGTACTGAGCGTGTTTGAATCCAAGGGCACAGGTGCCAAAAGCGTGATTGTTCATATCACCAGAAATGCACCGATCATTGATGTAACAAGCTGTAATACCAAAGCGGAGGAAATCACAGCAGGAGATGTTACCTACAAGTTTTCAGATACCTACAAAGCGGCAAAGACCGCAGGTGAAGATTTTGCACAGGCAATCTCTGCCGGCAAAAAATATCAGGTTTATCTGGATATGGACGATAAGATTGTTGCCGCAAAGTTATACAATGACTCTGGTCTTAGTTATGGGTATCTCAAAGCAATCGCTGTCATACCCGGGACATTCAAATCTGACTACGCAGTAAAGTTGTTCGGTGATGACGGAAAGTGGAGAGAACTTTACTTTAAAGAAAAGGTGAAGGTGGGTAGCAGTGCCGGTGCAGAAATATTGACCGCACAGGTGGCAGCGACCAGAATGCAGGCAGCCTTCGTTGGTGATGTTATCGGTTATACACTGGATAAAGAAGGTAAAATCAATCGTATTGAATTACCGGTCCCCATTTCCGGCAACCTGCTTGACAAGTCTGCGGTCCCAAACAGCGATGACCGACTGATTAAAACAGCAACCAATCAAAAAACCTATTATTACAACAACACTTCTTTTGAAAGCCAGCATTATATGACTGCGGACACTAAGGTTATTTTCATTCCTTCGGCAGAACCTGATAATGAAGACTTGTATGATATAGGAAACAATTATTCATTTGTGCGGGAGACGGTGACCTACACCGGTTATGGCTGTGATGAATTTGGATTTTTGGATTTGGTATTGGTAGAGCGGAACAGCGAACAGAGCAAAAAGGTGGGAAGCCAGCTATACTTCATTCGTGATTTCGGTTTTTCCCTTGACAGCGAGGGAAATTCTCATCCTGAGATTACCATTGCGTCATCTACATATTACGGACTTTCCTTGCCTCTTGAAAATGCATTCCTTCTTGCCAACATCAAGCAAGGTGATATTGTGAGACTTCATGTCAACGCATCAGGATTTGTGGACCGGATTGACCATGTGTTCGATATAGCTCCTGCCGGTGCCACAACCAGAGAAGAAATTCTTGTTGGTGCCATCACCGGCGACATTAACAGCGGAGCGGGACAGGTCAAGGGCTTCTTGAGAAAAGCCGATTTTACAAACGAAAGAATGCTGATTGAAAGCGATCGTTTGCAGGCATTAAAGGTTTCCAAGACAGTTCCGGTTCTGATTTATGATGCGAGACTGCGCAAGGTGCTGTCGGGTACCGTCTATGATTTGAATATTGACGATTATGTGGTTGTTCAGATTTCCGATGCAAAAGTAACCGGTATCTATGTGGTTCGGGAACTGTAAAGATATTTGAAAAAATTTGAACGGTTGTAAAACCGGCGAATAAAAAATATATAAGGAGATTTTAATTATGAAAACAAATGTCAAAAAATTATTTTCGATGCTGCTTGCAATGGCAATGATTCTTGGCACCATGTCCTCGGTAAGCATTTTCGCTGAGGAAAACCAGATCGAAGGTCTCTATGTAGAGGCTACAGGTTCCAGCACGGTGACTTATTCCAATGCAAAAGCTTATAGCGGCAGCCGCTCTATCGTCGTCGACGCAAAGGGCAACTATGTTGGTTTGGGCGATCCGGTAGCGGATTTCCAGATGGACCCTTCCAAAGCTTACGGTCTGGAATTCTATATCTATGTAGATTCCTGGACCTCCGGCAAAATTGAGCTGAAACCTACCGGCAATGATAACAACACCTATCCCACTGTGTATAGTGCGGCGTTGGAGCACGGCGGTGCAGGTCTTTACCTCAACGGAACCAACAAGGCGCGTTGGGGATTGGAAAAAATAGAATCCGGTGAAAAAGCCGGTTGGTACAGAGTATGGAACACCACCGCCATCAACAGCGAAGACCATGATTTCAGCGATGTTGCAGGCTTCGGAAAAGGCCGTATGTGGTATTTTGATGGTACCATGAAGGTTTATCTTGACAATATCAAAGTTTTTGACTGGACCGGCTATACCACAAGCCAGAACAGCGGTACCAGAGGCGAAAATCCTATCTTCACTCAGGATTTTGAGAAGAGTATCGTTGTTCCCACCCTCCCCAATGCAGAAGATTTGGATACCGAAGATATTGGATTGACTCTTGCAAACGGAGCTGGTTATACCAATACCGGTGCAGTTTATGGTATCACCGATGCGATTGCATATACCGGTGAAAAATCTCTTTATGTGGATTCTACCAACGGAAAGATTGGTCTGGGTAGCTGTGAGGATGACTTTGGTATGGTAAAAGGCACTGCTTACGGTATTAAATTCTCCATCTATGTGGCAGAAAACAGTTCCGGACTCCTACAACTTAGACCGCAAAACAGCCAAAACCAAACTTATCGTGCAATGTATTATACCGAGATTGCGGGCACATCTGCAAATGGTTTGAGTGTGACCGGTGCTTGTAAGGACAGATGGACCGTCACCGAGGGTACCGGTGCTCAGGCGGGCTGGTACAGATTTGAATCCCTCTACCCGATTTATGTTGAGAACACCAGTATTGCAGACTTTATGCCTGGCCTAATGTTCAATTTTGAAGGCAAGTTCAAGGCGTTCCTGGATGATATTGAAATCTATAACTGGACCAAAGCACCGGCTACGGGAGATGGTTTTGCCAACGGTATGGGCGAGACTTTGATTGGTAGCAGAGATTTTGAAACAACTTTTGTTGCTCCTACCATTCCCGATGCAGAAGATTTGGATGTGAACAGTGTTGGGATGACTCTTGCAAGTGGTGAAGGCTATACCAATTCCGGTGCTATTTACGGTGTGACCGATGCGGCGGCTTATACCGGTGAAAAATCTCTTTATATTGATTCCACCAGCGGAAAGATTGGTGTAGGTAGCTGCGCAGACGATTTTGGTATGGAAAAAGGCGTTGCTTACGGCATGAAGTTCTCTATCTATATTGCAGAAAACAGTGAGGGACTTCTGCAGGTTAGACCACAAAACAACCAAAACCAAACTTATCGTTCAATGTATTATACCGAGATTGCGGGCACATCCGAAGATGGTTTGAGCGTGACCGGCACTTGTGCAAACAGATGGACCATCACCGAGGGCACCGGTGAGCAGACAGGCTGGTACAGATTTGAATCGCTCTATCCGATTTTTGTCGAGAACACTGACATTGCTGCGTTTACGCCCGGTTTGATGTTCAACTTTGAAGGCAAGTTCAAGGCGTTCCTGGATGATATTGAAATTTACAACTGGACCAAAGCACCGGCTACCGGAGACGGTTTTGCCAACGGTATGGGCGATACCCTGATTGGAAGCAGAGATTTTGAAACTGTCATTGTGGAAGTGGAAAAACCCACCATTCCGGATGCAAGCACTTTGGATCTTGATAATGTGAATCTGAAGCTTAACCCTGACTATTCCGGCTCCAAGGCAGTTTACGGTATTACCGATACATTTTCCTTCAAGGGTGAGAATTCCCTCTATGTGGATTCCACCGCAGGTTCTATCGGTCTGGGTAGCTGTGCAGACGACTTTGGTATGGTAGTGGGTACGCCCTATGGTATGAAGTTCTCTATCTATATTGTAGAGAATAGCGAGGGCAAGCTCCAGATTAAGCCTCAGAATAGTGCAAACCAGACCTACAAGGGCAACCACATCATTGATATAACAGGTACATCCGAAACAAGCTTGACAGTTGCTGGTTACTGCAGCGACAGATGGACGGTAACGCCGGCGGCAGGTGCAAAAAAAGGTTGGTATACCTTTGAAACCAGATATCCGGTATTTGCCGAACCCAACAATGAGAGTGCAGGCTTTTTGGTAGGACAGATGTTCAACTTTGAAGGAAAGTTCAAAGCGTTCATCGATGATGTAGAAATCTACAACTGGGAAAAAGAAATTGCTACTGGCGATGCAATGAAGGACGGTATGGGTTCTACCTTGCTGAGTTCCAAAAACTTTGAATATTCCAAGGGCTTTGTCGGAAAATTCGTGAAGTCTGTGGCGGGCAACAATGTAACCGTTAGTGTTGATATCAGAAACTGTGATAAGGACAACTACACTGCACAGCTGATTCTGGGCGTATACAGCGGTAACAGACTGGACGGAGAGCCTGTTATGACTGCGGTTACCGATATTGCAAAGGTAGCCGAAGGCGGTGCAGTTACTACCTTATCCGAAACCATCACGGTACCTCAGGGCAAGACCTTGAAAATCTTCCTGTGGGATAGCATTGACGGAATGAGACCGATTAAGAGAAGCGAAACCTTTACGATAGGACAATAATTATGAAAAATAAAATCATCAGTATTCTGCTTGTGATTGCAACGATTTTTACCATCTGCCCCGTCTGCTTTGCGGACGGGAGCGGATGCTTTGTCACAAGCGGCATGGAAAGCAAAGGCAGTGTTGCTTTGAATGAACCCATATGCGCCAATGGGACCATTGTGTTTGGCGGAGTTCACGCAAGAGGTAAGGAGCAGCTTTTGACCTTAAAAATTTTGGATAAAACCGGAAAGATTTATGCGCTTGCAGAGGTGGAAAGTGTACAAGACGGCAGATTCCATTTTGACCTTGAACTCAATGCAGACGCCAGCGGAAAAGAGCTTGTTGCCTATATTGACGGCGATGATGCAGGAGTGCAGTCGAGCGTGAACTTTGTTTATGATTGTCAATGTGGTGCAAGCAGAGAAACCCTCAAACAGGATGTGAGCGTGATTGAGGGACTTATTGCTTCGTGCGAAGCAGAAAATATTTCGGTGGAATACGAAAAGGTGAACCTTGGAGTAATTAAGAAATTCGATGAATTTCTTGACGGCTATATTACCCGAGGGTTGATTGCAGAATACAGCCACAATCTTGGCGTGATTGTAAAGCTTGCGCGTGAGACCAAGGAAACCCTGCAAGCATACCTTGACGGTGCCAAAACCGCAAAGGTTGCACCGGTATATCAAAGCTCTTATCTCACCCAAGACGGAAAGAGTTTGATTGCAACCATGAGCCTGAACGGAGAACTGGTTCAGCAACCGGTATTCCTGAATGGTTACGGGCATTGGCTGGATGCGATTTCTGACTATGGAGTATTCCCTGAACTGGGCATAAACTTTACCCATTTCGAGGTAGGCCCCAACAGCATCCTGAAACCGGGAACCGGAGGAAGAAAGTATGACATTGATACCGATTCGGTAAATTGGATTAAGAGCGTATTCAAAAAAGCAGAGGACAACAATATTTCCATAATGTTTATGACCTCCATGCATTATTTCCCCCAGTTTATCTATGACAATTATCCGGAGATCAACAACAGCGGAAACGGGACGTTCCCCAACTTTATGCCCTATAATCCTACTCATCCTGAGGTACAGGAGGCTTTGGCGACATTCTTGAATGCCATTATTCCGGAAATCAAGGATTACAAGTCTTTCCACAGCATTTGTCTGGCAAACGAGCCCTTGTTTATCTCCCACGAGTATCCGGACTATTACCTGCCGGCTTACAGAAGTTTCCTCAAGGAAAAGTATAACAACGACATATCTGCCCTCAGAGATGCGTACGGGATTCTTTTCCTGACTACAACCTTTGACAGTATCACCATGCCGGAGAGAATTAGCAATAGTGCGCATTATAACGACTGGAGAGAATTCAACGATTCCATTCTGACCCAATGGTTTACTGCGCTGAAGAATGTGGTGAAAAAGATCGATGAATCCATTCCGGTGCAGACCAAGGTTTCGGCATATATTTCCAGTGTAGGAAGCGGAAACCGAAGAGTGTTCTGTGGTACCAACTACGAGCAATGGTCACAGATTATGGACTTGAACGGCTGTGATGCCTGGGGTATTTATGGTGAAAACAGTTCCAAAATTCAAGGAAAAACTATGTGGTATGACTTTATGACTTCCTTGAAAAATGCACCTGTTATCAACAGTGAGGACCATATTTTGGCGGACGCTTATGAATTGACCTATAACGGGGATGAACTAAAGTACAATATGGCGGATATGTGGCAGGGGGCAATCCATGGCAGAGCCGGTGCAGTTTACTGGCTGTGGGATAAGTCTGCAAGAGCCGCGGAAAATACCGGCTACTATAATGCGAACCTTACCCGCCGTGCAGACCATGTCGCAGCAATCGGCAAAACCAATCTGGATTTGAACCGCCTTGCCAATGAGGTGACTGCAATCCAGAAAAAAGAGTCAAGGACTGCTGTGCTTTATTCCAACTATACACAGGTCAGCAAATCCGAAAAGCATCTTGCGGGAATGTATGAGGCTTATCGCTATCTCCAGAATAGCGGTGAAAAGGTTTATATTGTGAATGATACCTATCCTGAAAAGCTGAATGAAAATGAGAATCTGGAGCTTTTGGTTGTGCCTGTTTGCGACTATATGCCGGAAAAGGTATGGGTGGAGCTGGAAAAATTTGTTGACAGCGGCAAGAAGATTATTTTTGCTGAGAGCAGTAGTACCTATTATAACGAAAACGGTAAGAGTCTTGACAGTACCCGTAAGAATAAGGTGTTGAATCAGTCGGTGCGAGTTTCCTTTGGAGGCTGGAATTCCATCAATGGTGTATTTTCTCAATGTGGGGACGTTCAGACGGCGATTGCCAATGTAATTTCCAAGCTTGATAGAATGATTGAAGTTTCCAGCACAAACGGTGAAACAGAGTGGACGGCTGCGAAGTATGGAAACAGTTATGTGCTGAACCTTTGCAATTTTGGCAGCACTGCAACCACCATTACGGTAACCAACAAGGATGGCGCGTTTGCAGGAAAGCTCTTTGATCTGATTGAAAACCAAGAAATTGTAAACAACTTCAGCTTGCAGCCTTACGAAACCAAACTGGTGCGTCTGGATAATATCAAGGAAGGAATCAGTTTCTGGAATCAGGACGGAAGCGAAGCCACTGAGGTAAAGGCAGGAACGATTACTTCCAAGGTCAATACCGTGTTGGAAGCCAACAGCCCGTATAAACACATTGTTGCAGTGTATGGCAAAGACAAGAGCTTGCAAAGAGTATTCTTTACCAAAGATACCTATGCGGACAAAGATGGAAAGGTTTTCTCGGCATTGGATGTTGAGATTTCGACAACGGAAGCAGACAATTGTATCATAAAATCCTTCTTGTTTGACAGCTTTGGGAAATTGACACCGCTTACTTCAGCAGAAGTATTGGGTCAAAACTAAAGGTATCAAAAAGGGTGAAATTGAAAGACAGAGAGGAAGGTTCGGATGAAAAAGAGAATGAACCGCATATTTGCAATGGTACTGGCGGCAAGTGCTTTATTTACCGTTGTTCCGGCAATGGGTGTGGGTGCCGCAACCAATACTGTCCCTGCGGGATGGTCATTCGGAATGTCGGCAAACACCGTTGGCGGAGTTACTGTTGACACCACAGAAAAGTATGGCGGCGAGGCTTCCATGAAGCTTTGGAACCATACCCGTCGCACCAAGGAAGAGTATGTCAGAATCAGCTATGACATTCCGGTTGAGCCGGGACATGCGTACAAGTACGGATTTATGGCAAAGGTGGAAAACGGCAACGGCAATATTTATTGCCAGATGAACTGGGACCGTTCGGCACTTACCAATTTGGTGCCCACGGGCAAGACTGCGGATTGGAGATCCTTTGAGTTTGTGTATAACAATGGCGCAGAAACCTCTGCTGCAATCCGGTTTTGTATGGAGAACTATACCGACGGTCTTTGGATCGATGATATGTACTTCTATGATATGAGCCTGCCCCAGACACCGGAGAATAACCTGATTAAAAATCCTTCTTTTGAGGGAATTGCGACGCAAGCTGCAAGCGGAGAGGCAAGTCAGGACATTGTTCCCGTTCACAAAAAGAAGGATATTGTCATTGACGGAAGCCTTGATGAGTGGAAGGACGTTACAGCAAGAACGCTGGATATTTATACCGATTTTACCAAAGAAGCGCAGAGCATTGCGGGTGAAATCCGTTATGCTTATGATGATGACAACTTCTATTTCTTGCTGGATGTGGAAGATGATGCACATATGCCGATTTCTGCAGGAAGCTACTGGAACGGTGACGGTTTGCAGTTCACCATCTGCGGTACCGATGAAACCTTTGGCATTTCCTATGGTGTTGTCTATGATGAGAAGAGCAATTTAACCGTTGAGTTTGGCGACACCGCGATTATCACCAGCACCACCAGAAAAGGAAATCATACGGTTTATGAGGTTGCCATTCCTTGGTCGGCGTATTTTGGGGAAATCCCTCCAGTGGTACTTTTCTGTGCCATTGCCAACGACAATGATGACGACGGCAAAGGCAGAAAGGGCTGTATCGATGTTGCCCCCGGTATTTCTATGTATAAGGGCAGTCAGGCGTTCCCCAAGATGATGTTGCTTAAGGATGAAGACGAGTTTGCAACCTTCTTCCAAGGGGACAAGGATATTTCCACCGGTGGCATAGCGAATTACACGGTGGATTTGTTTAATCAGACCGAAAGGGAGAAAACATTCACCATTTCCAGCGAAAAAGCAGGCGTCAAGGAAAAGGTAACCATCCAGGGCGGTCAGTCGGGAAGCTTCCACTTTTCTGCGGAGCTGACAGGCTATGGCGAAACCGAGGTGGATGTTTCGGTGACCGACGGCAAGGTCACGGTCAGCGATACGATGATTACCAATGTATGTGCCGATGAGGCAATCACGGTTGCAGTCATCGCACAGCAGAAGAAACAGTTTAATGAGCTTACCGCACTGATTGGGGAGTGTATCGAAAAGGGAATCCCCATTGAATATCAAAAGGTAAAATACTATACCATTGAATTGTTCATTCAGTATCTGGAAGAGGATTTGGCGGATAAGGACTTGACTCGTATTGCACATCAGGATAAAGTTTTGACTCGTCTTTACAATGAGGCAAAAGCGGAGCTGGAAGGACTGCTTGCAGGTACGATTCAGCCGGTGTCGGTGCCCAGATATGTGACATCTCCCATTGAGGTGGTAGACAATCATTTTGTTGCCACCACCCAAAGAGAGGACGGAACCAAGGAAGAGCGTCCGGTATTCTTTGTAGGTGCAGGTCACTGGGAGCCCTCCAGACAGGCAGATGTGATTGAAACCCTTTCCAAGGTTGGGTTCAACTGCTCCCATCCGGAGCTGGGTCCTTGGGATATTATGACCGAGGCAATTCCTGTGAAAAACTGGAGCCTGAGAGGTGTTGGAAATTATGAGGTTGAGGTTTCTGCCTCCGATGAGGTGAGAAACGGACAATCTGCGTTGAAAATCGTATCAACTGCACCTTACCGCAGCAACAATTATAAGTATTTGATACAGACGGTGGATGCAAAGCCCAATACTACTTATGAGTATGGTATTTCAGTGAAAGGAAGCAATGTTCTGGGGGCATTCTATATTCTTACCACCAATGGTTTGACCGGTGTGGGTAACCGAGCAATGCGCCAGAGCTTGAACGGCACTTTTGATTGGCGAGATGACAAGCTTTCTTATACCACAGGACCGGAGGAAAAGACCTTGAGCTTTATTATCCTTGTGGAGGATAAGGCGGGCGCCATCATTGTAGATGATGCGTTTATCCGTCAGGCAGGAACCGACCAGAATCTTCTCTTAAATGGTAATTTTGAGGGCAGATATCCTGAAGGCCAATACTATGCGATTGATGAACGAACAGTGAAAAAGTTTGAAGAAACGTTTGATAATCTGGCGAAGTTCAACCTATCGGGACAGTTTGGTGCATCTCCACACTATGTGCCTTCCTTTGTTTTAAGGGATTATCCGGAAATCAATCTTCCCGAACAATGGGGCAACTTTAACCATCAGGACCCCAACCATCCTAAGCTTCTGGAGATGTATGAAATATTCTATAAGAGTCTGATTCCCAGAATCAAGGATAAGGAATCCTTTGACGGGGTTATTCTTGCCAACGAACCCCAGTACAACTCCATGCTGGACAGTTGGGCGTTTATGGACGATTACCGTGCGGCAATGAAGGAAAAATACAAGAACATTCAGGCACTCAACCAGAGATGGGGAACGGCATACAAGTCTTTTGACGAAGTGGAAATGCCAAATGGCATTGAGGCAACGCCGAGATACTATGATTGGAAAGAATATAACGATACCATTCTTCCTGAGTGGATTGGCAATGTCAGTGACTACATCAAGGCGATTGACCCCGATGTGTTTACTCATGTCAAGGTGATGGATACTTTTAAGACTGGTGTGAATTTCCGTATCAGCTCCAGCGATAATTATGAAATACTCAAGGATGTTACCGATATTAACGGCTGCGATGCATGGTCGATGATTGCCACGGATGATTCCAGATGGAAGAATATCTTCTATGACTTCCTTACCTCTGTAAAGAACGCGCCTATCTACAACACCGAGGACCATATTATTGTAGATGCCCGTACGCTTACCTATGATGATAACGAAGTTCTTTACAACATTGCAGACATCTGGAACGGTGCGGTGCACGGCAGAGGCGGTTCGGTACTTTGGTTGTGGGACAGATATTCCAGATCTAAGAACGGGACCATTTACTTCAACTCCTTGCTTACAGCAAGACCGGATTCGGTTGCAACCTTGGGTAAGACAACCCTTGACCTTAACAGACTTGCCAAGGAAGTGGTAGCACTTCAAGATGCAAAGAGTGAGATTGCAGTTCTCTATTCGGATACCAGTGTTCCGTACAACGATGAGATGCTGGATATTATACGTTCTGTTTCGGCATCCTTGGGAGAAAATGGTCAAAAAACGCGGTTTGTGGTTGAGAGCCAGCTGGGAACCATGATGGACTACAAAGCGATCATTATCCCCGGAAGTGTGAGTGTAAGAAAGGATACCCTTGAACAACTGAATCGGTTTGTTCAGCAGGGGGGGGAACTTATCATTCTGGGCGACAAAGCGCTAAGTCTCAATGAATATGGCGACAAGCACAGCGAAAGGCTTGTTTCTGCTGTCAAGAGCAAGGCGGTTTGCCTGACCTATGAAGATGCGGGAACCACCATTGCCGGTGTGAGCAAACAGACAATTAAGAAGGCGATTACTACTTTGGTTCAGGAGCTTAAACTTGATACCGTAGTTGTAAAAGATAAAGCAACAGGAGAGACTGTGACAGATGCTGACTGGATTACCGCAGAATATGACGGTGCTTATATCATCAATCTTTGCGGATATACCTGGGAGGATAGAGAGGTTGAGGTTTATCTCAACGGCCAAAAGGTAACTGCCTCTGAGGATTTGATTAACTTTGGGAAGTATGGTGAAACCATTACCCTTGAAGGACATGTTCCGCTTCTTTTGAGAGTGGAAAAGTAGCATTTGACAGGCGACATCTGCTGAAACGGCAAACTGCCGTTTCAGCAGATGGGAATACAATATTGATTCAGGCAAATTATGATAGAGGGAAAGAAAATATGGATAAGTGGATTTTGACATCCGAAAAGATTGATTGGAAGAAAATGAAAAAGCGTGAGTCTATCTGGACTCAGGGAAATGGATATATGGGAATCAGAGCCTCTTTTGAAGAAGGCTATACCGGTTCGGCAAGAAATACGTTAATCAACGGGTTGTTTGATTGCCCTAAAGAGGAGGTCGCAGAACTTGCGGTGCTTCCTGATGCGACCAACTGTGAAATAAGTTTCAATGGTGAAACATTTAATATGATTTGTGGAATAGTTGAGAATTTCCGTACAAGTCTTAATATGCGGACGGGCGAGTTCACAAGAACGCTTGATTGGACCAGTCCAAAAGGGAAAAAATTTAGCATTGTATTTTCGAGAATGGTGTCAGATGCAAGAAAGCATGTGATGGCACAGAGGGTTTGGATTACACCGCTTTCGGAGGATGTCGAGGTTTGTCTGGTGACAGGCATAGACGGCAAAATAACAAATACGGGGGTGCAGCATTTCGGCAATCCTGAAAAGCGTGCATACAAAGATGGAATCAAGGGAATGTATTTGACTACCTTGCAGTCGCAAGTAGATGTAGCCATTCATTATACCCTCAAGTTTAACAAAGAATGTACCGAAAGAATAACCATTGACAGAAGAAGCGTATATTCTGAGGTTCGTACAACCGTTGGCAAGAATGACACGTTTACGATGGAAAAACTCGTATCGTATGCCACGGAAAGAGACTTTGAATATGCAGACTTTGAATATAGCGATGAGGTTTTAAGAAACGATGGAAAAGCGTATCTGAATGAAGTGATAGAGTTGGGCTATGACGGTTTACTCAAGGAAAGTGCTCGGTCATGGAGTCAATTTTGGCAGGAATCTCTGGTGGATGTAAATGCAAACGATGCATTGATAGACGGAGCGATTATTTTTGCACAGTACCATCTTCACATTATGGCAAGCAGGGATGATAATCGTTTGGGCATTGGTGCAAAAGCATTAAGCGGAGAGGGGTATATGGGGCATTCCTACTGGGATACCGAGATATTTATTCTTCCTTACTATCTGTGCACAGAACCGCAGGTAGCACGCCGGCTTTTGGAATACCGATACCAACTTTTGCCGGTAGCCAAAAACAAGGCGGCAAAATTTGGATTTCAGGGTGCAATGTATCCGTGGGAAAGTACTTGGATTACCGATGGAGAAGGATGTATTGAATACGGGGACATGGATTTGTTAACCGGTGAAAAACGGCGGTTTACCATGGGGGAAACCGAAATCCATGTAACTGCCGGAGTTGCCTTTGCTGCGTGGCAATATTATTGTATGACCGGCGACGAAGAATTTATGGAAAAGTACGGGAACGAACTTATTATTCGTACAGCAATCTTCTGGGCGGATCGGGCAGAAAAAAGAAATGGCAGATACGAAATTCTTGGTGTCATTGGCGCCGATGAATATAAGGAAGATGTGGATAACAATACATATACCAATTATATGGCACACAAGAATCTTGTTCTGGCGAAAAATATTTTGGACAGCAACCCCGAACGGCTTTTGCGCAAGCTGGAAAAAGAATATAATATGAAAGACGTGAAAATGGAAATATCGGAGGTTGCGGAAAACCTTTATCTGCCTGTTGCAGAAGAAGACGGTATCATTCCACAGTTTGACGGATGTAAGTCGTTGAAGGAAAAAGACATTACCTATTACAAAAACCTGGATAGCGTGTTTGATATTTTCAAGGACTACGGCTTTGCGGAGATTCTTCAGATGCAGGTGTTTAAGCAGGCAGATATTGTGATGCTGTTTTACCTTATGAGTGATGTGTTTGATGAGGAAACCGTACGTAAGAATTTTGCGTATTATGAAGAACGGACATTGCATGACTCTTCACTCAGTATGTGCATTCATGCACTTGTTGCGGTGCGCTTGGGCATGAAAGACATGGCGGAAAAGCTTTTCTATGACTGCTGTTGTGTGGACTTTGGCGAAAACACCAACAATTCCGACGCAGGAATCCATTCCGCATCTATCGGCGGAATCTGGCTGGCAACTGTTATGGGGTATGGCGGACTCAGAATCACCGATAACAGTTTGCAGTTGAAGCCTGTGTTGCCTGACGGATGGGAAAACTATTCCTTCCCAGTATGGTATCGAGGGAGCAAGCTGAAGGTTCTGGTGGATAAAAATGGCTGTTGTGTGGAACGCGTCTTAGGAGATGCAGTCACGATTGTTTTGAACGGAAAAGAAATTTTGGTATAAAGAGCTATGGATAGGAGTGAAGGCAATGAAGATTTATTTCTTGGGAACCTGCCACGGGGCACAGGAAAAAGGACGTTTTTTAACCTGTACGGCGCTGGAAGTAGACGGAAAGATGTATCTCATTGATGCAGGAGCACCCTTTGTGTATCTGCTGAAAAATATGGATATTATCCCTCGCGAAAAGTTGGAAACGGCATTTATTACCCATATGCACGATGACCATGCAATGCATGTGTTTTCCTGTGTGTTCCACTGCAAAAATGCCCTTTATGTCCCTGAAGAATCAGACATAGAAGGCATGAAGAATTTAATCTGGTTCTATCATTGCGAGTGGGCATATGAGCATGGGAAACCTTGTGAAATTAAAAGTGTTTCTGACGGTGCGTTTTATGATGACGGAACCATCAAGGTTACAGCGATTCCAACAAAGCATCTGGCACGGGGAAAGTCCTTTGCCTATATGATTGAAGCAGAAGGAAAACGTATTCTCTTTTCCGGAGATTTATCGGATGACTTCAGTGACTACCCGCAGATTACCGAAGAATTGGATTTTGACGCTGTGATCTGTGAATTGACCCATTTCAGCGTAGAAAACGCAATTCCTAAATTCAACAATACCCGTACCAAAAGAATTCTGTTCAATCATGTGCGGGACGACAAGGTTGCGCTTTTGAAGAAAAATCAAGAAAAGCTGAAACGGGAGTATTATATTACCAATGACGGCGACATCATAGAAGTTTAATATCGGTAGCTTACGAGTGGAGAATTGGAGGGGATTTTGTATGAAACTAAGACAGGTTTTACAACAAAACAAGAGTATGTCGCAAACTAGACGCAGAATGAGACGACGGAACAACATTGATGCATGGGTTTTGATGTTGCCGATGGTTATTATCTTGTATCTCTTTGTATGGCGGCCCACTGTTCTGGGCGGCGTATGGTCGTTTTTCAGAATGAGCGGATATTCAGTCGGTGAGTTTTGCGGTATTGACAATTATAAAATGGTTTTGTCACACACACAATTTATGCCGATGCTGTGGAACACCATCCAGTACGTTTTGTGGTCATTGCTGATTGGATTTCTGCCGCCGCTTGTGATTGCAATTATGGTGGATGAAATTGTTCATTTTAAGAGCGGGTTTCGGGTGCTGATTTATCTACCCACCGTCATACCGGGCATTGCGGCAATGCTGATGTGGTATTTTATGTACTATCCGGATCAGACTGGTCTTTTGAATATGCTTCTTTCCAAAATAGGAGTTGACCCTTATCTCTGGCTGAATGACCCGAAGTTTGCAATCATTGGTATTGTTATTTATTCCACTTGGAAAGCGTTTCCGGGAACTATGCTGTTGTACTTTGCAGCACTGCAGGGCGTTTCCTCTGAACTTTATGAGGCGGCATTGATTGACGGGGCAGGTTCCTTTAAGAGGTTCTGGCATGTTACCAGACCTGGCATAGAGGGGTTGTTATTGTTGAATGTGGTACGCCAGATTATCAGCGTGTTCCAAGTTATGGAAGCACCGATGGCGATGACCGGAGGCGGACCCAACGGGGCATCTACACCGCTATCTTTGCAGCTTTACCGATACGGATTCAACAGTGGAGGCAAGGGAACGGGTCAGGCGATGGCACTTGGTGTGATAATATTCGTGATTTTGATTGTGTTTACCATATTCTATTTCTGGCTTAACCGCAAGGTAGAAAACAGACATTAAGGGGGGAGGGTAAGTCGTATGAAAAAGTTTAGTGAAAAACAGACCGGAATTTTGAGCTTATCTGACTTGAAGACGGTAAAAGGCAAGCTGTTATATTGGTTTTTCTTTGCGGTTCTTTGTTTGACCTGTGTAATCACTGTTTTCCCTGCCATATGGACGGTGCTTACGGCTTTCAAGGATACGCAGGAGATTTATGAAGCGTTCAGTATTTTTCCTCGGGATTTATCCTGGAACAATATCGTAAGAAGAGTATCCGAATCTTGGAATATTCTTCAGCTTTCGGATGAAATTGTAAATACCATTGTGCTGTCATTGGGTAATCTGGTATTCAAAATTGTTGTGTGCGGGTTTGGTGGTTATGTGCTGTCAAAACTCAAACCAACCGGAACCAAGCTGATTTTTACACTTGTTGTTTGGACAATGATGATGCCCAGCCAGATTCGAATGGTCCCCAACTATATCTCTTGGCTGCATTTCCCCTTTGCAACCGATAACGGGATGGGAATCAACCTTCTTGACACCTATTGGCCTATGTGGTTGGGTTCTGGTGGAGATACGTTTGCAGTACTGTTGTTTAAGAATGCATTTGATGCTTTGTCGGATTCCTATGTAGAGGCTGCAAAGCTGGATGGATGCAGTAACTACGGCGTATTCTTCAAGATTATGCTACCCCTTGCAATGCCCATCATTATCTATGAGTCCATTGGTGTTTTGAGTGGCGCATGGTCGGATTTCTTTACGCCTCTTCTGGTTCTTGATAAGAATGTGGTTGTTCCTTTGAGAATATACAGACTGCAGGGCGATTCCAGCACACAGATGAATACATACTTTATGGCGCTTGTCTTTGCAAGTATTCCGCCGTTCTTAATATTTGCAATATTCCAGAAACGAATTATGGGAGGCATTAACATCGGCGGCGTAAAAGGGTAAAAAATAAAATTTTATATAAAGGAGTGTAAAAATTATGTTTAAGACGAAGAAAAAATCCATTTGGAAGGCTGTTGCAACAGTGACAGCACTGGTATTGATTTGCGGTTGTTTTGTAGGGTGCGGCAAAACTGTATCAGATAAAGATGAGCAAGGCAGAACTATGATTTCTGTCGGTTCCTGGCCCAGCAGCGAAGGTGAATCTCTGGATAAAATGAATGCGAGAAAAGACCGTTTTGAAGCAGCGAATCCGGATGTTGTCATTACCCCTGATACTTGGGCATTTGAAAGACAGACCTTCTATTCCAAGGCAGCAGGCGGTCAGCTTCCCACCGTTTATATGGCAGGATTTACGGAAATCCCCGAAATCATCGGCGCAAAGTATTCTGCGGATTTGACCAATGTTTTGAAAAAGCGCGGCTATGACGGAAAGTTTAATGATGCCATCGTAGAGGTTTTGAGCAATGATGGCAAGATGATGGCGTTCCCTACCATGGCATATATCCTTGGTCTGGCTTATAATGTAGAAATGTTCGAAGCTGCAGGTCTTATGGAGGCGGACGGAACCCCAAAACAGCCGAAGGATTGGAATGAGGTTGTTGAGTTTGCGGTTAAAATTAAAGAGGCAACCGGCAAGCCTGGTCTGGTTCTTCCCACTGCAGGCAACAGCGGCGGTTGGATCTTTACCTCCATTGCATGGTCGTTCGGTGTGGACTTTATGGAAAAGAATGCAGAAGGCAGATGGCAGGCAACCTTTGATACCCCTGAGGCAGTTGAGGCGTTGCAGTTTATCAAGGATTTGAAATGGAAGTATGATGTTCTTCCGGCAAACACCCTGGTAAATGGTGAGGAATGGTACAAACAGTTTGCAACCGGCAATGGCGCAATGACCATTACCGCAGGAGACTACCCCAGACGTGTGATTAAGTATGGTATGAGCGCGGATAAAGTTGGTATGATGGCAACTCCTGCAGGACCCAAGCGTCATGTAACTTTGCTTGGCGGCGAGGTGCTTTGCGTGAAGAGAAATGCTACTGAGGATCAGATTGATGCAGCAATCCGTTGGATTGAAACCGCATACAACTACAGCCTGACCGATGAGTATAAAAAGAATGCAGAAGCATCCATCGAAAGTCAGCTCAACGAAGGACGCCACGTTGGTATCAAGAGTATGAGTCCGTGGAATGTGAATACTGAAGCGTTGGCATGGTATCATGATTATATTGATTCCAAGACCAATGCGAATATCAATCATGTAAGACTGTATAATGAGTTTGTTGCAAACTGCCCGGCAGATGTTCAGCCTGAAGAGCCTGTATGTGCACAAGAACTTTACGCAATTTTGGATGGATGTATTCAGGAAGTGCTGACAAACAAGAATGCAGACTGTGCAACCGTAATCTCCAATGCAAATTCAGATTTTCAGGTAAATTACCTTAACAACTTGTTATAAACCATACGATGAATGATTTTGTCCTCAAAGAGTTTCTTTGAGGACAAAATCCTATTTCAGCAAAAGGAAGGCGGAGAATGATGACGAAAAAATATAAAGCGGTTATTTTTGATTTGGATGGCGTAATTGTATCTACAGATGAATGTCATTATGAGGCGTGGAAAATGCTTGCCGATGAGGAAGGCATTTATTTTGATCGGGAAATCAATCAAAGGCTCAGGGGCGTTAGTCGTATGGAGTCTTTGGAAATCGTTTTGGAGCGTGCAACAAAAGAATATACCGAAGCTGAAAAGCTGGAAATGGCAACACGGAAAAACGGATATTATGTGGAAAAAATAAAAAGCCTTGATAAAACTGCAATTTTAGCCGGCGCGTTGGAATTCGTAAGTCTGGCAAAGAATGCTGGATTAAAAGTTGCAATTGGTTCTTCCAGCAAGAACACAATGGCAATTCTTAAACAGACGGGATGCGAGACTCTTTTTGATGCCATTGCAGATGGAAATGATATTAAAAACTCCAAACCGGCACCGGATGTATTTTTAGTTGCCGCGGAAAAGCTTCAAATAGCACCAACAGATTGTATGGTAGTGGAAGATGCAGAGGCGGGCGTGGATGCAGCGCTGGCGGCAGGAATGGATGTGCTGGCAGTAGGTTTTGCAAGCGCCTATGCAAAGGCTACATACCGTGCAAAATCTTTGGATGAAGTACTTGTAAAGAAATAGTTTGGAGGGGATTACGATTACTGTTATCCAGAATTTACATACACATACAAATTATTGTGATGGCGCAGATACACCGGAAGAGGTGGTCCTTTGCGCCATAGAAAAAGGATTTTCGTCTATAGGATTTTCAGGACATTCCTTTACCCCGTATTCCAAAGAATTTTCTAAAATCGGAGATCACACCGAGGAGTATAAAAAGGATATCAAAAGCCTGAAGGAGAAATACAAAGACCGGATTGAAATTTATTTAGGTCTCGAAGTAGATATGTTTTCAGAACCTGATTTGTCAGGATATGATTACCTCATTGGTTCGGTGCACTACCTAAAAAAGGATGGGGTTTTCATTGATTTTGACAAAGGCGCCAAAGAGGTGGAGGAGATTATTCGTACCTGCTTTCACGGAGATGGAATGGCGTATGCCAAAGCATATTACAAAACCTTGGCACAGCTTCCTGTGTACGGAAATTTTGATATTATCGGCCACTTTGACATCATTACCAAGCATTGCGACAGCAGAAATTTTTTTGACATAACATCAAAAGAATATTGCGATGCTGCATTTGAAGCTGCCGCAGCCCTAAAGGGAAAAATCCCGTTTTTTGAGGTGAATACGGGGGCCATCGCAAGAGGCTATCGAAAGACACCATATCCATCTGTTGCACTTATCAAGGAAATGAAACGGCTGGGATTTGGTGCGGTGATTACCGCGGATTGTCACGACAAAAGAAAGCTTGACTATAGGTTCCTTGAGGCGACAGAACTTTTGAGAGAATGTGGATATAAGGAAAAATATATTCTAACGAAAAACGGATTTGAAGCAGTTCCGCTTTAGAATGGAGATAGATATGAAATATTTAACGGCAATCGTGTTGATTTTTTCAGTATTGGGGGCATTAGATCGGATTTTTGGAGGGTGGCTTGGAATCGGCAAGGAATTTGATAAAGCCTTCCATCTGTTGGGAGCAATGGCACTTTCTATGATTGGAATGATTGTGATTTCGCCGTTTCTTGCGGAATTGATGAGACCGGTATCGATGTTTATGGAAAGCGTATTTCATATGGATGCATCGATTATACCGGCATCCTTGTTTGCTAATGATATGGGAGGCGCTGCCTTGGCATCCGAGATGGCAGCGGAACCCAAGCTGGGACTTTATAATGCACTTGTTGTTTCTTCTATGATGGGATGTACCATTTCTTTTACGCTACCCTTTGCCCTTGGTGTGGTTGAGAAAGAGTATCATCGGGATCTGATGTCCGGTCTTTTGTGCGGCATTGTTACCATTCCCATCGGTTGCCTGATAGCAGGATTCCTTTGTGGATTGCAAGTGGTTCCGTTGATTGTCAACCTGATACCATTACTGCTGTTTTCGGGGTTCATTGCTGTAGGTTTGATTATGGCTCCGGAGTTGAGCATAAAGATATTTAAGGGGTTTGGCGTATTGATTACGGCAATCATCACTGTGGGACTTTCTTTGGGTATCATAAGATTTCTTACAGGATTTGAGGTGATTCAGGGGCTTGCTACTATTGAAGAAGGTGCGGCGATTTGCCTTAATGCGGCAGTTGTTTTGTCAGGGTCATTTCCCTTTGTATATGTTCTGACAAAGCTTCTCTCAAAACCGCTTAAAATCGTTGGTGGGAAAATAGGTATCAATGAAACATCGGTGGTGGGAATTATTTCGACGCTTGCATCAAGTGCGACAGCGTTTGGTATGATGGATAAGATGGATAAAAAGGGCATTGTGGTAAATGCAGCATTTGCTGTTTCCGGAGCATTTGTTTTGGGGAGCCATTTGGCGTTCACTTTGGCTTTTAACAAAAGTTATATACTTCCTGTTATTGTAGGGAAGCTTGTGGCGGGAATCGCTGCTGCTGTTCTTGCAGGAATCATATATAAGAAAATAAATAAGCAAAAGTAATTGTATGGTAGGAGGAAGTTGTATGAATATAAAAGCAATAAAAACCGTATATGGGAAAAAACCGATGCAGGCGTGCGATGCAGTATCAGCTTGCGGCGATGTCGAAAGAGAAGGATCGCTTATTAGTATTTTTCCGGATATTGAATATCAGGAAATCAAAGGATTTGGAGGAGCGTTCACCGAAGCGGCTTCTAACACCTTGGAGCAACTGAGCAAAGAGAACCGAGAAACCATACTGAAGTTGTATTTTGATACCAAAGAGGGTATCGGGTACAATTTCGGTCGGGTACATATAAATAGCTGCGATTTTTCTTTGGGGAACTATACCTATGTAGAGGAAGGGGATGAAACCCTTGCAACCTTTGACATAAGCAGAGAAGAAAAATCCGTGATTCCTATGATTCAGGATGCCAAGAAATACAATGAAATTGAATTATTTGCATCCCCTTGGAGCCCGCCGGCCTATATGAAAACCACAGGTCAGATGAATCGGGGCGGGAAATTGAAGCCGGAATATTTTGACCTGTGGGCATCTTACTATGTGAAATTCATCGAGGAATACAAGAAAAACGGCATTGATATTGGGATGATTTCGGTACAAAACGAGCCCAAGGCGGCGCAAACCTGGGATTCCTGTCTTTATACTGCAGAGGAGGAACGGGATTTTGTCAAAAATTATCTTGGTAAAAAGATGCAGGATATTGGCGTGAAAATCTTATTCTGGGATCACAACAAAGAAAGAGTTGTACAGCGAGCAAAGGTTATGCTTAATGATGCGGAGGCTGCAAAATATATCTATGGCATTGCAATGCATTGGTATAGCGGCGACCATTTTGAGCAGCTTGAAATGTTCCATAAGTTGTTCCCGCAAAAAGAGATTGTTTTCTCCGAGGGTTGTTATGAATACAGTCTTGGAGAATCTGACACCGTAAAAATCGGAGAGAAATATGCCCACGATATGATTGGAAATTTCAACAACTACTGCAACATCTTCTGTGACTGGAATCTGCTCCTGAATGAAAAGGGTGGCCCCAACCATGTGGGAAATTTCTGTGATGCGCCCATTATGGCGGACACGCAAAATGACAAGGTTTATATTCACGATTCTTACTATTACATCGGGCATTTCAGCAAATTTGTCCAAAAGGGTGCCAAGAGAATCGGAAGCAGCAAATGGACGGCGGATTTGGATACGGTTTCCTTCAAAAATCCTGACGGAAAAATAGTATCTGTGGTGTTGAATGCTACCGACCAAGAAAAATCGTTTTGTTTTGATCTTGAAGGAAAAATGCTGGAAACAAAACTGGAAGCACATTCGATTGCTACATATATTTTTGAAGTTTAGAGATCCATTCAAAAAGAATAGCGTTCATAAGGAGAGGTATTGTGATGAACGAACAAGCAGTATATATTCTTAGAATTATTTTAGCAGGTATTTGTGGAATCATCATAGGCATGGAGCGCAAGAACAGGTCTAAGGAGGCCGGCGTACGCACGCACTTTGTGGTTGCATGCGGTGCGGCACTGATGATGATTGTATCCAAATACGCATTCTTTGATGTCATACAAGGCAGTGTGTTTGGAAACGCCGAGGTGCGACTTGACCCCTCCCGTGTTTCCTCTACGATAGCCAGCGGGATTGGATTCCTTGGTGCAGGAATGATTTTTGTGCATAAAAATACCGTTACCGGATTGACAACAGCAGCGGGGATTTGGGCAACCTCAGGCGTTGGAATGGCAATTGGCGCAGGGATGTATGGCGTCGGCATCGGCGCAGCGATTGTTATTTTGATCGCACAGCTTATCTTGCATATGAATTTTAGCAGAAATAAGAATGTCAATGTTAAAATTTTAAGCGTGAAAGACGTAACGGAAAAAAATTTCCAGAGGGTTATTGCAAAAGAGTTTGATGAAAAAAACATAAGCATCTTAAATGTTTCTATTGATAATACTGATGAGAATAGCGGAAGAAGTTATATATTTAAAATTGAAATGCCAAATTCAATCAATGAAGATGAAATTATTGATTTAATAAGTTATAAGAGCTCAATAAAGGCAATTCAATAAGGTGCGACTGAACAGAAACAGAAATAGTAGGGTAATCAGATATTTAGCAAATACACTTTGCGAGGAGGAAAATTATGACAACCTTAATTTTAATAAGACATGGTGAAAGCGAGGCAAATCGGCAGGGTGTTTTTTCAGGACAAAATGATCCGGATTTACAAAGCAAAGGTCTTAAGCAGGCTCAATTAACGGCAAAATATATTGCGGATAACTATAAGGTTGATAAAATATACTCGAGTGACTTGCGTCGGGCCTATAAAACGGCTGTGTGCCTTGCGGCAATATTAGATTTAGAAGTTATATCTGAGCAGAACCTTCGCGAAATCAATGCCGGAGCATGGGAAGGTATGAAATTTGAGGATTTAATTTTAACATATCCGGAAGAGTTTGATATGTGGCTATATCATATAGGTCGCGCAGGATGTGTTGGTGGAGAAACCGTCGAACAGCTTGGCAACAGAACAATGAGTGCACTTACCAAAATTGCTAACGAACATAATGGAAAAACTGTTGTAATAGCTACCCACGCTACACCTATACGGGCCGCACAAAGCCTTATAGAAAGTGGTTCGTTAGAGAAAATGGAAAATATACCTTGGGTATCCAATGCCTCGGTATCTGTTTTTGAATACCACAATGATTCTTGGAAGGTTATTGAAGTAAACAGAGATGAACATTTATTTGACCTAAAAACCGTATTACCCACACGGAAAAGTGAGATCTAGAAGATAAGTGTCTCCTATTTTTGAAACACAAAAAACCGCAGTGAAATTCACTGCGGTTTTTTGTTGGCGGAGAAGGAGGGATTTGAACCCTCGCGCCGCTTTCGCGACCTACACCCTTAGCAGGGGCGCCTCTTCGGCCGACTTGAGTACTTCTCCGAATTTGAAAATAATATAAAATTGTGAAGAAAAAGTGGCGGAGAGGCAGAGATTCGAACTCTGGGTGCTTTCGCATCACTAGTTTTCAAGACTAGCTCCTTAAACCACTCGGACACCTCTCCAAGCACAACTGTGCCGCATCGGTGCGACTTAAAAAGTATAGCACGATGCCATTGGAATGTCAAGCTTTTTTTGGAAATTTTTCATATAAAAATGCGTTGTATTTTAGGTTTCGTCAAATGTACAAAAAAACTTACAAAAGAATTAGAGAATTTCAAAAAAATTTAGAAAAAGCACTTGCTTTTTTATTCACACTGGTTTAAAATTAGAATATCTGTAATATAAATTTAATATGCGTTCTCGCATAGAAAATTGGAACGAGTGGAGATGGAATCTTGCTTTATTATTACAGAGAAAAACAAGTAGGAAAAAGATTGGCCTTAAATTTACTAAAAGGGTCATTTCTCTTCGGTCTGGCAATTTCTCTTGTGATAGCCATGAATGATACAACCCAAGCGGGAAAGAGCACAGCAGTGGAAGCTACGCCGCCTGTGATAGAGGTACAAGGACCTTTAGAACGGTTTGGACCTAAGCTGACAGTTGTTTCGGCGAGAGATTTTTTTACAGAACCCGCACAGGGGGTTTTGACCTCAGAGTATGGAGAACGATGGGGAAGAAACCATAGCGGCATTGACATTGGCGGAGAGGATGGCAGTAACATTCTTGCGGCAGACGGCGGGACGATTTCCTTTGCTGGATGGGTGGAAGGATACGGAAATTATTTATCTATCGACCACGGTAATGGATTTGAAACAGCCTATGCTCATTGTAGCGAACTACTTGTTGCGCAAGGTGAGGTGGTTTCTCAAGGGCAGGTAATTGCCTATATGGGAAACACCGGAAACAGTACCGGGCCGCATCTGCATTTTGAAGTGAAGAGAGAGGGCGTATTCCAAGACCCATTGGATTATGTCCTATATGAAAAAGCTTTTTAGAAAATTCCGGGGGTGGAAGAAATGGGAAAGAAAATTTTGGTTGTGGATGATGAGAAGAGCATTGTAGATATTCTGAAATTGAATTTGCAAAACGAGGGTTATACAGTTTTTGAGGCGTATGACGGCGAGGAAGCCTTGGAAAAGGCATCCAGCGTGGATCCGGATTTGATTCTTCTGGATGTGATGCTTCCGAAACTGGATGGTTTTTCTGTCTGCAAAAAGATCAGAGAAACCTCGTCTGTACCGATTTTGATGATTACTGCAAGAGAGGAAGAGGTTGACAAGGTGCTTGGTCTGGAACTGGGCGCAGATGACTATGTAACCAAACCCTTCAGCGTACGGGAGCTGTTGGCGCGAATCAAGGCAAATATGCGCCGGACAGAGCTTGAGGCAACCCAGCCTGAAGGAGATAGTGACATTGTTGATGTTGGCTGTTTCCGTCTGGACTGCAATCGTTATGAGCTTTATAAGAACGGAAAGCTGATTGACCTGACGGTACGGGAATTTGAATTGATTAAGTTCCTGTCTGCACAACCCAATAAAATCTATTCCCGAAAAGCACTCCTTGAATATGTTTGGGATTATGAGTATTACGGTGATGTTCGTACGGTAGATGTTACCGTTCGCCGTGTTCGTGAAAAGGTGGAGGACGATCCCTCTCAGCCGCGGCACATTATGACCAAGCGTGGCGTTGGTTATTACTTTGCAATCTAAAGCAAAAGCCAAACTCAAACGAGTTTGGCTTTTCTTATCCAGGAGGATGTATGCTGAATATTACAGTGATTTGCGTTGGAAAAATCAAAGAAAAATATTTTACCGATGCGATTTTGGAATACAAAAAAAGATTGGGTAGATATTGTAAATTAGATCTTGTGGAGGTTCCGGACGAGCCAACGCCGGACAACCCGTCTCCAAGAGAAAAGGAATTGGTTCTTGAAAAAGAAGGGGAAAGGATTTTGAAAAAAATCCCCGATTCTGCTCATGTGACTGCTCTTTGTATTGAGGGAAAACAACTGTCCTCAGAGGCTTTGGCAGAAAATATTTCTATCCTGGCATCCTCCGGTGTCAGTCATCGGGCGTTTATTATCGGTGGGTCTATGGGACTGAGTGATGCAGTCAAACGACGTGCAGATATGAAGTTGAGTTTTTCTCCGATGACCTTTCCCCATCAGTTGATGCGGGTGATTTTGCTGGAACAAATTTATCGAGCATTCAATATCAGTCAGGGCGGAAAATATCATAAATAGGCAGGTGGGCAAGATGAGAAAGAGAAGGATCCTCATTTGTGGGATTGTCCTTGTTTTTTGTTTGGTGATGGCGTGGGTGGATGGTGTCATTCAGGCGAACTATTTTCAAAAATCTGCAATCAAGCTGATTTTGTTTTTGGTGTTTCCGGCAATCTATGCACTTTATGACAAACAACTTGCCATTCGCTCTTTATTTTATCCCAAACGAGAGGGGTTTCGTTTGGCAATTCCTTTGGCAGTTGGGGTTTATGCAGTGATACTGGGTGGATATTTTCTATGCAAAGACGTGTTTGATTTTTCGGGAATTACACGGTCTTTGACTGAAAATATCGGCGTTACCGGTAGCAATTTTCTATTTGTGTCGTTATATATTTCCTTTGTCAACTCTCTATTGGAGGAGTTTTTCTTTCGTGGCTTTGCCTTTTTGACTTTGCAGCGTAGCGTAGGGAAAAGATTTGCCTATCTGTTTAGCGCTACTGCATTTACACTTTATCATATTGCGATGATGATTGGTTGGTTTTCCATAGAACTTTTCCTCTTGGTTCTGGCGGGCTTGTTCATTGGAGGTTTGCTGCTAAACTATCTCAATGACAAAGGCCAGACGGTGTATCCGTCTTGGTTGGTGCATATGTTTGCAAACTTTGCTATCAATACCATTGGTTTTGTGTTATTTGGAATCCTGTAAAAAAGACTCAGTTTCGTAAGAAACTGAGTCCTGTTTTTATTCACGAATCTGTCCGGTTCCTTGAATCACATACTTGGATGAAGTCAATTCTGCAAGTCCCATGGGGCCACGGGCGTGAATCTTTTGGGTGCTGATGCCGATTTCAGCGCCAAAACCAAATTCAAATCCGTCGGTAAATCGGGTGGAGGCATTGACATAGACTGCTGCAGCATCGACCTCGTTTTGGAACTTTTTTGCTGCCTCTGTATCTTGTGTAATAATTGCCTCGCTGTGTCGGCTGTTATAACGATTGATATGAGCAATGGCATCCTCCAAATTTTCCACAATCTTCACGCCAATTTTCAAGTCCAGATACTCGGTGCTCCAGTCTTCTTCCGTTGCCAAAGTGGCAGAGGGGAAGAGGGAACAAACCTTTGCATCCCCCACAATAGAAACCCCAAAATCAGAGAGATTTTTTAACATATCGGGCAAGAACTCCTTGGCAATATCCTGATGCACCAATAGCTTTTCTTCTGCATTACAAACGGAGGGGCGTTGAGTTTTTGCATTGATGACAATGCGTTTTGCCATAGACAGGTCTGCAGAGGCATCCACATAGACGTGACAGTTTCCGGTTCCGGTTTCGATGGCGGGCACGGTCGCGTTTTCCACAACTGCCCGAATCAGTCCCGCTCCGCCTCTTGGGATAATCACATCCAGATACTCGTTCAACCGCATCAATTCCGTTGCGCTTTCCCGAGAGGTATTTTCAATCAAATTGATACAGCCAACCGGCAAACCGGCGCGATAGCCTGCATTCTGCATCACCTGAACAATGGCACGGTTGGAGCAAAGCGCCTCTTTGCCGCCGCGAAGAATCACGGCATTTCCGGATTTGATGCAAAGCCCGGCAGCATCGGCGGTGACGTTGGGACGCGCCTCATAGATAATACCAATGACCCCCAAAGGAACCCGAACCTTGGTGATGTTCAGCCCGTTGGGACGGACAGTCTTGCTCAAAGCTTCTCCAATCGGGTCAGGCAATGCTGCAATTTGCTCGATACCCTCTGCCATAGCCGCAATCCGGGCTTCGGTCAATGCCAGACGGTCCAGCAAGCCTTGATTCATACCGGAGTCTTTTCCTTGTGCTAAATCCTTTTCGTTTTCCGCTAAGAGAAATGCAGTTTCATTGCGCAAGGCGCCAGCGATTGCCAGAAGTGCCTGATTTTTTATTTCGGTGGACAGGGTTGCCAGTTGATAGGATGAGGTCTTGGCAAGCTGTCCTTTTTGGTTTAATTCTTCGATGACTGTCATAAAAACCACTCCGTGTTTTAGATTTTAGTTGATTATAGCACAGTTTTGTGGTATAATCAACCGGAAAATATACAAAGGAGAGAAACTCATGTTATTTGATACCCATGCACATTTTGATGACCCGCAGTTTGACGAAGACAGAGAACAGGTCATACAAAGTCTTCGGGATTACGGGGTAGGGAATGTAACGAATATTGGCGCAAGTATGGAAACCTCCCGCCAAGCGGTGGCGCTTGCTAATCAATATGATTTTATTTATGCGACAGTCGGTGTGCATCCCGGAGAGGTTGATGAACTCACCGAGCAGGATATGCAGGAACTGAAAAATTTGGTACTGAACAATCCTAAGGTTCGTGCTATCGGAGAGATTGGCTTGGATTATCATTATGAGGATGCAGATCCGGACGAACAACAGTTTTGGTTCCGCAGACAGCTAAAGCTTGCAGAGGAACTTTCTATGCCGGTGGTGATTCACGATAGAGATTCCAAAGGAAAATGTATCGAGATTTTGGAAGAAATGGATGTGCGAAACGGTGTGATGCATTGTTTTTCCGGTAGTGCAGAAACTGCAAGAAAGTTGGTAGATATGGGATTTATGATTTCCTTTACTGGTGTGCTAACATTCAAGAATGCACGGCGGGCGGTGGAAGCGTGTCAGGCAGTTCCTTTGGAACGATTGATGGTGGAAACTGATTGCCCCTATATGGCGCCGGAACCCCATCGGGGAACAAGAAACTTCAGTGGATATGTCAAATATGTTGCAGAAAAAATGGCAGAAATCAAAGGCGTTTCTTATGAAGAAATTGTCCGGATTACTACCGAAAATGCGATGCGTTTTTATCAAATAAAAAATGTCTAAGGTAGAATTACCTTAGACATTTTTTGTTAAGCTTCGGGGATATCTTCGGTTACATTCATATGCTTGGTGCGGTCTGCAACCTCTGCACGCTTACCGTCATTGAAACGATCCAGCGTTCCCACCAGATATCCGGTAATTCTGCGGATACGCTCAAAGCCTGTCTGGTTTTCGTGTTCATCTGCGCTACGTCCACACTGAGGACAAACATCGCCGATGATACCGGTGTAACCACAAACCGGATCGCGGTCAACCGGATGGTTGATACTTCCGTAACCGATGCCTTGCTCTTTCATACAACGAATTACTTTTTCGAATGCTTCCAGATTGGTGGTGGGGTCACCATCAAGTTCGATGTAGGTGATGTGACCACCATTGGTCAAAGCGTGGTAAGGTGCCTCCAGACGAATCTTATCAAAAGCACTGATATTGTAGTAAACCGGAATATGGAAAGAGTTGGTATAGTAATCTCTGTCAGTAACGCCGGGGATTTCTCCGTACTTTTTGCGGTCCAGTCTGACAAAACGACCAGAAAGACCTTCAGCAGGAGTTGCAATCAAGGAGAAGTTCAAACCGTGCTCTTTGGTTGCTTTGTCCATCTTCTGGCGCATAAAGCCGATGATTTCCAGACCCAGATTCTGTGCAGTTGTGGACTCACCGTGGTGCTGACCAATCAAGGCTTTCAAGCACTCTGCAAGTCCAATAAAGCCGGCAGTCAAGGTTCCGTGCTTCAAAACTTCTTCCACGGAATCATCCGGACCCAATCCCTCAGAATCAATCCAGATACCTTGTCCCATCAGGAAGGGATAGTTTCTTACCTTCTTGGAACATTGAATCTTGAATCTTGCAAGGAGCTGGTCGATAACCAAATCCAACTTTCTGCCCAAATCTTCAAAGAAAATTTCCACATTGCCGTGTGCCTTGATTGCAAGACGGGGCAGATTGATGGAGGTAAAGCTCAGGTTGCCTCTGCCGTAAACAATTTCGCGGTCAGGGTCAAATGCGTTGGCAACAACACGGGTACGACATCCCATATAAGCCGCCTCGGTTTCAGGATGACCGGGCTTGTAATACTGCAGATTAAAGGGTGCATCCAAGAACCCAAAGTTGGGGAACAACCGCTTTGCAGATACTCTGCAAGCCAGCTTGAACAAATCGTAGTTGGGATCCTCAGGATTGTAGCTGATACCCTCTTTGACCTTAAAGATGTGAATCGGGAAGATGGGGGTTTCCCCATTACCAAGACCTGCTTCGGTTGCCAGAAGCACATTCTTGATAACCATTCTGCCCTCGGGAGAGGTATCGGTACCATAGTTCAAAGAACTGAAAGGAATCTGCGCACCTGCACGGGAATGCATAGTGTTCAGGTTATGTACCAATGCTTCCATTGCCTGATAGGTGGCACGATCGGTTTCCTTCAGTGCGGATTTGGTAACAAAGGCTGCAATTTGCTTTGCCCTTTTCTTATCATTGGTCAAAGGCGCAAGTTTGGCAATCAAAAGATCCTGATACTTTTTGTCATTAGAAAGGGTGGGAATCTGCTTGGATTCTGCCTCAATCTCTGCAACCATTGCCTTTGCAGCAGCCAGTCCATCCTCTTGTTCGCAATCAAGCTCCAAAGCGCGACCCAAGTTTTCAGTAAATCTGCGCTTATAGGTCTTTGCAACACCGGGAGCCATACTATAATCAAAGTTGGGCACACTCTGTCCGCCGTGTTGGTCATTCTGATTGGACTGAATGGCAATACAAGCCAGAGCGGAGTAGCTGGCAATATCATTGGGCTCTCTCAAAAATCCGTGACCGGTGGAAAAACCGCCCGAAAACAAAGACTTCAGGTCAATCTGACAGCAAGTGGTGGTCAGGGTCAAGAAGTCCAAATCATGGATATGGATGTCACCGTTGCGGTGAGCCTCAGAGTGCTGAGGGTCCAGAATAAACATATCATAGAACTGTTTTGCACCCTCAGAACCATATTTCAACATGGTTCCCATTGCGGTATCACCATCAATGTTTGCATTCTCACGCTTGACATCGTTATCCTTTGCGGACTTAAAGGTTAAATCCTCATACACACGCATCAGTTTGGTGTTCATTTCGCGGATGCGGGTTCTCTGGGAGCGGTAGAGGATGAATTCTTTGGCGGTACGGCTGTGACCCTCTTCGATTAAGGTATGCTCAACCGCATCCTGAATTTGTTCCACGGTAGGACGCTCAATCCCTTGCTCCTCGATGAAGTCAATGACCTTTTTTGCCAAATCCAAAGAAGTCTGGTAATTCTTTCCGCCGATTGCCTCTGCTGCCTGATAAATGGCGTTTGCGATTTTTTCGATGTCGAAAGCAACTTCTCTTCCGTCACGTTTGATAATAGATTTAATCATAACATTCCCTCCATAGCCATAATTTCGGTGACTAAAGACACAAAAACAAACGAACTTAAGTGGTGCCGTCGTTTGTGTCAGATACAATATATTGTGATTTGAATTAAAAATGTAACGCAGATATAGTATAATCTTGTTATATAAGAATGTCAACACAAAAACGCAAAAAGAATATTACAATTCTGTTACAAATAGGAAAGTGGTGTGAGAAATAAAATTTTGAAAAAAAGCGTGACAACTTGTTTTCGTTATGGTAGAATAATTTTGTATGACTTGCAGGAGTCAAGAATTTAAGTAAAGAGGATTAGGATATGCGGCTGAAGAGTATTGAGATGCAGGGATTTAAGTCCTTTGCAGACAAAATTTATCTGGATTTCAATCCGGGAATCACGGCGATTGTCGGTCCCAATGGGTCGGGCAAGAGTAATATTTCTGATGCAATCCGTTGGGTTATGGGAGAGCAAAGCGCCAAATCTTTGCGCGGTAGCAAGATGGAAGATGTCATTTTCTCTGGTACTGAGGAGAGAAAACCCTTAGGTTTTGCGGAGGTTACCTTGGTCTTGGATAACTCAGACCATTATTTTGCGTTGGATTTTCCGGAAATTACGGTGACACGTCGTGTTTATCGAAGCGGTGAGGGTGAGTATTATATCAATAAGACCCTTTGTCGTCTTAAGGATATTCATGAATTATTTATGGATACCGGTCTGGGAAGAGATGGGTATTCCATTATTGGACAAGGTAAAATCGATAATATTCTCAGCACCAAATCGGAAGACCGTCGCCAAATCTTTGAGGAAGCGGCAGGAATTTCCAAATATAAGTATCGCAAGATTGAGGCAGAGCGCAAGCTCACCCAAGCAACCGAGAATCTGACCCGTGTAGAGGACATTCTGGGGGAACTGGAATCCCGATTGGAGCCTTTGCGAGTACAATCCGAAAAGGCGAAAAAGTACTTACTGTTGCGGGATGAGATGCGGGGATTGGATATCACTGTATCGGTGATTCACGCAGAACAGGCAAAAGCCGAGCTGAAAGAACTGAACCAGAATATAGAAATTCTGGCATCCCAAATCAAAGACGTACAGGGCGAAATGGAAGCGACTGAAGCGGAAATTACAGCCATGTATAATAATATGGAAGAATATGATAAGGAAATCATCGCTTGTCGGGAAGCAGAACAAGGTGCCATCAGCTCCATCCATGAAGAAAAAAATCAGATGACCATTCATCAGAATGACATGGAGCATAATCGCCAGAATATTGCTCGTCTGGAAGAAGAAGTCAAAACCGGAATGGCTGCCATCGCAGAAATTGACAAGGTGATTGCGGAACATTCTGAGGTACTTGCTGCACTGGATGCCAAGAATCAAGGGACCTGTGAAACCTTGGAAGCTTTGACTGAAAAATCCATGCAGGCAGGGCGTGATGCCAATGCGAAAAATGATGCTGTGGAGAACATCAAGGCAGAAATGATTGACCTGCTTGCAAAAATTAATGCTTTGCGGGCAGACTGCAACAGTCTGGATATGTTGGTAGTGAATTTCAAGGAGCGGCAAACTGTTCTGGAAAAAGATTTGAACGATAAGGTAGAAAGCCGCACAGAATTGAAACAAGGGCAGAAGAACGCAGCCCAAGCCGCTGCCGCTTGCGAAACAGAAATCAAGCAAGAGGAAGATGCCCAAAAGCAGGCAGAAAATGATATTTTTCTGGCGGAACAAAAGCTCCGCAAGATGCAGGAAACCCAGAACCAGAACATGCTTGCGGTGGATCAAAAACGCTCCCGCAAGAAGATGCTCTTGGATATGGAGCGGGAATACGAGGGTTATGCTCGCGGCGTCAAATGCGTGATGACGGCAGTGGACGACGGAAAGCTCTCTAAGGCTAAAATTTACGGTCCCCTTTCCAAACTGATTCGCACCGAAAGAAAGTATATTGCTGCGATTGAAACCGCTTTAGGGGCGGCAAATCAGAACATCGTGACCGCCAGAGAAGAGGATGCAAAAACTGCGATCAATTACCTGAAAAACAGCAAACAGGGACGGGCAACCTTCTTGCCTATCAGCGCGATTAAAGCCAAAACCTTTGATTTGGGGAATGCGGAAAAACAAGCAGGCTTTTTGTCCATTGCATCTGATTTGGTGGATTGTGATAAAATTTATCAAAATATCATCAGTAATCTTCTTGGTGGCACCGTGGTCTGTGATACCATGGACAACGCCGTAGAAATGGCAAAAAAGAACAATCACAAGTTCCGGATTGTAACGCTTGATGGGGATGTGATTCAGCCAGGCGGAGCAATGACCGGCGGTAGCCGGAATAAGAATACCAGTTCTTTGTTCCGGACCGGAGAGATTGAAGCTCTGGAAAAAGAGATTGATGCATTAAACAAAACCTTGGAACAAGAGGCAAAGGAACAGGAAGCTTTGCTTACCGAGTTGGAGAACAAAAAACTCCAGTTCAAGGAAATGACCGAACGGATGCAGGGAAAACGCACTGAATTGGTGCAACTGCAGGCAGAAGAAAAGCGTTTTCAGGATTTGCTCCAAGGCGTTTCTCAATCTGCGGAGCAGGCAGAAAAAGAGCATGCCGACATCCTCACACGAATTGCAGGGTTGGAAAAAGATAAGGAAGCAAAGAATCTGGAAATTGATGCCAAAAACAATATTTGTGCCCGCTTAGAGGCGCAAATTGCAGCGGCACAAAAAGAGTATTCTGATCTTTCCAGCCAGAATGAACTGCTGATTTCTCAGTTGACCGAATTGAACCTTGCCCGCAATACCATTTTGAAGGATATGGAATTGGAGCAGGATAGAATTTCACGGTTGAATACCGAAAAAGCACAGCATCTGGAGGGGATTACCACCAAAAACGGCGGAATGCAGATGCTCCGCAACCGCAATCAGGATGCCGCTGATGCCATTGCAGAAAGCAACAAAAAGGTTGTTATGCTGGAGCAGGCGCTTGAAGATGCCAGAAAACGGTTGGAAGAGTTGAGCCAGAACCGTGCCCAGACGGAGCTTCGGGTCAGAGAACAACAGGATTCCATGAAGGATGTACAGGAACAGGTATTCAGCCTGACTCAGCAACAGAACAAAATGGAAGCAAAGGCGGAAAAGTTCGAAACAGAGATTGAGACCATTGTTAATCGTCTGCTTGAAGAATACGAGCTTCCATACAGCGAAGCCGCTTCTATGAAGCGAGACGAGGATTTTGACTTCAAAAATGCATCCCAAAGAATTCGGGAGTTGCGGGATAAAATCCGTGGCCTTGGTAATATCAATATTGATGCCATTGAAGAATATAAAAATATTAAGGAACGATTTGAATTCCTGAGCACTCAAGCAAGCGATTTGCAAAAGGCAAAAGGAGAGCTGGAGGCAGTGATTGAAGAGATGCTTTCCATTATGCAAACTCGTTTTGCTGAGCAGTTCAGGGTTATCAACACCAACTTTAACAGGGTATTTGCAGAGTTGTTTGGAGGCGGACGCGCCAACCTGACCTTAACTGAGCCGGATAACATTCTGGAAAGCGGTATTGAAATTGAGGCGCAACCGCCGGGGAAAAAGCTGCAGAGTTTGACCTTGCTCTCGGGCGGTGAACGGGCATTTACTGCCATTGCGCTGTTGTTTGCAATTTTAGATGTTCGGCCCACCCCGTTCTGCATTTTGGACGAAATCGAGGCGGCATTGGACGATGTCAATGTTTATCGGACTGCGCAATACCTGAAAAACTATAGCGACAAAACCCAGTTTATCGTGGTTACGCACAGACGGGGAACCATGGAGGCTGCCAATATTCTCTATGGTGTTACCATGCAGGAAAGAGGTATTTCCAAACTTCTTTCTTTGAATATTGACGAAATACAAGAATAAATCGACGGAGGAATTACAGCATGGGACTATTCAACAAAATGAAAGAAAGCCTGAGCAAGACTCGGGATTCCATCAATGAAAAGTTTGAGGCGGTGATCCGCAGTTTTCGCACCGTAGATGAAGAGCTGTTTGAGGAGTTGGAGGAAGTATTGATTTGTGCCGATTTGGGCGTCAATACCTCTCTTGAAATCATTGAGCGTTTGCGCTCTGCCGCAGACGAAAAGCATATTACCGAAAGCAGTGAGCTCAAAGCGGAGCTTGCCGCAATCCTGACTGAAATTCTGGAAAAAGGAAAAAGCTCAAAATTGGATGTACACGGGCTTCCTGCGGTAATTATGGTAATCGGTGTCAATGGAGTGGGAAAAACCACCACCATCGGCAAGATTGCGCATATGTATAAAAGTCAGGGCAAAGAGGTTGTGATTGCCGCCGCGGATACCTTCCGCGCCGCTGCCATTGAGCAGTTGGAGGTTTGGGCAGACAGAGCCGGTGTGCGCATCATCAAGCAGCAGGAAGGCTCTGACCCCGCTGCAGTGGTCTATGATGCCATCAATGCCTGCAAGGGGAAGTATGTGGATGTCTTGCTTTGCGACACCGCGGGCAGACTTCATAACAAAAAGAACCTGATGGAGGAGCTAAAAAAGATTTACCGCATCTTAGATAAGGAACTTCCCTTAAGCGGAAAAGAGGTTCTCTTGGTGTTGGATGCAACAACCGGACAGAATGCGGTACAGCAGGCCAAGGAATTTAAGGAAGCCGCCGATATCACCGGTATTGTGTTGACCAAGCTTGACGGAACTGCCAAAGGCGGGATTGTTTTTGCCATTAAAAATGAGTATGATATTCCGGTAAAATTGGTAGGTCTGGGTGAGGGTGCAGAGGATCTTGCTCTGTTTGATTCCAAGGAATTTGTGGACGGAATCCTGGATATGGAATAAAAGTTGAAAAATTTTCTAAAAAACACTTGCAAAATAGAAAACTTTGTGATATGATATCTAAGTTAATTATGGGTAGTCCTCTGCCAGGCTCGGCATGAATACTTAGAAAGAAAGGAAAAAGAGCATGGACATTTTAGCACAAATTACACAGGAACAAATCAGAACCGACCTTCCTGAACTGGCAATCGGTGATACCGTAAAGGTTTACGTGAAGGTAAAAGAGGGAAACAGAGAAAGAGTACAGATGTTTGAGGGTACTGTTATTAAGAAGAATCATGGCGGTATTCAGGAAACCTTTACTGTTCGTCGTGTTTCCTACGGTGTTGGCGTTGAAAGAACTTTCCCTGTCAACTCTCCCAAAATCGACCGCATTGAGGTCGTTAGACACGGTAAGGTTCGTCGGGCTAAGCTTTACTATCTGCGTGATAGAGTTGGTAAGGCAGCTAAGGTAAAAGAAAAACTTTAATTCAGAAACGCTCAACAGTGGTGGTTATGTGACATAATCACCACTGTTTGCCATTTAAGGAGGCATTACTATGAATCAACCGGAAGAAACAAACATGGAAAAAGCCGTTGAAACCACAGAAAAAAAGACCAACTGGAAACGGGAACTGCTGGAGTGGGTTGGTTCTATTTTGATTGCAGTGATTCTTGCTCTCACCATCCGGGAATATGTGTTCACGCTGGTTAAAGTACAGGGCGAATCTATGGAGCCCACCTTGCAAAATGCAGATCGCTTGTATGTAAATCGCTTTTTTTATACACCGGAAAAGGGCGATGTGGTTATTTTTGTTCCCCAGTCCGATCCGGGACATCCCTATATCAAGCGTGTGATTGCAACTGAGGGCGACAAGGTGTATATTGATTTTAAGACCGGCGATGTATTTGTCAATGGTGTCCTCTTGGATGAGCCTTACATTAAGGAGAAAACCCGTACCACGGGACTTTATATCCTCAATCAGGAAAAGACTGCCGATTATGACAAAGATCATCCCATTGTGATTAAAAAGGACCATTACTTTGTAATGGGAGACAACCGAAACAACAGTAAGGATAGTCGCCATCTGGGACAGATTCCCAAGGAAGAAATTCTGGGCGGCGCAGTATTCCGTTTCTGGCCTCTGGATTCCATCGGCTTGATGGGAGAAGAAGCCAACCCGGAATACGGTTTATAAGGAGAAAACAATGAATTTACAATGGTTTCCCGGACATATGGCAAAAACCCGCCGGATGATTTCTGAACATTTGAAATTGGTGGATGTGGTGGTTGAGCTTTTGGATGCACGACTTCCCTTATCCTCCCGAAATCCGGAAATCGACCGGATTGTAGGCAACCGTCCACGAATTCTTGTGCTCAACAAGGCGGATATTGCAGATGGTGCGGCTACCGAGGCTTGGCAAAGCTATTTTACGGACCGCGGTTATGCAACCATTGCGGTGGATAGCCAGAGCGGAAAAGGATTTTCTGCCCTGAACGAGGCGATTGACAAAGTAATGAAAGAAAAGTTTGAAAGAGATAAGGCCAAAGGAATCCAACGCCACAGTGTGAAAATGATGGTGGTGGGAATCCCAAATGTGGGCAAATCTTCTTTTATTAACCGTCTTTCCGGCAGAGGCGCAACCAAAACCGGTGACCGGCCGGGTGTGACCACTGCCAAACAATGGATTCGCATTGCGGGAAAGTATGAATTGCTGGATACGCCGGGAATTTTGTGGCCCAAATTTGAAAATCCCGAGGTTGCAAAGCGGATTGCCTTTACAGGCGGAATTAAGGATGAAATCATCGATATTGAGGAATTGGCTTGCGAATTATTGGGATATCTGAAGGTGCAATATCCAGTTTTGCTGATGGAACGGTTTCGTTTAGAGGAATCTTCGATAGAAGAAGAACCCTATGACCTTTTAGAAACCATCGGTAGAAAGCGCGGTTGCGTGATTTCCGGTGGAAATATCGATACTTTTCGGGCATCCGGATTGGTATTGGACGATTTTCGCTCTGCAAAAATTGGAAAGATTTCGTTGGAGTTTCCCCCAACGGATAAGGATGAGATATAAAAGACTGATTTCATTGAATTCAGTCTTTTTTGCTAAGGAGGATAAAAAATGGATATGCTAAGCTATGAAAAGAAGTATCTGAATCAAGGTTATCAAGCGATTGCCGGTGTGGATGAGGTTGGGCGTGGTCCTTTGGCAGGCCCGGTTTGTGCCGCAGCAGTGATTCTGCCGGCGGGGCTGGTGATTGAGGGAATCAACGATTCCAAAAAGCTGACCGAAAAAAAGAGAGAGGCGCTTTATGACATCATTGCCAAAGAGGCGGTTGCTTGGTCGGTTGCCTATGTAGAGCCGGAAATCATTGATGAAATCAATATTCGACAGGCAACCCATCGTGCGATGCAGATGGCGGTAGATGGCCTCAATGTTCCTGCAGACTTTTTGCTGGTGGACGGCAATGATCATATTCCCTTTACGGTGGATTCGGAATATATTATCAAGGGAGATGCCAATTCCCAATCCATTGCGGCGGCATCCATTATGGCAAAGGTGAGCAGAGACCGCTACATGGTAGAAATGGATGCGGTCTATCCCCAGTATGGCTTTGCCAAACACAAAGGCTATGGAACCCAGCTCCATATGGAGGGAATTCGCAGCGCGGGACTTTGCCCGTTGCACCGCAGAAGCTTTATCACAGCAAAGGTGTTGGGAAAACATGAGTAGATACAACAAAAATCTTGGAGATTTTGGAGAGTATGTTGCGGCGGATTTTCTTTCTGCCAAAGGATATCGGGTTTTGGAACAGAACTATCGTACACGTGGCGGCGAACTGGATTTGATTGTGGAAGATAGGAAGTGGCTGATTTTCGTGGAGGTAAAAACTCGTAGCAACACCGCGTTTGGGCTTCCCGCTGAGGCGGTGGATTACCGCAAACAACAACACATGCTTTCAGCAGCGCGCGGGTATCTCCAACATCATCCAACGAATAAGGAAATCCGATTTGATGTGATTGAAGTTCTTGCGACTATTTGTGAAGATACTCCACGCCTTAATCACATCCACCATATTGAAAATATTGTTATGGAGGGAATTTGTTGAAACCACAAATTTTTGATTTGCATTGTGATACCGCCCTTGAAATGGTGCTTAAGGAACAACCCCTAAAGCAAAATAACCTCCATCTGGATTTAACACGGATGGAGGAATACGACGGATATATTCAGGTTTTTGCAGCGTTTGTGGACAAAAAAAGTATTCGTGTTACTCCTATGGAACATTGCCTTTCTTTGCTGAAAAAACTGCATACAGAAATCGAAGAAAACAAGGAAACGATTTCCTTGATTCGAACTGTGCAGGATTTGGAAAGGGTCAAAGAGGGTAAGGGGCTTGGTGCAATCCTTTCTTTAGAGGGGGGAGAAGCGCTTCACGGGAGTCTGAATGCCCTATGGATGTATTATCAGCTTGGTGTTCGGCTGATTACCTTAACTTGGAATTGGAGCAACGAGCTTGCAGACGGGATTATGGAAGAGCGAGGAGGAGGCTTGACGGATTTTGGGAAGCAAGCCGTTGCTATGATGGAAGAATTGGGGATTCTGGTGGATGTATCCCATCTTTCGATCAAAGGATTCTGGGATGTGGCAGAAGTCACCCAAAAACCCTTTGTGGCGTCTCACTCGTGCGTACAGGCACTCTGCAAGCATCCGCGGAACTTAAGTGATGCACAAATTGATTGCTTGGTTGCAAGACGAGGTGGAATGGGGATTAACTTTTTCCCGGAATTTCTTTCGGACGATGGGGAATGTTCTATCCGGCAAATCCTTTCTCATATGGAATATGTTTTGGAACGAGGCGGAGAAAATATACTGGGTATCGGTTCTGATTTTGATGGTGTTTCTGCGCTTCCCCAAGGGATGCAGGGCGTTGAGGATATCCATGCTTTGATTCTTGGGATGCAAAGGTTCGGGTTTTCTCAAAAATTGATAGAAAAGATTCTTTTTGACAACTTTCATAGGATTTTTGCGGAAAGTTTACCGGACGCAAGGAAAGTTTATGCAAAATAACCTTGCTTTTTGGCAATAAATATAGTAAAATAATAGTTAGCTTGTTTTTAGTTGGAGGTTTATAGAATATGGAATTGCGAATTTCGGAGAAAGCCAAGTCGATTAGTCCCTCCCCGACCCTGGCGATTGACTCAAAATTCAAACAAATGAAACAACAAGGCATTCCGGTAGTCGGCTTTGGTGCAGGCGAGCCGGATTTTGATACGCCTGATAATATTAAAGAAGCAGGTATTACTGCAATCCAGGAGAATTTTACCCGTTACACACCGGCATCCGGTACCATTGACTTAAAGCGCGCAATTTGTTGCAAGGTCAAGGCGGACACCGGTCTGGAATATACCACCGACAATGTGATTGTATGTAACGGCGGCAAGCACGCCCTGACCAACACTTTTATGGCAATTTTGAATCCGGGGGATGAAGTGATTATTCCTGCACCCTACTGGGTAAGCTATCCGGAAATGGTCAAGATGGCAGATGGTGTTCCTGTATACATCGATACCAAAGAAGAGGATGATTTCAAATTCAGCATTGCACAGCTTAAGGCGGCTTGTACAGAAAAAACCCGTGCGTTGGTACTGAATACCCCCAGCAATCCCACAGGAATGGTTTATAACGAAGAGGAATTGAAAGCCATTGCTGAGTTTGCAGTTGCACATCAAATTTATATCATCTTTGATGAGATTTATGAGAAGTTGATCTATGAAGGAAAGCATGTGAATATTGCAACCCTCAATGATGAGGCACGCAAGCTGACTATTATCATCAATGGTATGGCAAAGACTTATGCAATGACCGGTTGGAGAATCGGTTACGCAGTTGCAGAAGCACCGATTATTAAGGCGATGAGCAATATCCAGAGTCATGCAACCTCAAACCCCAACTCTATTGCGCAAAGAGCATCGGTAGAAGCCATCAACGGCGACCAGAGCATCATTGATGTGATGAAACAGGAATATGTCAAACGCAGAGATTATATGGTTGAGCGCATCAACAGTATTGATGGTTTGAGCTGTCGTGTTCCTCATGGCGCATTTTACATTTTTATGAATGTAAAAGAGGTGCTTAACAAGGAGCATTACGGAAAAATGATTCGCACTGCCAGCGATTTGTGTGAAGATATTCTGGAACGGGCATTGGTTGCTATGGTCCCCAGTGAGGGATTTGGTATCGATGGCTATGTAAGACTGTCCTATGCAACCTCAATGGAAGTAATTCAAACCGGTCTTGACCGAATTGAAGCATACCTCCAAGGGAAATGCACAAAATAAGGGGGAAATCCCGATGAAAATTGGATTGATCGGCGCCGGAAATATGGCATCTGCCTTGCTTGGCGGAATGCTCAAATCCAAAATGGTAAAGGCAGAAGATGTGATTATTTCCGACAAGGATTCTGCCAAGCTTTCCATTTGGAAAGAGCAAGGCGTTGTAGTCTGCGAGGATAACCGCCTTGTAGAAGAAAAAAGTGACTTGATTATCTTTGCGGTAAAGCCCAACATCATCCAAATGGTTATGGAACAGATGCAAGGCGATACCTCAAAAATATATCTGTCTATTGCCGCAGGTGTGACCCTTGCTTTTATGGAACAATGTATGGGCGCAGACAAAAAATTGGTGCGCACCATGCCCAACACGCCGGCAATGGTGGGTTGCGGAATGACGGTGGTTGCACCGAATAAAAATATCACTAAGGCAGAAGAAGAGAAGATTCTTAATCTGCTTGGTAGTATCGGGGATGCAATGATTCTTCCGGAAAAGGAACTGGAAATCGCAACTGCACTCCACGGTAGCAGCCCTGCCTATGTGTATATGATGTTGGACGCTATGGCGGATGCAGGTGTGCGTTATGGACTGACCAAAGCCAATGCCTTGCGCCTTGCCGCAAAAGCGGTGGAGGGGAGCGCAAAAATGGTACTGGAAACAGGGATTCATCCACAACAATTAAAGGACAATGTTTGTTCCCCCGGTGGAACTACTATTGCGGCGGTCAATGAACTGGAACGTACCGGATTTTGTTCTTCTCTGCAAGCAGGAATCGATGCTTGCATCAAAAGAAATCAAGAAATGAAACAATAAAAAAGCTCGGCAATGCCGAGCTTTTTTGTGTTCTTATCTTATTTCTTTGCCAGATTGATGACCAGATAAATGAAAGCACCTACCAGATACACACCAATCAATGCCATGGGAATCCAAACATTCCAATAAGAAGATACCATCAAGGAAGCGTTTCCGGTAATGGTACGGAGCAGGCTTTCCAAAGGCATCCGCAGTTTGTTGTAAAGTGCCAGCCACAGGCTAACCAAGGCGCAAACCGCGGTAAAGATTGCATAGTGATTGGCGCGGCTTGTGTTTTTAATTACCTGTGTCTTTCCAAGAATAAAAAGGGCAATGGCACCCAGCGCAAACACTCCGGTCAAAACCCATGCCATAGGCTGAATCATCATCAGGGTATTTACATAGTGGGATGCACGGTAGATTGCGGTCAAAGCCAGAATACCAACCACGCCCCAAGTCAGGTTAATCATATACCAATTTGTTAATTTTTCATTTCTTTCATGCTTACTCATTTGTAGTTTCCTTTCTGTTATGGATTAAAGTTCATTCTTTTCATACATAATCATCGAGAGCATTGAGGATGCAACCGTTTCGGTACGCAAAATTCTTCTGCCAAGACCTACCAAGCTTAGTCCTGCATCTTTTGCAATTTCAGCCTCTGCGTCGGAAAATCCACCCTCCGGACCAATCAGGATTCCTACGGTCTTAAAATCCTTTTCCCTCAGTGTGGCTTTTAAGGAAGATTCACCTTGATGTCCTAAAATCTCGTAAGGCATCAATGCTAAATCCATCGTTTTCATTTCTGCAATCGCCTGTTTTAAGGTCATTGCAGGAAGTACCTCGGGGACTTTTCCACGCCCGCATTGCTTTGCGGCCTCCAGAGCAACCTTGTTCCAACGTTTTAATTTTTCCGTCTCTTTTTTGCCCTGTTCCAGCTTTGCAACACAACGATCCAAAGCCGTAGGAACGATGGCGGAAGCACCAAGCTCCACGGATTTTTGGATGATGGACTCCATCTTTCCGGATTTGGGAATCCCTTGAAAAATGGTAACCGAAATCTGTGGTTCCTGCTTGGAATAGGTTTTGTCAAGAATTTGTGCACGACATTCCTTTGGGTCAATTTGAATCAGTTTGGCAAGGTATTCATAGCCGCTGCCGTCAAACAAAAGAATCTCATCGCCAAGTTCCATTCGGAGAACACGGGTGATGTGTGCGGCATCTTCCAAAATGCAGGCAATATCATCTTTGATATTCTGCGGTTCTGTAAAAAAACGGCGCATAAATCAACCTCCTGTCAAAGGTTCTTTTTTTATTTTACCATACCAAGCGGGATTTGCAAGAGGATTTCTTAAAATCCGGAAAAATGTTAACGAGCTGTAACACAAGCCCAATCGGTTTCTTTTCGTACTTCAACCAAGGTAAAGCCTGCATTGGTTAATGCAGTGGTTACTTCCTCCAACCGCTCTAAAATAATGCCAGAGCAGATGAAGATGCCGTCAGGCTTCATAAATTGGCGTACAAAGGACGAGAGTGCGATGATGACATCTGCCACAATGTTTGCAAGAACCACATCATAGGTGCCAAGTTCTTCTCTGACAGAGGCATCAGTAAGCACGTCTGCCGCAAAGGCGTGGTAGTTCTCTTTGCAAAGCCCATTGAGCGCCAGATTGCTGTATGCTACATCGATAGCATTGGCATCAATGTCAACGGCAACGGCATTTTTTGCACCCAGCAGAAGGGCGATGATGGATAAAATTCCCGAACCGCAGCCCAAATCCAGAACGGTATCGCCGGATTTGAGGTGTTTTTCGATTTCTTCAATACAAAAACGGGTGCTTGGGTGAGAGCCGGTACCAAAGCTCATTCCGGGATTTACGGTAAAGACGGTGCGTCCGTCGGTGTCCTCCACGGTTTCCCAAGCGGGTTTGATCAATACTTTTTCGCCCACAGGAATGGGGTGGAAGTACTGTTTCCAGATTTCGGACCAGTCCTCGTCCTTGACAGAATCGGAGGAAACAGAAAGAGAACCAAAGATGTTCTCTGTGTCCATAGTCTTCAATTCCTTCATCGAAGATTGCACAGCGGCAAGCTGTTCAAGTCCCGCTGCACCGTCGCTTAAGTAAAGGGTGATGGTGGTATCGGCATTTTTCAGTTGTTCCAATGTTTCATCCACATAATCCCAATATTTGCGGTTTTCCTCTAAAAATTCCTTAAAATCATCCTTGTCAGAAATCTCAATCCCGTTGATACCGAGGTTGAGCAAACGACCGCTGACAGGGTCAATACCCTCTGCGGTGGTGGTAATGGTTACTTTAATCCAATCCATAGTTTTCTCCTTTAATCACGAATAAGCCAAAACGCCGGCGAAATGTCGGCGTTTGGTATTTTACTTAAAAACCTCTTTCATTTTTTCGAAAAAGCTCTTGCTTTGCTTGTATTTGGAAGGGTCCACATTTTCATCAAAGGTCTTGAGCAAATCCTTTTGCTTTTCATTGAGACCCTTGGGGATTTCTACTGTGATGGTAACATATTGGTCACCACGCTGAGAAGAATTGATCTTCGGTACGCCCTTTCCACGCAGGCGGAATACGGTGCCGGGTTGTGTTCCCTCAGGAATTTGGTAGGAAACCTTGCCATCAATGGTGGGAACTTGAACCTCAGCGCCCAGCGTTGCTTGCACAAAGGAAATGGGATAGTCGCAAAGAATGTCATAACCCTGGCGCACAAACAGCTTGTGTCTGCGTACCCGGATATTCAAAACCAAATCTCCGTTTGCACCGCCGCGGATTCCGGTATCACCTTCGCCCCGTACATAAACCTGTTGACCGTCATCAATACCTGCGGGAATCTTGACCCGTACCTTCTTGGGTTTGCGGACGGTTCCCTCGCCGTGACAGGATTTACAGGGATTTTTGATAATGGTACCCTTACCGCCACAGGAATCACAGGGACGAACGCTCTGGAAGTTACCAAAAGCGGTTCTCTGTACGGTACGAACCTGACCGGTTCCGTGACAGGTGGGACAGGTTTCGGGAGAACTGCCTTTTTCCGCTCCTGAACCGGAGCAGGAGGAACATTTTTCTAAATGGTTGACGGTGATATCCTTTTCCACCCCAAAGCAAGCCTCTTCAAAGGATAAATCTACGCTATAATTGAGGTCGCGGCCCCGTTGTGGAGCGTTGGGGTTACTGCGTTGACCACCAAAGCCACCGCCGAAAAAACTGCTGAAGATATCTCCCATATCAAATCCGTCAAAGCCGCCAAAACCGCCGCCGTAGCCACCGCCACCGCCGGCTGCAGGGTCAAATGCCGCATGGCCAAACTGGTCATAGCGTTGCTTTTTCTCTGCATCGCTCAAGACTTCATAAGCCTCGGTTGCTTCTCTGAATTTTGCTTCCGCGCCCTCTTTATCATCCGGATTCAGGTCGGGATGATATTTTTTTGCAAGCTTGCGGTATGCTTTTTTAATTTCGTCCCCGGTAGCGGATTTTGTCACTCCAAGGACTTCATAATAATCTCTTTTCTCTGCCATAAATAACCTCACGATATGATGCGAAATAGGCGGACAAAAAACTGCCCGCCTGTTTCTTGCGTTCGTTAGTTGTTGTCGTCGTGAACCTCGGTGTATTCTGCATCTACCACATTGTCATCAGGAGCCTGCTCAGCACCTTGTGCTTGCTGTGCCTGCTGTGCTGCAGCATACAGTTTTTCGGACACTGCATAGAACTTTTGAGAAACGGCTTCAGTCTGTGCCTTGACCGCCTCTACATCCAAGGGAGATGCCTTAAGCAGTTCCTTGAGCTTATCTACTTCAGCTTGAATGCCATCTTTTTCAGAAGCATCAATCTTGTCGCCGATTTCGTTCAAGGTCTTTTCGGTCTGGTATACCATATTATCTGCACCGTTGCGTACATCGACTTCTTCTTTCTTTTTCTTGTCTTCTGCTGCAAACTGCTCTGCTTCCTTGACAGCCTTTTCGATATCTTCATCAGAGAGGTTGGTGGAAGAAGTAATAGTGATATCCTGTTGCTGACCGGTACCCAAATCCTTTGCAGTAACCTTTACGATACCATTGGCGTCGATATCAAAGGTAACTTCAATCTGGGGAACCCCACGGGGTGCGGGAGGAATGTTGGTCAGACTGAATCTGCCCAGAGTTTTGTTGTAAGCTGCCATTTCTCTTTCACCCTGCAGAACGTGAACCTCAACACTGGTCTGGCTGTCTGCAGCCGTAGAGAAGATCTGACTCTTCTTGGTAGGAATGGTGGTATTTCTCTCAATCAGTTTGGTGAATACGCCACCCATGGTTTCAATACCCAAAGACAGAGGAGTTACATCCAGAAGTACCAAATCCTCTACATCACCGGAGAGCACACCTGCCTGAATGGATGCACCGATTGCCACACATTCGTCAGGGTTGATGCCCTTGTGGGGTTCTTTGCCAATGAACTTTTGGACTGCTTCCTGAACCGCAGGGATTCTGGAAGAACCACCTACCAGCAATACCTTGTCGATATCACTGGGAGAAAGACCTGCATCGCGCAATGCGTTTCTGGTGGGTTCCATAGTCTTTTCAACCAAATCAGCGGTCAAAGAGTCAAACTGTGCTCTGGTAATGGTGATGTCCAGATGCTTCGGACCGGTCTGGTCTGCGGTAATAAAGGGGAGGTTTACATTGGAGCTCATTACACCGGAAAGCTCAATCTTCGCTTTCTCAGCCGCTTCCTTCAATCTCTGCAATGCCATCTTGTCCTGACGCAGGTCGATGCCGTTTTCCTTCTGGAACTCATCTGCCAGATAATGCATTACTTTGTCATCAAAATCATCACCGCCCAGACGGTTGTTACCGCTGGTTGCCAGAACCTCAAATACGCCGTCGCCGATTTCCAGAACGGACACGTCAAAGGTACCGCCGCCAAGGTCATAAACCATAATCTTCTGGTCCATATCCTTTTCCAGTCCGTATGCCAGAGCTGCTGCGGTGGGCTCGTTGATGATACGCAGAACCTCAAGACCTGCGATTTTACCTGCATCCTTGGTTGCCTGACGCTGTGCGTCGCTAAAGTAAGCAGGAACAGTAATTACTGCTTGAGAAATGGTTTCACCCAGATATGCTTCTGCATCGGATTTCAGTTTCTGCAGAATCATTGCAGAAATCTCCTGAGGAGAATAGTTTTTGTCATCGATTGCAACCTTGCGGTCAGTACCCATATCACGCTTGATGGAGCTGATGGTGCGGTCGGGGTTGGTGATTGCCTGACGCTTTGCAACCTGTCCTACCAAACGCTCACCGGTTTTGGTGAATGCAACCACAGAAGGGGTAGTTCTTGCGCCTTCCGGATTGGTGATAACAGTGGGTTCGCCACCTTCCATGACGGAAACACAAGAGTTTGTTGTACCTAAGTCAATACCAATAATTTTTGCCATAATGAATCATCCTTTCATTTTTCGTTATATTCTTTGATTAGTTGCTCACCTTTACCATGGCGTGGCGAACAACCTTATCTTGATAGACATAGCCTTTCATCAGTTCTTCTAACACGGTGTTTTCTTCCTGATCACTTTCTTCTGTCATGACGGCGTTATGCTTTTCAGGGTCAAAGGGCTTGCCCACCGCATCCATTGGCAAAACACCGATGGCAGCAAGGGCATCCACAAATTGCTTTTGAATCATTTTGACGCCTTCCAGCACGTTTGCAGCCTCAGCGTCTTCAACCGAAACCGCCCGCTCCAGATTATCCAAAACCGGTAGCAGCTTTTCAACGGTATCGCAGACAGCGGTGCTATAAACCTCGCTTTTTTCACGCTGAGAACGTTTTTTGAAGTTGTCAAACTCCGCTGCAGTACGCATCAGTCTGTCAGTGAGGCTGGCAATCGATTCTTCTGCCAATTCTAAAGGTGTTTTTTCTTCAACCACCTCATCATCCGTTGTTTCGGTATCCGTGACCGTTTCCTCAACTTCATTTTGCAAGTTTTCCTCAGGATTTGTATTTTGGCTCATTTACTCATCTCCTTTGCTGGTTTTTCCATTCAGTTGTTTCTGGATTGGCAACGGTTCGGTTTCAAATTCCTGACTCAGCATTTTTTCAAGCTGTTTGGAAAAGAATTCTACGCCAGAAACCACTCTTGCATAATCCATACGGACGGGCCCGACCACGCCAATGATACCGGTGAGGTTTGCCCCCGCTTTATAAGTTGAAAGAACAACGCTGTTGTTCTTTAACTGCGGCAGTTGATTTTCATCCCCGATAAATACTTTCACCTTTCCGTCGCTGATGGATGGAAGATGATTTACCAAAGACTCTAAACCTTGCTTATCATCAAAAAATTCAAAAATTTCTTTGATTTTGGTGATTTCGTTATATTCAGGAAAGCGGAGGATGTTGGAAGAACCCTCCATATAAATCTCTCGTCGGTCAATTTCAGAAATCGCCTCGTTGACCAGTTCCAGAACCGAGGACAAAATTTCGTGATTGTCGCCTACGGCATTGATGACCTCGATTACACGATCCAGATTCATTTCAGAACGGGTATACCCAACCAGATGTTGATTCAGCGCCTGAGTGATTTCTTCGACCATTGTTTCGGAAATCGGCGTCTTTAACCGCAAAAGCTTGTTTTTAATCAAGCCGGAGCTGTCAGAAACAATCACCATCAAGGTTTTTCCATCCACCGAAACCAGTTTGATTGCCTTGATGACACCATAACTGATGGTGGGAAGCACGCCAAAGGTAGGAAGATTGGTGATGTTAGAAAAGGTAGCAGAAACATCTTTGACAATTTTGTCTAGTTCCCGAATCTTATGGAACATTGCGTCCTGCAATTGCTGAATCTCCGCATTGGTCATGCGATAACGCTCCATCAAGGAATCCACATAAAAGCGAAAGCCTTGACTGGACGGAATTCTACCGGAAGAGGTGTGGGGCTGTAACAGGAATCCCATTTCCTCCAAATCCCCCATCTCGTTACGGATGGTGGCAGGGCTTAAATTCAAATCGGTATTTTTGGCAATACTTCTGGACCCCACCGGTTCGGCGTTTTGAATATACCCCTCAACGATGGCACGCAATATGGACTTTTTTCGTTCATCCAACGGCATATACACAACACCTCCGGTTTTATTTTGTTAGCACTCTACCCAAAGGAGTGCTAACACATTAGTGATAGCATATCACGGACGGAATATTTTGTCAAGGAATTTTGGGAAAAAGATGCACAAAGAAACAAAAGGAAACCCCTTTGTTTTTGCCGAGTTTTATAGTCGGTGGGAATGGATGGAAAGTTCTCAAAAGGGGTTGCAATCACAACATAAGCGTGATACAATAGATTGTTAAGATAGGATCAAATTATAAATATATGAGGTATGGAATATGGAGTTTCAAGTTGCGTCAAAGTATAAGCCTGCCGGCGACCAGCCCAAGGCGATTGAAGCCTTGTCTGCCGGTGTTTTGCGCGGGGATAAGTTTCAGACTCTGCTGGGAGTTACGGGCAGCGGCAAAACCTTTACCATGGCCAATGTCATTGAAAAAGTGCAGCGCCCGACTTTGGTGCTTGCCCATAACAAGACCCTTGCAGCACAGCTTTGTAGTGAATTTAAGGAAATTTTTCCGAATAATGCTGTGGAATATTTTGTGTCTTATTACGACTATTATCAGCCAGAGGCGTATATCCCTCATTCGGATATCTATATTGAAAAAGATGCATCTACCAATGAGGAAATTGACAAATTGCGGCATAGTGCAACCGCGGCGCTCTTTGAGCGTCGGGATGTCATTATTGTGGCAAGCGTTTCCTGCATCTATGGACTGGGTGACCCCATTGATTATAACAATATGGTGATTTCTCTGCGGCCGGGGATGATTAAGGACAGGGACGAGGTCATTGCCAAGCTGATAGAGATTAAGTATGAACGAAATGAAATGGAATTTGTGCGCAACAAATTTCGGGTGCGGGGGGATGTTTTGGATATTTTCCCGTCTGAATCATCCGGAAATGCAGTTCGCATTGAATTTTTTGGGGATGAAGTGGAAAAAATCTACGATTTCAACCCGGTAACCGGAGAAGTGGTTGCTGAGAGGAAGCACGTTGCCATTTATCCGGCATCCCACTATGTAACCACACCAGAAAAGAGGGAGCGTGCGATCGAAAGCATTGAAAAGGAATTGGAAGAACGCTTAAAAGAGCTTCGGGAAGAAAACAAGCTGGTAGAAGCACAACGACTGGAACAACGCACCAATTATGACATTGAGATGATGCGGGAAACCGGATTCTGTAATGGAATCGAAAACTACTCCCGACATATGAGCGGACGGGCGGCAGGAACACCACCCTTTACCCTGATTGACTATCTACCCAAAGATTTTCTGTTGTTTGTAGATGAATCCCATGTTACACTACCACAGGTAAGGGCAATGTTTGCAGGCGATCGGTCACGGAAAGAAAATCTTGTCAATTACGGGTTCCGCTTACCCTCTGCCTTTGATAATCGTCCTTTGACCTTTGATGAGTTTTATGGAAAACTGAATCAGGCAATCTTTGTTAGTGCAACGCCTGCAGAATTTGAAAAAGAAGAATCCACAGGGATTGTGGAACAGGTTATCCGTCCTACCGGACTTTTGGATCCGGAGGTGGAAGTGCGACCGATTACGGGGCAAGTAGATAACCTTTACAGTGAAATCATTGAGAGAACTAAAAAAGATGAAAGAGTCCTTGTGACAACGCTTACCAAGAAAATGGCAGAACGGCTAACCGAATATTTGGAGGAAATGGGCGTAAAGGTAAGATACTTGCACTCAGATGTTCAAACCATCGAACGAATGGAGATTATTCGGGATTTGCGTCTTGGCGTGTTTGATGTTTTGGTGGGCATCAATCTTTTACGAGAAGGGTTGGATATTCCGGAGGTATCTCTGGTTGCCATTCTGGATGCAGACAAAGAAGGCTTTTTGCGGAGTGATACTTCGCTCATACAGACCATTGGTCGTGCGGCGAGAAATGCCGAGGGTAAAGTAATTATGTATGCAGACACCATAACCCGCTCTATGGATTATGCCATTCGGGAGACTAATCGGCGTCGGGAATTACAAATGGAATTTAACCAAAAGCATGGGATTACGCCAACCACCATTCGCAAAGAGGTACACGAGGTCATTGAGGCGACCCAGACGGTAACGAAGGAAAAGGTTGCCAAGCAGAATCAAGCGGTGCAGTGGCAGAAGAGCATTGCCGAACTGACGGTAGAGATGAAAAAGGCTGCCGAACTTTTGCAATTTGAATTGGCAGCACAGATTCGCGATGAAATAAGACATCTGGAAAGTCTGATAGAAAAGGAGCAAGAAACCAATGTCAAATAAAAATATTGTGATTAAAGGAGCAAACGAGAACAACCTGAAAAATGTTTCGGTAGAAATTCCGCGGGACAAGTTTGTGGTATTGACCGGACTCAGCGGTTCCGGCAAATCTTCCCTTGCCTTTGAAACTATTTATGCAGAAGGGCAACGGCGTTATGTAGAATCTTTGTCGGCGTATGCCAGACAGTTTTTGGGGCAGATGGACAAGCCAGATGTGGAATCCATTGAGGGGCTTTCTCCTGCAATCTCTATTGACCAGAAAACTACAAGTAAAAATCCTCGTTCTACCGTGGGTACGGTGACGGAAATCTATGACTATATCCGTTTGCTGTTCGCCAGAATCGGCGTTCCCCATTGTCCCAAATGTGGAAAGGAAATCAAGCCTCAATCGGTGGATCAGATTATCGATGCGGTCAAAGCTCTTCCGGAACGAACCAAGATTCAAATTTTGTCACCAATTGCACGAGGAAGAAAAGGGGAATATGTAAAAACCTTTCAGGATGCCAGAAAAAACGGATTTGTACGGGTGCGTGTGGATGGCGAAATGATGGAGATTACTGACGAAATTCCAAAGCTTGACAAGCAGAAAAAACACACCATCGAAATTGTGATTGATCGTCTGGTAGTGAAACCGGATATGGATAAGCGTTTGGCAGATTCTATTGAAACTGCGCTCCGTATGGCACATGGTTTGGTTCTGGTGGATATCATTGATGGCGAGGAAATGATGTTCAGTCAGAATTACGCTTGTGATGATTGTGGTATCAGCATGGAGGAACTTTCCCCCAGAATGTTTTCATTCAACACGCCCTATGGCGCGTGCCCGACCTGTACAGGACTTGGAACCATTGCGAAAATTGATCCGGATCTGGTGATTCCGGATAAATCCTTGAGTATCAATCAGGGGGCAATCCTTGCCAGCGGTTGGTCGGGAACAGAACCGGGCAGTATCTCCCGTATGTATTACGAGGGGATGGCAGCGCACTATGGATTCAGCTTGGATACGCCCATTCAGGAGCTTCCGGAAGATGTTTTGGATATTCTTCTGTATGGAACCCGTGGGGAAAAAGTCAAGCTGACCTATGACCACAAGTTTGCCAAAGGGATGAAATACGCTCGTTTTGAAGGAATTATCAATAATTTGAAACGGCGTTATAAGGAAACCAATTCCGAATGGGCGAAGGCAGAAATTGAAAGTCTTATGATTGAAAAACCTTGTTCGGATTGTGGCGGTACCCGCTTGAAAAAGGAAACTTTGGCGGTTACGGTGAGTGGCTTAAACATTCATCAAGTATGTCAGTTCTCCATTGCCAATGCTTTGGCGTTCTTTTCGAACCTGACCTTGAATTTGTCCGAAAAAGATAAAACCATTGCCAAGCATGTCTTAAAAGAAATCAATGACCGACTGCGTTTTTTGGTCAATGTGGGCTTGGATTATCTTACCTTGTCCCGAAGTGCGGGCACACTTTCCGGAGGAGAAGCACAGCGTATCCGTTTGGCAACCCAGATTGGAACCAGCCTGATGGGGGTTATTTATATTCTGGACGAGCCCAGTATTGGGCTTCACCAAAGAGATAATGACCGCTTGATTGCGACGTTAAAGCATCTTCGTGACTTAGGTAATACCCTGCTGGTGGTGGAACACGATGAAGATACTATGCTGGCTGCGGACCACATTATCGATATTGGTCCCGGAGCGGGTGTGCATGGTGGTGAAATTGTCGCTCAGGGAACGGCAGAAGAAATTATGGCATGCGAGCGCTCCGAAACCGGTCTTTATCTCAGCGGGAAAAAGCGGATTCCGGTACCTCAATCCCGGCGAAAGGGTAACGGCAATACGTTGGAGATTCGTGGCGCCGCCGAGAACAACCTGAAAAATATCGATGTCAAGATACCCTTGGGGACCTTTACCTGTGTAACCGGTGTTTCCGGGAGCGGGAAAAGCTCATTTGTCAATGAAATCCTTTACAAAGAGCTTGCGAATCAGCTGAATCACGCCAAAAAGCATCCGGGAAAATTTCGGGAAATCAAAGGGATAGAACATCTGGATAAGGTCATTGCCATTGACCAATCCCCAATTGGCAGAACGCCTCGCAGCAATCCGGCGACCTATACCGGAATGTTTGGAGATATCCGTGAGGTTTTTGCAATGACTCCGGAGGCGAAAGCACGAGGCTATAAGGCCGGAAGATTCAGCTTTAACGTCCGCGGCGGGCGGTGCGAATCTTGTACCGGTGATGGTATTATCTGTATCGAAATGCACTTTTTGCCCGATGTTTATGTTCCTTGTGAGGTCTGTGAGGGAAAGCGTTACAATCGCGAAACCTTGGAGGTGCGCTATAAAGGAAAAAATATCTATGAAGTTCTGGAAATGACAGTGGAAGAGGGCTGTGAGTTTTTTGCAAATATCCCTAAGATTCAGCGTAAGCTGCAAACTTTGTTTGATGTTGGATTGGGTTATATCAAGATTGGCCAGCCGTCGACCACCCTTTCCGGCGGTGAGGCGCAACGGGTAAAGCTTGCGACGGAACTGAGCAAAAGGGGAACGGGAAAAACCGTCTATATCTTGGATGAACCCACTACCGGTTTGCATACTGCTGATGTGCATAAATTGATTGAGGTGCTGCAAAAATTAGTGGATGCCGGCAATACTGTTGTGGTGATCGAGCATAATCTGGATATCATCAAAACAGCGGATTATATCATCGATTTGGGACCTGAGGGCGGTGACCTTGGCGGAAATCTGGTGGCTTGCGGCACTCCGGAAAAAGTGGCAAAATGCGAAAAATCCTATACCGGAAAGTATCTCAAGGACTATCTCAAAAAGAAAAAATAGCCCACGCATCCAAGGCGGATAAAAGATGTTGAAATTTCCCATTTTTTTCGGCAAAAATAAGGGATTTTCTCACATTTTTTTATTGACGATAAAGGTGTTGAGTGGTATAATGTTTCTTAATATGTAATATTTTGCGCAAATATGGAAGTGATGTTCTTGAATAACGAAAAAGTAACCCACACTCCCAAGGGGTTATCTGATATCCTCTGGGATGAATGTGATTTGAAATTCCGGATTGAAACTGTTGCTCGGGAAACCTTTTCTAAGCATGGTTACAAAATGGTACAAACGCCGACCTTTGAATACTTTGATGTTTATCATACAGCTACGCCCAACAAGGCGGAAAGTATGTTCAAGTTCTTCGACGTGAACGGAAGGATGTTGGCGCTTCGTCCGGATTTTACCACTTCAATCGCTCGTCTTGCGGCAACCAAATCTCTGGGCGAGGATATTCCGCTTAAACTCAGCTATTCCGGTAGCACTTTCCGGAACGATGAGGCGTTCAGCCAAGCGCGGCAAAGAGAGTTTTCTCAGGTAGGCATCGAGTTGATTGGCGAAAATAAACCCGAGGCAGATGCCGAGGTGATTTCGGTAGTCATCGAAACGCTGCTTGCTGCCGGAATGAAACAATTCCAGATTGACATTGGTCAGGTTGGCTATTTTATGGAGCTTGCAAAGCAGGCACAATTAAACCCTGAGCAGGCGGATCAGTTACGCAGTCTTATCAATGATAAGGATTTTGTTGCCATTGAGCAGTTTTTGAATATCTTGGAGATTCCGGAAGAATTAAAGAAAATTTTTGCCGGTATGCCCACCCAGTTCGGGGAAGTATCAGTGATTCAAACTGCGATGGAACAACAAGGAATCGGGAATGGGGCAAAAGCGGCACTGAAAAATCTGGAACAAATTTATCAGGTTTTGGCAGAACTTCATTACGAACAATATATTTCGATTGATTTGGGTATGGTGCCTCATTTGGACTATTATACCGGAATGATTTTTAAGGGATTTACCTATGGGGTAGGGTTCCCCATTTGTTCCGGCGGCCGTTATGACACTTTGATGGAAAAATTCGGGAAAAAGCAACCGGCAACCGGTGCTGCAATCGGCGTAGAACGTCTGATGGCGGCATTGCAGGATGAAAAAGGAACCGAACTTTCCAAAACGGAGGCGTCCGAATATGTGACGGTTGCCCTTGCCAAAGGCAGATTGGCAGAACTATCCATTGAGATTTTTGGGCGTCTTGGTTTTGATGTTGCGGAAATGCAGACCAAAACCCGCAAGCTGATTTTTACTGATACCAAAAAGAAGTTCCGCTTTATTCTGGTAAAGGCATCCGATGTCCCCACTTATGTAGAATATGGTGCGGCGGATATCGGGGTTGTTGGCAAGGATACCTTGCTGGAAAGCGGTAAGGATTTGTATGAAGTTCTGGATTTGGGTTTTGGTACCTGCAAGATGGCAGTTGCCGGTCCTGCAGAACTAAAAGGCAAGCTGGAGGGGCGCAATATTATGCGTGTTGCCAGCAAGTACCCAGAAATTGCCAGAGATTATTTTCATGGCGTCAAAGGACAGACTGTAGATATCATCAAGCTGAATGGCTCGGTGGAGTTGGGTCCGTTGGTTGGCCTTTCTGAAGTGATTGTGGACATCGTTGAGAGCGGAAAAACTCTGCACGAGAACGGGTTGACTGTTCTTGAGGATGTATGCCCCTTGAGTGCAAGATTGGTGGTCAATCGGGTAAGTATGAAGCTCCACCGCAAAGAAATTGTGGACTTGATTGAAAAGATTAAAGGAGAGCTGGACTGATGCGTTTATACCCTGCAATAGATATGATAGACGGAAAATGCGTGCGTTTGGTACAAGGTGACTATCGCAAAAAGACTACATTCTCCGAGGACCCCCTTGCTGTTGCTCTGCGTTGGCAGGAAGAGGGGGGCGATTTGATTCATCTGGTAGATTTGGATGGAGCAAAATCTGGCGATATGCCGAACTTTGATATTGTCTGCCGAATTGCATCGGAATTACAAATTCCCATTGAGATTGGCGGAGGAATCCGTGATATGCACGCAGTAGAAAAATATCTGGAACACGGTGTAGAACGAGTGATTCTGGGTACTGCCGCAATCAAAAACCCCGATTTTGTCAAAGAAGCGGTCAAAGAATACGGAAAGCGTATTGTCGTCGGCATTGATGCCAAAGACGGAATGGTTGCCATCAGCGGATGGGAAGAGGTCAGCAAGGTTTCTGCCCTCTCTTTGGCAAAACAAATGGAACAGCTTGGCGTTGCAACTTTAATTTATACGGATATTGCAACGGATGGAATGTTAAAAGGACCGAATTTCACGGCGATGCAGGAGATGGCGGAGTATGTAGCTTTGGATGTGGTTGCATCCGGTGGCGTGTCTTCTTTGAAGGATTTGGAACGCCTCAGCAAAACCGGGGTGGAGGGCGCAATTATTGGAAAGGCGCTCTATACCGGACATATCAAGCTTCCGGAAGCGGTTTCTCTGTGTCAGGATATGAAATAAACTAGAAAAGGAAAGGTGTTTACGATGGAATTTTTGAATGATTTGAAATTTGATGAAAAAGGATTGATTCCTGCCATTGCGCAGGATGCGGTCAGCGGAGAAGTATTGATGTGTGCTTATATGAACAAAGACAGCATCCTCAAAACTCTGGAAACCGGAAAAGCAACTTATTTCAGCCGTAGCAGAAACGAACTCTGGGAAAAGGGTGAAACCTCTGGTCACTATCAGCATGTTAAGGACATTCTGGTGGATTGTGATGGCGATGCTTTGGTCTTGAAAGTCGAACAGGAAGGTGCTGCTTGTCACACCGAAAACCCCTCTTGTTTCTATCGCAAGGTAGTTGACGGCAAGCTAGTTGAGATTCCTACCGGTCTTGGCAGACAGCCCGGCATCCTGTACGATGTCTATAACATCATTGTAGATCGGGTCAAGAACCCCAAAGAAGGCTCTTATACCAACTACCTATTTGAAAAGGGTATTGACAAGATGCTGAAAAAGGTGGGCGAGGAGTCCGCAGAAGTGATTATTGCATCTAAGAACTATGTAAAAGCAGAAGTGCAATACGAAACCGCAGATTTGCTTTATCACCTGTCTGTGGTTCTGGTTGAGCAGGGTTTGACTTGGGATGACATCTTTGGAGAATTATCTTCCAGATATAACAAATAGGGATGGAAAATCAAATCCAAAAATACCTGATGATTCCGGCGCTCCTTGGTTTATTGTCCTGCTATTTCTGGGGTCTCAACCTCTGGCAAAATCGTGTGGACGGAACTCTCAATCAAGAAATCAACGATTTACCGGTTTTTTCAGAGCAGTCGGAACCGAAAGAAGAAGTAAAAATCAATCTCAATACTGCGACCAAGGAAGAGTTGATGACGCTGTCCGGTGTTGGCGAAAAGATTGCGGAGCGAATCCTTGAAAAACGAGAAACGTTGGGAGGATTTCATTCCGTGGAACAAATTACTGAGATTCAGGGGATTGGAGAAAAACTTTTTGAGCAAATTCAACCCCATATTACGATAGAATAGGAGAAACACGATGCAGTCGTTACTTGAGAATATTTATGATTCTAAAGATATCAAGAAACTCTCTGCTGTGCAGCGCAAAGAGCTGGCAAAAGAAATCCGTGATTTTTTGGTTTCCCATGTATCCAAAACAGGCGGACACTTGGCAGCAAATTTGGGTGTGGTAGAACTTACCATTGCGTTGCATCAGGTCTTTGACGTAGAATATGACCGCATCGTTTGGGATGTGGGGCATCAATCCTACGTCCATAAAATTTTGACAGGGAGAGGAAATCAGTTTCATGCCTTGCGTCAATTTGGCGGCATGAGTGGTTTTCCAAAAACAGAGGAACATCCTGCTGATGCGTTTAACACCGGACACAGCTCCACTTCTGTTTCGGCGGCAACCGGATTTGCAGTTGCGGCAAAATTAGAAGGTGAAGACAAGACGGCAGTTGCAGTGATTGGGGATGGTGCTCTGACCGGAGGAATGGCGTTTGAAGCACTCAACCATGCAGGGGCAATGCAGATTCCCTTGGTTGTTGTCCTGAATGACAATGGAATGTCGATTTCTCAAAACGTAGGTGGTTTTTCTAAAAAATTAAAGCAAATTCGCAACACCAAACGATATTTTCGATTCAAATCCAATGTGAAATCTGTTCTGGAAAAAATTCCGGTCATTGGCGCTAAGCTCAAACAGTTTTTTGGCCGTATCAAAGCGGCATTTAAGCGGATGCTGGTCAAGGATATGTTTTTTGAGGACTTTGGGTTTACCTATTTAGGACCGGTAGACGGACACAATCTTTCAGATTTGGAAGTGATTTTACATCAGGCAAAGGCGCTGAAAAAACCTGTGGTGGTACATATCCATACCAAAAAAGGAAAGGGATATACACCTGCAGAAAAAGATCCGGACCGCTTTCACGGAATTGGGGAGTTCGATACCCAAACCGGACAAGCATTGGCGAAAAAAGAAATCGATTGGTCGGAGCATTTTGGAATAACCCTTTGCAATCTTGCTGAAAAACATCCGGAACTTCTTGCAATCACCGCTGCAATGCCGTTAGGAACGGGGCTTACATCTTTTCAAAAAAGGTTTCCCGATCGGTTTTTCGATGTTGGAATTGCAGAACAACACGCAGTAACTTTTGCAGCAGGGCTTGCAAAAGCAGGGTTTATTCCCTGTGTAGCAATTTATTCCACCTTTTTGCAACGCGCGTATGATCAACTGCTTCATGATGTGGCGCTGCAAAAGTTGCATATGGTCTTTTGTCTGGATCGCTCCGGTCCTGTCGGAAAAGATGGAGAAACCCATCAAGGGGTGTTCGATATTTCGTATCTTTCACACCTGCCGGGATTTACGATTTTATCACCATCAAACCAAGCTGATTTTTCCAGAATGCTGCGCTACGCAGTCGAAGAATGTGATGGACCGGTGGCAATCCGTTACCCGCGGGGAACAGCGATAATGGCGAGTTGGGAAATCCAGGAAGAGAAAGGTTTTTCCGGAAATCTGGTGCGGGATGGAGAAGATGTCCTGATTGCGGCGGTTGGAACAACGGTGTTTGATGCAATCGCTGCTGCTGAAATTTTGGAGCAGCATCAAATTTATGCTGCAGTTCTGGATCTTCAACAAATCAAGCCCCTCAATGCAGAGATTCTTTTCAAACTTTGTAAAGGGAAAAAGTTGGTTGCATCTCTTGAGGATAATGTGCTTACCGGAGGATTCGGGCAACAACTCTGCGCGCTCTTGCAGCAAAGGGTAGAGGTGTTTGCTTATCCGGATGAACCTATTGTTCAAGGAACCATCAAGGAACTGAAATGCAAGTATGGGTTAACCCCCGAACAAATTGCAAAAAAAATCTTACACATTGTGATGTGAGGAAACTATGGCAAAACAACGATTGGACAATTTTCTGGTAGAACAAGGACTGGTTTCGAGCCGTTCAATGGCACAGTCTATGATTATGGCTGGAGAAGTTTATGTCAATGAACAAAAGGCGACAAAAGCCGGCGAAATGGTCAATGGTGAAGAAAAAATTGAAATCCGCGGAAAGAGCTTAAAATATGTTAGCCGTGGTGGACTGAAATTGGACAAAGCGATGACGGTTTTCCCTATCAGTTTGGAGGATACTGTCTGTATGGACATTGGAGCATCTACGGGTGGTTTTACCGATTGTATGCTGCAACATGGCGCCTCCAAGGTCTATGCGGTAGACGTGGGTTACGGACAGTTGGCATGGAAATTGCGGCAGGATGAACGGGTTGTGAATTTAGAGCGTACCAACATTCGTTATGTGACAGAGGAACACGTTCCGGAGGAAATTGACTTTTTTTCGGTGGATGTGTCGTTTATCTCTTTGAAACTGGTGCTCCCTGTGGCGTATGAATTGCTTAAGAAATCCGGAACCGGCGTTTGCCTGATTAAACCCCAGTTTGAAGCCGGTAAGGAGAAGGTTGGTAAGAAAGGTGTTGTCCGTGACAAGGCGGTACATCTTGAAGTGATTGAAAACGTTCTTGCCTTTACGCGCGAAATTGGATTTGCAGTATTGGGCTTAGATTATTCTCCGGTCAAAGGTCCGGAGGGAAATATTGAATACCTGATGTATATTGGAAAGAAAGGCGAAGATATACAGCCGGATGCAGAAGCAATTGTGGAAGCATCCCATATTTTGGATCGGTGATAGTATGAAAAAGCTTGCGCTTGTCCCCAATGCGCTTAGGGACATCGGTTTGGATGAAACGAGAAAATTGGCACAATTTCTATTGGAAAAGGGAAATGCTGTCTTTATGGAAGAACGTTTCCAAAATGAAAGCCTGCCCAATGTCCAGTTTGTTTCCTTGGAACGTATGATGCAAGAAGCTGAATTGGCAGTTGTCCTCGGTGGTGATGGTACCATCTTGGATATTGCACCTCAGGCAGCGAGATATCACATCCCGATTTTAGGCATCAATTTGGGAAGCCTTGGTTTTTTGGCGCAAGCGGAAAAGGGAGAATATGAAATCTTCGATGCAATTCTGGCAGGTGAATATCAACTGCGGGATTGTATGATGCTGGATTGTACCATCTTGAAAAACGGCGAGGAAATCAATCGTTTTACTGCCCTTAATGATATTGTGGTTTCCGGCGACGGATATTCCCGTATGGTTACGGTATCAGCGTCGGTCAATGGGACCTGTATCGGTACTTATTCTGCCGACGGTTTGATTGCGGCGACGGCGGTTGGGTCTACGGCATATTCTTTATCTGCAGGCGGCGCGATTATGCATCCGGAAATCGATGCAATGATTCTGACGCCTATTTGTCCTCACACCATGAAGGCGCGTTCTACGGTTCTGCCGGCAAAAGATGTAATTGAAATTGCATCCTGTCCGCCCTACCGTTCCTCGGTTGTGGTGATGGCAGATGGAAAACGAAAGCACGTTTTGGAACAGGATGAGCAAATTCGCATCACCCGTTCTGAACAAAAAGTACAGTTGCTTTATACCAAAGATAGAAACTTCTTTGATGTTCTGCGCAAAAAACTTTCGGATTAAGTAAAGAAAGGAGAGAGGAAAATGCTGAGAGAACTTCATATTAAAAATATTGCAGTAATCGAGGATATCACCATCTCCTTTGGCGACGGCTTTCACGTATTAACAGGGGAAACCGGCGCCGGAAAGTCTATTTTAATTGATTCGATCAATATGGCACTTGGTGGACGCACCCCCAAGGACTTGATCCGTACCGGTTGTGACACCGCAACGGTGGATATGGTATTTGAGCTTTCCCCAAAAGCAGAGCAAGCACTTTTGGAAACAGGGATTGAAAGTGAAGACGGACTTTTGTATATCAATCGCCAGATTACGACCGACGGAAAGAGCCGATGTCGCATCAATGGGCATATGGCACCGCTTGCGCAATTAAAAGAGGCGGCGGAAGTTCTTCTCACCATTCACGGACAGCACGATAATCAAGCAATTTTGAGCCCCAGAACTCACATTTACTTTGTGGATGATTACGGATGCTATCAAGATTCGCTGACGGAGTATCAAGGACAATATCGCAAGGTAGAAGCCTTGAAAGAAAGGCTGCAAAATCTGCTCACTGATGAGGATGAAAAGCAGCGACGCATTGAGCTCTTACAGTACCAGATTCAAGAGATTCAAGCTGCACAGATTCGCCCCGGCGAAGAGGCGGAACTGGAGGAGCGCAGAACCTATCTCTCTAATATTGAACAAATTGCAGAAAGCAGCAATGCTGCTTATGAGGCGCTTTATGGCGATGACAGACAAGCGGCTGCCTATGACAGAATCTCCTCTGCGGTGCGTGCGTTGGAAACTGTTCATAGCTTTGATTCTCAAATTGACGGATTTTATCAAACCCTTAGCTCGGTGCTTGCAGATTTGGAGGATGTCACGCATGAATTGCGAGCGTATCTTGATAAGATCGATTATCAACCCGGTGAGCTTGATTTTCTGGAAGAACGGTTGCAAACCCTATTCCAACTGAAACGGAAATATGGTAGCAGTGAAGAAGAGATTCTTCATTATCTTGACCGCATCGAGCAAGAACTTGCCGAGATTGAAAACAGCGATGCCCTCAGGGACGAGGTAAATGCTGAACTACAAAGAGAAACCGATTTGCTTGCGAATATGGCGGCAAACTTGTCAGAAAAACGGAGGGAAACGGCAATTCGTTTGCAGACTGCGATTATGCAGGAACTTTCGGATTTGGATATGCAAAAAATGCGCTTTTCCGTTGCCGTGGAACCGGAGGAAGGCGCCTATACCCCCCTTGGGATTGACCGAGTAGAATTTTTGATTTCCGGCAATCCGGGTGAGGCGTTAAAACCTCTTGCAAAAATTGCATCCGGTGGTGAGATGTCAAGAATTATGCTGGCGATGAAATCCATCCTTGCCAAGAGTGATATGGTTGAAACCTTGATTTTTGATGAAATTGATACCGGTGTCAGCGGGCGTGCGGCGCAAAAGATTGCGGAAAAGATTTGTATGCTCGCAAAAGACCGACAAATCCTGTGTATCACCCATCTGGCGCAGATTGCCAGTATGGCAGATACCCATTTCCTGATAGAAAAAAATTCGGATGAAACCCAGACCAAAACATCGGTAACTCCCTTAGAAGAAAATAAGCGAAAAGAGGAGCTTGCGCGGATTATCGGCGGGGTAATGATTACCGATTTGACCCTTCAGGCGGCACAGGAAATGCTATCTATGGCAGAAACCTTAAAGGAGAATCGATAGTGGCAATGATGCAAACTGGCTATGTAGCCAAAATTGAAAGTGGCACCGTGAAGATTCGGGTAATGCGGGAATCGGCGTGCGGCGGAAACTGTGCATCCTGTCACGGTTGTCCGTCCGGAACGGTTTTTGTTACCGGTAACGATAATCCTGCCGACCCCTTTGTGATTGGAGAAGAGGTTTTGATAGAGATGCCAAGCAAAAAGTTTTTCTCCGGAATGTTTGGAAGCTATGGCGTCATGGCATTGGGGATGTTGCTTGGTGCAAGTGCTGGCTATGGACTGACTGATACCGAGGGATTTTCGGTGCTTGGTGCATTTCTCGGATTGGCAGTCGGTGCGGTTTTGATGCGCTTGCTGTCAAAAAAGCGAGAGGATGGCATTCGGATTATAAGACAGAAAGAACGAGGATAGATACAATGAATACCCCAAAGAGAATTACGATTTTTGTAGGCTACTACGGGAGTGGAAAGACGGAGATTGCAGTCAACTATGCCCTCGCATTGCGGGAGCAAGGGAAAAAGGTGGTTGTCATTGATTTTGACATCGTCAATCCCTATTTCAGAACCAAAGATGCAGAAGCGCTTTTGACCGAGCATGGCATCCGTTTGATTGCTCCAATGTTTGCCAACAGCAATCTGGAAAACCCCGGCATCCCGCCGGAGATTTATAGCGTATTTACCGACAAGGATGCATATGTTATCTTTGATGTGGGCGGTGGCGAAGATGGCGCCATCCCCCTTGGCAGATACCATTCTTATTTTGAAAAAGAAGCGTGTGATGTGTTCTTCGTATTGAATGAGCGGAGAATGATTACCGGTGATTTGGAGGGGGCGCTGGATGCCTTTTCAGAGATTGCGGCAGTCACACGGGTTCCCATTACAGGAATCATCAATAATACACACTTGAAAGAAGATACCACCCCTGAGGTGATTCTCAAGGGGCAGGAGTTGGCAGAGCAGCTGGCGGAGGAAATCAACCTTCCGGTTGTCTACCTCACAGGAACAGAGGAGAATCTGAAGAAATTGCCAAAGGAATATGAAGCTTTGGCATTTCCGATTCACACATATATCAATTTGGTATTTTAATTAAAGGAGGAAATAGAATATGGCAAGAGTAACCTTTCGTGCAGACCGCTGTAAGGGATGTGGACTTTGTACCACGGTATGTCCAAAGAAAATTGTGATTATGGACACGGAAACCATCAATGAAAAAGGGTTTCACCCCGCAACGGTAATAGAAATGGAAAAGTGCATTGGTTGTGCAATGTGCGCGACCATTTGTCCGGATTGCGTCATTAAAGTTGAAAGATAGAAAAGAGGAGAAAAGCAAATGGAAAAGAAAGTTTTAATGAAAGGTAATGAAGCATTAGCAGAAGCTGCAATGCGCAGCGGTTGCCGACATTTCTTCGGTTATCCGATTACCCCGCAGACAGAACTTGCAGCGTACATGGCAAAACAGATGCCCAAGCGTGGCGGTACTTTTTTGCAGGCAGAAAGTGAAGTGGCTGCAATCAATATGGTATATGGTGCAGCAGGCGCCGGTGCAAGAGTTATGACCAGTTCTTCAAGCCCCGGTATCAGCTTGAAGCAGGAAGGTATTTCCTACATAGCAGGTGCAGACCTTCCTTGCGTTATTATTAACATCGTTCGTGGCGGCCCAGGCCTTGGCGGTATTCAGCCGGCACAGTCTGACTATTTTCAGGCAACCAAGGGCGGCGGTCACGGCGACTATCGCTTGTTGGTTTATGCGCCTTCTTCTGTACAGGAAATGGCGGATTTGGTAGGCGTTGCCTTTGATAAAGCAGATACCTATCGTATGCCTGCAATGATTATGGGCGATGGTATGCTGGGCCAGATGATGGAGCCGGTTTCCTTTAAGGAACCCATTGCGCCAGAAGACCTTCCCCAAAAGGAATGGGCAACCTGCGGAACTGGTATGAAGAGAAAGAAGAACATCATCAACTCTCTGTACCTGACTCCCGATGAGTTGGAAGAACTCAATGATGCCCGCCTCAAGAGATACGAAACCATCTTAAAGGATGAGGTTCTTTTTGAAGAATACCAGACTGAAGATGCAGAGTTGATTTTTGTTGCTTACGGTACCATTGCTCGTATCGTGATGTCCTCGGTAAACACCCTGCGGGAACAGGGAATCAAGGCAGGTTTGATTCGCCCGATTACCCTCTGGCCGTTCCCCTCTGAGATTATCAATCAGCGGGCGGATTCTGCCAAGATGTTCCTGACGGTAGAAATGAGCCAAGGACAGATGGTAGAGGATGTTCGTCTGGCAGTCAATGGCAAAAAGCCCGTTTACTTCTATGGCCGTAACGGCGGTATGGTTCCTGAACAGGAAGCAATCGTAGAAGAAGCGAAGAAGTATTTGCAGAAATAAGGGAAAGGAGCAAAGAACAATGGAAACAGTATTTGACAGACCTCATGCATTGAGTGATGTAGTTACCAACTTTTGTCCCGGCTGTACCCATGGTATCATCACCCGTCTGGTAGCGGAAGTTTTGGATGAATTGGGTATGGAAGGAAAAGCAGTAGGCGTTGCACCGGTTGGTTGTAGCGTTATGGCATATAATTTTTATGAGTGCGATATGCAGGAAGCGGCGCACGGTCGTGCTCCGGCAGTTGCTACCGGCATCAAGCGGGTTCATCCTGAAAATCTGGTATTTACTTATCAGGGCGATGGTGACCTTGCGGCAATCGGAACGGCAGAAACTGTCCACGCGGCAGCGCGTTCTGAAAATATCACCATTATCTTTGTAAACAATGCAATCTATGGTATGACCGGTGGTCAGATGGCACCGACCTCACTGGTTGGTCAGGTTACTCAGACCACCCCTTACGGAAGAAAGGTTGAAGATCAGGGCTATCCCATTCGTATGTCCGAAATGCTCTCTACTTTGGAGGGTTCGGCTTATATTGAGCGTGTTGCCGTTGACTCTGTACCCAATATCCGCAAGGCGAAAGCTGCCATCAAAAAGGCATTCCAATGTCAGCTTGACAAGAAAGGGTTCTCTTTGGTTGAGGTTCTTTCCACCTGTCCCACCAACTGGGGCAAAAGTCCGGAGGAGGCACTGGATTGGCTGAGAGAGAATATGATGCCCCAGTATCCTCTTGGCGTATATTGCGATAAATTGAGTAAGGAGGGAGAATAATGATTCAGAAAATCATTTTTGCCGGTTTTGGCGGTCAAGGTGTGTTGTTTGCAGGAAAGACCCTTGCTTACGCAGGCATGGACGAGGAATTGCAGATTTCCTGGCTTCCTTCTTATGGACCTGAAATGCGTGGCGGTACCGCAAACTGTTCAGTCATTCTGTCTGATGAACCCATCGGTTCTCCGGTTATTACCTCTCCGGACATTTTGATTGCGATGAACAAACCCTCTTTGGAGAAGTTTGAAAACGCAGTTGCCCCCGGTGGCTTAATCGTTCTGGACAGCTTTTTGATTGATAAAAAAGTAGAGCGGGATGATGTAGATGTCATCTATATCCCTGCAAAGCAGTTGGCAGAGGAAAATGGCAATGCTACCTTGGGAAATATGATTATGCTTGGTGCATCCTTAAAGCATAAGGATATGATTTCCTTAGAGGCTGTTTGCAGAAGCGTGGAGGAACACACACCCCAGTCCCGTGCAGCTTTGGCGGAACTGAACAAAAAGATGATTACGATAGGATATCAGTATTAAACAATGCTAATTTCAATCAGCCAAGTGAACAAAAGTTTTTCCGGGAATCCGGTTTTACGCGATATCACAATGACCATAGAGGAGCATATCCGCTATGGTCTTATTGGCGTTAATGGAGCAGGAAAATCCACCCTCTTAAATCTGATTATGGGAGAACTGGATGCAGATGATGGAGAAATCTATCGCAGTACCCAGCTTCGGTTGGGATATCTCAAGCAGAACACCGGTCTTGACAGAACCAGCACCATCCTTGAGGAAATGCGTAAGGTTTTTGAGGATGTGTTTCGGGCAGAGGCGGATATGCGCAGTCTGGAACAGGAAATGGAATCCATCAAGGACCATACCTCCACAGAATATCGGTCTATCACACAGGAATATGAGAAAAAGCAAGCCTATTTTGACAGTCGCGACGGGTATCAGGTGGATGTAAAAATCAAGACCATCCTCAACGGTATGGGATTTCTGGATAAGGATCTGGATACCCCCATCCATACCCTGAGCGGTGGCGAAAAAACAAGACTTGCCATTGCCAGACTGTTATTGGAAGAGCCGAATCTTTTGATCCTGGACGAGCCTACCAACCATCTGGATTTTAAAACTCTGAATTGGCTGGAGGAATATCTGCTCACCTACAACGGATCCATTTTGATTGTTTCCCATGACCGTTATTTCTTGGATAAAATTGTGCAACAGGTGTTTGAAATTGAGCGGGGCAAACTCTCTTCTTATAAGGGAAACTACACTGCCTATGTAAGACAAAAGGCGGAGCGCAGAGCAAGGCTTGAAAAAGAGTATGAGGCACAACAACTGGAAATTGCCCATATGCAGGAATATGTAGACAAAAACCTTGCAAGGGCATCCACTTCCAACAGTGCCAAATCCCGAATCAAAGCGTTGGAGAATATGGCTGTCATCGAAAGACCCGACGGGGACTTAAAACAAATCAAACTACGCTTTGACTTGACCAAGGAACCTTATAAAGATGTTCTTACCGTAGAGGATTTGGGACTTTGCGTCGGAAAAGAAAAAAAGGTACTCTGTGAGCATATTGATTTTTCCTTAAAACGTCAGGAAAAGATTGCTATCATCGGTACCAATGGCATTGGAAAATCTACCTTGCTCAAAACTTTACTTGGGATTTTGGAGCCCTATTCCGGGAACTATACTTGGGGCAAAAACACCTCTCTCAGTTATTATGAGCAGGAGAATTTGAACCTGAATCCGGAACGGCAGGCAATTGATGAATTGTGGGATCGATTTCCGCATATTCCGGAAGCGCAAATCCGAAAGGTGTTGGGCAATGTTCTTTTAACCAAAGAAGACGTATTCAAGCCGGTTAAGGTGATCAGCGGCGGAGAGCGGGCAAAGCTTGCCCTTTGTATCCTGATGCTGGAAAAATCTAACGTAATGCTTCTGGACGAGCCTACCAACCATCTGGATTTGCCGTCTAAGGAAATTCTGGAGGAGGCACTTTTGGAATACGGCGGGACTCTGCTGTTTATCTCCCACGACCGTTATCTCTTGAATCGACTTCCGGACAAAATCATCGAAATGAATGAAGATGGTTTGACGGTTTACGATGGAAATTATGATGCGTATGTAGAGAGAAAGAAATTTCTTGCATCGATGGCGGTGCAGGAAGAGTCCGCTGAAAAAGCGAAACAAAAACCACAAAGCGGCAGTTATCGCACCAAAGAACAACGGAGGCAAGATGCGGAGAGAAAGGCAAGATTGCGCACCATCGAGAGCGAAATCGAACGATTGGAAGAGGAAATCGACCTTTTGCAAGGGGAAATCTCTCGTGAGGAAATTTATACGGATTATCAGTTGTTAACCGAAAAAACAAGCAAGATAGAAGAAAATCAGCAAGCTCTTGATGGGTATTATGAAGAATGGGAAATTCTTCAGGAGGATGTATAGGAGGCAAGACAATGGCAGGAAATGTAAGCTGTGATACCTGTAAAAATTTTGTTTTTGATGAAGAATATGACGGCTATATTTGCTTGGTGAGTATGGATGAGGACGAGGTGTATCGGTTCCATACTTATCGGGAGTGCCCCTATTATCAGTCCGATGATGATTACCTCATTGTGAGAAAACAAAAATAGTGTATTTTTAAGAATCGATTGTGAAACCGCAACCGATTCTTTTTTTGCGAAAAAAGGCAGTTTTTCTTGCCGGATTTTTCAAGATTTTCCTTGCCAAAACGCTTGAAAAGTGGTAAAATAATAGACAATCATGCGAATCTTTTGTCTTTAGACTGATGGAGGTATCAAAATGTCTTTCAAAAGCGTAATTGAAAAGGTGATCGGCACTTATAGTGACCGTGAATTAAAGAAGATATATCCCATCCGTGATGCGGTTTTGGCCTTGGAATCTACCATGGAGGCAAAGTCGGATGCAGAGCTGCGTGCAATGACTGATATGTTCAAAAATAGATTGCAAAACGGAGAAACCACCGATGACATTCTGCCGGAGGCATTTGCTGTTTGCAGAGAGGCTGCTTGGCGTGTGCTTGGTATGAAGCATTTTCCGGTACAGATTGTAGGCGGTATTGTCCTGCATCAAGGCAGAATTGCCGAGATGAAAACCGGGGAAGGTAAAACCTTGGTTGCAACTCTGCCGGCTTATTTGAATGCCCTGACCGGAAACGGCGTGCACATTGTTACCGTCAATGACTATCTGGCAAAGCGTGACAGCGAATGGATGGGTAAGCTCTACAACTTTTTGGGATTGACCGTAGGTTTGGTCATTCACGAAAAGGATAATGCGCAGCGCAAGGAAGCGTACAATGCAGATATCACCTATGGTACCAACAACGAGATGGGATTTGACTATCTGCGTGATAATATGGTGATTTACAAGGAGCAAAAGGTGCAGCGTGGGCACGCCTATGCCATTGTGGATGAGGTGGATAGCATCCTGATTGATGAGGCAAGAACCCCGTTGATTATTTCCGGCGTGGGAGATAAGTCTACCGACCTTTATTTGCAGGCAAACCGATTTGCAAAAACCTTGAAATACAAAAAGGTAATCGAAACCGATGCTAAGGTTGAGGTGGAAGATGATAAATCCTATGACGACTATGATTATATCGTGGATGAAAAGGCACATACCGCCATTCTGACTCCGCAGGGTGTCAAAAAGGCAGAGGAGGCATTCCATCTGGAAAACCTGACCGACCCTGCCAATATGACCATCTCTCATCACATCAATCAGGCATTAAAGGCGATTGGCGTAATGAAGCGGGATAAGGATTATGTGGTCAAAGACGGCGAAGTGATTATCGTGGACGAATTTACCGGTCGTATGATGTTGGGACGGCGGTATAGCGACGGCTTGCATCAGGCAATTGAGGCAAAGGAAGGCGTAAAGGTTGAAAATGAGAGCAAAACCCTTGCAACCATTACTTTCCAGAATTTTTTCCGTCTTTACAAAAAGCTTTCCGGTATGACCGGTACTGCCCAGACAGAAGAAGATGAGTTTCAGGAAATTTACAAGTTGGATGTGATTGTGATTCCCACCAACAAGCCCATGGCACGTCTGGATGATGCGGACAGCATTTATAAGACCGAGGTAGCAAAATTCCAAGCTGTGATTGAAGAGGTAGTCGCTGCCCATCAAAAGGGACAGCCGGTTTTGATTGGTACAGTTTCCATTGAAAAGTCGGAGCTTTTGAGTAAGCTACTCACAAAGCGTGGCATCAAGCATAATGTCCTCAATGCAAAATTCCACGACAAAGAGGCTGAAATCATTGCCCAAGCCGGAAAATTCGGTGCAGTCACCATTGCAACCAATATGGCAGGCCGTGGTACGGATATTGTCCTTGGTGGTAATGCGGAGTTTATGGCAAAGGATGAAATGCGTAAGCAAGGCTTTGAAGAAGAAATGATTATTCAGGCTACCGGCTTTGCGGAAACCGATGATGAGGAAATCCTGAATGCCCGCAAGGTATATCAAGACCTTTACCAAAGCTTTAAGGCAGAGATTGAACCGGAGCAACAACGAGTTCTGGAAGCCGGAGGACTTTATATCATAGGCACCGAGCGACACGAAAGCCGTCGTATCGACAATCAGCTCCGTGGTCGTTCCGGTCGACAGGGTGACAAGGGTTCTTCCAAGTTCTATTTATCCTTAGAGGATGACCTGATGCGGTTGTTTGCACCGGAGAGAATCAGCCGGGTAATGGAGACCTTTGGTCTGGATGAGGGCGAGGCCATCGAACATAAAATGCTCAGCAATGCCATCGAAAGTGCACAGCAGCGCGTGGAAGGCAGAAACTTTGATATTCGTAAACACGTCCTGCAGTATGACGATGTGAACAACCAACAGCGTGAAATGATTTACACCCAGAGAGATCAGGTTCTTGACGGGGAGGATATGAAGAATTATATCTGCAAGATGATGCGTGACACCGTAGCCAATATCATTGCCCTCTCTGCAGGAGAAATTTCTATTGCTGAGGAATGGGATTGGAACGGGCTAAAAGAGCAAATGCTGAATATCTTTGGAGAGCTCCCTGCTGACACCTATGAAATTTCTGAACACGAAATGGATCATATGACGCAGGAAAGTCTGCAGGAGCGACTTTTTGAAAGTGTCTATGCTAAATATGCTGAAAAAGAAGCGGAGTTTGGTGATGCAATGCGTGAGGTAGAGCGGGTTCTCTTGCTGCGAGTTGTGGACCAGAAGTGGATGGATCATATTGACAATATGGAACAGCTTCGCCAAGGTATCAACCTGCGCGCTTATGCACAGCGTAATCCTGTGGTGGAATATAAGTTTGAAGCTATGGACATGTTTGAAGAAATGATTGATTCCATCAAGGCGGACACCGTGAAGCATCTATTCCATGTGATTCCTCAAACCAGAATTGTGAGAGAACAGGTAGCAAAGCCTGTGGCGGAAAACCACGGCTCTGACGGAACCATCAAAAAACAGCCGGTTCGGCGCAAGACGGATGTGGGCAGAAACGACCCCTGTCCTTGCGGAAGCGGAAAGAAATACAAGCATTGCTGTCTGGGTAAAGAACAGGCATAAAGCGGAAAATTTTTTGAAGGATGTGAGAATGTGATAGCTTTTGATGAGTACAAGCTGGGCCTTGACGGCATGGAGAAAGATATAACAGAACTGAGGGGTTCACTTTAACATCGATAAAACAATATCGGATGCAGAGGAACTGGAACAAAAGACTATGGCGGCAGACTTTTATAATGATATGGATGCTGCCGGAAAAGTGTTACAACAGCTTAAAGGATTGAAAGAAAAGGTCAATCGTTATGAGCAGTTAAAATCCTCTTGGGAGGATTTGGTTACCTTGGTTTCTCTCGCAATTGAAGAAAACGATGAAAGTGTGTTAGAAGAGGTAAAAAGCGGCTACAAGCAGTTGGTGGATGACATTGAAACCATGAAGCTGGAAACCTTGCTTTCCGGTAAATATGACAAAAACAATGCCATTCTGACCTTGCATGCAGGTGCCGGCGGCACCGAGGCGCAAGACTGGTGCGAGATGCTGTTCCGGATGTTTACTCGTTGGGCGGAACGCCGTGGATATAAGACGGAAACGCTGGATTATCTGGATGGAGAAGAGGCGGGCATTAAGAGCGTTACCTTGCTGGTAGAAGGTCTTAACGCCTATGGTTATGCAAAATCGGAAAAGGGAGTACACCGACTAGTTCGTATTTCGCCTTTTGACTCTGCCTCCAGACGGCATACCTCCTTTGTTTCGGTAGAAGTAATGCCCGAAATCAATGACGATATTGAAGTACAGATTGACCCGTCAGATTTGCGTGTGGATACCTATCGTTCCAGCGGTGCCGGTGGTCAGCACATCAACAAGACGGAATCTGCCATCCGTATCACCCATATTCCCACGGGGGTTGTTGTTACCTGCCAGAATGAACGTTCTCAGCATAAAAATCGTGAAACGGCAATGAAGATGTTGAAATCCAAGCTCATTGAAATTGCAGAACGGGAGCAAAAAGAAAAGATTGAGGACTTAAAGGGCGTACAGATGGAAATCGGCTGGGGAAGCCAAATTCGCTCTTATGTGTTCCATCCTTACAGTATGGTCAAGGATCACCGAACCAATTTTGAAGTGGGAAACACCGGTGCGGTGATGGATGGAGATTTGGATGGGTTTATCAATGCATATTTGATTGCAAAGTCCAAAGGTGAGTTATAAGCAATAAAGGAGAAGACTATGTTTGATAAATTATCATTTATTGAAAAACAGTTTGATGAACTGGCAGAGAGAATCAGCGACCCTGCGGTGATTGCCGATCAGGAAACTTGGCGCAAGCTCTGCAAGGAACATTCGGATTTGACCCCGATTGTTGAAAAATATCGGGAATATAAGATGAACAAGGAAACCATCGATGATGCCAAAATGATGATGGATGATCCCGAAACAGACAAAGAATTCAAAGAAATGCTGGTAGAGGAGAGTAAGCAGGCAAAAGAAAACATCGCTCGCATTGAGGAAGAATTAAAAATACTGCTTCTGCCCAAAGACCCCAATGATGATAAAAACGTTATCGTGGAAATTCGTGGCGGTGCAGGCGGTGACGAGGCGGCTTTGTTTGCCGGAGATTTGTTCCGGATGTATTCTATGTATGCGGATTCTCAGCGTTGGAAGACAGAAGTGCTCAACCTGAGTGAAATCGGGATCGGTGGCATCAAGGAAGTTACCTTTATGATTGAGGGGGCAGGCGCTTACAGCCGCTTGAAGTTTGAAAGCGGTGTGCATCGTGTACAGCGTGTCCCCGAAACCGAGTCCAGTGGACGCATCCACACCTCTACCGTAACCGTTGCAGTCTTGCCGGAGGTGGATGATGTGGAAGTGGAAATCAATCCTGAAGATTTGCAGATTGATACCTATCGTTCCAGCGGTGCCGGCGGTCAACACGTCAACAAAACCGAGTCTGCCATCCGTATCACCCATATTCCCACAGGAATCATTGTTGCCTGTCAGGATGAACGTTCTCAGCACAAAAATCGTGAGGCTGCGATGAAGATGCTCCGTTCCCGTTTGTATGACAAGATGGAACAGGAGCGCAATGCCTCCATTGCGGCAGACCGTAAAAGTCAGGTAGGTACCGGTGATAGAAGCGAACGAATCCGTACTTACAACTTCCCGCAGGGGCGTATGACAGACCATCGTATCGGTTTGACTCTTTACAAACTGGAACAGATTATGAATGGTGATTTGGACGAAACCATTGACGCTTTGATTACCACCGACCAGAGTGAAAAATTAAAGGCACAAGCAGAATAAAAGTATTGCATCCACCGACAAGTGTTTTTGCATTTGTCTGTGGTTTTGCTTTAGAAAGGAGGGAACCTGATGCCAGAAAAAGAAACCAAGTATTTGTCTGTCTCGGATGAAGATTTACAAATCGGTGCTGCGATTTTACAAGAGGGAGGAACGGTTATTTTTCCAACCGAAACCGTCTATGGACTGGGCGCTGATGCCCGGAGTCCCAAAGCGGCAGAGAAAATCTTTGAAGCAAAAGGTCGCCCCTCTGATAATCCATTGATTGTACATATTGCAGAAGAAGAGCAACTGAATGATTTGGTGATCGAAATCCCCGAAAAGGCGAAAACCTTAATGCAGGCATTCTGGCCCGGTCCCCTGACTTTGATTTTCAAAAAGGCAGAGTGTGTTCCAACCACAGTAACCGGCGGGCTTTCCACCGTGGCAGTCCGGATGCCGGAACATCCCGTTGCAAAAAAATTGCTTTCCATTGCCAAGGTTCCCGTAGCGGCACCAAGTGCCAATCTATCCGGAAAACCCAGTCCTACCACATTCCTTCATGTCAAGCAGGATATGGACGGGCGTGTTGATGCTATTGTGGATGGTGGCAATTGTCGGGTTGGGGTAGAATCCACCGTGCTTGATATCAGCGGAGAAATCCCTGTTTTGTATCGTCCAGGCGGTGTCACTAAGGAACAAATCGAAAGCCTAATTGGACCGATTCAGGTGGTCACTAAAGCCAAGGAGGGGGAATCCCCAAAATCTCCGGGATTAAAGTATAAACACTACGCTCCCGATGCAGAAATTCAGATTCTTCGAGGTTCGATGGAGCAAGTGGAAGCGTATGCAAAACAACTTTCCAAGGAACATAAAACGGCAATATTAACCTTTGATGAGTTTCCGGCGTTTCCGGATCATATCATCACCTATTCTTTGGGGAGCCGAAATAATCCGGAGGATGCGGCACATCGCCTTTTTGCGGCATTGAGAAATCTGGATTTGCAAGGCGTTACATATATTCTTGCACCGGAAATTCCTGATGACGGTGTTTGGAGCGCCGTGCGCAACCGTCTTTATCGTGCAGCAGGAGAGAATATCATCTCCTTAGCAGAAAAATCCGTACTCTTTGTTTGTACCGGAAACACCTGTCGCAGTCCTATGGCAGAGGGAATTCTGAAAGAGATTGCAAAACGGGAACGGTTATCGGTTTCTGTTTCCTCCGCAGGTATTTGTGCAGGAAATGGGAGCGCAAGCCAAAACGCAATCCAAGCGATGCAAGAAATCGGTATTACTATCAGCGAACATCATCCAACCCAACTAACTTTCGATAAAATACAAGATGCGGATCTTGTTTTAACTATGACTACAGGGCACAAGCAAATGATTCTGCAAGCCTTTGGACAATGTGAAAATAAGGTATTCACTTTGTCAGAATGGGCAGGAGAATCTACGGATATTTTGGACCCGTATGGCGGTGATTTGGCTGTTTATTGTGCTTGTCGGGACGAAATTCAAGAACTGCTTGAGAAAGGATGGAGGAAGCTGAAATGATTCAGGTTACCATTCTGGAAGAAAAGGATATCGAGCAGGTTTTAGAACTGGAACGTCTTTGTTTTCCTGATGATCCATGGGGGCGAGCCTTATTTGAACATGAGTTAACCAATCGCTTTTCGGTTTTTCTTGTGGCAAAGGATATGGGGACTAAGCAGGTGATTGGCTATGGTGGGATCTGGTTGATTTACGATACCGGTGAGATTACCAATATCGCTGTCCATCCTGACTATCGTCGGGAAGGGGTAGGCTCTGAGATTTTAGCACTCCTGACCCAAATTTGTATGGAAAAAGAGATGGATGCCATCACCCTTGAGGTGCGGGAAAGCAATCAGGCGGCACAAAACCTTTATGCGTCCAAAGGTTTTGTGGTTTGCGGACGAAGAAAACGCTACTATCAAGGAAAAGAGGACGCCTTGATTATGACCAAAGAATTACGAAAGGAAGAAAAGTAAGATGCGAATTTTGGCTATTGAGAGTTCCTGTGACGAAACTGCGGCAGCAGTCATACAGGACGGCACACAGATTCTTTCTAATGTAATCAATACACAAATAGAGTTACATAAAATTTATGGGGGCGTGGTTCCGGAAATTGCGTCCAGAAAACATATTGAGAACATCAATGCAGTAATTGAAAAAGCACTTTCGGATGCAGAACTGACATTGAATGATATCGATGCCATTGCAGTAACCCAAGGCCCCGGATTGGTCGGCGCACTTTTGGTAGGCGTATCTGCTGCAAAAGGATTGGCGTTTGCGCTGAAAAAACCGCTCATTCCCGTCCATCACATCAAAGGACATATCTGCGCCAACTTTTTAGAAAACCCCGAATTAAAACCGCCTTTTCTCTGTCTGGTGGCGTCCGGTGGGCATAGCCATCTGGTGATGGTAAAAGAGGGAATGGAGGTAGATGTTCTGGCAAGAACCAGAGATGACGCCGCAGGCGAGGCATTTGATAAGGTTTCACGAGTGCTGGGATTGGGATATCCGGGAGGTCCTGCCATCCAAAAAAAGGCAGAAGAGGGCGACCCTAATGCCATTCGTTTCCCTCGCGTAAATATGGGAGAGGACGGATTTGATTTTAGCTTTAGCGGTGTAAAAACTGCGGTGCTTAATTATCTGCATCACGCTGAACAAAAGGGAGAAGAAATCTCTGTCGCAAACGTTGCGGCATCCTTTCAAGAAGCGGTCATCGATGTGCTTTCGGAGCATTTGATTGCTTGCGCAAAAAAATATGGTGTTCGTCAGATTGCTTTGGCAGGTGGCGTTGCGGCAAATCAGCCTCTTCGTGAGCGTATCAAAAAGAAAGCAGAAGAACATCAAATGTTTTTCCAGTATCCTCGATTCTCATTATGTACTGACAACGCAGCAATGATTGGCTGTGCGGCATTCTATGAATATCAAAAGGGAAATCTTGCAGATATGACCCTCAATGCCACACCGAACTTACCACTCTAAGACAAATAAAAAATGACGATGTTTCGAACATCGTCATTTTTGTTTTCGTGTAGATAGTAGAAATTTTACCTTGAATAAGGTCGCTTACGCGATTTTGTTCAACTTTGCTGCATATTTGCTCTTTCTGCGAGCAGCAGTATTCTTGTGCAGAATACCCTTAGCAACAGCCTGATCGGTCTTCTTTACAACAAAGCTATAAGCTTCAGAGGCAGCAGCCTTGCCCTCTTTCAAAGAGGCCTCAAACTTTTTGATTGCAGTTTTGAGCTGAGACTTGATCATCTGATTTTCCAGAGTCTTTTTCTTGATAACTTTAACTCTCTTTTTTGCAGATTTAATATTAGGCATGGTTTCACCTCCAAATCATCAATCTAATACATAATATACCGGTAGAAAATCACTATTTTCTTACACCAGTATTTAATATCATACCACCATTTCAAGCAAAATGCAAGCATTTTTTCAAAAAAAAATGAAAGAATTTCTCAAAAAAATGAATTTTCACATAAAAATTTTTTCTCAAGAGAAAATATTCAAAAAGGAGTTGAGAAATATGAAGCAAGTACGCTGTGATTTGGCGGTAGAAGCAAGAGAGATGGTAACCGAATTACAAGGGGAATCCTATCAGATAAAAGGCGTCAAAATCAACGAAGAAACAATCGATGGATATATTCAAATTACCAAGGTGGAGGTTCTGGACGATGAAGGCGCCAGAGAATTGGGAAAAGAAGTAGGAACCTATGTGACCGTGGAGATGCCCAGTCGATTTTATGGGCAACAGAAAATTTATGAGCAGATGTGTCAAACCTGTGCCAAGGTGCTCAAAGAAATGACACAAAAATTTTTACCCTCAGAAGAAGAAACTGTTTTGGTGGTAGGGCTTGGGAACTGGAATATTACCGCTGATGCGCTGGGGCCTAAGGTGTTAAGCTCTTTGATGATAACCCGACACCTGAAAGAATACATGCCGGATGAAATCGATGAAGGAGTAAGACCTGTCTGTGGCATTACACCAGGAGTTTTGGGACTTACCGGAGTAGAAACCGGAGAGATTGTGCGAGGAATTGTGGAACGTGTGAAACCGTCCTTGGTGATTGCAATTGATGCGCTTTGTTCCAGAAAAATTGAGCGGTTGAATACCACCATTCAATTTTCTGACACCGGCATCACACCGGGGGGCGGGGTTGGGAATCAAAGGCAGGCAATCACAAAAAAAACATTGGGAGTTCCTGTTATTGCCATTGGTGTACCCACTGTTGTGGATGCGGCAACCATTGCCAGCGAGTCTATGCATCGGGTGATATTAAAGGTAAAGGAGCACGCGCAGGCAAATAGTGAGTTTTATCGTTTTCTGCAAGAATTGGAGCAGACGGAACGCTATGAATTGGTACGAGAATCTATACGCCCTGCCTTTGGAAATTTCATTGTGGCGCCCAAAGAGGTGGATGCCATCATTGATGATATTTCCGATGTCATTGCAAACGGCATCAATATTGCCCTGCATAAAGGAATTGGGCTTGAGGATATCGATCGTTATATCTGATACCTCAAACCCAATCATATTTTAGTTTCTCAAGCTGTGAATCGGTGCAGGAATTCGTCCGCCCCGTGCAATGAATGCTTCGCTGGAATAGGGATGAACCGGCATAACCGGTGCTGAGCCCAACAGACCACCAAATTCGATATGGTCCCCAACCGTTTTGCCCATGGCGGGGATGATACGAACAGCGGTGGTTTTTTGGTTAATCACGCCGATTGCCATTTCGTCTGCGATGATTGCTGAAATCGTAGAAGCCGGCGTATCTCCGGGAATTGCAATCATATCAAGACCAACGGAGCACACACAGGTCATTGCCTCCAATTTATCCAGATGCAATGCCCCACATTCTGCCGCAGCAATCATACCGGCATCTTCGCTGACAGGAATGAATGCGCCACTCAAACCGCCAACCGAGCCGGATGCCATAACACCACCCTTTTTCACTGCATCATTCAGGAGTGCAAGTGCGGCGGTCGTTCCGTGGGTTCCGCATTTTTCAAGACCCATTTCTTCAAGGATATAAGCAACGCTGTCACCGACCTCCGGTGTTGGTGCAAGGGATAAATCCACAATGCCAAAGGGTACGCCCAGTTCTTTGGATGCCTCCTGTGCCACAAGCTGACCCATACGGGTAATTTTGAAGGCGGTCTTTTTGATGGTTTCAGCCAGCACACTGAAATCTTTTCCTTTAATCTGTTCCAGAGCACATTTGACAACACCCGGACCACTAACCCCAACGTTGATCACGCAGTCGCCTTCACCAACACCGTGAAAGGCACCTGCCATAAAGGGGTTGTCCTCAACAGGGTTTGCAAAGACAACCAACTTTGCGCAACCCATCGAATTATCATCTTTGGACATCTGGGCAGTTTTTACGATGATTTCCCCCATCTGCTTGACGGCATCCATATTGATGCCTGCCTTGGTGGTTGCAACGCCCACGGAGGAACAAACCCGGCTGGTGGAGCACAACGCCTCCGGAATCGAACGGAGGAGGATTTCGTCGCCTTTAGAAAAGCCCTTGTGTACCAAAGCGGAAAAACCACCGATAAAGTTGACGCCGGTTTCTTGTGCGGCTCTGTCCAAGGTTTTGGCAAAGGCAACGTAGTCACTGGCATCACTTGCGCCGGCAACCATTGCAATCGGGGTGACCGAAATCCGCTTATTGATGATAGGGATTCCGTAACGACGGCTGATGGATTCACCGGTAGATACAAGGTTTTCTGCATAACGGGTAATCTTGTCATAAATTTTATCACAAGCAACCTTAGCATCACGATCAGCACAATCCAAAAGAGAAATTCCCATAGTAATGGTGCGGATATCCAGATGCTCATCACGAATCATTTGGATTGTTTCAACGATTTCATTGGGATTGATATTTAGCATAGTAGAAAAGTCCTTTCAAAACAGAATGTTAGATTCTGTGCATAGAATTAAAGATGTCTTCGTGTTGGATGCGGATTTCAACGCCCAGCTCTTTTCCAAGCTGTTGCATAGAATCTGCCAAAGTGGCAATATCACATTTACATTTTTCAAGATCAACCAACATCACCATGGTAAAAATGTTCTGCACAATGGTTTGGGTAATATCCAGAATATTTACCTCGTTTTCTGCCAGAAGGGTACTGGTTTTTGCAATAATACCGGACTTATCACAGCCCATAACTGTTACAACTGCACGCATAATGGATCCTCCAAAATTATTTTTGCAAATATTTTGCCTATATTATACTCTTTTTGAAAAATGATGTCAATCAACGAAACAATGAAAAATCAAGAAAAGAGAAGGAAAAAGCGGGCATTTTTAATAAAAAAGCGATGAACGAAAGTTCATCGCTTTTTGAATGTCAGGTTTATTTGACAGCTTCAATCAACGCATAATCGCCGTCTTTTCTTTTATATACGATGTTGGTTTCCATCGTATCAGGATTGGTGAAGATAAAGAAGTCATGGTTTAGCATATTCATCTGCAGGATAGCCTCCTCCACAGACATCGGTTTTGCAGAAAAACGCTTTACCTTAACAACGCGAAATTCGTCATCTTTTGCCTCTGAATCATTGCTGAAATCGATGTCATAGGATTCAATTTCGGTATCCCGCAGTCTCTTTGCCAGCTTTGTTTTGTTTTTACGGATTTGCCTGTCAATATTATTCAAGCAGGTATCCACTGCAGCCAAAAGTTCACGGTCACGAGCTTCAGCACGAATCAGGAAACCTTTGTAGGGGAAGGTGATTTCTACAACCATATGCTCACGCTGTTCATCAATCAGGATGCGACATTCCGTATCGTTGTGGAAAAACTTGCTTAGTTTTTCCACCTTGCGCAAAACTTTTTCCTTGCTGGAATCCGCCAATTCAACCTTTTTGCAAATAATGTTGTACTTCATACACACGCCTCCTGTCTTTTTGGTGAAGATTAACTAAATAGACCGTTTAAGTCCACTTAATCTGTTTATATTATACAACAAACAGGAGAATATTTCAATGCTTTTTTGTAACATTTTTGGAAGAAAGTCTTGTTCAAACTGCATAAGAAAAAACGCTATCGAACAGTCGATAGCGTTTTATGATTAAAATTTACGCCAGGTTTCCCGTACAAAGAGCAAAAGAATCGGGAATAGCTCTAAGCGCCCTGCAAGCATATCAAAGATGAGCACAAGCTTGCTACCTGCCGAAAAAACAGAATAGTTTCCCAAAGGTCCAACTTGCTCAAGTCCCGGCCCGATGTTGTTTAAGGTTGCGGTAACCGCAGTAAAGTTAGTAACCAAGTCCAGATTATCAAAGCTAATCAAAAGAACAGATGCAGAAAAAATCAGGATGTAGGCAACCATAAACACATTGATGGCGCGCACCACTTCGTGGGGAACCGATTTCCCGTCATTGCTTAATTTCCCAACACGACTAGGGTGGAGGAGGTTCGAAGTTTCTTTTCGTACAGTCTTAAACAGAGTGACAAATCTGGAAATTTTAATACCGCCACCGGTACTTCCTGCACAAGCCCCCACAAACATCAAAAGTACGAGAATGGTTTTGGACACCTGCGGCCAGAGGTTGAAATCATCCGTTGAAAACCCTGTGGTTGTTATAACAGACCCTACTTGGAACAGAGCATGGCGAAACGCTTCACCAATGCCTCTGTATAACGGCATAATGTTCCAAGTAATAATGGTACAAGCACAAAGAATCACCACAAAGTACCAACGGACCTCTTCCATAATTAGGGCACGCTTGAATTTTCTGCACAAAAGCAGGAAGTAGAAGGTGAAGTTCACTCCAAACAGAATCATAAAGACGGAAACGACCATCTGAATGTAAGGAGAATAGTCTGCCATGCTGGTGTTTTTGATCCCAAAACCGCCGGTTCCTGCAGTTGACATTGCGGCGTTGACAGCATCAAACAACGGCATTTTCCCTAACCACAGAAAAACAATCTGCAAAAGAGTCAGCGCGATATAAATACCATAGAGAATTGCTGCGGTAGATTGTGTTTTGGGTACCAATTTTTCAACCTGTGGCCCCGGACTTTCTGCTTTCATTAAATTGGTATGGGAACCACCCTTAAGCGGTGTGAGCACCAAAAGAAATACCAAAACCCCCATACCGCCAATCCAGTTGGTAAAGCTACGCCAGAAAAGAATGCTTTTGGGAAGAACTTCCACATTGGATAAAATACTTGCCCCTGTGGTGGTAAAACCGGAAACTGTTTCAAATAACGCATCAATGGGATTGGTAATCGCGCCGGTTACTAAAAAGGGGAGGGATCCCATGATACTGATAACAATCCAACTCAAAGAGGTAATGACCAGTCCTTCCTTGAGATAAAAAACATTTTTCTTTGGTTTTTTCAAGGATAGAAGCAAACCTCCCCCGATACACAAAAGGATGGTAAGCAAGAATGCTTGCGTGGAAGCAAACTCTCGATACCCAAGAGAAACCGCCAAAGGTAGACCAAGCAAAATTCCTTCATAAAGCAAAACCTTGCCCAGTAAATAGAAAACCATAGATATGTTCATAGAACGCCTCCGTTACTTTTTGACAATATCCTGAATATCCTGAAGTCCGCGATTCAAAGTGACAACCACCACAGAATCTCCAACTTGAATTTGGTCAGACCCCTTAGGAATGATAATCTGATTGCCTCGGGTAATGCAACAAATCAGGAGATTGGGCTTTAGCTGCAACTCAGAAAGGTTTTTTTCTGTTACGACGGAGGAGGTTTCTACGGTAAATTCCAGAGCTTCCACACGATCATCCAGAATGTGATACAACGTTTTAATTTTGTTGCCAAATTCATTTTGGATAGAACGGATATGCTGCAGAATGAAATCGCAGGTGAGATATTTGGGATAGATGACGCTTCCGATGTCCAATCCTTCTAAGATATCATCAAACTCCAGACGATTGATTTTGGTAACCAATTTTGCGTGGCTGAGTTTTTTTGCAAAGAGCGCAAGAAGCACATTTTCTTCATCCAGATTCGTAAGAGGCACAAAGGCCTCGGCAGATTCCAGACCTTCTTCAAGAAGCAGATTCCTGTCTGTGCCATCCCCACAGAGAATATCAGCCTCCGGCAAAAGCTCCGCCAGAGTTTCGCAACGGTCGTGCTTTTGTTCTACAATACGCACCCGAATGTGATGACTGAGCAAATCTTTTGCAAGATAATAACTGATGGTTCCACCGCCCACCAAAAGTGCGTTTTTCACCGGACGGTGAGAGAGATGTAATTTTTCAAAAAAAGCGGTTGCCTGCTCACTGGTAGCCAAAAAGGTGATGACATCATCGGTTTGTAAAATAAAGTCACCGGACGGGATGGTGACGCTATCCCCACGCTCTATGGCACAAATGAGCACTCCGTTTCCAAAAAGATCAGGAAATTGTTTTAAGGAAATTCCATTTAATCCGGTTTCTTCGGTCAAGCGAAATTTAATCAAGTTTGCCATACCGTCTGCAAAGGCATCAATTTGCATAGCAGCAGGAAAACGCAAAAGACGAGAAATTTCCCGTGCGGTCGCAAGCTCCGGATTGATAATCGCAGAAATTTCCAACTGTTCCTTGGCAAATTCGATTTCTTTGCTGTAAATGGGGTTGCGTACCCGCGCCACAGTGTGACACGCTGCCGTCTTTTTGGCAAATAAGCAACAAAGTAAATTCAATTCATCAGAACCGGTAACTGCAATAAAAATGTCAGAGGTTTCAATACCGGCTTCTGAAAGGACAGCAATTGAGGCACCATTGCCCACAATCCCCATAACATCCAATTCCTCGGTAATATGTTGTACCCGCTCAGGGTCGGTGTCTACGACGGTGATATTGTGTCCTTCATCAATGAGTTTGCGTGCCAAAGCTGCACCAACCTTGCCACAACCAACAATCATTATTTCCATACAATCACTTCTCCGTTTTGTGAAATTTATCCTTTATGCTATTATAACACTTTTTTTATAAAAGTCTATATGAAATATAAAAATAATCGGCAACATCAAGGTTGCCGATTACTAAAACTAAATGTTTTCCAAGGATTGCTCCAACCAAAACATACCAAGATCAAGTGCTTTATATAAGCCATCACGCTCCGCTTGACGAATCAACTGAGAACGTTTTCCCTCGTTGGTTTTTAACTCAATGATCACATGTTTTGCAATCTGCAAATCCTCCAAGGGTTCCTGTTCATCAAGTCGGAAAATAACCACATATTTGTCCTCAGGGTTTCCGTAATAAATGGTATTTCCACAACGTACTAACGGTTTTCCATTATATGTGAGAAGCTGCTTTTCAGCGCTTTCCTCAACCTTTTTCTTTTTGGTTGTAGTCTGTTTTGCTGTTGTTTTTTCAGCCATTTCCATCACCTTTCTTTTTTGCAAGAAACTGTCATACAATTTATCATAACAGATTATAGCAAAAATTTCAAGTAAAACTTTACTTACGCCTTGGTTTTTAATAATTTTTCCATTAAAAGGTGTCCAAGGGGTTGATAGAGCCCGGTTTCTTTTGCTGCCGCTTCGGTATAAACCCTGTCTGCTGCAAGGGTGTTCTCCTCGCTGCGGAACAAAATATAAGGAATTGGGTCAGAGGTATGGGTTTTAATCGCCAAGGGCGTAGGATGATCGGGCATTACCAGAATGTGATAATCTTCACCGGACTCTTCTAAATAGGAAAGAAGAGGAGCCACGATTTTGCTATCGATACATTCAATGGATTTGATTTTGTTATCAATCTCGCCACGGTGTCCCGCCTCATCAGCGCCTTCCAGATGAACATAGACAAAATCTGCACCATTTTTCAATGATGTGATAGCCGCTTCCGCTTTTCCGTCAAAGTTGGTATGTACTGTTCCGGTTGCTCCGGGAACCTCAATGACATCCAGTTCTGCGCATTGCCCAATGCCTTTAATCAAATCCACGGCAGAGATAACTGCGCCCTTAATACCAAAACGCGCTTGGTAGGTATCTAAGTTTGGTTTGGTGCCATTTCCCCAAATCCAAAGAGAATTTGCAGGATGCAAACCCTTTGCGATGCGGGCTTGGTTCACAGGGTGTTCCTTCAGGATTTCATAGCTTTTCTCCATCAAGCTTAAGATGGTGGCATCTTTAGGCAGATATTCCCCAACTACTCGATCAGAAATATCGTGAGGAGGGGTCAGAGAAAAAGCGTTCTCTTTATTGTGCCAAACCATCAAATGGCGATAACTAATCCCTCCGAAAAATTCATATTCATCGGTTTTTAACGCCTGATTGACCGCCTCGATTAGTTGATGGGCTTCCTCAGTGGTGATTTCATCAGAACTATAATCAACCATTGTTTTTTCTGCATAATCAGGCTCATCAGAAAGAGTTACCAGATTGGCACGGAAAGTAGTATCTGTTAAAACCAACGGAACACCGATGGATGCCGCCTCCAGAGGAGAGCGACCGGTATAATATTTTTGGGGATCGTAACCAAAGACGGAGAGATTGGCAACATCACTTCCCGGCGGGAGGTTGTCAGGGACAGTGGTAACCATTCCCAGTTCACCTTTGGCCGCAAGGGCATCAATATGAGGTTTTTTTGCTACCTCCAGCGGAGTTTTTCCACCCAAGGCAGGAACAGGGGTATCCGCCGCGCCGTCCATTAAAACAACAATATATTTCATTTTCTTGCCTCCTGAATTCCATAAATATCAATAAAATTAGTATACTAAAATCCCCAAAAACTGTCAAGGAAAATCTCATCAAAATACCGACCCAAGAAAGGAAGGGTCGGTATTTTGGATATTAGGAAAAAGGAGAAAGCTACTGTGCGTTTTTGATTTGCAGGCGCAGTTTGTCTGCGATCATAGCGATAAACTCAGAGTTGGTGGGCTTTCCTTTGGAGTTTGCAATGGTATAACCAAAGAAGGAGTTAAGAACCTCGGTATCACCCCTGTCCCACGCAACCTCAATCGCGTGACGGATGGCGCGTTCTACCCGACTGGGTGTGGTGTTGAAATCTTTTGCCACCGTGGGGTATAATTCTTTGGTAATGGAGTTGATGATGTCCAAATCTTCTACAACCATCATAATGGCATGACGCAGGTATTGATAGCCTTTGATATGTGCAGGAATCCCAATTTCATGGATAATCTCTGTAACCATAGTTTCCATATCCTTGCTTTGTGACTTTTCGCCAAGACCCCGAATATCACCGGGGTGAATTTCTTTGCCTTTGGTTGCGGTTTCAGAAGAAAACATACAAACGCGGTCCATTAAAACTTCAAAATCCACCGGTTTTAACATAAAATACTCTGCACCAAGGGTGATGCTTTTTGCCGCGATACTGTCATTAAGCACGGCGCTGACAACCAGAACTTTGGGGCGCTTTGCCAAATTCAGATTCTGCAGTCGCTCCAAAACACCGATACCATCCAGATTCGGCATCACCATATCCAGAATCAACACGTCCGGTTCCGTCATTCGTATCATACTAACCGCTTCATTTCCATCGTAAGCCATTCCAACAATCTCAATTTTGGGATTCGCTTTCATATATCCGGAAAGAACTTCCAGATACTCTCTGTTGTCATCAGCAATCAAAACCCGCGTTTTCGGTAACATTTGTCCTTGCATTTTTGTACACTCCTTTGTAAAATTCATCATTTATTTTTTGTTTGCATATAGATTATAAACTTAATTTACAAATTTTGTCAATAGATTTTGCGAAAAAAATTGGAAAAATTTTACACAAGTTGGATTTTACTTCCAAAAATCTCTTTTTCGACTTTTTTCGAAGAAACTATGGTATCTTTTAAAATTTTATGCTATAATCGTAGAATCCAAGGACAGAAGGAGAAGATATATGAACTATCAGGAAACGATTCAGTATATTCATCAGACACCAAAGTTCAGTAGAGAGCTTGGAAACCGTTTGCTTGAAAAATTATTAAGTCTGTGCGGAAATCCCCAGCAGAGCTTGCAATGTATTCATATTGCCGGAACAAACGGAAAGGGCTCGACCGCGGTGATGCTTTCTGAAATTTTAAAGGAAGCGGGGTATCGGATTGGATTATTTACCTCGCCGTATATTGAGCGTTTTAACGAACGGATTCAGGTGAACGGAACTCCGATTCCGGATAGCGCACTTGCTGAAACGATCACCAAGTTGCGCAACTTGATTGAAACCTGCGACGCGCCTGTGTCTGAATTTGCATTGGATACCGCTGCGGCGTTTCTTTGGTTCCAGCAACAAAGTGTGGACTTTGTGGTTTTGGAAACCGGGCTGGGCGGACGCTTGGATGCGACCAATGTGATTCCCAAAAGTTTGGTGAGTGTTATTACTAATATCGGTCTTGATCATACCCAATATCTCGGAAACACCTTGGAAGAAATTGCAACCGAAAAGTGTGGTATTATAAAAGAAGGTTCTCCGTTAGTGGTTTATCCCTTGCAAGAAAAATCCGTGCTTGAAACCATTCAAAAGTGCGCTGCCGAAAAAAAGGCAGAGGTTTTTGTTGCGGATATTCCATGGAATGGAAAAGCCTATACTTTGGGGCTACAAGGAGAGTTTCAAGCTTATAATGCTGCAACGGTGTTGAAGGTGATTGATGTCTTGAGAGGGTTCGACATTTCTATTTCGGAAACAGCGGTAGAAGAAGGGTTAAAAAATGCCCATAACCCCGCAAGATTTGAAAGGTTTGGAGAACAAATCATTCTGGATGGAGCCCATAATCCTCAGGCGATTCAGGCTCTTTGCCAAACCCTAAAAAGTCTTGAAAAACCGCTTTATTTTTGCACCGCAATGATGGAGGATAAGGATTACTTATCTTGTGTAAAAATCTTAAAAAACTATGCCAAAGGCATTGTGGTAACAGAAATTTCAATGCCACGATGTTGCTCAAAAGAATTATTAAAGGAAACCTTTTTCAAACAGGGAATGGAAGAGGTTATGGCAGTACATTCCCTTAAGGATGCAGTAGAAACTGCGCTTACAATGGCTGGCGAGGACGGAATCGTTTGTATCTGCGGTTCTTTGTATCTTGCAGGCGAGTTAAGACCTTATCTAAAAAACAAAAAAGCGAACCAATAATCTGGCTCGCTTTTTTGTTTACATAATAATATTATGTAAACTTTATTCGTTTTCTGGTTGTGAAGGCGGTTTGATGTGAGAGAGGGGGTTGTTTTGTACAGCGCTCCGCATCTGGTCATTATTGATATGAGTGTAAATTTCAGTGGTAGAAAGCTGCTTGTGCCCCAAAATTTCCTGCAGGACACGGATATCAACGCCGGCTTGGTGCATCAGAGTTGCCGCTGTATGGCGTAATTTATGCGTGGTATATTTATGATTGTCAAGACCGATTTTTTTCACATATTTTTCAACAGTATATTGTACGGTCCTGCGAGAAATACGCTGATTTCGTTCGGAAAGAAACAAGGCGTTTTTATCCCGTGCAGTCGGTGTTTGCTGATTGCGTACCGGCAAATACGCTGCGATGGCAGAAAGACATGCCTCGTTGAGATAAATGGTTCGTTCTTTGTTACCTTTACCAATTACTACCAATGTATCACCGCGGATATCTGTAATGTTAATATTTACCAATTCTGCCAGTCGCATACCACAATTCAAGAACAGCGTGAGAATGCAATAATCCCTTGCGGCGTTACGATTCTCTACAGACTCCAAAAGAGAAATGCTGTCTTCCAACGTAAAGTGTTTGGGCAGCTGCTTGGTCATTTTAACGGATTCCAATTCAGCTGCAGGGTTTTCGTCCAAAAGTTTTGCTTTATTACATAAATACTTATAATAAGATTTTAAGGATGAAATTTTTCTCGAACGGGAGCCTGCAGTATTGCCTCTGGAACGATTGAGATAATTGAGGTATTCATAGAGTGTATGTAAATCCACACGACGGAGCACAGAAACATCCACATTGTCGATGGGGATGTCAGAAAACTCTACAGAAGCATCTACGAAACCAAAGTAAAGATTTAAGAAGCGATAAAAGGTTCTTAAATCATAAAAGTATTCGTCAGCAGTTTTTGCAGACTTTCCTTGGATACTTTCAATATAAATCAAAAAGGACGCCAAAGGCTCCGGAGCCCCGTGATCTAAGGCTTTTGCTGGTTTCATAGGGTTTCACCTCTTTTTCCAAAACATCCTCTATCACATTGCACAAAATTTTAATTTTGTGCAATGTTTAATCTCATTTATTTAGTATATCTTCTTTTTGATAACAATACAAGCATCTTACTTTTACAGTTTTTTTACAAATTTACTGCATGAAAAATTGGGGTACTTCTTCTAAAAAGCAAATTCTTTTTTGAAAAATATTTTGTAATGTGATTAAAAAGTTTTTATTCTTAACATTTTTGATTCCGTATAAAATAATTTTTTCCGGAACCAGAATCACCAATATGCTAATGAGCATATCGTTTTCTTTTTCTGCCTCCTCGTCTATCTCAGGAAATTCATCCAGAAACATTTGCTCACATTTCATAGTAATTTCCTGATAGGATTCATCATAAAAACGATACGAACCATCGGTATTGGCAACCACATATAATTGGCTGAGTCTGGATTCCTCCAATTCTACAAAATAATGCAATAAATCCAAAAACTCCCGATAACTTTCTCGGGACAAATACGCTTCTATGCAGTCTTCCAACAAATACTCCGCCTCTTTGCGGTATTCCTGCATACCAAAAAATGTAAAACCATCCAGATTGATAAAATTGGAAACTTCTGCCAAATCTGTAAGGCTATCCATAATAAAACGGACAAATCCTTCTTTTTCACGGGAAAACTCCTGTAAAGCCAGTCGCTTTACATTGTTAACCTCCTGACTTGACATCCCGCCTGTATAGGCAGAGATTTTTTGAAACAATATTTCTTCTCCGTAGGTTTCGTGGAGCCATTCGGCTAAACGATGCAAAGCTTCTTCTTTTTTGTGAGGCTTTATTTTCAAACAGTAAATCCCGTTTTCTCCCTTAAAATCAGAAAGATTTTTCTTTGAGATAATAACAATTTCCTCCAACGGATTCACCCTTCCTAATACTTTTATAGTACTATGTCACGGGGAAACGCAGATTATACCTCCTAAATCCTGCAGGGGTTCCGGTGACAAGGCAATGTACTTTCCTCTACTTCCTTTCGTTTCTTGCTGCAAAGATGTAAAGTAAGAGCATTTTTCGGGATTTCCATACCAAAACAATTGCTTGGCATCACCGCCGCAGGCTCCGCCAATAAAACCATAAGGGAAACCTTCCAACGAAACCTCTCCCTTGGGGACCAAAATGGAGCGAATGGAAATTTTGTTTGCAATAATAGTATTATGCATACCTTTATCTTCTGTTATAATGGTATTTTCATCAAGAACTGCAATATTGCATTTGCTGTACCCTTGATTGATATGTATGATAGAAAAATTTACTCCTTGATAATAATCGAGGAGTTTGGAATCAGTATATTTGGTGTTACAGAAAATATATCTGCCCACTTTTGCTACATTATATGCAGAATCTTCCGGGTAGGTGTCTGTCAGGTTTTTTTCACCACAAATAAGCTTGACGGCATCCGGAAACAATTTGCGATAATAATCATAACAATCCGGCGGTGTAATGACAAGATTGGCGTCAAGGGAATGAATTTGAATATCCGGATGGGTCGAAATAGCACCTTTGAGGTTTGGATAAGGCATGCTAAAGATCACCTGATGTCCATATGACTTCAAGGTGTCACACATTTCCTTGGATGCCTTGGGGTTTACAACGAGAAGCATACTTTCTCCTTTGGTATGATATTTACGATTTGAGTCAAACTAAGATTAGAATTTGTGAAAGGTCAGGTAGTCAACTATGTCAACGGTATTCTGCTCTGAGAGGAATTGTGCTTATCAAAAAGAAGGTCGCTGCAATCTCAATGGAATCAAAACACAATCGGTAAAGCGCCCTTCTTCCTCCGGTTGCTTTTATTATCGCGATAAGGCTATTTCGCCTGCAAAAACCGAAGAGCGCAACTCGTAAAAACAGATAATCCGCAAAGCAGTGCGCTTTCATCAATATCAAACAGGGAGTTGTGAATCGGAGCGATGATGTTTTTTTCTTCGTTGCGGCATCCAAGCTTAAACAGCGCCGACGGACGTTCCAGAGAAAAATAAGCAAAATCTTCACCTGCCATTGTTGGCACCCCGCCCTTGATGCACGCTTCTTCTCCAAAGCACTGGATTGCGCTCTCTGCAATTAAATTGGCAACAGTTTCATCATTCACCAACGGCGGGAAAAGTTTTTCAAACTCATATTCATAATCTGCACCAAAGGCGTCACAAACAGACCGAACCACACCCTCGATGTTTTCTTCTAAGAATGCACGAGTATCACAATCCAAAGAACGGGCAGTTCCGGATAGAGAAACCATGTCAGGGATTACATTGGTGGCGTCGCCTCCATGAATGGTAGCTACGGTAACAACCGCATTTTTCTCCTGTTTGGTGATAGCTTGCAGTTGCGAGATAATTTCAGCAGAAATCAAAATCGGGTCAATGGCGTGTTGCGGTTCTGCTGCATGTCCGCCTTTCCCTTTCACGGTAATATAAAAATTATCCGGGGACGCATACAGCGGTCCTTTTCTGATGCGAATACATCCTGCCGGGATATCGGAATCTACGTGCAGTGCAATGCAAGCATCCACTTTGGGGTTTTCTAAAATCCCCGCATCAATCATCGGCTTTGCTCCGCCATCGGTTTCCTCACCGGGTTGAAAGGCGAACTTGATTGTGCCGGAAAAGGAATCCCGCAAGCGATACAATAATTCACAGGTATTCAGCAAAACAGCAGTATGGGCATCGTGCCCGCAAGCATGCATCACACCTGCATTTTTTGAGCAATAAGAAACATCGTTTTTTTCCTCCACAGGCAAAGCATCCATATCCGCGCGGAATAACAGACATTTTCCTTCTGCCTTTCCTTTTACCTCTGCCAAAATACCGGTTCCTGCAATCCCTTCCTGATAGGGAATCCCCAAAGAATCCAAACGCTTACAGATATAGCGGGCAGTACCATATTCCTCAAAGGAAAGCTCAGGATGCTGATGAAAATACCGGCGATCCTGTACCAGTTGCGCTTCCATCTCCTTCGCCATCGAAAGAATGTTATCCTTCATCTTCTTCACCTCTGTTATAATAATCAAATACCTGTTTGGCAGCACCTTTTCCAACGACTGCAGAAAGTTCTTCGAACGTGGCTTGCTTCAATCGTTTTGGCGTGACAAATGTCATTAGTAATTGTTTTCGTTTTGCCGGTCCAATTCCTGGGATATCTTCCAATTCTGAATGCAAAGACGCATCCTCATGCTTTTTATGGAATCCGGAAATAGCAAAGCGGTGAACCTCATCTTGCATACAAGTTAAAAATCGGAACAAATTCCCATCTTTATCCAGAGAGAATTCTTGATTTTCATCAGTCAAACCACGGGTTCGGTGTTTGTCATCCTTGACCAAACCAAAAATAGGCACATCTTCTCCCAAGGTTTCCATTAAGAGCTTGATTGTGCTGACATGACCTCTTCCTCCGTCCAACAATATCAGGTCAGGGAAAGGTAAAAACTTTGCTTTTTCAGGTTGCAGAGTTCCGTTTTGGATTGCATCCTCTTCCTCGTAGGCACGCTTGAAACGACGATAAATGACCTCACGCATACTCTCGTAATCATTGGCACCCTCTACGGTCTTAATGTGGAATCTACGATAATCTTTTTTGGACTCCTTTGCGTTTTGATAAACCACACAGGCCCCCACACTCTGGGCACCGGATATATTGGAAATATCGTAACTTTCTATCCGGAACGGTGGATTTTCAAGTCCCAAAACCCGCATCAGCTCCGCCAGAATGTCATTTTGACGCAAACGCTCCCTGTCCCGCTTGAAGCGGTGCTTTTGCAGGGATTCCTCTGCGTTTTTATTCACCATCTCAAGCACGGTTGCCTTTTGTCCCCGTTTGGGAATGTGCAGTGAAACCTTATGTCCGGTCTTTTCTTTTAGCCACGCTTCTACCTCTTCCATATCTTCAAAGGTATCGGGAATCAAAATTTCTTTGGGTATCATGGTAGCGTGAAAGTAATACTGCTTGATAAATCCAGATAAGAGCTCGTGGATACTTTCCTCTTCGTTCTCAAATACAAAATATTCAGAACCGGAAATCTTTCCTCCACGCATATAAAACACCTGTATACAGGTTTCTTCTTCGTCCCGATAGATACCGATAATATCCCGATTATCCTCTTGAACTGACAGCATTTTTTGCTTTTCACCCAAAATTTTCAGGTTCTCAATCTTATCGCGATAGCGGGCAGCCCGTTCAAACTCCAGAGCATCCGATGCCTCTAACATCTTTTGGGTCAAAAGTCGAAGAATTGCTTGATATTTCCCATCCAGAACATCGGCAATCTGGTCAAAAACCTCCCGATACTCCTCTTGGGAAATTTGTTCTGCACAAGGCGCAGAGCATTGCTGGATGTGATAATATAAACAGGGCCTCCCTTTGCCGATTTCCTCCGGCAATTTTTTATTGCAGCTTCTTACCCGAAAGATTTTTTTGATAGTTTCCAAGGTTTCCTTTACCATATAAGCACTCATATAAGGGCCAAAATATTTCGCCCCATCCTTGCTGACCTTGCGGGTCATATAAATCCTCGGAAATTCCTCTTGCGTGGTGATTTTGATATAGGGATACTGCTTATCATCCTTAAGGAGAATGTTGTATTTGGGGCGATATTTTTTGATGAGATTGCATTCCAGAACCAGAGCTTCCACTTCGGTATCGGTAATCATATAGTCAAAATCCGCAACAGAAGAAACCATTGCCATGGTTTTTGGCGAATGATTTTTGGAATGCATAAAGTATTGACTGACACGATTTTTCAAGAGCTTGCTTTTTCCCACATAGATAATTTCACCGGTTGCGTCTTTCATCAAATACACACCGGGGCAAAGGGGTAAATTTTTTAGTTTTTGTTTTATGGTTGCTTCATCAAATTTCATCCATTACCCCTGCCTTTCGTAAAAAAAGAGCATACTGCATTTTCACTTTTCAGCGAAAAGACAGTCTGCTCTTTTCAAGTCTATGTTTGTCCTATATTTTACGCAAAATTAGAAGATACCAAGTCTACCAAAGCGGTAACCGCTTCTTCCTCGTCGCTGCCCTCAGCAATAATGGTAATGCTGAGACCCTTGGTGATGCCCAAAGACAACACACCCAGCAGACTTTTTGCATTCACACGGCGACTGTCGCGCTCAACCCAGATGCTGGATTTGAATTCATTTGCTTTTTGAATAAAGAATGTTGCGGGTCTTGCGTGGAGACCGATTTGATTTTGAATTACAACTTCTTTCATATACATACTGTTACCCGCTCCTTTAATCCTTAAATACTACAAAATATCTATAATTATTATTATATTACTAAAAATTAAAAAATAAGTCAATAGTTATTTTTATGTTTTTACTATGATTTTTGAATTATTTTTAGTCATATTAAACAATTTTATACATCCGCAGCCATTGTTTGGTTTCGGTAGGAATCGCTTCTTTGTGAGCAACCACAAACGCGCTGACTTTTGCTGCTGTTTCTAAGCATTCCTGAATAGGTTTTCCTTGAAAATAAGTCGCCAAAAAGGTTGCGCCAAAGCTGTCGCCTGCACCTACTGTGGATACCACCTCTGTGGGCTCTGCATCACAGGAAATCAGGACTTTCTTCTCGCAATCGTAGCAACAGGCCCCTTTTTCCCCTCTGGTAACAAGAATTAGCTTTATTTGTTCAAAGGTATCAGCAATGCAAGGAATCGCTTCCTGAAAACCCATTTCTTTGTGGAAAACCGCCATGGTGACAATGGGTAATTCCTCATCGCTAACCTTCAAAATGGTTGCGTTTTGCAGACAGAACAGAATACTTTCTTTGGAATAAAAAGGTGCTCGAATATTCAAATCGCTATAAATTTGTTGACAACACTTCTTCTCTATCATGGTCCGAATGGTTTCCCGATTGTATTCTTCCCGCAATGCCAAGGTTCCAAACGCCAGAACATCAAATTGATCCTCCTCGTGGATAACAGGGGCGGGAATAAAATCATAGGCAACATCTGTTAACAGATTGTACGAGGGAACCCCTTTCTCATCCAAGGTAACCATACATCTTCCTGTATCCTTTTGCGGATGACGATAGATATATTCAGAGTGAACCTCAAACATTTCAACCTCGGCGCATGCCTTTTCGCCAAGCGCATCCTGGCCTACCGCAGACACCGTCCATGCTTCACAGCCTTGCAATACCGCGTGAGCCGCAAGATTTAAGGGAGCACCGCCAAGGTGCTGAGATGCCGGATACACATCCCATAAAATTTCACCAAACGATAAAAGCTTCATTTTTTACCTCCAAAATCCTGATAGTGGTATCATATCACAACCACAAAAGTTTTGCAAGAAAAAACGACTTGCAGATGCAAGCCGTTTTTAAGTTTAGCCAAACAGAATGGCGTTGATGATGCTGTTCAGGTATTCCTGTCTGCCGCTCTTGGGTTCTTTGGTGCTACCTAATTTTTCAGCGTGAGCCGCCAGTTCCTCCAGAGAGGTTTGGTCATTCAAAATCTTTTGTCCGATCTCACTCTCAAAGCTCTGGTATTTTTCCTTTATAAACGCATCCAATCTGCCGTCCTCGATGATTTTTGCCGCATTGATCAGACCAAGCGCATAGGTGTCCATCGCCATAATGAAAGCATGGAACATATCCTCAACAGTGTTGCTGGAACGACGGTTTTTAGCATCAAAGTTAAAGCCGCCGGTCAAACCACCTGCTCTTAGAACCTCAAGCATACAGTAGGTTGCAGTATACACATCGGTGGGGAATTCATCGGTATCCCAGCCAAGGAGATAGTCGCCTTGGTTTGCATCAATAGAACCGAGCATACCATTGATTGCGGAAATTCTGAGCTCATGTTCAAAGGTGTGTCCTGCCAGAGTTGCGTGGTTTGCTTCGATGTTGATCTTGAAATCCTTATCCAGACCGTGCTGCTTTAAGAAACCGATTGCAGTTGCAGAGTCAAAATCATATTGATGCTTCATGGGTTCTTTCGGCTTGGGTTCAATGTAAAAGTCACCCTTAAAGCCAATAGAACGACCATAAGCAACCGCCATCTTCATCAGGCGTGCAATGTTCTCCTGCTCGAATTTCACATCGGTATTGAGAAGAGTTTCATAACCCTCTCTTCCTCCCCAGAATACATAACCCTTACCGCCAAGCTTTACGGTAAGCTCCAGCGCCTTTTTGGTCTGTGCTGCCGCAAAACAAAATACGTCAGCCGAACAGGTACTTCCTGCACCGCTCATAAAGCGGGGATTGGAGAACATATTTGCGGTTCCCCATAAACATTTAATACCGGTTTCTTTCATCTTTTCCAGCATATAATCAGTGATTTCATCCAGACGCTTGTTGGTTTCCTTGATATCCTCTGCCTCAGGTACCAAATCTACATCGTGGAAACAGAAATACTCGATCCCAAGCTTCTGCATAAATTCAAAACCCGCATCCACCTTCGCTTTTGCGTGTTCCATAGTTCCTTTTTCTGCGCCAAAGGATTTGTCTGCAGTATCTCTACCAAACATATCGGTACCTGCAGCGCACAAATTATGCCACCAAGCCATAGCAAAAGGTAGGTGTTCCTTCATCTTTTTACCCATGATTACCTTTTCTGCATCATAGAACTTAAAAGCAAACGGGTTTTTGCTGTCTTTTCCCTCATAGGTTACCTGAGGGATGTTGGAAAAAAAGTTACTCATAATCATTCTCCTTTATTTCTTTATATAATTCTTTCAAATTGGGATACAGCATTTGAAACTTTTTGTATTTCTTTTGATACCGGTTCACCAGCTCTGCATCCGGCTTGATGGTTTCTTTGATTTTGCAATCCACCAAATCCTTAGGGGTTTCACCCACGCCGCAAGCACACATTGCAAGCAATGCTCCACCGTAGCCCGGTCCCTCCTCAAATTGAGGAATCTGCAACTCGATATTCAGGATATTACAAAGAATCTTCATCCAGAGCTTGGATTTTGCTCCACCGCCGCAGACGGTGCTTTGCGCAATCTCAATGCCAAGCTTTTTTGCAACCTCTATGTTATCTCTTACTGCAAAGGAAACCCCTTCTAATACCGCAAGCAACATATCCTTTCGGGTGGTATTGGGTCTTAACCCAATGAACACTCCGGTTGCATCGGTATCATTAATTGGGCTTCTCTCACCCATCAAATAAGGCAGAAAAAAGACTTCGTTATTGCCAAGCATCGTATCGGTAATGTCTTTTTGCTCACCGGCATAATCCTCGGTCTGTAAAACTTCATCACAGAACCATTTGTTGCAGGATGCTGCAGAAAGAATGCACCCCATCAAATGGTATCCACCGTCAGCGTGACAGAAGGAATGCAATGCATTGTTTTCATCTACACCAAATTTTTCTGCAGAAATGAAGATGGTTCCGGACGTACCCAAGGAAATATTACATTTGCCATTGCCGATGGTTGCAGTGCCGATTGCCGCTGCCGCGTTATCGCCAGTGCCGGCAGCCACAGTCACATCGTTTCTCAACCCGAGTTCTGTTGCAACCTCGGGCAGTACCTTGCCGACTGACTGATAGCTTTCAAAAAGCTTTGGCATCTGGGCTTCAGTGATACCACAGATATCCAGCATTGCCTTGGACCAGCATTTGTTTTTTACATCCAACAAGAGCATGCCGGAAGCATCGGCATAATCACAAGCGTGTACGCCGGTCAATCGATAATTGATGTAATCCTTTGGCAGCATAATCTTTGCAATTTTCTCGTAATTTTCCGGCTCGTTATTCTTCATCCAAAGGATTTTGGGAGCGGTAAACCCTGCAAAAGCAATATTTGCCGTGCGTTCAGACAAAGTTTGCTTTCCTATCACGTCATTGAGGTACGCAGTTTCCTTGTCAGTTCTTCCGTCATTCCACAGAATCGTAGGGCGAATCACCGCATCTTTATCATCCAAAACCACCAAACCGTGCATTTGTCCAGCAACCGCCAGCCCGTCTACATCCTCTGTTTGGATGTTTGCGGTCAGTTCTTTGATTCCGGCAAGGAAGGCATTCCACCAATCTTCGGGGTTCTGCTCGCTCCAACCCGGATGGGGATAGCTTACATCATAAGCCTTGGTAACCGAGTTTACCACTTCGTGATTTTGGTTCACAAGAAGCAATTTCATTGCAGAGGTTCCAAGGTCCACACCAATGTAATAACGCATCAAAATCACCTTTCCTTTAGTTTATTTTTTCATAGACAGGGATAATTTCCAACGGTGCAGAAACCATAAGGGTTTGCTTGCCGTCGATGATTTCTCCGGTATGAATCGAGCGCCATTTTCCATCAGGGAAGTAAACCTTTCTTTCTCTCATATCTTGATACATCACAGGTGCAACAAGGTATTTGGGTCCAAACATATACTGGTCAGAAAGGTTCCAGCAGGCTTCATCCTCAGGGAATTCGTAAAACATCGTTCTGATGACAGGAGAACCATTTTCGCTTGCTTCTTTCATCACCGATTGAATGTACGGTTTCATATCCAGACGAATATCTAAGTATTTTCTTAAGATTTGGTATACGTCCTCACCATAGCTCCAAAGCTCATTGGGGCGACCGGTAGGACAAAAACCACCGCCGTAATTGAGTTCGGAAAGGAGCGGAATATCGTGGGGTCCTCTGTCGCCGTGCATACGGAGTACCGGACAGAATGTGGAGAACTGGAACCAACGAACCAGCAATTCATTAAATCCATCATCGGTAACATCGCCGTGGAAACCACCGGTATCGGTAGTCCACCAAGGAATGCCGGCAATACCAATGTTCAGTCCTGCACTCAATTGGTCACGCAGGGTTGCAAAGTTAGAGCGAATATCCCCTGACCAAACCAAAGCTGCATACTTTTGACTTCCCACCCAAGCAGAACGCACCAGATTGACAATGTCCGTGTGACCCTCTTCGATCAAGCCATCATAGAACAACTTGGAATAGTGTCTGGGGTATTGATTCCCGACCTTTAACACAGAACCATCACAATAACGATAATTCTCATAGTTATACTTGGTAAATTCCGGTTCTGCTACATCCAGCCAGAACATGTCGATGCCATACTTGCAATAGTTTTTCTTGATTTTGTCCCAAACATATTGTTTGGTTTCTCCTTTGGTGGCGTCAAAGAACACAGTATCATTCAAGAAATCCATACAGGTTTCAAAACCGCGCTCGGTGCGAACCAACAAACCGCGATCTGCCATTTCATCAAAATGCTTACTGCGTTTTTCCACGGTGGGCCATACCGAAACCACGCAACGAACACCTATTTCTTTTAACTCATCCACCATAGCCTGAGGATCCGGCCAGTAGGCGGGGTCAAATTCCCAATCGCCTTGGTATACCCAATGGAAATAATCGATGACAATAACATCCAACGGGATCCCGCGTTTTTTGTATTCGCGGGCAACCGAAAGCAACTCTTCCTGGGTCCGGTATCTCAGCTTACATTGCCATAATCCCAAAGCACTTTCCGGAAATTCCGGCGCTCTGCCGGTAACCTCGGTATAATTTTTCAAGATGTCTTTGGGCGTATCGTCAGCAGTAATCCAATAGTCAAATTCTTCCGCCATTTCTCCCTGCCATTTCAAACAGTTTGCCCCGAACATCACCTCGCCCACGCAAGGGTTATTCCACAAAAATCCGTAACCGGAGCTGGAAAGATAAAAAGGAATGCTGATTTGTGAATTCTTTTGGGCAAGCTCCAATACGCAACCGCTCAGATTCAAATTGGGTTGCTGGTATTGTCCCATTCCATAGATTTTTTCACCCTCGTTTGCCTCAAAGCGCAAGGTGATTTTGAAATCGGTACTTCCAACGGCTTGATATTCACGAGCTTTGGTGGTCAGAACGGTGCTTTTTTCATTCACAGCAGTAACATCACGATAGTACTCTTTCAAGATTACTTGGTTGTCTTTATAGAATGTCAAACATCCGGTTTTGCCGACCACACATTTGATTTTTCCGTTTTGAATGGTAGCCTCTTCTTCAGAAAGACAAATATCTCCTTGGTAATCATCACAAGGGGATAACGCCTGATTCTTCCCGCTGAAGTCAGATAATTTGGTTGCTCTTATACGCAATGCATTGTTGCCCCACGCCTCAATCCTTACAGTTTCACCGGCTAAGCAAAAAATCAACGCATCTTCTTTTTGCATAAACACTGGACATCTCCTCCTTTGGTTTCATTATCACATAGATGGCTTGACTTTTCTTGCAAAAAAACATATAATTATAGACAAAATTTGTCTTTTGGGTGATTGTTATGTTTTATCAATATCAACATTTCGGTTCCAGCGAATCCTTTTCCAAAGAATATGGCACCAACTTCAACTTCCCCCTCCATCTGCACCAATCCTTTGAACTGATTGTCTGCAGCGCGGGAGAAATGGAAGTTACCATTGACAGTAGTGTCTATCAAATCAAAAAGGGCGAGGCTGTTCTTGTGTTTCCCCATCAGCTACACGCACTTTCCAGCAACGAGAGTGAGCATATTCTGTGCATTTTTTCGCCGGAACTTGTCAAAGCGTACATCAATAAATACGCATCAAGGGTACCCAAAAACAGTAAGTTTTTCTTGAATCAATATTTATTTGAAACCTTGCAATCCATCGACGAGGAGTGTTCCTCCTTTGAGAAGAAGGGATTTTTGTATTCTCTGTGTGCAGAATTTGACAAAACAACCGATTACAGGGAAAAAACGAAGAGTCAGGATCATTTGCTTTATAAAATTTTTGATTTTGTAGAGCTTCATTATCACGCCAATTGTTCTTTGGATATTCTGGCAGAAAAAATCGGGTATAGCTACTCCTATCTCTCCCGTTATTTTAAGCGGATGACCGATATGTCTTTCAACGAGTATGTGAACCAGTACCGAATCAGCAAGGCTTGTCATATTTTGACCAATTCCTCCTCTTCGGTTCTGCAATGCGCCTACGAAACAGGATATAATTCCCTCCGCAGCTTTAATCGAAATTTCAAGCTCTATACCAATATGACGCCCAATCAATACCGCAAATAAAAAAAGCCCATCAATGGGCTTTTTTTATTTATTTGCAATTCCGTAGAGCAAAAGTGCATAGCCGTTGTTTTTGGAGATTAAGGAAATGCTTTTCATTTGTTTGATTTTGTCAAAACGAAGAACCGATTCATTTAATATGTATGATTCAAAGTTCTTATCATACCCAAAGGTGGCAATTCTTTTGCTATTTTCGGCGATAGGATTGATTCTGGATGATGCATAAAGTCCAAATACCGTCGTTATATCCACGCCGTTTTTGAGAACCAATTTTTGATTTGAACCATCCTGAAAATCAACGATTAGCGTTGCGACTTCTTCCCCGTACTCACCCTTGAGCGGATAGCCTTTTGTCAGGCTAACCATACCATAAAGCTTTAGGGTATCCGTTTTCCAGTCACACGAAATCGTAAAAGAGTCCCCATCACAAAGTATCGCTGGAATTTCATTGAATCCATCGATGTCAAGTACAGGGCCTTTTGTTAAGCGTCGTTTGCGCATCTTCGTATTCGCTGCCTCTTCCTTGTTAATTCCGCTTAAAATACGATTCATTTTCTCTTTATCCCCTTCGCCTAAGGGAACGCTATTGCAGGGCTCCTCGCTTTCATATGTGATCCAGAAGGGATCTTGACTTTCCTTCCCCATTCTCTGCAAGGCATCACAAAATGCCGAATAAATCAATCGGGGCTTTCTGTATCGATCAACAAGACCCTCGGAAAGGTTTCCATCAATACAAGCAGGCTTTCCCCGGTTGAAATCGTTTAATTCTGACCATTCCCAAAAGAATGCACCGGCAAGCGCACCTTCATCGGAATTTGCCAAATAAAGCTTGTACATCTCGTCCAGGAATTCACCCAAAAGTTTAGGATTATCATAAACGAAATGTCCGCCCCATTCGGTAAACAAAAGGGGTTTGTCGTGTAAAATTCTTGCAGATTCTATTGCCATGTCCACAGTCTGGGAATAGGGATGCATCGTGTAAAAGTCAAATCCGCAAATATTATAATACTTTAGCGTATCTTCATTACTCATACAGTTGGCACCGGAAACCATTCTTGTAGGGTCATATTCACGACAAATATTGGCGCTGTCTATCAAATATTGCTCTGTAAATCTACACTCATTAAAGCACAGCCAGAATACAATGCTTGGGTGGTTTCTATCACGCAAAATGGTACGACGCAAGACCTCCAAACTTCCATTGCTGATTTCAGGATCTGCGGTATCCGACCACCAAAGCCCCGGTTCTTCGGAAACCATAAGTCCCAGTTTGTCTGCGATTTGAAGGATTTTTTTGTTATGAGGATAATGAACAAGTCGTACAAAATTGCAACCTGCATCTTTAATCATCTGTAAATCTGTAAGCATTTGTTCATCGGTGGGACAATGTCCGCTATCCCCAAACATTTCGTGCTTGCATACGCCTTTTAGGAATATCGGAGCTCCGTTGAGCAAGAATCGATGCCTATCATGGGAAAATTCTCTGAAACCCACATTACAACAATAGGTATCCACCGGAACACCATCTTTTAAGAGTGCAACTTCAAGCTGATAGAGATTGGGCGTATCAGGAGACCATAATTTGACACCAGAAACGTTTTTTGCAAGCGTTTCTCCTGTATTTTGCGTATAAGTGATTACTTCTTTGTTGTCACAAAGTAGCCTAATGTTGTATTTACATCCCGACGGATTAGTCGCCGTTGTTTCCACAACAAACTCAGCATCTTGATATTGATTTTTAAGCATACAATGGAAAAATACATCCTCGATATAACTTTCTTTTTTATAAATCACCGATACATCTCGAATGATACCGCCAAAATTTTCCCATCCTTCTGTTGGACCAAAAACGGGCGCGATATCTTCAATCTCAACAACAAGCCTGTTATTCTTTTCGCTTGCCTTATCTGTAATATCAAAAGAATATTCACAATAAGGGATCATTTCACCTATGAGCAAATCATTTAAGAACACTTTAGCATAATATGTGATGCCATCAAATTTTAAAAAAATTCTGTCCGCCTGCTCTTCCAAGTCAAACCGTCTTGCGCATTCTGAATGTCCAACGGGAAGACAAGAAAAAGGCACGTTGACCGTCGTCCATTTTCCTTTGCCTACCCGATAATTCCATATACCATTAAGAAGTTGTGTTTTCATCTTTTGTCTCTCATTTCTTCATAAGTTTTTAGAATTCTCGTGTATAAGTCGCTGCCTTTTTGCAAACCGCAAATTTTTTCGAGAATTTCTTCGGGGGTATTTTCTGTTTTAATTTTTCTCCATTCATCTTCGCCCTCGTTATCATAAAGAAGCATTGCAGCTGCAGTCATTTCAAGGACAGAAGTGTCCTCATTATATTTGTTAATCAAACGCATAGGCCCGATAATTCGTTCAGCATTGCCAAGTTTTCTCTGGGGCTCACGGGCATTTCTGGCAACGGTATCAACAATTGTTTTGTCGCAGAACTTATTTTTCGAAAGCTGTGCAAACTCTTCCTGATCAGCTTTATCGTAACCGAATTCCTGACACAAAACTCTGTTTGTAACTTCATAGTTCTTATCAAGCAGTTCTAAAATGCTTTCGTCATTTGCTGCCTGAGCATAATCTGTATAACCTTTAAGGTAGCCAAGATACGCAATGACGCAGCTTGCAGCATTATAGGTAAACAGTTTTCTGGTGAGGAAGTTGCCAAATTCGTTAACCGGCTTTATTGTGGCAATATCAGGAATATATCCTTCCAGTAAATCCGCGTCGCATTGAAGATACGGATAGTTTTCTGAAGAAATATTAAGCCCGCCGTTTTCAATCGTCGTGCAAAAAACTGTGGATTCACTTACTGAAATATTATCAAGTCCAATGGCATCTTTTAAAACCTTTGATGGCTTTGAATAGTTTTCCGCTGTGATAATATAATAATGCTTGTTCTTATCAAGGAGTTTGCCAAGCTCTGCACCTACATCTTTAAGGTTAGAGCCACAAACGGATACAACTATAAGTTCGCTATCGGAAAGGTCGGCATTATCCCAAGTATATGCCGTGTAGCCGGAAACACTCATATCCTCACGGACACCGCCAAAAAAGCTTACATTAAAGCTCTTTTTGGTATTAAGCTCGTTGACAAGGGTTTCATCTTTGTCTATAAATGTAATTTCGGCATTTTTTTCAGCAGCAAGTCTGCCTATAAAGCCCCTGCCTGTTTTTCCTGCACCGATAATAGTGATTTTACTCATTTATGTAGCCCTCCGATTTAAGTAATTCAATTTTCTCTTTTACAAGCGTACCAATAGTTCCGTTGGGGTCAATTTTGCACACATTTTCAAGAATGTAGTCAACGCCGTGCTCTCTTCTCATCTCGCCAAGCTTGTTCGCAAATTCGTCGCCCTCTGATTTGTAGTAAATCGCTGCTGCAATGGCCGTGCATAGATTTTCAGGCTTAATACCGTAGGAATCAACAAGTCTTGCAGAGCCCACAAGTCTGTCATCGGGACCAAGCTTTCTGAGCGGATCGCGGGCATTTCTTTCAATAAAGTCAACAATGGTGTAATCTTGCAGTTTGTTCTTTGATGTCAGGGTAAATGCAAGCTGTTCATCAAGCGGAAAGTTGTGCTTTAATGATAAAGCCTTTGCAGTTTCCTGATATACACCGTCAAGAATTTTCAAAATTCTTTCATCGTGAGCAGCATCGGCAATCTTTTCGTAGCCGAACAATGCGCCAAGATATGAGGTGGTTCCGTTTGCCGCATTGTAGGTGTAGAATTTTCTTTCCAGAAATCCTGTAAATTCAGCGATAAGCTTTAATCCCTCAATTTTGGGAAGCTCGCCCTTAAGTCTTGAAGAGTCAACGGGAAGTTCCCAGAAATTCTGAACATTTACGATGAGCGGGTCCTTTTTAAGAAGCTCTGCATCCGACTCGATAGCGCTTCTCATAATAACCGCCTCTGTAATACCCACGTTATTTTCAAAATATTCTTTAGCATCTTCACTAATTATTTCTGCGATACCCTCTCTTAAGATATTTGCAGGCTGTTTCCAGTTTTCGCAGGTGACAATATTTAAATATCCGCCCTTTTTAGCTTTTTCTTCAATGCCGGCAGTAAGAAACGGAACTATCTCACCAAGGTTTTTGCCGCCTACTGCGTTAAATACTGCATCAGCATCTGCAATAGCCTTTGCAATTTCATCCTTGTCAGAAAAACCGAGAGCCTTTACATTTTTAACAACACAGTTTTTGTCACTGTTTCCGAGGATATTTACGGTGTATTCTTTTCTTTCGTTGATAAGGTCAACAAGTGAATCAAATTTTTCAACAAATGTAAATTCAATTCCGCTTATGTAAAGCAAATGCCCGATAAAACCTCTTGAGATTTTTCCTGCTCCAAAAATTACACAACTCATTTTACCAAATCCTTTCTGATTTTATATGTTTGAAAATTTAATAAATTGCTCTTTAAGTGATGCGTATATATTTTTGTATATGTTATAGCGTTTTAATAGGAGCTCTCTGTATTTCCCACAGGGAACAACAACATCTGAAATCGCATTAAAATGTTCACTATCGCTTATCCCAAGTGCTTTAGCAGCAATTTTCACAGCTCCAAGTGCAGACGTGTCATTCTCCTTAAGGGTATAAACTTTCGTTTGAAAGAGTTCAGCTTTCAGGGAGTTTAAAACCATATTCTTTGATGCACCGCCACTGACAGTCAAGCTGCCTATTGGGGGCGTTTCCATACTTTCATAGATATGATAAAGGCTGAACACCACCCCTTCAAGTATGGAATAGGCCATATCCCGCTTCGTACAGTGAGCGCTTATTCCAAAAAATGTACCTTTGGCATTGTTGTCAAATATGGGAGCGCGCTCTCCGTTTAAATATGGCGTAAATATCGGCGGTCGGTTGTTTAAACATTCGTTTATGTTTATGTCGTCAAATCCAAAATTTTTTATTCCAAAATCAAGGGAAGCTCCGCTGGAAGCGGTAACACCATAATGGATATATTTTTCAAAATACACCCCTGAAATCATTTTTGTATCACGGTTTAACGCATCGCACACAAGCCCCAAATGTTCACTTGTCCCCGTGATGTCAAACATATCTCCGCTGTTTTTTACCCCCATTCCCACAACTGAGGAAAAAAAGTCATTAAGCCCTGTAAAAACAGGAATACCTTCTGGAATACCGAAAGTGTTGGCACATTGCGAAGTAGTTAATCCTACCATGGTATCAGGAGAAACTACGGGAGGCAAAACATCTTCGGTTATTCCAATCTCTTTTAAAAAGAAATCGCTATATACACCTTTGGTTGTATGCGCAAGTCCGCGAAAAGAGTATTGGTCAGTCACGCAGTTACCGATTAACGCCTTTAAGATGTAATCCTTTGGCTGACAAATACTTTCTATATTTTTGTAATGCTTCTTGATATACATTAGTCTTGGGATAGGGTATGATAAAATATCAGGGTGTGGCATTGCAATTTCTTCAATGAATTTTTCGGCAGAAAAACGATTTTTTATGTAGTCAAGTTCTTCTTTGCCGACACCGTTATCCCAGCTTATTACATCTCTGCCGTTGATGATATATGTCCCGACCTGAGATGAAACCCCAATTGCATCGATCCCTGATATATCAAGTCCTTTGACAGCCTCTTTGATCGCGTTCATCCATCCGTTTGGCGTTTTTTCGCTATATGAAGCTCTGGATTTTTCGATTTGCCCATTCGAGGACCAAAGCAAAAGCTTGACAGAAGACGTGCCGAGGTCTATTCCGAGAATACGTCTACTCATTTACAAATACCGCCTTAACAAAGCCTGCAGGCCGTTTCTTTGCATGAAGAAGGCTTGTTTCAAAATCCTCAAGCTTAATCTTTTCCGTAACAAAGCAGGAAAGGTCAACACTGCCGTCTTCCATAAGAGAAAGTGCTTTTTTGTGCATATTCCAGTTGTTTCCCGCGCCGACTACCTTAAGATTTTTTATATGAATATCGTCAATTCTTATATTCATTATTTTTCCCTTTCCGTAACCTGCAAGGGCAAGGGTTCCGCCTCTTTTAAGTATTCTAAGACTCTTTTGAATACATTCTTCCGCGCCAGTTGCATCAATAACTAAATCTGTACCTTCGGGATGAAGTTTTGACATTTCTTCCTCAAGATCCTTTTCTTTTGTAGCGATTGTCGCATATGCGCCCATTTCTTTTGCTATTTTAAGGCCATCACTTGAACGAGCGCACACTACGATTTTCTTAAGTCCCATGACTTTAGCCGCTGCCAGCATACAAAGACCGATTGAGCCTGCACCAATAATCAAAAGCGTCTGCCCCGCCTTTGCACGAGCTTTTTTCAGGGTTCCAAGGGCAACGCCTAACGGTTCGCAGAGTGCAGCATTTTCAAAGGGAACGCAGGCAGGCTTTTCGCAGAGACCGTATACAGGTGCGAGCATATATTCCGCATATGCGCCATTTCTTTTAAAGCCGATTTCTTCAAAGCTTTCGCAGTAACGCCAATTTCCGCTCCGACAGGCATCGCATTTCAAGCAGACTACATCACTGCTGCCGATGACATTTTTTCCTATCCAGTGAGAATCCTCTTCGCTTCCCACAGCATCAACAATTCCACTCCATTCGTGACCGGGAATCAAAGGATAGTTTGCGGGAATGTTTCCTTCAACAATCTCCAAGTCAGTTGCGCATATAGCTGCAGCTTTAACCTTAATTCTTGCAAAACCGGGAGGAGGGCTTGGAATTTCAACCTCTTCAATACATACTTCATGCGGTTTTTTCACTACCACTGCCTTCATGATTCATCTTCCTTTCTGAAATCTATATATTTGATTGCATGTTCAATTGCAATAAGCGCTGCACCGGTTGCAGCATTTTCAACATCAATGAAAGAAAATTCTAAAGAATTTTTGCTGTCGATTTCTTTTAAGCTATTTAAAAAAGCATCATAAAACAAATCTTTGTATTGCCACATATCGCCGCATAAAACGATTCTTGATATGCAAAGCATATGCGATGCATTTAAAAGTGCAACTGCAAGATACTTAGCCATATCATAAAATATCTCTTGGCTTTTTTTATCACCGGATTTAACTTTTTGAACCAGTTCGTCAAATCTACATCCTGCAAGAGTTGCCATTCCGCTCATAGATGCATATGCCTCAAGACAACCTTGTTTTCCGCAACTGCAGAGCATCCCATTGGGGACCGCAATCGTATGCCCAATTTCAAACATACCCGGTTTACCAAATATTTTGCCCCCGCTTAAAACCGACATACCAATGCCTTTATCAACCCTTAAAAGTATTGCATTTTTGTAAATCTGTTCCGTCGAAACAGCGTATAAAATACAATCGGGATCGTGCTCGATAAATACAGGCAGATCGAATTCTTTACTGATAATATAAGATAGGGGAACATTCGACCAATCTTTGCAATGAGGAATACTTACGGATATTCCGTTTTTGGCATCAACTAGCCCTTGCATTGCAACGCCGATACCAATAATGTTTTTGCTATCGGCAAGCGTCATTGTTTCTTTTATAAATTTTATAATTTCACTGAGCAGTGAATCTTTATCGGAATAAGTAGCTTTATAAAAATTATTTCCAACAATTTCATTTTGTAGATTAACAAGTACAGATTTAAAACCCGAAATATTGATATCAACCCCCAGAACAAAATGATCCGTGGTATTTACTTCAAGGTATGACGGAGCGCGGCCTGCACCTTTGGGTTGCTCGCATTTCAATTCTCTTATGTAATTCTTCTCTATCAAAAGAGATGCTATCGTAGAAACTGCGCCCCAACTAAAGCCCGTCTTTGCTTCAATTTCCTTTCTTGTAATCCTTCTTGATTTGCGAATAAGAGCAAATATATCAGCAGCATTTGCTTGTTTCATATCCATTTGATTTATATATTTTTTCAAAGTTAGCACCTCCGTATTGACAATTATATCACCGCGTGATATAATTGTCAATACAAAGTCAAAAAGAAATGGAGCGCCGCGTTATGAAAGAAAAAATACTGAATACAAAACTTTTGTCAAATCAGATTGGGCTATTTTATATTGGTCAGGTTGGGTATATCATAAAATACAGAGAAACGTATATCATGATAGATGCATATCTTTCTGACTATGTAGACAGAAATTGTTGTAGCGAGAACGTTAAGTGGGTAAGACGTTATGATGCGCCAGTACAGGCAAATGAACTTGATTTCATAGATTATGTGTTTTGCACACATGCGCATTTCGACCATGCAGACCCTGATACTCTTTCTACTCTTTCAAAAGTCAACAACAAAGCAAAGTTTTTTGTGTCCAATGCAATCGTTGATATCATTGCAGGCTATGGTATTGACAAAGCAAGGATATGCGGTATGCATGCGGATGAAATGTTAATTCTTAACGATGATATTAGTGTTACAGCGCTAAAATCCGCACACGAAGAATTCCATATGGACGAAAACGGAGATTATCTCGAAGTTGGTTTCAAATTTAATCTTGGGGATATGTCGATTTATCACGCAGGGGATGGTTGCCCCTATGACGGACTTGAAGAACATCTTATGGGGTGCGATATTTTAATTCTTCCTATCAATGGCAGAGATTATTACAGAACAAACATTCTTGATATCATCGGCTGTTTTGACAGCCGTGAAGCGATAACGCTGGCTAAAAATACGGGAGCGAAACTAATCATTCCTACGCATTTTGATTTATATGATGTAAACTGTGTGAATCCTGCGCATTTTGTGGATGAGCTTCAAAAAATCAATCCAAAACAAGCGTGCCATATTTTCACCCCGGGCGAAGGATATATTTATTTTTAATTCATTTATTACACACAAAAAAGGGCGGTTTCACTTTTGGTGATACCGCCCTTTTGGCATTACCGGATTATTTCCGCTTCAGCTAACATATTCTCAATAAATATCCCATAACCACGGGTTGGATCATTCACAAAAACGTGTGTGACCGCTCCCACTAATTTCCCGTTCTGGATAATGGGGCTACCGCTCATTCCCTGTACGATTCCTCCGGTTTTGTCTAGGAGTCTTTCGTCGGTTATTTTTACAATCATTCCCTTGGTGTTTTCAGTATCTTTATTGATTTTTTGAATTTCCACAGAAAACTGTTCTACTTTCTCTTCCTCTACATTTGCCCAAATCTCTGCCGCTCCCTCTGTTACCTCTTCCCTTTTTGCAACAGGAATCGGGGAAGTTGCTATCGTTCCTATTTCTTCTTTTTCTATCTTTCCTTTGAGTCCTACGATGCTATTGCTTTCCACCTCACCGATTTTTCCCTTTCCCTCTGAAAAAACCGCGATCAGTTCACCGGGATTTCCCTTTCCTCCTTTTTGTACCGAAACTACATTGGCTTTCCATAAATCTCCGCCTGTGACAGAAAGCACTTCTTCGTTAGCATCAGAAATTCCGTGTCCTAATGCGCCAAAAGCCCCGGTTTCAGGATTACAATAGGTGATGGTTCCAATTCCTGATGCCGCATCTTTAATCCAGACACCGATGCGATAATGTCCATCCTTATTGGAAAGTTCCGGCTTTACTTTGCAGGAATCCGTCTTTCCGTTTCGGCAAAAAACGATGTCGATTGCGTTTTCGCCGCGTTCATTCACCACTTCTTCCAGTTGCTTGGCAGAGGAAATTCCCATACCGTCAATACTTTCAATGCGGTCGCCGCTACGCAATCCTGCATCCTTGGCAGGGGTATGCCGCTTGTTTTCATAATCCTCAACATCGGTGGTATCCACAATGGTTACACCTTTCATATCGAGCGTGACTCCTATGGTTTGTCCCATAGGAATCAAAAAAACTTCCTCGGCATATGCAGGAAAGTTGAAAAAAGAAAAAAACAGGGTCAAGAGCAGAAAATGGACACTCTTTTTCCTCAACTGATTCATACTTCAACCTCACAGAGAGGAGAATTCCCTCTCAATCATAGTATGAAACAAAAATCGAGATTTACCCTGAAAGTTTTTTATAAAACTTCTTAAAACTACCTCTTATGTAAGGTCGGCCTGATGACCGACCCCAAAACGTCCAATTAGTCTCTGTTCTGGTTGTTGTTCTTGTTTTTGTTGTTATTATTGTTCTGATTGTTGTTATTGTTAGTGTTATTGTTTTTGTTCTGGTTGTTATTGTTGTTTTGATTGTTAGACATGGTTTGTCCCTCCTGAAAAAATTTTAATTTTATCTTTATCCTTTTCCTTAGTACACCTTTATTTTGTTCTGAAATCATAAAAATATGCAAAAAATTGCTACTTTTTTGAGATGATGAATAGAATGTTGATAAGAGGTGTTATTATGAATATGAATTCCAATAAAACCAATATCGATTCCTTTGAGGGCATTGTGGTTCCGCCGGGATGCGACCACAAGATTTTAAGAGATTCCGGTGAACCGGTCCATACCTATACGCCGGCTTCCTATGATGCAGAGAGCTATGCAAAAAATCAAAAGCGTATGCATATGATGAGCGGAAAATGTGATTTGATTTCAGTTCCGCAATCTCCACTGCCGTCCGTAAGACGAAGTATGGCGGATTATTTACAAAAATTCCAAGGTGCGCATTTGTGTTTGGATTTATGGACAGCTTCCCGACAAAAAATCAAACGCTGTGGTATTTTGTTAGAAATCGGGCAGGATTTTTTAGTTATGGGCGATGCCGGGAGCGGGAAAATCAGCTTGATTGATCTAAAGCCTATTTGCTATATTAATATTTATTGCAGATAAAATCTCTTTTTTGTAATTTTCTGTTGCTTTTTCAATCCCTATTCGTTATAATAGATGATGTATGATTAAAATTGTTTGAAACAAGGGAGAATTATGAAACAGGGGAAATTTATCGTTATGGAAGGGCTGGATGGTTGCGGAAAAAGCACCCAGATTCAGCGTTTGGCAGAAACTTTGCGCAAGCGTGGTGAAAAGGTGTTGATTACCGCAGAGCCTACGGATTTTGAAACAGGGGCATATCTTAGAAGAATTTTATCCGAAAGCCAAGAAAAAAATATGTATCTGCAGGCGGCACTTTTCCTCGCTGACAGGCTGGAACATATTACTCATCCGGAATTTGGAATCAAACGCTATCTCAATGAGGGATATACTGTCATCTGTGACCGTTATTATTATTCTTCTTTTGCGTATCAAGGGACGGCAACCGATATGGATTGGGTGATGGATATCAACCTCAAATGCGGAGAAATCCTGACTCCTGATTTATGTATCTTTTTGGACGTCAATCCGGACACCTGTAAAGAACGCATTGACCGTGTTCGTGAAAAACCTGAGCTTTATGAAAAGAACATCGATTTGATGCGCCAGATTCGGCAAAACTTCCTCTCTGTTTTAGAAAAACTAACTCCCGAACAACATATCGTCATCATTGATGCCAATCGTACTCTTGAAGATGTAGAAAAGGAGATTTTACAATATGTATAAGAGATTATTTACTTCCGAGTCCGTAACAGAAGGACATCCCGACAAAATTTCTGACTTGATTTCCGATGCGGTGTTGGATGCTATTCTGGCAGAAGATCCCAACGCCCGTGTTGCCTGCGAGGTTACGGTAACCACCGGTCTTGCATTGGTAGTTGGAGAGATTACTACCAACAGTCGGGTGGATATTACCAACATCGTGCGGGAAACCATCCGCGAGGTGGGATATGACCGTGCAAAATATGGTTTTGACTGCGATACCTGCGCCGTTCTTAGCGCATTGGACGAGCAGTCTCCGGATATTGCTATGGGTGTAAACCGCGACGGTGCCGGCGACCAAGGTATGATGTTTGGCTTTGCCTGCGATGAAACCGAGGAATATATGCCGATGCCCATTTCTCTTTCGCACAAGCTTTGCCGCAGACTGACCGAGGTAAGAAAGGCAGGCATCCTCCCCTACCTCCGTCCTGACGGCAAATCACAGGTTACGGTAGAATATAACGAGGATGGCTCGGTAAAGAGAATTGATGCTGTGGTTCTTTCCACCCAGCACGACGAAAATGTTGATATCGAGGTTTTGCGTCAGGATGTCATGAGAGAAATCATTCTTCCGGTGATTGATGCGAAGCTTTTGGATGAAGATACCAAATACTTTATCAACCCCACTGACCGTTTTGTTGTGGGCGGACCGCAAGGTGATTCCGGTCATACCGGAAGAAAAATCATCGTGGATACATACGGTGGTTACGCAAGCCACGGCGGCGGCGCTTTCTCCGGTAAAGACCCGACAAAGGTTGACCGGAGTGCTGCGTATGCGGCACGTTATGTTGCAAAGAATATTGTTGCAGCCGGCTTTGCAAAAGCTTGCGAAGTACAGCTTGCCTATGCCATCGGGGTTGCACAACCTGTTTCTCTGCGTATTGACACCAGAGGCACCGGAACCATCAGCGACAGCGAGCTTGCCGAGAAGGTGAGCAAGGTCTTTGATTTGAGTCCGAAGGGCATCATTGAGGGCCTGCAGTTGCGCCGTCCTATCTACAAGCAGACAGCCGCTTACGGTCACTTTGGCCGTAACGATTTAGATTTGCCTTGGGAAAGATTGGACAAGGTGGAAGCCCTGAAAAACGCTTAAAGGAGCAAAACTATGTCATATGACGGTATGGTTACCCATTGCGTGGTAGCCGAATTAAATCGGGTTTTGGTTGACGGAAAGATTGATAAGGTTCACCAACCGGAACGGGAAGAATTGATTTTGTCCATCCGCACACGGGATGGACATTTCCGTTTACTGCTTTCCGCCAGTTCCTCCAACCCCCGTGTGCATCTGACCGAATCCGGAAGGGAAAACCCTATGACTCCCCCGATGTTTTGTATGCTGATGCGGAAACATCTGCAAGGTGGCAGGATTGTACGGGTTTCTCAACTGGGTTTTGACCGAGTGATTTCTTTGGATGTGGAATGTCGCAATGAGCTTGGTGATCTTTGTATCAAAACCATTGTCACCGAGATTATGGGCAGACACAGCAATGTTATTCTGATGGATGAAAAACGCAAGATTCTTGACAGCATCAAGCATGTGGATTTTACCGTCAGCGCGGTCAGACAGATTTTACCCGGATTATTGTATGAAAACCCTCCGCAGCAAGAAAAACTTTCTCCGGACGCTTTTTCTATCTTGGATGTGTTGCGTGAACTGGATCAGCAACCGGAAGACGCTTTGCTGGATAAATTTCTGGTAAACACCTTTCAAGGAATGAGCCCTCTGCTTGCAAGGGAGATTGTGTACCGCTTTGCGGGAAATACCAAGGTTTTCCGCAAAGATGTGGATACGGCGGCGTTTTTAACCCACGCCGAAACCATCTTAAGCGAGATTTGTAACCACCGGTATGAGCCCGTCTTGATGTTGGAGCAGGAAACCAAAAAACCTTTTGCTTTTTCCTGTATCAACCTGACCCAATATGCAGACAGCAGTACGGTTAAGTCTTCCGACTCCATCAGCAAGGTGATTGATGATTATTATGAAATCCGTTCCAAGCGGGAACATATGAATCAGCGGGCCAATCACCTGATTCGACTGGTGAAAAACAATATGGACCGCTGCGAGAAAAAGCTGGTCCTCCATCGGGAAAACTTGGAAAACTCCAAGAATCGGGAACAATACAAAATTTATGGTGACTTATTAACCGCAAACCTTTATCGTATCCATGCGGGAATGAAAGAAATTTCCGTAGAGAACTATTATTCCAATGGTTTGGAATCCATTACCATTCCCCTTTTGGAAGAGCTCTCTCCGGCAAAAAATGCGCAACATTATTATAAGCTTTATAACAAAGCAAAAATGACTGAGATTTACGCAACCCAACAGGCGGAACTCGCCGAGGAAGAACTTCGGTATCTGGAATCGGTATTGCACACCTTAGAGAACGCGGATACTCCTGCTGAGCTTGCAGAAATCAAGGACGAGTTGGTTGATGGCGGCTATATCGCCTCAAGCGGCGTAAAAAACAAGAAACAACAGAAAAAGTCCGCCCCTTTGAGCTTTATATCAAAGGATGGATTTGAGATTCTGGTTGGTCGCAACAACAAGCAAAACGATGAACTTACCATTCGGATGGCATATGCAACCGATTTGTGGTTCCATACCAAAATCATCCCCGGCTCCCACACCATCGTGCGCACCCGTGGCGGAGAAACCGTTCCGGACAGCACAATTTTGGAGGCGGCGCAGATTGCAGCATATTACAGCAAGTCGCAAAATTCTTCCAAGGTTCCGGTGGACTATACGGTAGTGAAAAATGTAAAGAAACCCAATGGGGCCAAACCCGGCATGGTAATTTACGATCACTACAATACGCTATATGTTGACCCTAAACTTCCTGAATAATAAAAATCCGCACCCATCTGGGTGCGGATTTTTATTATTTGAAAATTTCTGTTGCGCGGTCTAAAATTCCATTCAGGTAGGCGATTGCAACACCATAATTGCTGACCGGAATATTTGCTTCTTTCAGGCGTTTCATTCTGGTTTCCACTTCCTGCTTATTGATCATGCACATCCCGCAGGAAAGTGCCATTTTATACTCGCTCAGGTCATCGGGGAAATCATAACCGCTGAAATAGAAAAATCGGCAGCCAACCCCTAATTTGTTATGGACTAAAACCGGTAATTTCCTTCTGGCGATATCCTCGTGAGTAGTATTGTGCGTACACCCCTCCAGAACCAGAATCGCATCTCCATCCTTGAGGTTAGCAAAGTGAGAAACACCCTCAAGATACTGTGCAAAATCCCCCTTTTTTCTGGCAAGGAGCATCGAAAACGAAGTAAGGGGGATTTCTTTGGGAACAATTTCATCCACCATAGGAAAGATTTGAGAATCCGTAATCACCAAATCTACTTTTTTAAGTTCATCAAGAACCTCTTTCAATTCCGTTTCCTTGGTAACCATTACTTTCATATTGTGGTCAAGGCAGTCCCTTAAAATCTGTACCTGCGGAAGAATCAATCTGCCTTTGGGAGCCGCACTATCAATGGGTGTTACCAGAACAACCGTGCTCTTTTCAGGGAGTAAGTCCCCTACCCAAGTTTCCTCTTCCTTTTTTTCCTCCTCGACGGGTGCGTCCAATTTTTTCAGCTCTTCAACCATACGGGCTTTCAATGCCTCCAGCCCATCGTTTCCAAAATTGGACAAAAATACCGCATTTTGATTTTCCTTTTTTAGCCAGAGCAAGGTGTCTTCATCAAGCAACTCACACTTATTAAAAACAATGACGGCAGGTTTGGAAAAATAGATTGCCGATGCCTCGTGAGCCGCTGCATCAAGGATATACAAAATCAAATCCGCCCGATCCAACGTTTTGAGCGTTTTGTCCATCCGCTGCTTTCCAAGCTCGCTCTCATCGCTCAAGCCCGCTGTGTCCATCAGGGCAACAGGACCGTAAGGAATCAATTCCATCGCTTTGATCACTGAGTCAGTAGTGGTGCCGCTCACATCGGACACAATCGAAATATCCTGTCCCAGCAGACGGTTAAATAGGGTGGATTTCCCTGAATTGGTATCCCCTACCAAGGCGATGTGCTTTCGCATAGAGATGGGTGTTTGTTCCATGTTACAGACCTCCTTTATACAAAAAGATCTCTCTGTCCTTGCTTGATTTTCTCAATATTTTCCCGGGTCAGCTCCCGAACCTTTTCGTTTTCAATGTTGGGGAGTTCCCGTTCAATGGTCTGGATGGCCTTTTGCTTAAACTCTTCATCCCCATAATCCAAGGTGTATTCTGCAAGGGTCATCAATGCATTGGGAAGGCAAACATTCTTGATGTTTCCGGATTTGGCAAGGGACATAAACCTATCACCGGTTCTTCCGCTACGGTAACAAGCGGTACAGAAGCTGGGAACCATTCCCTCATCCATAATCCATTTAATGACTGACATGGCATCTCTTTCATCAATAACTTCAAACTGAACGTGCGCCTTCTTGTTCTTTTGATAGCTGCCCACGCCGGTTGCAGAACCTGCGCTCATCTGAGAGATACCCAACCGAATCAGTTCCTTACGCATATCTTTACTCTCACGGGTGGATACAATCATACCGGTAAAGGGTACCGCCAAACGAATGATGGCAACCAGTTTCTTAAAGGTTTCATCATCCACAGCATAAGGGTATTGAGACTGCAGCGCGCCCTCAGCTTTGCGAATACGGGGAACAGAAATAGTGTGGAAACCAACCCCGAATTCCTTTTCCAGATGCTCATTGTGAAGCATCAATCCCATAACCTCAAAATAAGGATTGTAAAGACCAAACAGGACGCCGCCGCCTACATCATCAATGCCTCCCTGCATTGCACGATCAAAGGCAGTTGTGTGATAATCATAATCCCGCTTAGGACCAGAAATATGCATATCCAGATAGGTAGGCTTGTGATAGGTTTCTTGGAACAGGATATAGGTGCCGATCCCAACCTCTTTCAGCTTCTGATAGTTTTCTACCGTAGTTGCTGCGATATTGACATTCAAACGACGGATTTCGCCATTTTCAAACTTCATATCATAGATGGTCTTCATGCATTCCAGAATGTATTCAATCGGACAATTCTCGTCATCCTCGCCTGCCTCAACCGCAAGGCGTTTGTGACCCATCGATTCCAGAATCTTGACCTCTTCCCGCACCTCATCCATCGTTAAGCGTTTGCGCTCAAACTTGTGCTTACAGTTGTAGCTGCAGTACTTACACTCATTCACACAATAATCGCTGACATAGAGAGGGGCAAACATGACGATGCGGTTGCCGTAAATATGCTGCTTGATTTTGTGTGCAATGGAAAACATCCGCTTAAGTTGCTCCGGATTTTCCAGCATTAACAAGGACGCCACCTCTTGATGGGTCAATCCCTCAAAACTGTCCGCTTTATCCAGAATGCGGTCAATTTCCTTTGCATCGGTGGTTTTTGCATTTTCCAGAAGTTTTTCTATATATTGCTCATCGATAAACAAAACAATCAATCCTTTCCGCGAAAATTCGCCCTTTTATTATAGACCTCCTATCTTTTTTTGTCAAGCAATGAAAAAGCCCCAAAACCGAGGATTTTAGGGCTTTTTTGATAATTTGTTAAAAATTTAGCAGAGAATCTATATTTTCTTCTGAATACTCAATCTCCGCAGAATACATTCGCACATATTCTTCCATATCTTTGATTGTGACCGTTCCGCAATGTTGTAAATGCCATCCGCAAAGGCCTCCAATGAGATAGCATCCGGAAAGAATCATTCGTACCCGCTGAGAAATATCGCCATTCCATCGGGCTTCGGTGAAATGACGGAATAAAAAGTAGCAGACAAGTTGTTCAAAAGGAATCGCAAGTTCTTCTTCAAAAATTTGAAAATCCAAAGAAAAATCCTTCAAGTTTTCCAACAACCCTGTCCACTTGGAATCCAGTCGTTCCAAATCAAGATATTTTGCACAAAGCTCCTTCATAGAAAATGCTGTAAAATCAAACCCAAAATGCTGTGCAAGTGCTGAAAAACGTTCCAACATACTCACATTTCGATTCTGCATCAAAGTGAAAAGTTCTTCTCGTAAGGTGAGATAATATTCTTCTTCTGTGGTACATTGGATGTCTTTTTTGTTTGCGGAAAACAAGGCAAAGGGTTTCTTAGAGTTCAAGACAATTCTTGCCGCTTCTTCACAACAAAGACCAAGACCCATTTCGACAAAATTCGTATAAAAATTGCGGAATCTGGGGTGATCGGTACAAATCCCACACAGGGCATCTTTGCCCAGATTCAGGATGATGTCACAAAGCCCCTTTTCGTTCAAAAAAGGGCACCGATCGCCCTCCTTCAAAACAAAGTGAGGTTCTTCCTCTTCTGCAATATTTTCCAGAATACTGGCGCCAAAATCATCTTTGAGCGACCGGTAATAGTCCATCGTGATATCATCAATATCAATTTCCCAGCCAATGCAACAATTGTGCTTGCACTGTTCTGCAATGCATTGAAATTGTTGATAATAATTGGGCACAAGTATTTGCATCTACATAATCCCCTTATGTATGTCTATTCTTCCAACAAAACAGCAGTTCCGGTTGTTAACGATGCGGGAACATCAAGAACGCGCTGATTTTTACTTCCCCGAAATTTCAGCATCAAGCTTTTCTCTGCCAGAACGAACTTGCCGTCAATCAATATGTCGGTCAATTTCAAAAGTTCCAAAATGGCAGGATTCTTTTCCCCTAATTTTAAAAGTTCTTCAAAGGTGAATCCGCTATAACATACCAAATTCAAATTAAGTGCTTTAATTTCCTTCCCCAGCTCCGTCAAAGCTTCCGGTTGGCAAAAAGGTTCTCCGCCCGAAAAAGTCACGCCGGAAAGCAGGGGATTCTTTTTGATTTCCGCCAAAATTCCATCTAAGGAAACTACACGCCCCCCGTCAAAATCGTGAGTTTGAGGGTTGTGACACCCTTCGCAATGATGGGGGCATCCTTGCACAAATACGGTGTAACGGATGCCGGGTCCATCAACGATGGACTCCGGCACAATTCCAGAAATACGAAGTTCGTTCATTAAAAACCAATCTCCCTTGCAAGATTTTTGAGTGCCTGTGAAGATTTTCTCAGCCCTTCAATTTCTTCAGGAGAAAAATCAATTTCCAAAATCTTCTCTGCACCGTCGCTCCCCACAATGGTTGGGGCGCTCAAACAAATATCTGAGATTCCATACTCGCCGTCAAACAGACTGGACACTGTAAGAATGGAATTCTCGTTTCCAATAATACTTTCCACAATGCGACGCACCGCTAACGCGATTGCATAATAAGTGGAACCCTTTTTATTGATGATTTCATAAGCAGCATTACGGGTTTTGTCATAAAAGCATTCTTTGCAAATATTCAAGGAATCGCATTCTCCGGTGCTTGCACAGTAAGAATCCACACTCATTCCCGCAACATTGGTTACACTCCATGCCGCAACCTCCGTATCCCCGTGTTCTCCGATAATATAGGTGTGCACATTACGCACATCTACATTGGTATGTTCACCCAAAAGATACTTCAGTCTTGCAGTATCTAAAACCGTTCCGGAACCGATAACGTGCTTTTTGGAAAATCCTGAAATTTTGTAGGTGATATAAGTCAGGATATCCACCGGATTGGTAACCACCATCAAGATGGTGTCATCGTGGCAATATTTCAGCACATTTTCGACGATATCCTTAAAAATATCAGCATTTCGTTTTAACAGGTCGGTACGCTTTTCTCCTTCTCTCTGGTTGGCACCGGCTGTAATGATGACCATATCGCTACCCTTAATATCTGCATAACTTCCTGCCACAATTTTTACAGGATTTACAAAGCAGATGCCGTGGTTCATATCCATTGCATCTCCCTCTGCTTTATCCCGATTGATATCAATAATCACAATCTCTGATACCAATCCGCTCAGCATCAACGTATAAGCAACGGTAGACCCAACATTTCCGGCACCTACCACAGTAATTTTTCCTTTGAACATAGATTTCACCTCATTGATAGGTTTCCCAAAGGTAGGGAAAATACTCATTCAGGATTAGTTGTTCAAATAAAATTCACGATAACCTTTATAGGTCATATAAATATCAAATTTTCCTGCGATTTCAAAGGGGGCGTGCATCGAGAGCAGCGGAACACCTGCATCAATGACATCCATATCCAAGTTTGCTACAAACTGCGCAATGGTTCCACCACCGCCAAGGTCCACTTTACCCAATTCGCCAATCTGCCAAGCAACTTGATTATTGTTGAAAATTCTTCTGATTTTTGCAATCAGCTCAGCTCCTGCATCGCTGGCACCGCTTTTCCCTCTGGAACCGGTATACTTGCAAAGAAGAATACCACCGTTTAAAATTGCCGCATTCCTCTTTTCACTCACATCCGGATAATTGGGATCCAGAGCTGCGCCCACATCAGCAGAAAGGCAGGTGGAATGGCTCAGGCAATCCCGCAGCAATAAATCGGAGTAAGCCTCTGTGGTTTTGGCACAGAGTTTTGCCATCACATTTTCAAAATACCTTGACTGCATTCCGGTGGCACCCATGCTGCCGACTTCTTCCTTGTCTACCAAAAGACAAACTGCCGTCTTTTCCGGATTTTTCACATCCAGAATGGCTCTGAGTGCAGTATATGCACACACTCTATCGTCCTGACCATAGCCACCAATCATACTTCTGTCAATGCCCACATCTCTTGCAGGATAAGCAGGAACAATTTCGATTTCGCTGCTAATCAAATCTTCTTCTTTGATATCATATTTCTCATGCAAAAGCTTGAGTACATTAAGCTTGACGCCTTCTTTGATTTCCTCATCCTCACAAGACAGATTGCCCAAAATCACATTCAGGCTCTCTCCGGGGATTGCCTCACTCATTTTCTTAGTCATCTGTTGCGTTGCCAGATGGGGAAGCAAATCGGTGACACAAAAGACAGGATCATCTTCTTTTTCACCAATCATAATATTGATTTGGGTTCCGTCTTCCAAGGCAGCAACGCCATGGATTGCAAGAGGAATGGTGGTCCATTGATACTTTTTGATTCCGCCGTAATAATGGGTCTTAAAATATGCAATGCCTTGGTCTTCGTATAAAGGATTGGGTTTCAAATCCAGTCTGGGAGAGTCAATATGCGCCCCGATTAAATTGATTCCCTCTTCCATTGTGCGATTTCCGATTACCGCCGCAATTACGCCTTTTCCGCGATTGACAGTGTAAACCTTATCCCCCGGTTTCAGCGTTTCTTTTTCTTCCAAACAAACAAAGCCATTGCTTTCTAAAAGGCGACAGGTATCCTCGCAGAATTCACGCTCCGTCTTTGCATCGGAAATAAATTTGCGGTAATCCTCACAAAATGCAAAGATTTGATTTTTTTCCTGTTCCTCCACCTTGGAGAAGAGATTTTTATTTTCATACATTAAGTCTTGATGTTCCATAACAAAGACTCCTTTCTTATGTTTCTTCTGTATATAACTTGTGATACATCTCACAGGCTTTTTTTACACGCTTGACATAGTTTCTCGTTTCGGGAAAAGGAATATGCACAAGCTCTCCCTTTTCATTGGTATAATTCTCGTTTTTCAGCCACTTTTCCACATTTCCGGGTCCGCCGTTGTAAGCGGCAATCGCAAGATCCTGATTTCCCTGATAGCGTTTTAAGAGTTTGCTGAAATAATAGCACCCAAGACGAATATTGAATTCCGGTTCCAGTAGATCTTGAACCTTTACATTCTTGAGTTTCAATTCTCTGATGCAATCCTTGGCAGTTTCTTCCTGCATCTGCATCAACCCTTTTGCACCTGTATTGGATACCGCATAAGGATCAAATTTGCTCTCTGTGCGAATGATTGCGTAAACCAGTTCTTTTTCCAGAGAAAACTCCTCAGCATATATTTCCACCCATTCCTGATACTTGATAGGATATTGCGTTTTCATCAATTTTTCGCTGAATCCAAAATAATTCCCCATCCAGAACAAGATTGCCAATACTGCTATGCAACCAATTATTTTCCCGAGACATCCAACGCAGCCTCGCCTCTTCCGAGAGCGATTTCTACGCGCAGAAGGATGGACATTTCTCATAGCTCTAACCCCATAACATCCTGATAAATTTCTTCAACCAACCCTTTTAACGAATCCACAGTTCCGGTGTTTTCGATACAATAATCCGCCCTGCTACGCAGCTCCTCATCCGAAAGTTGGTGTGCCATTCTCTCTTTCACTTGTTCAGGTGTGCACCCGTCACGCTCCATCACTCGCGCAACCCGCAACGCTTCAGGAGCTACCACAGCCAAAGTCTTGTCACAGGAAAAGGGAAAGTTCGATGAAAACAACAACGGTACATCCATACAAACCAAATCTGCAGTTGCCCGGTTTAATTGCTCTTGCATTTCACGAAAGATAGCTGTATGCGTAATATCATTTAACCGTTGTAGCTTTGTATGATCAGAAAAGACCATCTGCGCCAATCTTTTTCTGTCGATCTCTCCGTTGGGGAAAAGAATTTCTTCCCCAAAATATCTCACTGTTTCCGGATATGCACTTCCGTCTTTTTTCAAAACCTGTCGAGAAATCGCATCTGCATCAATGATTTCAGCACCAAGCTCTGCAAACAAGCCGGTAACCACACTTTTCCCCGACCCAATGCCGCCAGTAATCCCTAAAATTTTCATTATCTATCACCATAACTATTATAGCAGTTTTGGAAATTGATTACAATAGCTTTTGCAAAAAAAGAGCAGGCACTTTTTTTGCCCGCTCCTTTCATTTATTTTCCGGCAGTTGCTTGATTGCCATTGGTGTTGCCTGTAATATTATCCATGGTTTCTTCCATTCCGGCAGTCACGCTATCAACGGCGCCCTGGGCACCATCAATCACATCTTTTGCTGCATTTCCAACGCCATCTGTCGCGTTTCTGACTGCGTTTCCGGCGCCCTCGGTTGCAGAATCCATTGCATCTCCTGCGTTGTTTTCCTGTTGGTTATACGGTTCGCCGGCCCGCCCATCGGTATCATTTCCGTAGTCCATGGTTGTTTCGCCACATGCGGAAAGCAAAATGCAACAAGCAAGCGTTGTCATCGACAATAATAATTTCTTTTTCACTGAATCTCCTCCTTTTCGTTTTTCTTTATTATATCCAACCCCAAAAAAACTATACCTTTTTTCTTAATAATTCCTTTTTTTGCTTGCATATTTACTTGGTATGTGCTATAATACTTGCGTATCATTTTGCATTTCATCTTTAGGAGGTTTTTCTATGAATATCTTAGTTACCGGTGGTGCGGGATACATCGGCAGCCATACCAGCGTACTTCTTCTTGAAGCAGGTTACGATGTGGTTATCGTTGATAATCTCTGCAATAGTTCTGCCGAGGCAGTAAAACGTGTTGCGGCTTTGACCGGAAAAGAACCCGTTTTTTATGAGGCGGATTTGTGCGACGAGGAGACACTGGACAGCATTTTTGCAAAGCATTCCATTGATGCTGTCATCCATTTCGCTGGCTTGAAAGCAGTAGGCGAATCGGTGGAAATGCCTCTTACTTATTATGAAAACAACATCGGTAGCACCTTGAGTCTTTGCAAGATTATGGCAAAGCACAACGTAAAAAAGATTGTGTTCAGCTCCTCTGCTACCGTTTACGGAAAGCCGGAAACCGTTCCGATTCGGGAAGATTTTCCGCTTTCCTGTACCAACCCCTATGGTCGTACCAAGCTGATGATTGAAGAAATTTTGCGTGACCTTTATATTTCTGATAACGAATGGGATATCGCATTACTCCGTTACTTCAATCCTGTGGGTGCACACAAAAGCGGTATGATTGGCGAAGACCCCAAGGGAATTCCCAACAATCTGATGCCCTTTATCTCTCAGGTTGCCATCGGCAAGCGTGATTACCTCCGGGTATTCGGTGACGATTATGATACTCCAGACGGTACCGGCGTACGCGATTACATTCACGTTTTGGATTTGGCAGATGGTCACCTGAAAGCGTTAGAAAAAATCAGCACCCATGTAGGCGTGGTTACCTACAACTTGGGAACCGGTCACGGTTACAGTGTATTGGATATGCTCCACGCATTTGAAAAAGCTTGCGGAAAAGAGCTTCCCTATCAAATCTGTGAACGGCGTTCCGGTGATATCGCTGCATGTTATGCAGACCCGAAAAAAGCAAAAGACGAGCTGGGCTTTGAAGCGGTTCACACCTTAGAGGAAATGTGTGCCGACACCTGGAACTGGCAATCGAAAAACCCGGATGGTTACAACAAATAAAAATTTGAGGAGAGATTACAATGAGTAAAACAACACTTCTCGCTCTTGCAGCGGGTATGGGAAGCCGGTTTGGCGGCTTAAAACAAATGACACCGGTTGCAGGAAACAATTCTGTATTGCTTGATTTTTCTGTTTATGATGCCATCGCATCCGGCTTTGACAAAATTGTTTTTGTCATCAAAGAGGAAATGTATCACGATTTCAAAGAAATGATTGGCGACCGCATTAAAAATGCAGAGGTTGATTATGTTTTTCAGGAAATGGATTCTCTTCCTGAGGGCAGAGTGAAACCGTGGGGAACTGCGCATGCAGTTTTGTGTTGCCGCGATAAAATTGACACTCCTTTTGCCATCATCAATGCCGATGACTATTATGGCCGTCATGCTTATCAGGATATTCACGAACATCTTCTCAATGCAAAGGATTTTGATTTTGCAATGGTTGCCTTTGATCTGAAAAACACCCTGACTGACAATGGAACGGTTGCCCGCGGTGTTTGTGAGGTAGAAAACGGTTATCTCAAGCACGTAACTGAGCGTACCAAAATCAATAGCAAACTCCAATATACCGAAGACGAGGAAACTTGGATTGACCTTCCGGATGACACCGTGGTGTCTATGAATTTGTGGGGATTCACTCCTGCAATCTTTGATGTGTTGGAAGAGCAATTTGCTGATTTTTTGAAGAATACCCCCAATCCCTTAAAAGACGAATTCTTCATCCCTCTGTCAGTAGAACAACTCATTGACAGTGGCAAAGCAAAGGTAAAGGTTTACAACTGTCGCGACAAATGGTATGGTATGACATATTCTGATGACTTGCCCGTAGTAAAGCAGGCGCTCAATCAAATGATTCAGGAGGGTTATTATCGTGGACTGTGAGTTACAAAGGATTGCCGAACAATTTGCTCTTGTAGGCAGTATTGTTGACATATCTCCCTATGGGAACGGACATATCAATGATACTTACTGCATCCGGACCGATGAAGATAGACTTTATATTATGCAGCGGATCAACGACAATGTTTTCAAAAAGCCTACAGATGTAATGACTAATATTTCTGCGGTTACCGGTTTTTTGCAGGAGAAACTCCGCAACCAAGGCGGTAACCCGATGCGTGAAGCTATGACCTTAATTCCTACTTTGGATGGTGCTCCTTATGTTTCCGCATCCGAAAAGGATCTTTATCGCGTTTATGTATTCATTGACCAAGCGGTTTCCTATGATATCATTGAGTCTCCTGAGATTTTTTACAATGCAGCAAAAGCCTTTGGTCGCTTCCAGAGTATGCTTTCGGATTTTCCGGCAGAAAAATTAAAGGAAACTATTCCTAGTTTCCATGATACTTATCGTTATTATCAAAAATTTGAAAAGGCCGTGGAAGAAGACTGTGTCGGTCGGTGCGCAGAGGTTGCAGAGGAGATCCAGTTTGTCCGCGACCGCGTTAATGATACCAAAATTGTAACGGAAGCTTTGGTACGTAACGAATTGCCCTTGCGTGTAACCCACAATGATACTAAGCTTAATAACGTTATGTTTGACGAAGCAACCAACGATGCGCTTTGTGTCATTGACCTTGACACCGTAATGCCTGGTTCTTTGTTGTTTGACTTTGGAGATGCCATCCGTTTTGGTGCAAATACTGCGGTCGAGGATGAAACAGATATTTCTAAAATCGCCATCAATCTGGAGCTTTTTGAGGCATTCACCAAGGGCTATCTGGACGAGCTTAAGGATTGTATGACTCAAAAGGAAATGGAACTTCTTCCTTTCGCTGCAAAGCTTTTAACTTTTGAATGTGGTATTCGCTTTTTGACTGATTACTTGGTGGGCGATACTTATTTCAAGATTCACAAACCCAAACACAATCTTGACCGTGCTCGTAACCAATTTGCCCTGGTTGCAGATATGGAAAAGAAAATGGCAGACATGAAAAAAATCGTTCAGGATATCATCAAATAAAATCCACCAAGATACTATTGCTGACAAAAAGATATTCCGGCGGGATACAAAGCCTGTCACCCAATCTCAGGAGAGTTCCTCTCCTGAGATTTTTTTTGATTGCATCTCCAAAAACATCTTCGATATTTTCGCCAAATCGTGTTTGAAATTCTTTGGTATCAATCCCTTGACTCATACGCAATCCAAGAAAGCAAAATTCGCTCATTTGATCTTCGTGCGTCAAGGGGATTCTTGCTGCAATAGGCGATTTCCCTGTTTCTAATGCAGCACAATAATCCAAAACGTTTCTGAGATTATCGTATCTTACTCCATCAAAACAAGAATACGCACCAGCACCAAAACCCAGAAAATCATCACACTTCCAATATTTGCAGTTATGACGACTTTCCCTTTCAGTCAATGAGAAATTGGAAATTTCATAGCGATGATACCCTTTTTCAGCAAGATAGGAAAACGCATAATCATAGAACTCCCTAACGCAATCATCATTTGGAAGAGTCGGATTTTGCATAAATAACGGAGTTCCTTCCTCCAGTTTCAAGCTATAACAGGAAATATGCTCCGGTTGGAATGCGGCGGCTTTTTTTAGGGTGTTTTGCCAGCTTTCCATGGTCTGGCCGGGAAGTCCATACATCAAATCCAGAGAAATGTTTTGAAAACCAGCATCTCGGGCATCAGAAAAGCACTTGGCAAAATCCTGAAAATCGTGAATCCGTCCCAATGCTTTTAATTCCTGCGCATTGGCGGACTGTAAACCAATGCTTAGACGGTTGAAGCCTGCTTGTCGCAAAGCGCTAAGCCCCCTTTTGTCAATGGTTGCCGGATTGCATTCTATGGAAATTTCACAATCCGGAGTCAAATCATACTTTTCCCCGATTGCAGAAAGAATTTGAACAAGGCTATGGGACGGTAAAATTGTCGGGGTTCCCCCGCCAAAATAGATGGTATCTACATCCCCATCAGGCGCATTTTGGATTTCCTGACACAAGGCATTTACATAACGATTTTGCATATCTTCCATCCCTGCGTATGAATTAAAATCACAGTAAAGGCATTTCGCTTTACAGAATGGGATATGCAGATAAATTCCCAAAGCCATCACTTTCCACTCCTTTTTGACAAAATCCGGTTCCCAAATGGAAACCGGATTTTTGTTAGTCTAACTTTAATACAGACATAAATGCCTCTTGCGGAACTTCTACTGAACCGACCTGACGCATTCGTTTCTTTCCTTCTTTCTGTTTTTCCAACAGTTTCCGTTTTCGGCTGATATCACCGCCGTAACACTTGGCAAGGACATCCTTGCGCATCGCTTTGACAGTTTCTCTGGCGATGATTTTTCCACCGATGGCAGCCTGAATGGGAACCTCAAACAACTGTCTGGGGATAACCTCTTTCAGCTTTTCCGCCATTCTTCTGCCTCTGGTATATGCACGTTCTTTATGCACAATAAAGGAGAGCGCGTCTACCATTTCTCCATTTAAGAGCATATCCAGTTTTACCAAGTCGGCTTTTTCAAACTTCTTAAACTCATAATCAAAAGAAGCATAGCCACGGGTTCTGGATTTTAATGCATCAAAAAAGTCATAAATAATTTCATTCAGGGGTAAATCATAATTGAGCGATACCCGAGTATCATCCAGATAGGTCATATCGATATAAGTACCTCTACGCTCCTGACACAACTCCATAATGCTACCCACATATTCTTTCGGGGTCATAATTGCCGCATGGACAATCGGCTCCATCATATAATCAATCTCAGAGGGTGCAGGGAGATTGGTGGGGTTATCAATCATTAGAACGGTGCCATCGGTTTTGATTACCTGATATTCCACCGAGGGGGCTGTGGTAACCAAGTCCAGATTGTACTCTCTTTCCAAACGCTCCTGAATGATTTCCATATGCAAAAGACCCAAGAAACCGCACCGGAAACCAAAGCCCAATGCTACCGAGGTTTCTGCATCAAAACGGAGCGCCGCATCATTGAGCTGCAATTTTTCAAGGGCTTCCCGCAAATCATCATATCTTGCTCCATCTGCCGGATAAATACCGCAATAAACCATGGGCTTGACTTCTTTGTAGCCGGGAAGTGGTTCTTCTGCCCCGTCTTCTACAGTAGTGACGGTGTCACCAACATGGACCTCCTGCACATTTTTGATACTTGCTGCAATAAAACCAACCTCACCGGCTGAAATTTCCTTGGCAGGGAGCATTCCGTTGGGGTGGAGATATCCGGTTTCTACCACATCAAAAATTGCGCCTGTTGCCATCATTTTTATCTGTGTGCCGGGGGTGAGTTTTCCGTCAATCACACGCACATAAACAATGACACCCTTATAAGGGTCATAATAAGAGTCAAAAATCAACGCCTTAAGGGGTGCGTTGTCATCCCCTTGGGGCGGAGGAACCAATTCCACGATTTTTTCAAGAACCGCTTCGATATTGATTCCGTTTTTCGCAGAAATTAAAGGTGCGTTTTCGCCATCAATGCCAATGACATCCTCGATTTCTTTTTTAACCTCCTCCGGTCTTGCAGAGGGCAGGTCTATTTTATTGATGACCGGAACCAATTCCAAATCGTGTTCCAATGCCAGATAAGTATTTGCCAGTGTTTGCGCCTCAATGCCCTGGGCGGCATCCACTACCAGAATTGCACCCTCACAGGCGGCAAGACTACGGGAAACCTCATAATTAAAGTCCACGTGCCCCGGAGTATCAATCAGATTTAAGGTATATTCCTCGCCATCTTTTGCTTTATACAAAAGCTTGACAGCCCGTGCCTTGATGGTGATTCCTCGTTCCCGTTCCAGATCCATATTATCCAGAATCTGTGCCTGCATCTCCCGTTGGGTCAAAGCACCGGTATGCTCCAGCAGTCGGTCTGCCAAGGTGCTTTTTCCGTGGTCAATATGGGCAATGATTGAAAAATTACGTATCTTTTCCTGTCGATTGCTCATCCTTTTTCCTCCAAATCAATCAAATGAAAATGCTTTAATCCCCAATAAATTCCGTCTTCTTCTACGCCACAAGTGATATATTCTGCCACCTTTTTCACAGCATCGGAATGTGGGGTCATTCCAATCCCGTGGGCAACTGCCTGTAACATTTCCACATCGTTGTCATAGTCCCCAAAGGCATAAATCTGTTCCCGATTCAAATTAAAAGCCTTTACCACAGCCTCAATACCGCTTGCCTTATTGATAAAGGATTTTCCCAAATCTGCCGAAAACAAGTTGCGGTGCATAGGAATCAGATAACGATCCGAAAATTTTTCACAAAAACGCTGATACTTTTCCGGCTGATCAAAGGTAATGACCATTTTGTTCACCTTCAAGCCATCCAAGCTTTTCAATGGGGAGAAACACCGCTTGTCCATATGAAAAAGTTCCAGAAAATGCAAAATTTCAGCCTCCGATGTTTTATTATAAAAACATTCGTTGGCATTTTCTACGATATATCCCATCCCGTTTTCTTCCAGACATGCGATAATCTCTTTCAGTTCCTCCGTCTCAATGGTTTCGGAAAAAATTTCCTTCCCGTCTACCTCTGCCACCGCTCCGTTGCAGGAGATATAACAATCAAACGGAATTTTCAAATCCGGAATATAGCAACGGGCGCGCCCTGTTGCAACTCCAATCAGGAATCCCTTTTCCTGCATCTTGGTTAATGCCTCTCTCACCTTTGGAGTCGGCAGGAAGATTTCGTGACGCTCATCCACCAATGTTCCGTCGATATCACAAAAAATGGCTCCCTGATAGTTTTTCATTGATACACACCCTTTTTTATACTTCTTTTATTATACCATCGAAATGCAAAATTGCAACATTTTTTCGAGAAAATATTCCCACAGCACTTGCATTTTTCTCTCAAATCATTTATGATAAATGCTATGAAAACAAAAACTACTTTACCAAATGGATTTTTACCTGTTTCTAAGAAAGATATGAACAATCTCGGGATAGAAACTTTGGATTTTGTCTACGTCATCGGCGATGCCTATGTGGACCATCCAAGCTTTGGTCCCGCGATTATTTCTCGTGTTCTTGAGCGGGCAGGGTTCAGCGTCGGTATCATTGCGCAACCGGATTGGCACAGTTGTGAGGATTTTCGCCGTTTAGGCAAACCAAGACTTGGTTTTTTGGTTTCCGGCGGAAATATGGATTCTATGGTAAACCACTATACTGCCTCCAAAAAACGCAGAAATACCGATTTGTACTCCCCAGGCGGAGAAATTGGTCATCGTCCCGATCGTGCAGTTATTGTTTATTGTAATCGCATTCGGGAAGCCTATGGTAAAAATGTCCCCATTATCATCGGCGGAATCGAGGCAAGCTTGCGGCGCTTTGCCCACTATGATTACTGGTCTGATCGGGTTCGCCGCAGTATCCTGATTGACAGCGGAGCCAACCTATTAACCTTTGGGATGGGTGAACGCCAAACTGAGGAAATTGCTGATTTATTAAATTCCGGCGTTTCCATCAGGGATATCAAGCATGTTCCCGGAACCATGTATCTGGAATCGGATAAAGAATCGCTCCCCTTCTCCTGCGTCATTGTACCTGACTACGATGCAGTCAGTACCGACAAAAAGGCTTACGCCAAGGCCACCATCCTGCAATACAAAGAACAGGATGCCATTTCCGGAAAGCCTGTGGCACAGTTGGATCGAGATTTTTATCTGGTACAAAATCCTCCTGCCAAACCGCTTTCTACCGAAGAACTGGATGCAGTTTATGCACTTCCTTTTATGCGCACCTATCATCCCATGTATGAATCTCAGGGAGGAATTCCCGCCATTAAAGAGGTACAATTCTCTTTGACTTCGTGTCGAGGTTGCTTTGGTGCTTGTAATTTTTGTGCATTGAGCTTTCACCAAGGGCGTACCGTCACATCCCGCAGTCATGAATCCTTACTTGATGAAGCCGAGCTTTTGACCAAACAAAAAGGATTTGCCGGCTATATCCACGATGTAGGCGGCCCCACCGCAAACTTCCGTAACGCCTCCTGTAAAGGACAACTACTTCATGGCGTTTGCAAGGAACGACAATGCCTTTTTCCAACCCCTTGCAAAAATTTGGAGGTTGATCATCAGGATTATCTGGACCTACTGCGCAAGTTGCGCAAGGTCAAAGGTGTGAAACGCGTGTTTGTCCGATCCGGAATCCGCTATGACTATTTGCTTTATGATAAGGATGACACCTTTTTCACTGAGCTTTGCAAGCATCATATCAGCGGACAGCTCAAGGTTGCACCGGAGCATATTTCAGACCACGTGCTGCATTTGATGGGCAAGCCCTCTAAGAAAGTTTATCAAAAATTTTCAGAAAAATACTATACCATCAATGAAAAGCTGAATAAAAAGCAATTTCTTGTCCCTTATTTGATGTCCTCCCATCCAGGGAGCCGTCTGGAAGACGCCATCGCTTTAGCAGAATTTTTGCGGGACAATCACCTGAATCCTGAACAGGTACAGGACTTTTATCCCACTCCGGGAAGCCTGTCAACCTGCATGTATTATACCGGGCTTGACCCAAGAACTATGGAGCCGGTATATGTTCCCAAAACCTATCAGGAAAAACAAATGCAACGGGCACTTTTGCAATATAAGCGTCCGGAAAATTATCATTTAGTCTATCAAGCATTAAAGAGCGCCGGTCGGCTTGATTTGGTCGGCAACTCTGCCAAATGCTTAATATCTTACCCAAAAGGAGAGAAACACAATGGCAAAACTGTTGAGCGGAAAACTGGTTTCCGCAAGAGTCAAAGAAGAAATGAAACTGGAAGTCGCAAAGATGACCGAGGCGGGTATGCAACCCGGTCTGGCGGTCGTCATCGTGGGAAATGATTCTGCTTCCCAAGTGTATGTGGCAAACAAAGAAAAAGCCTGTACCGAGCTTGGTATGTATTCCGAAAAGCACGCTCTGCCGGAAGATACTACCGAAGAAGAATTGTTGGCTTTGGTTGACCGCCTGAACAATGACCCCAAAATCCACGGCATTTTGGTTCAGCTTCCTCTTCCCAAGCATTTGGATGACAAGCTGATTATCAATCACATCCTGCCCGAAAAAGATGTGGATGCGTTCCATCCTGTCAATGTGGGGAAAATTATGATTGGCGATTTTGATTTTGTTCCCTGTACTCCTGCAGGGGTTATGGAATTGATCAAAGAGAGCGATGTTTCCGTTGAGGGTAAGGAATGCGTAGTAATTGGACGGAGTAATATCGTAGGAAAGCCCATGTCAATGCTCCTTCTCCACCAAAACGGAACGGTGACCATCTGCCATTCCAGAACCAAAGACCTGAAAGAGGTTACCAAAAAGGCAGATATTTTGGTTGCCGCTGTGGGCATTCCCAAATTTGTTAAGGCAGATATGGTAAAACCCGGTGCCGTAGTTATTGATGTGGGTATGGACCGCGATGAGAACGGAAAACTCTGCGGCGATGTGGATTTTGCGGAAGTTGAGCCGATTGCCGGCGCAATCACACCGGTTCCCGGCGGTGTTGGTCCTATGACCATTGCAATGCTGATGCGCAACACTCTGACCGCTGCAAAACGAGCATTTGGAATCAACGACTAATAAAAAGACGACCCATATGGGTCGTCTTTTTATATAAAATCAGGGTTATCGTCAATGCGATATTCTTGGTTTAACACCACCCAATTTTGCGGAAATTCCCGCATAGAATTCCAGTAGCCTACACCTTTTAGCCCCAATTCACTGGCAAGAGCAAGCTTTGCCTGAATGCTTCGGGCATCCTCAAACCAGACCTCGTGAAGCCGCCCCTCATTATCGGTATATTGAAACCATGGGGATTGGGCTTGGGTATCATATTGGATTTCTGCGCCAAATTCCCGTGCCAGATTCACCGCCTCAACCGGAGAAAGGGATGGGGCTCCGGGATTTCCCCGCTCATAGGGAAGCGTCCAATTATAGCCATAGGTGGGTATCCCCAAAAATAGTTTTTCTGAGGATATCCGTGTCAAAGCATACTCTACCACCCGCCGCACATTGTTGATGGGAGCAACTGCCAAGGGCGGTCCAAAGGTATATCCCCACTCATAGGTCATCAAAAGCACTGCATTTGCCGATGCGCCGATTCCTGCATAATCATGTCCCTCATAAAGGACTCCTCGTTGGGTATCAGAGGTTTTGGGAGCTAAAGCCGAAAACAATGGCAGTCCTCGTTCGTTCAGACGAACACGAAGATTCTGCAAGAAAGCGATATAATCAAATCGTTCCTCAGGGAAGATAAATTCAAAATCCACATCCAGACCTTGGTATCCTTTCTCCTCCATCAACGCCAGAATTTCATTGATCAGCGATTCCTGTATTTGCGGGTCGTTAAACACCAGGCTGGCACGGGCATTGCTGAATCCGCCTTCCTCGGTGAGTGTCGAAAGATGCATTAGAGGCTTGGTTCCATACTCTTCTGCAAGGGTAATCAAATTTTCATCGTCTAAAGGTACCAATCCACCATTTGTATTGATTCCATAAGTAAATGGAGCAAAATAAGTTAGGTACGGCAGTTGCGGACGCAACAAATCCGTTGCCACATAGGGATAGGCATAACTATTAGTCACAAAAACACCTTTATCCCCTTGAGCCTGATAGCGTATCACCAACTGCTCTCCTGGGTTGAGTTGTGGCAAGCCGCCAAGCTGAAAATTATTGCGATATAACTGCCGGACAGTAGTGCCATACTGTCGGGCAATACCAGAAAGGCTCTCGCCTGCCGCCACCGTGTGGATTTGCTCAGGAATAGCAACCACCAATGCTTGCCCCACCACCAGCGTATCATCAGCCATAATGCCATTATCCGCCATCAAATTTTCTGCATTCACTCCGTAACGGTCAGCAAGCCCTAAAATGGTATCTCCCGGCGTGACAACATGGATAATCATACGATTCCCTCCTAAAATTATCGTTGCTTCATTCTATGCAAAAAGCCTGTCGACTATGCGACAGGCTTTGATTTTTATAGTTCTACACGGTTTTGAATCTTTCCATCAAAAAACGCTTGCATATTGCTTAGCATTGCAGCGAAACACCGCATACGGGATTCTAACGACCCCCACGCCATATGCGGGGTCAGGCAAACATTGGATCTGTCCTTGATTGCATTGTAAGGACTATCCGCAGCAAAAGGTTCTTTGGAATACACATCCACACCGATGGCTGCAATTTTCTTGTTTATCAAGGCATCACACAACGCCGCTTCATCTACCACCGCACCGCGGGCAACATTGATAAAGATGGCATTGGGTTTCATCAGCGCGATTTTTTCTTTGTCAATCAACTGGGTAGTTTCTGCACTTAATGGCAGGTGCACCGAAACAATGTCTGACCTTTCCAAAAGTTCCTCCAAGGACACGCAGGAAACTCCCTCCTCCGGCGTTCTCTTGTAAGCAAGGATATTGCAACCGCAAGCACGAGCGATATCGGCAACCTTTTTCCCGATTGCGCCATAGCCTACAATACCCCAAGTCATTCCCTCCATTTCATGAAAAACCGGCGTCACACAGTTGGGAAATCCGCTTTTGGTATAAGCACCGCCTGCAACATAATCCGCATATTCCGGCAGATGATTCAGTAAAGACATTACCATGGCAACAGTGATTTGGGCAACGCTGTTGGTGGAATATCCCGGAACATTGCAGACGCCGATTCCTCTCTTTTTGCAATAAGCGATGTCAATATTGTCATATCCGGTTGCCGCCTCGCAAATTACTTTTAAGTTTTTTGCAGCAGACAAATCTTCTTCCCTTAATTTGACCTTGTTGACAAAAATCACACCAGCATCTTTGATTCGCTCCGCAACTTCTTGAGGAGCTGTAAAATCATAACAAACAAATTCCGCTTCAAAGGGAAGCTTCATCTCAAAATCATCGCCTAAGGTCATACGATCCAAGAAAACTACCTTCATACCATCACCTCATCGTTTATGATAGCATCTGAAAACATGGTTTGTCAATAAAAAAAGAGTGGCGAAATGCCACTCTTTTTAACATTAGTCAGAAGTATAAGGCATCAAAGCGATCTGTCTTGCTCTCTTAATAGCAACAGTCAGCTGTCTCTGATGCTTTGCGCAACAACCGCTGATTCTTCTGGGAAGAATCTTTGCACGCTCAGTTACGTATCTTCTCAGCTTTGCAACATCTTTATAATCGATATGCTCAACCTTGTCCGCACAGAAAGCGCAAACTTTTCTCTTTGCACGTCTGTTGCGAGGTCTTTCGTTTCTCTTTTCTTCAGCCATTTTACAAACCTCCTTCAAAGAAATTAAAACGGAAGGTCATCATCCGTATCAAGCAAAGGAGTAAATGCATCATCAGATACATTGTCCGGGAAAGCCGGTGCCGCAGGTGCAGGGCTTGCTGCATTCTGCTGGGGTGCGGAATAACCGCCACCACCCTCTTGGGTCCGCTTGCTTTCGCCAAAGCTAACTTCGCTTGCCACAACCTCAGTTGCGTAATTTTTCTTACCATCCTGACCTTCCCAGGTTCTGGTCGAAATACGACCAATTACAATAATCATCTTGCCTTTGCTGAAATAGTTGCTGACAAATTCAGCAGTTTTATTCCAAGCAACGCAGTTGATGAAATCAGTTTGCCGATTTTCACCGTATCCATTATCAATCGCAACGGAAAAGCTGCAAACCGGAGCACCGGAATTGGTATGACGCAACTCCGGATCACGTGTGAGTCTACCCATTAAAATTACTTTGTTAATCATAGGTTACGCCTCCTCACGCTTTACCACGATATCACGGATGATACCATCGGTAATGCCATAAACACGCTCAAGCTCAGTGGGGAAATCAGGATTTGCTTTGAAGTTAACCAAAACATAGTATCCCTCAGTCAAATCGTTGATCGGATATGCGAGTCTGCGCTTGCCCCATTCGTCAATGCTTTCAATCTCACCATACTTTTCGATCAATGACTTAAACTTTTCAACCAAAGCGGTAATTTCCTCTTCAGTCTTGGTAGAATCAATCACAAAGATTGTTTCGTACTTGTTCATGCTTTCTGCCATGATAAGTCACCTCCTTTTGGACTTTGACCCTTGACCTATGTCAAGAGTAAGGATTGTTGTTATGAAACAACTTATGTATTATAGTATATTTTTCTAATAATGTCAAGCATATTTTCAAAGTTTTTTCCATAAAAATGTAAGGAATTCCATAACTCAGACAAGCCCAAGGAGGGATTTCCTTGCGACATTGCAAATACTTTTTACTCATCTTTTTCATTGCCTTTTTGATTCTTCCGCTTCTCTTTGCGTGGCGGAAAGAGCCTGTCATCCCTGCAAACATAAATATGTTTTCCCTCCCGGAAACCATCTCTGTTTTTCAGGTGGAAACCGGAACAATCGCTTTGCTCCCGCTGGATGATTGCGTTTCTCAAATGCTTGCAGGCGAAACCATCCTCGTTTCCTCACAGGAAGGTTTAAAGGCCCTTGCTATTGCAGCACGCAGCTATCTTTTGCATCAAATTTTCTGCACCCCAAAGGAAAACCCGTCCCATCCGGATGCGATGCTTTGCGATAGACCAAACCACTGCTTTTCCTTTTCTGCATCCATTCCGGATGAAGTAGAGCAAGCCGTCAAAGAAACTTCCGGAGAATACCTCATCTATGACAACCTGCCTGCAAAAGCTTGCTACTTTAACATCAGCGCAGGGCAAACCGAATCCTCACTTGATATTTGGGGAGTAGATTTGCCTTATCTTGTATCCGTAGACAGTCAATACGACCAAGAGGCAGTCGGGTATCATAGTCGTGTTTTTTATCCGCTGGAAGCCTTTCAATTAGCATTCAAAGGCACAAAAAAAGTGGCTGATACCAATGTTTCTCCAATCGTTAGTGATATTTCCCGCACAGAAAACGGTTCTGTGAAAAGTCTTTTGGTTTTTGGGATAACCTTTACCGGAGAAGAAATACAAAATCTCTTTCGACTCAAAAGCAGAAATTTTTCCATTGAAATTCAGGACAAAACGGTTATTTTTGATGTAAAGGGGGACGGACACGGGGTCGGGATGAGCAAATATGGCGCAAAACAAAAGGCGGAAAACGGCAGTACTTATCGGGAAATATTGGAATATTATTATCCCTCTACCACGCTTATACGAAAAAACACAGGGGACATATAGGTCCCCTGTGTTTTATTTCCACAGAACAAAGCCATAACTATCCAGAATCTGAAAATACTTGGCAAGTCTTTCGTAAAGTGGCTGCGCCGCATCCCCAAATTGTTTTTCCACTGCAATCCCTAAATCGAGAATGGTAGTTTCTCCATCCAAAAGCGGCCAGAGAAAGCTTCCCGTTTCGTCAAGGTGAATATAACTGATTTTGGGCTTTTTGAAGAACTTTTGCGCAATACGATGAAATACACCTTTATTTTCAATTTCCAAGGTAACCATCCCGTTTTCATCCTGTTTCCAAGAAATTCGGTCCGGTCGCATCGGTTTACGTTCCAGATAGTTTTCGTTTCGATTCTTTTTCATTATTTAACCCGCTTTTTCCAAACAGAGAATTTTAACAAGGTTGCAATGATGATTGCAAACAATACCAGTCCACCGATATTGGATACCAAGGCAGGGATTCCCAACCTTGTGGAAAGATCCAGTACTGAATCAAGACCGAATACTGCCAAGAGCGCCAACAGGATACCAACAAGACCTTCGCCGGCAATCATGCCGGAGCAGAACAGGATACCGTCATTGACGATTCTCTTTTTCTCATCTTCCTCTTTCTTGATTTTTTCAAGAACAAGACGAACCAGACCGCCCACCATAATACAAGCGTTCAGCTGTACCGGCAGATAGATACCAATGGCAAAGGGCAGAACCGGAATGCCGATGATTTCAGCAACAACCGCAATGAACACACCGGTGAATACCAATGCCCAAGGCAGGTTTCCGTCCATAACACCTTCAATAATCAACTTCATCAAGGTTGCCTGCGGTGCCGCCAACTGGTCGGTACCAAATCCCCAAGCTGCATCAAGCAGGTAAAGGGTTCCTCCGATTGCAAGCGCTGCTGCAACAACGCCAATAACCTCTGCAATTTGTTGCTTCTTGGGGGTTGCACCCAGCAAGAAACCGGTCTTTAAGTCCTGAGAGGTATCGCCGGCAATGGCAGATACAATACAGATAATAGAACCAATGGCAATGGCACTGCACATTCCTGCAACACCGCCGTCACCGGTTACCTTGAGTAACAAGGTGGTAATCAGCAAGGTTGCAATCGCCATACCGGATACCGGATTATTACTGCTTCCAACCAAGCCTACCATACGAGAGGATACGGTTGCAAAGAAAAAGCCGAATACGACCACAATAACGGCACCAAGCAATGTAACCGGAATTGCGGGAACCAACCATACCAGAATGGTCAAAACTGCAATGCAAGAAAGCACCAGCTTCATATTCAAATCCTGAGAGGTACGCTCGATAGAAATATTGTTACTGCCTTTCATACTCTTCATTGCGCCGCCAAAGGTTTTGACAATCAACGGAAGAGATTTAATCAGGCTGATGATACCGCCTGCTGCAAGAGCACCGGCACCTACGTAACGGATATACGAACTCCAGATGGCACTTGCACCGCCTGCTGCATACATTTCGCTGATAGGAACGGTTCCCGGATAAAGCGTAATATCAGCACCAAACAGGACCATCAAAGGAATCAACACCAACCAGCTGAGTACACCGCCGGCAAACATATACGAGGAAATCCGCGCGCCACAGATATAGCCGACACTCATAACCGCCGGATAGATTTGGGTTCCGATTTCGCCCGCAAAACCTTTGACGTGGGCAGAAATCTCGCCGGAAACCAGCTTCAGACCATCGATAATAAACTTAAACAGAGCCGCAAAGCCCATTCCTGCAAATACGGTTGAGGCATTTGCGCCGCCCTCTTCTCCGGCAAGCAACACCTCTGCACAGGCAGTTCCTTCCGGATAAGGAAGAACGCCGTGCTCTTTGACAATCAGGGCATTCCGCAAAGGAACCATAAAGAATACGCCCAAAAGTCCGCCAAGAAGTGCAATCAAAGTGATTTCCACAATTCCGGGCTTGTCCATTTTACCCTCCGCTGCCCAAAGGAATAACGCCGGCAACGTAAAGATGGCACCTGCTGCCAAGGATTCACCGGCAGAACCGGTTGTCTGGACGATATTACTTTCCAGAATGGAATTCTTCCGCATAATCATACGGATTACGCCCATGGCAATAACCGCAGCGGGAATGGATGCAGAAACCGTCATCCCGACTCTTAAACCAAGGTAAGCATTGGCTGCACCAAAGATTACCGAAAGAAGAATACCCATAATGATGGAAGTTACCGTAATTTCCGGAGTAATTTTCTCTGCCGGAATATAAGGCTTAAATTCGTTTTGTTGATTCATAACTTCTCCATTCTGTCGCATTTTGCAACTTTAACAAAAAATTTCTACTATTTTATCACAAAATCGAATAAAAATCAAGATTTCTTTCCGGCATTTTTTAAAATTTCTAACAACAGTTGATAGGTGTCTTCTGTCGAGGAAATGCTCAGGCGTTCCTGTGTGGTATGAATATCAAACATTTCCGCCCCTATGGCAATGCAATCAAGATCCTTAATTTTCGCAGCAAAGACTGCGCATTCAAGTCCCGCGTGAATCGCAACCACCTTTGCCTCTTTTCCGTAATGTGCTTTGCAAACCTCTTGATACGTTTTTTGCAATTCCGAATTTGATCGATATTCCCACGGGGGATAATATCCGGAAGTTTCAGTTCTACACCCCAATTCCTTTGAAAAAGCAAGCAACCGTTCCTCCAAGAACTGAAGCGCCGTCTTTTTATTACTCCGCAAAGCAAAATGGAAGAAAATTTGTTCTTCCTCCGTTTTCAATATACCAAGATTCAGGGAGGTTTCTACCAACCCCTCAATGCTTGCACTCATTTCCATCACGCCATTGGGTACGCAAAGCAAGGCATCAACCAACTTTTCCTTTGATGATGCATCCATGACAGAAAAGCTTCCCTCTTCGAGAATCTCAAAAGAAAAGGAAAAGTTTTCTTCTCGCTCCTTGATTTCTTCCGCAATTTGGGTAAGATATTCTTTCATTTGTGCCGCAAAGGATTCTGGATTTTGTACCACCAATTCCATTTGAGAACACAGAGGAATAGCATTACCCTTATCCCCACCGGCAACTGTAAGAAGTCCATATTCTGCGACCTTTTTGGCATCATTTAACACCCTGCCTGCAAGAATATCTGCATTCACTCTCCCTGTGTGAATTTCTACCCCGGAATGTCCGCCTTTTAATCCTTGCAAGGTCAAAACCACACGGGTTCCGATCATCGGTTTTCTTTGGACTGGAAGAAACATTTTGAAGTCGCTTCCTCCTGCACAGGAAACCGTAAGGGTCAAGGCGTCCTCGGCATCCAGATTGATCATCCGTTTCCCTTTCAGGATTTCCATATCAAGGGCAGCGGCACCAAGCATTCCGATTTCTTCATCGGTGGTAAAGACCGCCTCGATTGGCGGATGAACAACAGCATCACTCTCCAAAACAGCCAGAATCATCGCAACAGCAATTCCGTTGTCTGCACCCAAGGTGGTTCCGTCAGCTTTTAAGAAATCTCCATCCACATAAAGACGCAGTCCATCCTTTTCAAAATCAATATCACAATCCGTTGTTTTTTGGCAAACCATATCCAGATGCCCCTGCAAAATGATAGGCTCTGCAGATTCATATCCTTTGGTTCCATCCTTAAAAATCACCACATTGTGGGCATCATCGCAAACCACACGCAGATGATGTCTGTTTGCAAAATCCACGCAATATTGGCTGATTCCCTTTTGATTTCCTGAACCACGAGGTATCTGGCTGATTTCTTCAAAATAATGAAATACCCTGCTTGGTTGTAAATCCTTTAACTCACTCATTTTCGTCCTCCATAAAATCTATCATATTGCAAGCTGGTTGGCGCCGGTTGCATAGTCTATCACTATGTTTGGCTGCACATTATAACAATATACACAAAAGGAAATCCCCGCTCCGGAATCCTCCACCGAATATCCTTCTAACAAAACACCGTCTGCTACCAGATTATCCCCGATAAACAATGGGGTTGCACGATACATTACCTGATTACCAGTCTCTTCCACATAGTCATCCACCATATTTTCAAAGGGAAGCATTCCCTCTACATTCATATAACGGGTTCCGGTAATTAGGTTCCGTTTATTGGCATTTTCTCCGGTTAGTTGAAAGCCAATCAAATGACAACGGTTATAAAGGTATCTGCCATCCACAATATCATACGCCGCATTGCGCCATCCGGTGGGAATTACCGAGCTGATATTCCCCCTCTTCTCCGTAGGCATCAAATCGGTACCTATCGAGGCAAAACAAACATCGCATCTTCCGAGTGCATCTAATTGGCTATAAAACTCAAAGGAGCCTGTGATTTTTTCATACTCCTCAAAAAACGGACGGTTGTCGTTGATTTCTGTGTAGGGCTCCCCGCGATACGCAGGAATGATACCACGAAGATACTGGTATTCCTCTTGGCTCAACGCATTTTTAACAATAAAGACCGTCTTGGTTTCGTCATCCCAACCAACCCCGAGATGGAATCCCTCTGCAATAAAACGAATGGGAAGCATCGTTCTTTCGTTAAGAATTACGGGAGCTACATCTAAGGTTTGCTTTTTGTTATTAAGATAAGCATTTTTATTGTCAATGGATAGCTTGATGGTATTCTTTTCCATTTGGAGTTGGACGGTACGGGTGTTTTCTTCCCAAAACACATCCCCGCCAAAGGCCTCCACAATAGACCGGATGGGGACTAAGGTCCTACCATCCATAATGACAGGTTTTGTTCCTCTGCCTGCATCGATTTCGGTTTGAATGCCGTTAATCTCCATCAACGGATTATCAATCTCAAGGCTTACCACAACATCCTCTCCACCAACAAAAGCATGGACAGAAACAGAAAAAAGCAGACTGCACAAACAGGCTGTCAACCAGAAAAATATTCTTCTCATTGCTTTCTCCTTTCGGTATTCCTTCATCATTTTATTGCGGCAAGTAACTGATCTTTGATTTCTGTCATTCCTGCGGCTTTGGGATGTCCTCCGTTTTTTGTAATTGATTCAAGCTGTACAAAGGTAACGCCATACTCTTGACACGCAGTCTTAAGACCATTCTCAATCTCTGGTTTCAGCTCCGTGTTGATCAAGCAGATGATTTCTGCATTTGGAATTTTGTTTTTTACCCGATCAAGCAGATAGCAAAACGCAGGCAAAACAGAAAACAAATCTTCGCTTGTCCAATCTCCGTACTGCAATTCACCAATGGGAGAATTTGCCCAAGAATCATTGGTCCCTCCAAAAATCAAAAAGGTATCGATGGAGTTCTCTTCAAAGAATTTTTCCTCAATCAGTCGATCCAACCGTCCAATAAAACAGACATCCGAGCGATCTGCGCCCTCGTAGCCCGTCTTACAAATAGTTGAACCGGAATAACTGCAGTTTCTCACCAAGTTTCCGTTTGTTTCCTTTATCCATTGATGCCACCAAGTTTGTTCGACCTTGGTAACTCCTGAATTATCCCGTTCCACGCTGGTATAATAACAAGGATAGCCACTTGGCACAAAACCCTCAAAGGTGGAATAGCTATCTCCTAAAATAAAAACATTACCGGAACTTTTCATTTTAACCCCTCTTTTTGCTTAATAGCCAGTTCATCAATTCTTGATTGTACGCATAGTCCCAAACATTATGTCCCACGCCATCCACACGGGTATAAGTAACATCAGCACCGGCTTTTTTCAACGCAGCAACCATCTCGTCAGATTGAACGGGACTGACAATATCATCCTCTGCACCGTGGAACGCCCAAATCGGCATTTTCAAGACCTCTGCATTCCAAGCCATTCCTCCACCACAAATGGGAGCGATTGCCGCAAACAGGTCCGGTCTCGCCATTGAAGTGAACCAAGTTCCGTATCCACCCATACTCAATCCGGTGAGGTAAACCCGATCTTTGTCCGCACCATAGGCCTCAATCAACTGCTCCACAAAACGAACGATGGACTCCACCCGTGCTGCCCAAAAACTCTCTAAGGGGCACTGAGGCATAATCACAATGCAATCGTGTTCCGCATCCTTTAAGTATTTGGAGAACCCGTGAACATCCACCAATTTCAGATCCTCTTTGCCGGTTCCTCTTTCTCCAGCGCCGTGCAGTTGAATCACCAACGGCGGATTTTCCATTTGTTTACTTCCGGAATACTCTACAAAAGGAAATTCCCATTGTTCTTCTCTATGTTCGATTCTTTGCATCTCATCCACTCCTAACCAATATAATGCATTCATTATACCACATTTTTTGGAAAAAACAATATTCTGTCATCTTTTTTATCAAAAAAAGAGCAAGGGTTCCTTGCTCTTTTTTTGATTACTTCAAGTCTCCCTCTGCAGGATTGTCAAGCAACGCTCCTTTTTCAGTGAATCTGGAACCATGACAGGAACAATCCCACGACCGTTCCTGTGGGTTAAACTTTAATGCACACCCCATATGGGGACAACGCGGCGTGGTTGGGGTTATCAGTCCTAGCAAGGATTCTGCCGCATTAACCGCAAGCTGGGGACGGAGCACGCTCCTTGACGGGGAAAATATGGGTGCATATTGACTTTCTTTTTCCTGTACCATATCCCTCAAAAGCATCGCCGCGGTCATTGCGGAAGTCATCCCCCATTTATGAAATCCGGTAGCCACATAAAGATTGGGCGTTCTTTTGGAATATGGACCAATATAGGGAATATCATCCAAAGTCATGCAATCCTGTGTCGCCCAACGACACACTTCTTCTGCCTCTGGATAATGCGCCTTAGCAAAGTCAAGGAGTTCTGCCCAGTTTCCACCCTTTTTCCCTGTGCGGTGGCTCCCGCCTCCCAACAATAGCGTATCTCCGTAAGAACGAAAGGAAAGTCCTTGTAAGGATTCATCTACATACATATCTTTCACTGTGGGCGCATTTTTTAGGGCAAGCACATAGGACCGGTGTTGATACATTTTAAGAAAATAGTTCCCGTGTTTGTTCAGGAGCGGAAAATGAGTCGCCACAATGATTTTTTCCGCCTTTATCTTGCCATGTTGTGTGGTAACACCCTCCGGCTTGAATTCCAGAATTCTTGTGTTTTCAAAGATGGTCAACTCTTTTGTAAGCGCAAATAAAAATTTCAAAGGATGAAATTGCGCCTGATGCGCCATTTGGACCGCACCTGCAACAGCAAAGGGTAGTGGCGTTTTCTCGAAAAACCTCGCATCGCAGCCAATCCTTTGTAGTGCCTTGGTTTCTTTTTCTATCTTTTCTCTATGGTTTCGGGAAAACACAAAAGAATTGCATTCCTCAAAATCACAAGGGATTTTCTCACTCATTCTGCGATATTCCGCAAGTGCCTCGTTTTGTGCTTGCAAATAAAGCCGGGCAAAATCAACGCCAAATCTTTGTATCATCTTGTCGTAAATCAGGCCGTGCTGACAGGTAATCTTGGCAGTTGTATTTTGAGTTGTTTTTCCGCATATGCGTTCCGCCTCTGCTACAACACAATTTATACCGGCTTGTTTGAGCATATACCCGCACAAAATTCCTGTAATTCCGCCGCCAATGACCAGAACATCGGTTTTCATATCCCCTTTTAGCATATCAAATTGGGGGCGTTTTCTATTCTCATTCCATATGGATTCCATCGAATCACCTCTTTTGTATATTCTTTCTGTTTTCAAAAAGAAAATACAAAAAAAGAGCAAGCAAAGCTTGCTCTTTTGAGGTTAGATTCTTGCAACACCGCTCTTAACTGCCGCTTCTGCAACAGCTTTGGCAACCGTTTTGCCGATTCTCTCATCAAACGCCATAGGCAGAATATATTCTGCATTCAACTCTTCATCCGAAACCAGACCGGCGATTGCATAGGATGCCGCCATCTTCATTTCGTCATTGATGTCACTTGCACGAACATCCAGCGCACCACGGAAAATTCCCGGGAATGCCACCACGTTATTGATTTGGTTGGGATAATCGGACCGTCCGGTACCTACCACAGCTGCGCCACCCTCTTTTGCCACATCCGGAAGAATTTCCGGCACGGGGTTTGCCATTGCAAACACGATTGCGCCATCTGCCATAGTCCGTACCATATCCGCAGAAACAATGTTGGGTGCAGATACACCGATAAACACATCTGCGCCTTTCATGGCATCTTGGAGCGTTCCCTCCAAATGTGCACGGTTGGTGATTTTTGCAAGCTCTTGATGCGCATCGCTGAGTCCGTCCATACCTTCACAAATAATACCAAACCGGTCAACCATCACAAGGTCTTTCACACCCAGTTTCATCAGGTGCATACCGATTGCAGTACCGGCACTACCTGCGCCATTGATCACAACGCGAATTTTGTCAATATCCTTCTTCACAACCTTGAGGGCATTCAGCATCGCTGCCGCCACAACGATTGCAGTTCCGTGCTGGTCGTCATGGAATACAGGAATATCGCAAATTTCCTTGAGTCGTCTTTCCACCTCAAAACAACGAGGCGCTGCAATATCCTCTAAGTTGATTCCGCCAAAGCTACCGGACAGCAGATAAATGGTTCTTACCAGTTCGTCCACATCCTGCGTCTTGATGCAAAGAGGAAATGCATCCACGTCTGCAAATTCCTTAAAGAGGGCACATTTTCCTTCCATAACCGGCATACCCGCCTCAGGTCCAATGTCGCCAAGTCCCAAAACCGCAGAGCCGTCGGTAATAACAGCAACAAGGTTATGTCTGCGTGTCAATTCAAAAGATTTGTTGATATCCTTTTGGATGACAAGACAAGGTTCCGCAACGCCGGGGGTATAAGCAAGGGAAAGCTGTTCCCGATTTTTGACAGGAGTTCTTGAAACAACTTCAATTTTACCCTGCCATTCCTGATGTTTTTTTAATGCTTGTTCTTTGATATCCATTTCGTTTCCCCTTTCTACATATCATAGGAACTTTGACGAAGTTTCAGTTCCATAGCCTCTTCGCCAAGATATTCTTTTACATCCATCTGGAGATAGTTACACAAATCCACCATTTCGGCAACGGTATTGATGTTTACGTCAATGCCGTTCTTAAGGCGATCCTCGTAAGCATATACTTCTTTTTCGCCGTGGGTGTAGATGCGCTCTGCCCCTTCTGCCTTGGGAGATTCACGGAGTTCCTGAAGCAGGGTGGAAAGATGCTCACGAATGGCATCTGCATCACCAAACACTGCCGGGTTAATGGCGATAAATCCGTGACAGGTACCACCCTTTCCGTCAATATGGGTATGATTGGAGGTAAGGCCCATAGAAAGAATCGATGTAAAGATTTCACAGAACATACCATAGCCGTAGCCTTTGTGGCTTCCGTTTTGTTCCGTTTCGCCGCCCAGGGGAACAATACCGCCGCCTGCTTTGGCTACAATATTTTTCAGTACATCACTTGCATCCGAGCTGCCCTTGCCGGTTGCGCCGAGCGCCCAGCCCTCAGGCAGAGGTTTTTGAAGCTTATTGTAGATTTCAAGCTTACCACGAGTTACCACCGTGGTAGATGCGTCAAAAAAGAAGTCATAGGGTTCTGCCGGCATTGCAATGGCAATAGGATTACTACCAAGCATTGCTTTTCTGCCGAAAGTGGGAACCATAATCGCCTCGGAATTGGTCATAGACATACCGATAAGACCCTCCTTACAAGCCATTTTTGCATAATAACCTGCGATACCGTAATGATTGGAGTTTCTTACCGTAACAATTGCCATACCGGTTTTCTTTGCCTTTTCGATGGCGATGTTCATTGCCTTGTAGCCCAAAAGCTGACCCATACCATCGTTACCCTCAATGACGGCGGATACCGGTGTTTCAAATACAATCTCCGGCTCTGCTTTCGGTTTAATCAAACCTTTCTCGATTCCTTTGTGATAACGAACCAGTCTCTGCATTCCGTGTGATTCGATTCCGTAAAGGTCACTGGTCAAAAGAACATCTACGATGATGTCACTCTCCTCCTTGGAAAATCCGAATTTCATAAATGCATCGGTACAAAACTTGTTCAGTTTTTCGTACGAATAGTTGATGCTGTTGCCCATGTTTCTTCCTCCTTGTTATATGTAAAATTTTCATTTACGAAACTTTTATATTAGTATATCATACCAGTTTTGGAATTTCAATAATATATTCCAAAAAACACAAGAAAATTCCCGCAATAGGATACTATTACGGGAATTTTGTCATAGCAGGTTAGCCAATTTTGGGCAAACTTGCAGCCGCAACGGACTGACCGACTCTTCTTGCCTTTTCGTCCGGAATATGAAGCTGAATAGTTTTCGCCAATTCAGGGAATTCAGTAGACAGCACCTCGTTGGCTTTTGCAAGCAGGATAGTTCCACCCTTGCCACTGGTTACTCTTCCCATAATCAGGACATGCTTGATTTCGTAAAACATTGCATAATACGCAATGGTGTAACCAAAATAGGTTCCGATGGTTTCATAAATATCAGCCGCACGGCTGTCATCTTCTTCCATAAGTCCCTGTACCACTTTCAGTTTTTCAGCGGGAGAAAGACTCTCATCCAGTTCAATACCAGCCTTAGGAGCCAGCTTGATAACCGCATCCTGGGAGAAATACTTTACACCACAGCCATAATCACCGCTCCACTCATCCACCATTGCACCCTTGTTGAAATCAACCGGTACAAAGGCAAGTTCGTTGAGCCACCCTGTGATATTGCCATCCTTATCCACATAGCCTGCAGCCTCGCTGGTACCCATAGCAACGCCAAGTACGTTGTTGTCCTCCAGACTCATTGCGCCGGCAAGCGCGGTAACATCACCGTCATTGGCAACCTCTACGGGAACGTCACCGATTTCTTTGGCAACATCCAGATACATATTCTTGACATGCTTTTCAAAATCTTCGTCAGACACCTTGATAAACAAGGATGCAACTTTAATCTTGTTGTCAATATAAACACCTGCAGAAGAAACGCCAATGGCATCCACTCTGGGCATATGGGATGCGGCGGTCTTCATGGCATTCAGGATACCCTCATAATGATATTTCGGGTCACTCTGCAGTTTGGGGAACCATACAACTTCCTCAGAATATACAGTTTTGCCGTCCACCACAGCAGAAACCTTACGGTCACTGCCGCCTGCATCAAAACCGATACGACAACCATCCAGATGCCGTCCAACAGGAGAAGCCCCGTCGTTTTCCTTTGGTGCATCCGCAACGTTTTCTACATACACAACCTCAAAAGGCTTTTCGTAGACACGAGCCATAAAGTTAAAGTCAAACTCTCTTGCCCCGCCAACACGATAGGCATCAGCAATCCGCTCATAGAGATACTTGGAGCCTGCTACATAAACCTTGTAGCCGCCCTTTGCCCAGAGCAGAGTTTTGAGAATTCTTTCTACGATTGCATAGTTTTCTTCATCGTGTCCGGTGTTTTCCTGATATACATCCATTTTGTATACCGCAATCAATCCGCCATTTCTCTCTACGGAAATGGAAATTTCCTGTGATTCTGCTTTGGCAACTGCTGCCTTAAAATCTTGAATCACCTTTACCATTGGCATAAATTCGGGTTCTAATTTTGCTATCATAATACCTCTCCTTTGCTATATCTGATTTCTCCATCGAGAATTGTCATTTCGATATCCATCGATTCATCCGTAATAATCATATCTGCACGCTTATCAACCTCAAGAGAACCAATTTCCTTATCCGATCCCAATGCCTTTGCGGGATTGAGCGATGCACAGGCAATCGCCTCATAGAACTCAAGCGCCGAATTCCGATACAGATTCCGCACCGCTTGATTCAAGTTCAACACACTTCCTGCAATGGTGCCATCCTCCATCAAGCACTGGATTCCCTCTTTATGTACCGGCTGGCCGCCTAAGGTATAATCTCCATCCGGCATTCCGCCTGCTCGGATGCAATCGGTAATCAGGCAGAGTTTACTTCCTTTAATCTTGGCAATCAACCCAAAAAGACCTTGATTGACATGGAAGGTATCTGCAATCAGTTCCACGCTGACATCATTACTTGCAAGCGCCGCACCTACCACACCAGGGCTGCGATGGGAAAGTGCTGTCATTGCGTTAAACAGATGCGTGATGTGACGAACCCCTTTTTTGATCCCTGCATTAGCCTCATCAAAGCCCGCATTGGTATGACCCATAGAAACCAAAACATCAGTGTCTTGGGAAACCTTTTCGATACACTCCACCGCGCCGTCAACCTCAGGGGCAACGGTGAACAACTTGACAATATCCTTATGTTTGATAATGAAATCCGCATCCGGTCTTAAGATATGTTCTTCTGCCTGTGCACCTTTTTTCGCAGGGTTGATAAACGGACCCTCGCTGTTGACGCCCAGAATTCTGGCACCGTAATACTCGCCACAGTTTTTGACATTCCTCACCGAATCAAACGCTGCTTCAATCTCCTGTTTGGAAACCGTCATGGTTGTGGGACACCAGGAGGTGACGCCGTTTTGGATGATCCCTGCAGCCATCACACGGATGCCTTCTTCATCCCCGTCAGAGACATCCTTACCCAGATATCCGTGGATATGCATATCCACAAGTCCCGGTGCAACAAATTTGCCTTTGGCATCGATAATTTCATAATCTGCATTGTCAATTTCCTTTGCAGGAACAATACTTTGAATCTTTTGGTCAAAAATGATTGCATAATCTTCTAAAACCTGATTCGGCAATACAATTTTTCCATTTACGATACACTTCATTGCATTTCCCCCTTTACAAAAGTTTTTGTCGTTAAGTAAACTATACCATACATTTTTTTAAAAATCAACAGTTTTCTATGCCAACTTTGGTTGGCATTTTTCCCGGTTGCCTTTCCCAGCATTTTGTGTTATTCTATGGAAAACAGGAGGTGTGCTATGACTGAACAAATTCCCATGCAAATCGTTGCGCACATTGAGAATGATTTTACTGCAAAATTTGGCATTCCGCGGCAGAGCGGTATCGTGGATGCGCTTACTTCGGTAATTGTGTTAGAACCGGAATATCGTAATCCAGATGTGTATCGCGGTCTGGAAGGATATTCCCATTTGTGGCTGCTTTGGCAATTCTCCGCAGCAGAACAAAAAGGGTGGTCCCCCACCGTGCGCCCACCCAAGCTTGGCGGGAATACAAAAATCGGCGTGTTCGCAAGTCGCTCCCCCTTTCGTCCCAATCAGATTGGTTTATCCTCGGTTCGATTGGAGCGCATCGAATGGCAAAGCCCTGACGGACCGCTACTTTATGTCACCGGTGCAGACCTGATGAACGGAACGCCGATTCTGGACATCAAACCCTATCTTCCTTATACCGATTCTCATCCCGATGCACTGGGTGGGTATGCGGTAACACCCAAGGAACATCTCCTCAAAGTTTGTTGTCCTGATTCGCTGCTGAACCAACTCCCCGAGGAGCTTCATGCCGGTTTGTTCGCCCTTTTAGAACAGGATCCTCGCCCTGGTTATCACGGAGATCCAGAACGCATCTATGGCATCACCTTAGGAAACTTTAATATTCGTTTCACTGTAAAGGAAACCACCCTTACAGTCATTGAAATTTTGCAATCCGGGTCAAAATAGACCCGGATTTTTTTCAGGGCGGTGCTTGTTCTTTTTTTATGTTGACTACCATATCTATGAATATGGGAGGTCTGCTTATGAAGACAAAGGATACTATTATGATTCGAATTCAAGAATTGTTTCGGGAGGAAAAGCGGAATTACCTGTTGATTCTTCTGCTTTTCCTCTTGGGACTGCTTTTGGGGTGTGTCGCTGCAGCTTCTTCAAAGCCGGAAGCCGTGGGGGAGCTGAAAAATTATTTTGACCGCTTTTTCTCGGTGCTTATGTTACAAGGCAGCGTAAAGAGTGAGGCATTTCTTCTTTCCTTGATGAGCCACTTTTTCTTTGCTTTCTGGCTATGGGTTTGCGGATGGTCGGTCTGGTCTTTGCCGGTTGGATTTTTGCAAGTGTTCCTCAAGGGGTTCCGCACCGGCTTTACCCTTACCTGTCTTTGCCTGTGCTACCGCTTGAAAGGGGTTCTTTTTACCCTTATCGCCATTTTGCCACAACAACTATTACTGCTTCCCGTCATCTGCGTCTATCTGGTTTCACAGATTCATTTTGCAAGGGACCGCAGTTGCCTACGCAGAGGAATTATGTCACCGGAGTTAAAAAGACAGGTTTATGGGCATCATATCCTTATGACAGGACTGTTTTTATCATTTCTTTTCATCATTTCTTTGATGGAAGGCTATGTCACGCCAACGCTTTTGCAACCGCTCTGCAACTTTTTTTTGTAAGAATTTTGTTTTTTTCTTAAAAAACTCTTGTCAAAAGAAGAGAAATTATGTAAAATAGAGAAGTTGTTAAGGAGGGTTGTTTTATGGAAGGCTGGATGAACGAATATTTCGCCTATCTGGAACATGAAAAACAAGTTTCATTAAATACATTGGATTCCTATAAGCGGGATATTCTACAATATGCAGAATATATCAAAGGGGAGCAGCTTTCTCGTTTTGACGAGGCAACCAGCACCACCGTTTTGAATTATCTTCTCTTCATGCAAAAAGAAGGGAAAGCCTCTGCCACCATCTCCCGGAACTTAGCATCCTTGCGGTCGATGTATCGCTTTTTCATCCGTAAACATCGTATTTCCGCTGACCCTACCGAAAACATCCATGGTTTTAAGGCAGAGAAAAAGCTACCGGAAATCCTTACTAACCAAGAGGTGGAGCTCCTTTTGGAGCAACCCCGTTGCAAGGATTTCAAAGGATACCGTGACAAAGCGATGTTAGAGTTGTTGTATGCCACCGGAATGCGGGTAACGGAATTGATTTCCTTGCGGCTTTCTGATTTGAATCTTTCAGTCGGCTACATCAACTGTGAGCATCATGGGCAGAATCGGGTAATTCCCATCTATACCGTGGCAAAGGATACCATCAAGGCGTATCTGGACCGTGCCCGCAGTCAACTCCCTGCCATACAGGATGAGGACATCCTCTTTTTGAACTTAAACGGCAAGCAACTGACTCGTCAGGGTTTTTGGAAAATTATCAAACATTACAAGGACAGCGCCGGTATCAAAAAGGATATTACGCCCCACACCTTGCGGCATTCTTTTGCGATACACCTGTTAGAAAACGGAGCTGACCTGAAATCCATTCAGGAAATGCTGGGCCATATGGATATTGCATCCACCCAGATTTATGCGCAAATTGTAAAGAACAGATTGCAGGATGTCTATCAAAAAGCACATCCTCGTGCAAAAGCTTAATTCTACATACATTTTACCAAGGAGGAATTGATTATGAAAGTATTGGTGATTGGCAGCGGCGGACGGGAACACACCATTATCTGGAAGCTGAGCCAAAGCCCGAAGGTTGATAAAATTTATGCAGCACCCGGAAACGGAGGTATTTCCGAGCTGGCTGAATGCGTTCCCATCTCGGTGATGGATTTTGACGCATTGACCAAATTTGCAAAAGAAAACGCCATCGACTTGACTGTCGTTGCGCCGGATGATCCATTGGCTGCCGGTGCAGTGGATGCATTTGAGGAAGCAGGTTTGCGGGCATTCGGCCCCAACCGTGCAGCTGCAATCATTGAGGGCAGCAAAGCGTTTTCCAAGGATTTGATGAAGAAGTACAACATCCCCACCGCAAAGTATGAGGTTTTTGACAATAGTAGCGATGCCATTGCCTATATCCAAAACGAAGGCAAATTCCCCGTTGTGGTAAAAGCCGACGGCTTGGCTTTGGGTAAGGGCGTGATCATTGCCCAGAATTTTGAAGAGGCCGAAACTGCGGTTCGTGAAATTATGGATGACAAGGTTTTTGGTGCAGCCGGCGGCAAGGTGGTCATTGAGGAATTTTTGGTAGGACCTGAAATCTCGGTTCTGGCATTCACTGACGGAAAGACCTTAAAGCCCATGGTTTCTGCACAGGACCACAAGCGTGCCTATGATAATGATGAAGGCTTGAACACCGGCGGTATGGGAACCTTTTCCCCCAGCAGAATCTATACCCCTGAGCTGGAAAAGGAATGTATGGAAAACGTCTTCCTCCCCACCATGCACGCAATGAATGCAGAGGGACGCACCTTCAAAGGGGTACTCTACTTCGGCTTGATGAAAACCGCAGACGGAGTTAAGGTCATTGAATACAACTGCCGTTTCGGTGACCCTGAAACACAAGTGGTTCTGCCCCGACTCAAAACCGATTTGTTTGATATTTTTGAGGCTGTCATTGATGAAAAACTGGATTCCATCAACATCGAATGGGAAGACAATGCCGCAGTTTGCGTGGTACTCGCCTCCGGCGGCTATCCCCAAAGCTACAAAAAGGGATATCCCATTGATGGCATCAAGCAAGCAGAAAGCCTTGGTGCATTGGTATTCCACGCAGGAACCATCTATGAAGATGGATGTTTCAAAACCAACGGAGGTCGGGTTCTGGGCGTGACCGCAACCGGCAAGGATTTGGATGCTGCCATCAAGGAAGCATACCGCTATGTGGATGTGGTTTCTTTCCAGGATATGCACTTTAGAACCGACATCGGCATCAAAAAAAATCAGTAAAAAAATGGTCGTTTCGTTGAAACGACCATTTTTGCGATTTTTTCAAGAAAAACCTTGCTATTTCGCAAGAAACATAGTATAATATTATGAATAATCAGTTGTAGAGAAAGCAGGTTACTTGGATGACAAAAAGCAGACTTACACTTCCTCTCGTTCCCTTGAGAGGATTGACCATATTTCCCGGGATGTCCCTGCACTTTGATGTAGGTCGTCCCAAGTCCATTGCGGCGGTGCGCCGCGCTATGAATGCGGACAAATTGGTGTTCCTTTGCTATCAGAATGACATCGATGTGGAAACGCCTCAGCGAAGTGATTTGGCAAAAGTGGGAACCGTTGCGGAAATCCGCCAGATTTTGAATCTCCCTGACGGAAACATCCGCATTTTGGTGGAGGGATTATACCGTGGGCGCATTACCCGCTTTACCGATACTGAGGAGCTTACCGTTGTCAACGTTTCCAGACTGGAAAGCGTTCCCTTTAACGATGGAATCCATGCACAGGTACAGATGCGCAGAGTGTTCCATCTGATTGAACAGTTTTTGGATTTGTATGACCGCCTTTCTCCGGAGGCGCTTGCGTCCTTACTCACCATTGAGGATCCCGGCGAAATGGCAGACGTGGTGATTTCCAACTTTCCCATCAAGCCACAGCTGAAACAAGAAATTTTGGATGCCATCTCCGTAGAAGAACGTCTGGAGCGTTTGATTGCGATTATCACTGACGAAATCCGCCTCCTTGAAATTGAAAAAGAGGTTATGGACAAGGTACAGACCAATCTGGACCAGAATCAGCGGGACTATGTCTTGCGGGAAAAGCTGCACGTGATTCAAGAGGAATTGGGGGAAGACGATGCGGTAGAATCGGACATCAAAAAATTCCGTGCTGAATTAGAATCCCGCCCCTTGCCGGAGGCGGTGGCAAACAAGATTGAAGAGGAAATCGTTCATCTTGGAAAAACCCATCCCTTCTCTCAAGAGTACGGCGTGGTGGAAAACTATATCGAAACCGTCCTTTCCCTCCCTTGGGAAAAGGAAACCGAGGATTGTCTGGACACCCGCCTTGCTCGCAAGATTCTTGACCGTGACCATTGCGGTTTGGAAAAGGTCAAGGAACGGATTCTGGAATACATTGCGGTACGCAAGCTTTCCGGCAATCCTAAGAGTAATATTCTATGTCTGGTAGGACCTCCCGGTGTGGGTAAAACATCCATTGCCCGTTCTTTGGCAGAGGCCCTTGGCAGAAAATACACCCGCATCAGCCTTGGTGGCGTGCAGAATGAATCGGAAATTCGTGGACATCGCAAAACCTATGTAGGCGCGATGCCCGGTAGAATCATTGAAGCACTGAAATATGCAGGCAGCAACAACCCCCTGATGCTCTTTGATGAAATTGACAAGATGTCACGGGATTACAGCGGAGACCCTGCCTCGGCAATGCTGGAGGTGTTTGATCCGGAACAGAATCAGAATTTCCGTGACCATTATATTGAACTTCCCTTTGACCTTTCCAAGGTGCTTTTGATTGCGACAGCAAATACGCTGGACACCATCCCCAAGCCCTTGCTTGACCGCATGGATATCATTGAGGTTTCAGGATATACCCCTGAGGAGAAATTGGCAATCGCCAAAAAGCATCTGATTCCCAAGCAGAGAAAGCTGCACGGGCTCAGTGCATCCCAGTTGACCTTCTCCGCATCCTCTCTTCCTGCTTTGATTGATGGCTATACCAGAGAATCAGGGGTGAGAAGTTTAGAGAGAAAGATTGCAGCACTCTGTCGCAAAACTGCAATGCGGTTGGTGGACTCACCGGAAACCACTTCTGTTTCGGTCACTGCAAAGAATCTTACGGACTTTTTAGGAAAACAGATTTATCACTATGACAAGACTGCAGAACAAGACCATATTGGTCTGGTTACCGGTCTTGCGTGGACCGAAAGCGGTGGTGATACCCTTTCGGTAGAAGTAAACCTGATGCCGGGTAGCGGCAAATTGGAGCTGACTGGAAACTTGGGCGATGTGATGCAGGAATCTGCAAAGGCGGCGTTAAGCTTTGTGAGGGCCAACACCTTCCGCTTTGGCATTGCACAAGACTTTTACAAAACTACCGACATTCATATCCATGTGCCCGAAGGCGCAATTCCCAAGGATGGTCCCTCAGCGGGTATTACCATGGCAACTGCGTTGATTTCTGCCCTGTCTGGAAGACCTGTCAACCACTTGGTGGCAATGACCGGCGAAGTAACCTTAAGAGGTCGGGTACTCCCCATCGGCGGTTTGAAAGAAAAGACGCTTGCTGCATTCCGGATGGGAATCAAGACAGTAATCATTCCGGATGAAAATCGTCCTGATTACGAAGAACTGCCCCAAAAAATCAAAGACAGCCTGAAATTTGTTTTCGCCAAAACTATGGACAATGTTCTGGAAACTGCACTTCTTCCTGTTCCCAAGCGGGACAGGACTCCTGCCAAACAGGAGATGCAGTACATAGAATCGTTGCTTGGTAGCAAAGAGGTTTCCGGCAATCAAATCAGCGCACAAAGCAACTGATACAAGGAGGCGCTTATGGACTATATCGACGCAAAATTTTTGCTGACTGCAGTCAAACCCAGTCAGTATCCTGATACCTTGATTCCGGAGGTTGCTTTTGTCGGCCGTTCCAATGTGGGAAAATCCTCCCTCATCAACTGCCTGACCAATCGCACCAAGCTGGCGCGCACCAGCAGCACTCCCGGAAAGACTGCAACCATCAACTTTTATGACATTGCCGGTAGCTATCGATTGGTAGACCTTCCCGGTTATGGCTACGCAAAGGTTGCAAAAGCGGAGCTGGAGCGTTGGAGCAAGATGATTGAAACCTATCTTTCCGACCGCTTTAATCTGGTTCAGGTGATTCAACTGGTGGATGCCAGACACAAGCCCACCAAGGATGATATCACCATGATGGGCTGGATTCGACATTTCGGATTTACGCCGGTTGTGGTGGCAACCAAACTGGACAAGCTGAAAAAATCCCAGATTGAAGCCAACCTGACCCAGATTTATGAAACCCTCCAGTTGGATGATGATTGCATCCTTCTTCCCTTCTCCTCTGAAACCAAGGAGGGGCGTGAAGAAGTTGCCGAGGTCATTGACCTTGTTTGCAGCAGATTCAATCCGGACCAAGGAGATATCCTGAACAAATAATCACACAAAGGAGCCTGTATTATGATTAACAAACCACGGGGAACCGAAGATATTCTTCCTGTTGACAGTCCGCTCTGGCAAAAGATTGAGCAGGCGGCAAGAGAGGTTTGCGCCTCTTATGGTTATCGGGAAATCCGCACCCCTGTTTTTGAGGACACCGCGTTGTTCCAACGAGGCGTTGGCGATACCACCGATGTGGTACAAAAAGAAATGTATACCTTTGAGGACAAGGGCGGGCGCAGTATCACACTTCGTCCGGAGGGAACCGCCTCTCTGGCGCGGAGCTTTATTGAAAACTCCCTCTATGCTGACCCGCAGCCTACCAAACTGTTCTATCTGATTTCTTGCTACCGCTATGAAAAACCCCAATCGGGCCGGTTGCGGGAATTCCACCAGTTTGGCATCGAGTGTTTTGGCGGTACATCGGATGCCACCGATGCCGAGGTTATCGCTCTTGCGCTCTCCTTCTTTGAAAAGGTGGGGGTCAAAGGGTTAAAGCTGAACCTCAACAGCATTGGCTGTCCGGTTTGCAAAAAGGACTACAACGAAAAACTGCGGGAATACTTCGGTCAGCACCAAGACAAGCTGTGTGAAACCTGTCATACCCGTTTGGAAAAGAATCCCATGCGCATCATTGACTGCAAATCCGAAATCTGTTCGGCAATCGCCAAGGATGCTCCCAAGATGATTGACCACCTCTGTCCCGATTGTAAGGCGCATCTTGACAAGACCCTTGCTTATCTGGATGCAGTTGGCATCTCTTATACCATTGATTCTTCGATCGTGCGCGGTCTTGATTATTACACCCGTACGGTATTTGAAATTACTTCTGATGCCCTTGGCGCACAATCCACCGTCTGCGGTGGGGGTCGTTACAACGGCTTGGTTGAGGAATTGGGCGGAAAACCCACCGAAGGCATCGGCTTTGCGGTAGGTCTGGAGCGGCTGATTATGATTCTCAAAAGCCAGAATTCCGATAATCTCATCCCCCAAAATCAACCCCGTATCTTCTTTGCCGCAATCGGCGACAATGCAGATATTGAGGCACAAAAACTGGTCTATGCTTTACGGCAAAAGAACTGCTATGCAGAACGCGACCTTTGTGGCAGAAGCATCAAGGCACAGATGAAATACGCCAACAAATTAGGTGCAGCATACAGCATGGTGCTTGGCGATGATGAGATTGCCGGTGGCAAAGCAGAACTGAAAAATATGGCAGACGGGTCGGTGCAAATTGTTGCTCTGAACCCGGATGAAATTTACGATATCATCAAGTAGAAATTCCCAAGGAGGTTCATAATATGCAGTTTGAAACTATGGCAGGGCTGAAGCGTACCCATATGTGTACCGAGCTCTCTGCAAAAAATCAGGGTGAAACCGTTACTTTGACCGGTTGGGTTGCCCGCAACAGAAAACTGGGCGGCGTGAACTTTGTTACGCTCCGTGACCGCACCGGTATTGTGCAGCTTTCTTTTAATGATGAAAGCGACCGCGCGATTTTTGAAAAGGCAGAACAGTTAAAGAGCGAATATGTCATCGCAGTACAAGGAACAGTGCTACTTCGTACACCGGAAAACATCAATCCCCAGATGAAAACCGGCGAAATTGAGGTGTTTGTGACCGAGCTCCGTATCCTGAATGGGGCGGAAACCACACCCTTCTATATTGAAGAGGATATCGACACCAATGATGCATTGCGACTCAAGTACCGGTATCTAGACCTGCGTCGTCCGGATATGCAGCGGAATATGATTCTCCGCCACAAAATCACCAAGCTGGCGCGGGACTACTTTGACAAGAACGGATTTTTGGAACTGGAAACCCCCATGCTCACCAAGAGTACCCCCGAGGGTGCCCGTGACTATCTGGTTCCCAGCCGTGTGCATCCCGGCAGCTTCTACGCACTGCCTCAGTCCCCGCAGCTTTACAAGCAGCTTTTGATGCTGGCAGGCTATGACCGCTATTTCCAAGTTGCAAGATGTTTCCGTGACGAGGACTTGCGTGCGGATCGTCAGCCGGAGTTTACTCAGCTTGATATGGAGCTTTCCTTTGCAGACATCGATACCATCATCGAACTGAACGAAGGCTTTTTGAAGAAGATTTTTGAAGAGGTTTTGGATGTCAAGGTGGAAACACCCTTCCTCCGTCTTCCTTATTCTGAGGCGATGGACCGCTTTGGTTCTGACAAACCGGACACCCGTTTTGGAATGGAGTTTATCGATATTTCCGATGCGGTGAAAGACTGTGATTTCAAGGTATTCTCCGGTGCCATTGAACAGGGCGGCAGCGTTCGTTGTATTGTAGTAGAAGGCTTAGGCGAAAAGATGACCAGAAAGACTCTGGACTCCCTTGGAGAATACGTCAAGACCTATCGTGCAAAGGGTATGGCTTGGATTGTAGTGGAAGACGGCGGTCTGCGCTCACAAATCACCAAGTTCCTGTCCGAATCTGAAGTACAGGCAATCCTTAACAAGACCCAAGCCAAGGTTGGAGATGCCATCTTGATTATTGCAGACACCAATCAGGTGGTTTATGATGCCCTTGGCAATCTGCGTCTGGAGGTTGCACGGCGGTTTGACCTGATCGACAAGAACAAGTTCAACTTCTTGTGGGTCACCGACTTCCCGCTGCTTGAATATGACGAGGACGAAAACCGTTATGTTGCAAAGCATCACCCCTTTACCCATCCTGTGGACGAGGATATCGACAAGCTGGAAACTGCTCCCGGTGAGGTTCGGGCAAAGGCATATGACATTATCTTAAACGGTACCGAAATCGGCGGCGGAAGCTTAAGAATCTTCCACACCGACCTGCAGGAAAAGATGTTCAAAGCCCTCGGCTTTACCAAGGAAGAAGCTTGGGAACGCTTCGGATTCTTGATGGAAGCCTTTAAGTATGGCACTCCTCCCCACGGCGGACTTGCTTACGGACTTGACCGTCTGGTGATGATTATGGCAGGTTGTGACTCCATCCGTGATGTCATTCCCTTCCCGAAAGTGCAGACTGCTGCCGAGATTATGAACGGCTCCCCCTCCGAGGTTGACAAAAAGCAGTTGGATGAGTTGTTTATTGCGGTGACTGCCGCCAAAGAAGAAAGCGAACAGAAAGGATAAGACCATGCAAAACGTATATGATACCCTGAAAGAACGTGGCCTGATTGCACAGACCACCCACGAAGAAGAAATCCGGAAAATCTTAGGCGAGAAAAAGATTACCTTTTATATCGGCTTTGACCCCACTGCAGATAGCTTGCACATTGGCCACTTTATGCAGTTGATTGTGATGAAGCATATGCAAAACGCCGGACACCGTCCCATCATTTTGTTGGGCGGGGGCACCACTATGGTTGGTGACCCCACCGGAAAAACCGATATGCGCCCGATGATTACGCAGGAAGAAATCCAGAAGAATGCGGACAACTTCAAAGTCCAGATGTCCAAGTTCATTGATTTCAGCGATGGCAAAGCCCTGATGGTAAATAACGCCGACTGGTTGCTCAAACAGAACTATGTGGATTTTCTGCGGGAAGTTGGTGTGCACTTCTCGGTAAACCGGATGCTTACTGCAGAATGCTTTAAGACCCGTCTGGAGAGAGGTCTTTCCTTCCTGGAATTTAACTATATGCTGATGCAGAGCTTTGACTTTTACAAGCTCTACAAAGAACACGATTGCCTGATGGAATTTGGCGGTGACGACCAATGGTCCAACATCATCGGCGGTATTGAACTGATTCGCCGGAAAGAGGGCAAGCAGGCTTATGGTATGACCTTTACCCTGCTTACTACTTCTGAGGGCAAAAAGATGGGCAAAACCGAAAAAGGCGCCCTCTGGCTTGACCCTGAAAAAGTATCTCCCTATGAATTCTATCAATACTGGAGAAACGTAGATGACAAGGATGTTATCCGTATGCTGAAGTTGGTTACCTTCCTGCCGATGGAACAGATTGCAGAATACGAAAAACTGGAAGGTCAGGAACTCAACAAGGTAAAATGTATTCTCGCTTACGAAGTAACCAAGATGGTACATGGCAAAGAGGCTGCCGATGCTGCCAACGATGCGGCAACTGCCATCTTTGGCGGTGGCGGAAACACCGAGAATATGCCCTCGGAAACCATCAGCAAGGCAGACCTTGGGGATGGTTTGAATGTTCTTGATCTCTTGACTATGGTAAAACTGATTCCTTCTAAGGGCGAAGGCAGACGACTGATTCAGCAAAACGGTTTGAGCATCAACAACGAAAAGGTAACTACCGTTGACCTGATGGTAACTGCCGATATGTTTGGCGAAGACGGATTAATTATCAAAAAAGGTAAGAAAACCTTCCTCCGTTTGATTCTTGAATAAGAAAATCCCGTGATACAAAAGTATCACGGGATTTTTTACTTTTCAATCAAGCAAACTGCATAAGCGGAGATTCCCTCGCCTCTGCCTTCAAATCCAAGATGTTCCGTGGTGGTCGCCTTGATGTTAATCGCATCTTCCTCCACGCCCAGCACCTGGGCAAAGCGAGTGCGCATCTGTGGGATAAATCCTGCCAATTTTGGCTTTTGTGCAACGATGGTAGCATCGATATTACCCAAGCGCCAGCCCTGCTCACCAAGCAGATTTTTTACACAGGAAAGCAATTGCATACTGTCCGCTCCTTTGTAGGTGGGGTCGGTATCAGGAAAATGCTTTCCAATATCGCCAAGTCCCGCCGCACCAAGCAGCGCGTCCATCACTGCGTGGGTCAGCACATCGGCATCCGAATATCCAAGGAGTCCAAGATGATAAGGAACGGAAACACCGCCTAAAATCAAAGCTCTATCCTCCACCAACTGATGCACATCATATCCAAATCCAACTCTCATCTTCCCACCTCGTTCTCCTTGTAAATTGCGTTGGCAAATAGCATATCCTCCGGCGTGGTAATTTTGATGTTTCGGTAATCACCTTCTACAATTTTGACCGGAATCTTTGCGTGTTCCAGAACCGATGCATCATCGGTAACTGCCACGCCGTCCGCTTTTGCCTTTTGGTGTGCCATCCGAATCACATCCGTATGGAATCCCTGTGGGGTCTGCACCGCCATTAAAGATTCTCTTGGCAGGGTTTCCTTGACTACCCCATCCTCCATTGCCTTGATGGTGTCCTTGACCGGAACTGCGGGAATTGCCCCCTGATAGGTAGCAAGGGCACCAAGCACCGCCAAAATTTCTTTTTTACTTACAAAAGGACGGGCACCGTCGTGAATCAAAACCTTATGATCTTCCACCTGTGCCAATCCACAACAGACGGATTCCTGTCGAGTGGCACCACCGGCAACGATTGCCTTGATTTTTTTAATACCATATTCTTTTACCATATCCGAAATCAGCGTGATTTCCTCCTTGCGGGTAACAATGATAATTTCGCTGATTTCATCCATCGCAAACGCCGAAAGGGTATGAATCAAAAGGGGTTTTTCTCCAATGGTCAATAGTTGCTTATTGATGCCTTTGCCCATACGGGTACTATTCCCCGCTGCAAGCACGATAACAGATGCCATTGGACCCTCTCCTTTCTATAAATCCTCCAATACCTGCTTGATATTGGAATAGGTACAAACTTCTATTTTATCAAACTTTTTAAGCTTTTTCCCATTCGCCTTTGGAATCAGGCATCGTGTAAAACCAAGCTTTTCCGCCTCGGCAATACGATTCTCCAAGAAATTACAAGACCGGAGTTCCCCTGCAAGACCAACCTCACCAATGGCAACCAATCCACTGTCAAGGGGTTTGTTCCGCACACTGGACACAATGGCAAGCAGAATACCCAAATCCACAGCCGGCTCCATCATTCTGAGGCCACCCACCACATTCACATAGATATCGCGGGAGGACACATGGATCCCCAATCGTTTTTCCATCACCGCAAGAATCATCAGCACTCTGGAAAGGTCTACCCCCGTTGCCATACGGCGGGGATTCCCAAAATTGGTGGGTGCCGCCAAAGCCTGTACTTCTGCAAGAACAGGACGGGTTCCCTCCATGGTACAAAGGATACAGGAACCTGCTTCCCCTTCCGGTCTGCCGGATAAAAGCGCCATAGACGGGTTCTGGATTTCTACCAAACCCTCGGCACTCATTTCAAATACACCGATTTCATTGGTGGAACCGAAACGATTCTTGATGGCGCGGATGATACGATATGCCCGATGCTGTTCCCCCTCGAAGTAGAGAACGCTGTCCACAATATGTTCCAGAATCTTCGGTCCTGCGATAGACCCCTCTTTGGTTACATGTCCAACCAAGAAGGTGGCAATGGATTCTTCCTTGGCAATCCGCATCATAGTTGCCGCCACATCCCGAATCTGGGAAACGCTGCCCGGTGCCGGAGAAATGTCCGGATTGAACATGGTCTGCACTGAATCCACAATCAAAATATCCGGTCTTTCCTGATAGATGCAGGAAATGATGTTGGTCATATTGGTCTCAGAATAAATTTTGAGATTCTGACTGTCAATCTGCAACCGGTCGGCACGCAGTTTGATTTGTCTTGGAGATTCCTCACCCGAAATATAGAGCACTTTTTTGCTCTTGTCGAGGTTTCCGCACATTTGAAGCAAAATCGTGGACTTTCCGATTCCCGGATCGCCGCCCAAAAGCACCAGAGAGCCGGGAACAATTCCCCCGCCCAAAACCCTGTCCAGCTCCTGAAAACCGGTAGGGATTCTGGTTTCTTCCGAAATGGAAATCTCTTGCAGTAATGACGGCTTTGCAGAAGAACCAATGGTGGTTGCCTTATGCCCGCCCTTGGGGGCATCTACAATCACTTCTTCATTCATCGTGTTCCACGCGCCGCAGCCGGGACACTTTCCCATCCATTTGGGCGATTCGGTACCGCAATCTGCACAGACGAAAATAGACTTTTGCTTCATGGCTTTTCAAAACTCCTTGTTATACAATGGTCATAGACTGAATCCGGATATCTTCGGTGGGGGTACCGCCCTCGGGACCCACACGTTTTACTGCCAGAAAGCTGTCCACAACCTCCATTCCCTCAATTACTTTTCCAAATGCCGCATACTGACCATCCAAGAAGGATGCATCGTCATAGCAGATAAAGAACTGACTGCTTGCAGAATTGGGGTTGGCAGAACGCGCCATAGAAATCACACCTCTCTGGTGAGAAAGGGTGTTCTGGATAAATCCGTTTGCCGCAAATTCACCGGGAATGTTTTCATCGCTACCACCCATACCGGAACCCAAGGGGTCGCCGCCCTGCGCCATAAATCCGTCAATCACACGATGGAATGTCAATCCGTCATAGAATCCATCCCGTACCAGTTTTTCAAAATTCTCTGCTGTTTTGGGTGCAAATTCCGGCATCAGTTCAATGATGAAACTTCCGCCTTTCTCCATAGTAACCTGAACTTTTGTGTTTGCCATTTTTTTATTCTCCTTTGCTTGCATTACTCTTGTTCTGTTCTTGAATTTCTGTTTGTTTTTCTTTGATTTGATTCAGAATGTCGGGCACAGAGTTTTCGTTGATGACATCATCAAAACGCGCTACCGATGCCTGAGAAATCCAATATTTTTGCATCTCACCAAACCCAATCAATCGTTTGATGATATGATAGCCATAGCTTGTTTTTACCGGTTCGCTGATGGCACCGATTTCAAGAGCAAAGGATGCTTCTTCAAATTCTGTCACCATCTCACCGGGGCCAAAATCATAGCCTTGAGCGGTTGCGCCGGGGTCCTCGTTGTAGGTTTCCATCAGTTTGGCAAAATCTTCACCGCTTTTTGCCATTTCCCAAACCTGCTTGATGGCAGATTCGGGGTCGTCATACTTGCCGCCCTCAGACAGGAGTAAAATATGTTGTACCCTTGCCCGATTGTCGGTGCGATATTCCTTGATAGCCGACGCAAATTCACCAAGGTATTTCTCCTCGTTGGCGGCAAAATCCTCACGGATTTTCGGGATTAACATTTCGCGCTCATACTGCTTGTGATATGCTTCCTTAGAGCCAATTCCCATCGCCTGCATATTCTGCAAAAAGCCGTCCTCACCATATTTTTCAATGAGCTGATAGATGGAATCATCCATCGTCTTTAAGTCACCTGCCGAAAGTTCTACCCCCAACGCTTTGCCCTGCTGTACTGCAAGCACATCACCGATGATGCTCTCAATTGCATCCTCCATGATGGTATCTTCCAACGATTTGCCGGAATCCGTCTTTTTCTTCCAGTTCACTTTGGAAAGATCCCCGTCAAAATCCGGATTTTCCTGATAAAGTTCGGTCATCGCCGTGCGATAAATATAGTATTGAAGCTCACCCATCATCACAGCTTCTCCGTTAACTGTCAGAACAGTTTCTCCTGAAATATTCTCCGTTTGTGTACCTTGGGGTGTTTCCCCCTTGCTGCAGCCTGTCAGCAAAAGAACCGATACCAATCCAAAAGCAATCCATTGTCTAAGCTTCATATTTTTCATCTGCCTTTCTGTATTTCTATAAGTTTATTATATCCAAGGACAAAGTAAAAGTCAACACAAAAACCCCTGCAAAAGCAGGGGTTTTAAATAATCCAATGATTAGTACATACCGCCGCCGGCACCTGCCATAGCAGCCGCTGCCGCTGCATCCGCTGCAGGGTCGGGCTTATCTGCAACCAGACTTTCGGTGGTCAGAACCATCGAAGCAATGCTTGCAGCATTTTCAAGTGCAGAACGGGTTACCTTGGTCGGGTCTACGATACCCTCTTTAAGCATATCGATATACGCACCGGTCAAAGCATTGTAGCCAATACCCTTTTCGCTGTCCTTAATGCGGTTAAGGATCACACTTCCCTCTACGCCTGCATTGTATGCAATCTGGCGAACCGGCTCTTCCAATGCACGCAGAACAATCTGCACGCCGGTCTTTTCGTCACCCTCGGTTTCGTTAAACAGCTTTTCAACTGCAGGAATCGCATTGATGAACGCAGTACCGCCGCCGGCAACGATGCCTTCTTCTACTGCTGCACGGGTAGCTGCCAGAGCATCTTCAATCCGGAGCTTTTGTTCTTTCATCTCAACCTCAGTTGCTGCACCAACCTTGATGACTGCAACACCGCCGGCAAGCTTTGCCAGACGTTCGGTCAGCTTTTCTTTATCGAATTCAGAGGTGGTTTCTTCAATCTGGGTACGGATATTGGAAACGCGACTTGCAATCATATCCTTATCACCCATACCATCAACAATGATGGTGTTCTCCTTTTGAATCTTCACCTGACGGGCGCGACCGAGCTGGAACATGGTTGCGTCTTTCAGCTCCATACCCACTTCTTCAGAGATAACCTGACCACCGGTCAGAATTGCGATATCGGTCAGCATTTCCTTTCTTCTTTCACCAAAGCCGGGAGCCTTGACAGCAACGCAGGTAAAGGTACCACGCAGTTTGTTCACAATCAAGGTAGAAAGTGCTTCGCCCTCAATATCCTCTGCGATGATAACCAGCTTTTTGCCTGCCTGAACAATCTGCTCCAAGAGAGGCAGGATTTCCTGAATGTTGGAAATCTTTTTATCGGTAATCAAGATATAGGCATCATCAATGACAGCTTCCATCTTATCGGTATCGGTTACCATATAAGGGGTAATATAGCCACGGTCAAACTGCATACCCTCAACAACCTCAGAATAGGTTTCTGCGGTCTTGGATTCCTCAACGGTGATGACACCGTCGCTGGTTACCTTTTCCATTGCATCTGCAATCAAGGTACCGATATCCTCACTTGCCGCAGAAACGGATGCAACACGAGCAATATCCTCTTTGCCGTTGACGGTTTTGCTGTTTGCGATAATTTCGCTTACCGCAGCTTCCACCGCTTTTGCCATACCCTTGCGGACAATCATGGGATTTGCGCCGGCTGCCACATTCTTCATACCCTCACGCACCAAAGCCTGTGCGAGCAGGGTTGCGGTGGTGGTACCATCACCTGCGACATCGTTGGTCTTGGTTGCAACTTCCTTCACCAACTGTGCACCCATATTCTCAAATGCATCCTCCAGTTCAATCTCCTTTGCAATGGTTACGCCATCGTTGGTGATGAGGGGAGCACCATATTTCTTATCCAAAACTACATTTCTGCCCTTGGGACCCAAGGTCACCTTTACAGTATTGGCAAGCTGATTGACACCGCTTTCCAATGCACGTCTGGCATCTTCGCCAAACAAAATCTGTTTTGCCATTTTACATTACCTCCTATTCAACTTTTGCCAGAATATCACTTTGACGGAGAATGGTATATTCCGCGCCATCCAGTTTTACTTCGGTTCCGGCATATTTGCTCATAATCACGCGGTCGCCAACAACCAGTTCCATCTTTACTTCCTTGCCGTCAACAACGCCTCCAGGACCAACTGCTACAACCTCAGCAATCTGCGGTTTCTCCTTTGCAGAACCTGCAAGAATGATTCCGCTCTTGGTGGTTTCTTCTGCTTCCAGCATCTTGATAACAACTCTGTCAGCCAATGGTTTGATATTCATAAATACTTGCCTCCTTGTATAGAAATTCTTTCTTGGATTAGCACTCTCTTGTTTTGAGTGCTAATGTTGTTATGATACAAAAATCAAGGGTAGAAATCAAACCCAATAAAAAGCAATTACAGGCAATGATATTCTTTTATTCCTGGTTATTGCAAATTATTCATACAAAATTAGTCAATTGGGTATTTTTTCTATTTTTCCCCGTCATAGCGAGAAAAATCCCCCGTTTTCATAAAAACGGAGGATTTGACTTTATCTTGCTTTTGTTTCGATTTCTTCCTGAATTTCAGCAAGGAAATCATTGAGCTTCATGGCACCCTTGTCGCCCTCTTTTCTGGAACGAACGGCAACTGCATTTTCTGCCTGCTCTTTTTCACCCACAATCAGCATATAAGGAACTTTCTCAAGCTGTGCCTCACGAATCTTGTAGCCGATTTTCTCGTTACGGTAATCCACCTCAACACGGATACCCGCCGCACTCAATTCCTTTTCTACCTGCTCTGCATAATCCATATAATGCTCAGAAATCGGCAGAATCTTTACCTGAACCGGTGCCAGCCATGTGGGGAATGCACCTGCATACTTTTCAATCAGCAAAGCCAAGGTTCTCTCATAGCAACCGATAGAGGTTCTGTGGATGATGTAAGGATTCTTTTTGCTGCCGTCGGAATCCACATATTCCATACCGAACTTTTCTGCAAGCATCTGGTCAATCTGGATGGTAATCAAGGTATCTTCCTTGCCAAATACATTCTTAATCTGGATATCCAGCTTGGGTCCGTAGAATGCAGCTTCGCCAATACCAACCTTGTAGGGGATTTCCAGATGATCCAGAATCTTTGCCATGGTATTCTGGGCTTCATCCCACTGCTCTACCGTACCAATATACTTATCAGAATCGTTAGGATCCCACTGGGAGAAACGATAGGAAACATCTTCATAAAGCCCCAGAGTCTTCAGCATATAGATTGCCATTTCCAGACAATTCTTGAATTCTTCCTCCAACTGGTCGGGACGGCACATCAAATGTCCCTCAGAAATGGTGAACTGGCGGACACGAATCAACCCGTGCATCTCACCGGATGCCTCGTTTCTGAACAAGGTAGAAGTTTCACCATAACGCAAAGGAAGATCACGATAGCTGCGCATTCTGTTAAGGTATGCCTGATACTGGAACGGACAGGTCATCGGACGAAGCGCAAATACTTCTTTATCCTTTTCTTCATCACCAAAGATGAACATACCATCCTGATAGTGATCCCAGTGACCGGAAATTTTGTAAAGGTCACTCTTTGCCATATAGGGGGTCTTGGTTCTTACCCAACCATTGGCATCCTCGTGATCCTCCACAAATCTCTGGAGAATTTGCATCATCTTTGCGCCCTTAGGCAGCATAATCGGCAAGCCCTGACCAATGGAATCCACGGTGGTAAACAGTTCCAGCTCACGACCCAGTTTGTTGTGGTCACGCTTTCTTGCCTCTTCCAACTGTTCCAGATACGCATCCAGTTCGGACTTTTTGGGAAATGCGGTTCCGTAGATACGGGTGAGCATCTTGTTCTTTTCATCCCCGCGCCAGTATGCACCAGCGGTATATTGCAACTTGACTGCTTTCAGTTTTCCGGTAGACATCAGGTGAGGACCTGCACACAGGTCGCAGAAGTCACCCTGACGATAGAACGACAATTCTGCATCTTCAGGAAGATCCTGAATCAGTTCCACCTTATAAGGCTCACCCTTTTCTTCCATCATCTTGATTGCTTCTGCTCTGGACAGAGTAAACCTCTCAATGGCGATGTCTTCCTTGATGATTTTTTTCATCTCGGCTTCCAGTTGTTCCAAATCGGATGCATTGACCGGATTTTCAAATTCAAAGTCATAGTAAAATCCGTTCTCAATGGCAGGACCAATGGCAAGCTTTGCGGTGGGGAAAATCCGTTTTACCGCTTGTGCCAATACGTGAGAGGCAGTATGCCGATAGGCACTGCGTCCCTCTTCATTGTCCCAAGTCAAAAAGTTCACTGAAGCATCGGTTTCAGGCACGGTTCTTAAATCTACAACCTTGCCGTCCATTTCTGCCGCAAGACAAACTCTTGCCAGACCCTCGCTGATATCTTTGGCGATATCCAGCAAGCTGACGCCTTGCTCAAACTCTTTTGCGTCTCCGCCCTTTAATGTAATCTTTATCATGGAAATCCCTTCCTTTCAATATCTTTCGTAATTATAAACCAATCAAAACTGCAGCCAGAACTGCAATCAAAATTCCCAATGTCGCACCCGCAAAAACTTCAAGCGGGGTGTGTCCCAAAAGTTCCTTCAAGCGAATCTGCTTTTCCAGCGGGTCACTTTCTTCCCACGCGTCGATAATCATATTGATCATCTTTGCCTGCTGTCCCGCTGCACGCCGGATTCCGGAAGCATCGTACATCACTACCAATGCAAACGCACAACAAACTACAAACAAGGTGCTGTCAAAGCCATCCTTGATGCCAATACAGGTGGCTAAACTGGTCACAATGGTTGAATGGGAAGACGGCATTCCTCCCGGTCCCATAAAGCGTGTCATATCTAGCCTTTTGTCTTTCATCCAGACCAAAAAACCTTTTAGCACACAAGAAAAAATCCACGCAAACAGGACCACAAAAAAGACCCTGTTGCTTAAAAATTGTTCCATATAATTCATATCGGTTCGTACCTTTCGTACTTGTTGCTGTCTAATACTTTCTTGTGAGAAGATAATCTGCAAGCTGCAGTAAAAACTCTGCTTGCCAAAAGCCGCTCAGCGCGTTTTTTGCCTCCTCTGTCAGTTTGGAAAGCTCCATTTCAGCTCCCTCTAAGCCCATAAAGGTCACAAAGGTGTTCTTTTGACTTTCTGCATCGCTGCCGATTGGTTTTCCAACCAATTCTTCTTGACCAATTACATCCAGTATATCATCTTTTACCTGAAATGCCAACCCCAGTTTTGCAGAAAATTCCATTATTTTTTGATATTTTTCATCATTTTTTTCAAGTCCCGCACAGATACAACCGCACTCTGCTGCAACCCGAATCAGCTCTCCGGTTTTTCCCCGATGAAGTTCCAAAAGCCGCTCTAAGGTCATATCCGCAAGACCTTCACTCTCCAAGTCAATGACCTGTCCGCCAATCATCCCATAGGCACCAGATGCTCTGGAAACTGCACCAATCAACCGCACCAACGCACTATCTGACAAAGTTTCATAGCGAGTGGTATCCGACAACAGTTCAAAGGCAAGGTTCAAAAGTCCGTCCCCTGCCAAAAGTGCAATGTTTTCAGGGAATACCTTGTGGCAGGTGGGTCTGCCGCGACGCAAATCATCATCATCCATACAAGGCAAGTCATCGTGAATCAAGGAATAGTTATGAATACACTCAATGGCACATGCCACCTTGACCGCATCCTGATGGTTGCCACCCAGAAGGTCACAAACCGCCACGGTAAGTACCGGTCGAATCCGTTTTCCGCCACCATGTAAGCCATACTGCATTGCAGAGAAAACGCTCTTTTGCAAAAGCTCCGGCACGGCGGAAATCCGATCCAGCTCCTCATTGATGTCTTTTAAGTAGGCTTCATACTGCTTTGCAAATTCCATACTACTCTCCTATTCCCTGAAAGGGAACCTCTTCCAGTTCTCCGCTGTCCCGATTTTTCATCAGGATATTGATTTTTTGTTCTGCTTCATCCAATGCAGTGGTGCATTCTTTGGTCAGGCGAATCCCGTTTTCAAACAGGGAAAGCATTTCTTCCAGAGAAACCTCGTTCCCCTCCAGCGCCTTTACCACTTCTTCTAACTGTTTCAGGTTTGATTCAAAACTCTGCTTCTTATCCATATTTTCGCCTCTCTCTACGAATTCTTTTGGGTGCTCTCCACCATTGCCTGAATGGTTCCGTCCTGCACCATAATGTTTAGGTGCTGTCCAGCCTGTACCTGTTTGACAGACTGCACCACACCGCCCTGCTCGTTTTGTGCAACCGAGAAACCTCTGCTTAAAACGCCTAAGGGGCTGAGTCCGTCAAGCTTGGCTGCTGCAAGCTTTAACTGCTGCTGCTTTTTTTCTAAAATTCCGCAACAGCCGTCTTGGAACTCCTGATAGAGTCGGTCTAAGTATATCTTGTATTCGTTTAACTTCATCATCGGGTTGCGCAAAACCGGATGCTCCGTCTGATGGTTTACCTGCATCCTTGCCCGTTCCAGAACCCGATTCGCCTGACTGTATAGGCGGCTATAAACATTGTTGAATTTTTCTTTCAGCTCTACCTGAGAGGGCACTACCAACTCTGCTGCCGCCGAGGGGGTTGGCGCTCGCAAATCCGCTACAAAATCCGCAATGGTAAAATCAATCTCGTGCCCCACTGCAGAAACAATAGGAATCTCGCTTTGGAAAATTTCCCTCGCAACAATTTCCTCATTAAAGGACCATAAATCCTCAATGGAGCCTCCGCCTCTGCCTACAATCAGCACATCGACGCCCTTGATACGATTGAAATACCGAATTGCCTCTACAATGCTCTGGGCAGAATTTTCACCTTGCACCAAAACCGGATACAACAAAATGTCCGCATAGGAAAATCTTCTGGACAACACATTGATGATATCCCGAATTGCCGCTCCTGTAGGTGCAGTCACCACGCCCACCTTGCGGGGATATTTGGGAAGCGGCTTTTTATGCATCGGGTCAAAAAGTCCCTCTTTGCTCAGCTTTGCCTTTAATTCTTCAAAGGCAACATAAAGGTCACCAATTCCCTCCTGTTGCATATCGTCAATATAAAGCTGATACTGCCCGTCCCGTTCATAGACGGTGATTCTACCGTGAGCGATGACCTTCATCCCGTTCTGGGGCTGAAATTTCAGCTTTGCTGCACTACCGCGGAACATCACTGCCCGCATAACGCCGCCCTCGTCCTTTAAGGACATATACATATGGCCTGAGGAGTGTGCCTTGAAGTTGGAAAGCTCTCCCTTGACCAAAACATCGGTCAGCACGTCATCCCGATTCATCAATTCCTTGATATACAGATTCATTTGGGTTACTGAAATTGCCTGTCTTTCCAAGATAGGTCATCACCCCCATTTCTTTTTGATACCGAAACAGAGCGGCACAAACGTGACCGCCCTGCATCATTAGCAGTTTTCTTTCAGGTTGCCGAGGACCCCATTGACAAAGGATACCGACTCCTCGCCGTCATATTCCTTGGTAATGGTAATGGCTTCGTTGACCGAAACATTCAAAGGAATGTCCGGCATATACTTCATCTCATACGCAGCAAGTCGCATCGCCGCCATACAAACGTTGGAGATTCTGTCAACCGCCCAACCCTTTGCAAAAGATGCGATAAGCGCATCAATCTCCTTAATATGAGAAATCGTACCTTCCACAACCTGACGGATGTACACCGCCTGATCGCCCGCATCGTGTTCTGCGAGGAAATCCTCCAAAAGTTCCTGAATCGCATCCGGCTGAAACTTATATTCAAAGAGTAACACAAAGGCATATTCTCTGGCTTTTCTTCTGTTCATCATAATCTGGATTTACTCCTCTGTTACAGGGGTTTCCCCTGCTTTTTCGTCTTCAGTAGCTTTTACAGGTTCTCCGTCAAGCTTGGGGACATTCACACCATCCACTGAAATATTGACAGCAATCACGTCCAGATTGGTCATGGTTTCAACCTCGCTCTTTACCTTTTCCTGAACCTTCCAAGCAACATCCGGAATCTTGGTTCCGTATTCTGCAATGATGGATAAATCCAAAGTGGCACGTTTGCCGTCCATCAGGACCTTTACCCCTCTGGACAGACTCTTTTTACCAAGCAACTCAGCAAGCCCTCCGGAAACAGGATTTCCATTGCCCATACCGGCAACGCCTTTTACCTCAGAGGCAGCAAGTGATGCAATAATAGAAACAACTTCATCAGAAATGTTCACATTCCCATTTTCTTCAATTTCAGGATTCACGATATTTTCCATAAGAAATTCCTCCTACCGTTTTCAGGGAGGTTTTGTCCTTCGTTCCAAACGCTCCCGCTTCTTATGGTATTATAACACATTGAAACTTAGATTACAATGGTAATTTCAAATCTTTTTCGTGAAATTTTCAAAAGGATTCGGCACTGATTTTGATATTCCGAACCGGAATCTTGGTTTCCGAAACAATGATATCCTTGATTTGCGCAACCTTTGCCCCGTCAATCTCCCCGCCGGCAACCATGACCGAGATGCCGTGCTCGGTAATATGGGCAAAGCAATCGCTATACCCTTTTGCTTTGACCAATGTTTCCACGGTGTTTTCCTGTTGCATCCAGCGATTGGTGTTGGTGATATTCTTTTCCGCCGCCGACTTTGCCTCTGCTGATGCATCCCTATCCTTGGTAATTTTTGCCCATTCCTCCAGTTCCTCACCGCGTTTTTTCTCCCGCTCCGTTTTCAGTTGTGCCATCGTCTTGCTCTCGTTCTGCGTTTCCCCTTCCTGTGTTTGCTCCGCATTTTCTGGAAGTGCATCACCGGTTACCGGAACGGCTGCATCAAACTTTTCCGTTTCTACCGTCCATCGATAATACCCTGCCGTAATGACCAACGCAACCAACCCCAAAAGCAATACCTGTTTCCCTCGAAATGTGAATTTTTGATTTCTGCTCATATACAATTCCTCCCAACTAATATGCTACCTTGATTCTATGGGCGGACAGCCCAAATAATGCCTTGACCGCCTCATAAATTTCCTGTTTGACCGGTTCGCTCCTCGCCCCCTTGGCAATGACCAACACGCCAGTCGGCTGTGGCAATCGGTTTTCTATCACATAGGGATTCTCCCCTACGGTATCCTTTTTTAAAACCACCGTCTGTTCTTTTTGATGTTTCTCCTCGATTTCCCTTTCGGCAGATGCTTCTTCGTTCTCTGTTTTTTCATCGATTGCCAGAATCTTTTCTCCGCCACTCTCAAAACTGAGAAACACCGAAACCTCTCCTGCTCCTTCAATCTTTTCAAGGACTGCAACCAATCGTTTTTCAAGCTTGGTAATATACGCCTCACTTAGAACTTCTCTCTCTTCACTTTTTTCTTTGGAGCTCTGCACCTTTTCCCCGCCGGAAAAACTGCCAAACGCCAAAAAGGCAATCGCCGCAATGATACTCCAAATGAGAATTTTGGGAGGCTTTTTCCCTCCGATTTCTTCCTGCTTCCAATGCAGAAGTTGTTTCAGCTCCTTGGTGTTCATTCCTCCGACTCCTTCAAATAACGAACCGCAATCCGTTCGGGATGGATTCCAAAATCCCGATGCAAAACTTCCGTCGCCTGATGTTGCAAATCCTCGTTTGTCTTTGCCTTGATCAGTACTTCTACCTGTTGGACTGTTCCAAAGGTGTCCATATCCTCTTCTTCTACCTGACAGGAAACCTTGATTGTTTCTTGTCCCAATGCTTCTTTTAATGAAGCCTCCATCTTTCTTGCAAGGTTTTGCCGATAAAGCTTTCCCACTTCCTCTTTTTGACTCTCCTCCATCTGTGCCCGCTGGGTATAGGACTCGACAGTAATTTCAGGCAGGGATAGCGTTCCTTTGGAAACACCCTGAAATGGTTTCAGCATGGTAACAATCAGAATCAAACCAATGGCAAGACGGGTGTACTTTCGAAAACTTCCTCCCGGCAGAATCACTTCACAGGCAGAGCCAAAAACAACGATTCCCGCTATGGTCATCGCCCAATCCTTGAAAAGTTCCATCCATCACCTCCCCAGCATCAAAGCTGTGTTTCCTGCATTGATCACAATGGTCAACACCATCACAAACATTACACAAACGGCGGTAAGTATCGAGAATAAAACCGAAATGGAATTGGCAAATTCCGAGATACAACCAATGATTTTCGGTTCAGAAATAGGTTCACAGACAGCCGCAGTCAACCGAAACAGCAGCAGCATCGCCGCAATTTTCAGGATAGGAAAAACAACCATCGCAACCAAGCAAAGAATCCCGAATATCCCCACCGAATTTTTAATCAACACACTGCAGTTCATCACCGTTTCTACCGATTCTGCGAGTATTCCGCCTACCACAGGAATCAGATTAGCAGTGGCGAATTTGCTCAATTTTACAGAAAGGGCATCGGCGCCTCCGGATGCGATACTCTGGATTCCCGCAACGCTGACAAACACTGTCAGCATCACACTCATCCCCCATTTGATGCTTTGATTCATAAACTTGACCAGCTTTTGGGTTTTGAACCGATCTGACAGATGATTGACAATATTCATTCCGGTGGCAATCATCACCGCGGGAATCATTATCCCTTGAATAACGGCAACCGACAGTTCCACCACGGTAATCAATACCGGTTCCAGCACAGTAGCAGAAACAAGGGCACCGCAGGTGACCAAGGTGGTGATGACCAAAGGAACTACCATCTTCATAAATAGCGCAATTTGTTCCACTGTGTCCCCTGCGCATTCTGCAGTCTGATAAAATGCTACTGAAGCAATTCCCGCAATGATAATATAGCAGGCATAAAACGCAACCATTCCCACCCCCTCTGCACCAAAACCTTCTTGAAGTCCTGTCAGATAGGAGCATAGCACCGACAAAATCACAATAAAAATCAGAAGCTTGATCCCCTGATAAACCTCCCCTATAAAAAATTGGATTATGGTTTTTCCTATGGCAGAAGGGGAAAGGTCGATCTTTCCTTGTACCAACTTGGAAAGGATTTCTTTTGGTTCTTCCTTAGCGAACAAGGACGCAAATGCATCGTCTGCCTCTGCATCTTCCAATTGCTCCTCAAACACATCTCCGTAAAATTCGGTGTAGGATTCGAGGATTTCTGTTGTGATATCTTCCTCGGCTAAAACAGGTTGGTTGATCACAAGTAATACGACCCAACCAAGAATCCACCATTGTTTCATCGTTTGCACTCCTAAAAATTGATGATGGCACTTACCAAATCCAAAAGTCGGTAAATTGCCGGCATAGAAAGTGTGAGAATCATCACCTTTCCCGCAAGTTCAATGTTGCTTGCCAGTGAGGATTCCCCTGCATCTTTGCAAAGCTCTGCCCCAAACTGGCAGAGATATGCCACACCCACAATTTTCATCACCATATGCAGGTATCGGCTTTCCAGTCCGCCACGGCTCGCCAGCTCTTCAAACATCGAAAGAATCCCTTTCAAATAAGGCGCAATACAAAACAAAATGGCGGATACGCCTAAAATCGGCAGTGCAATGGAAAGCTCCGGCTTATGGGGTTTGATCAGCAAAGTCATCACAGTCACCAGCACACCGATACCAAGCACCCTTAAGATATTTACGCTCATAACCCGAAAATACTTTTGATGGTATCAAACAGTTTGCTGATTTCCTGAACCACCACCAAAAGTACCACAACCAGCCCTGCGATGGTGGTCATCATCGCTTGATCATCCCGACCGGCTCGAACCAGAAGCATATTCAGCACCGCCACCAAAATCCCAATGGCAGCCACTTTGAAAATCAAATCCACGCCACTCATACTTTCCACTCCCTATGCAAGCAGCAAAACAATCAGCATCCCTGTCAAGAATCCCAATCCCTTGCATAACTTTCCGTCTTTTTTCCGCTTTTCCCTTGCCTGTTCCACGCTCAACTTCAGCTTTGCAGAGGTAAGACGGATGTTGTTCAGCTCCGTCCCTACATCTCCCTGACCGATATGTGCCGCAAAATCAAAAAGGGCAGCGTAGTCCTCGTCTTCCAAGCAAAGACCGGCTTGGCAATATCGGACCGATTCTTCCCACACCTCTCTAAGTGGCATATGGGGAAACCGTTGCATCAATCCGCTGACCTGCCGAAGCACCGATTGAATGATTCCCTGTTGGGATTCGGCAGTGCGCAAAATGGCGTCCTTTAGTGGCAAGGATAAAAAACCAATATTAAACGCCAATTGAGAGAGCATCTGTTCCAGTCCCTCTAATTGCCGGATGCGCCCATCCATCTTTCCGGCAAGCAAAATCCCGATATAGCCACAGCCCAAAATCACCAAAGCATCTGCCAAATAGCGCAGTATCAAAGCGCAATCACCTCAGTATCCGCCCGGGCATCCGGTGAAGAAAAATCCCGATGCAGCAAAATCGCCTGTTCAAACACCCCGTCCCGAAACAGCGGTTTTAGGAGCTGGCGTTGTTTCACCTCAAAAATATCCCTGCCGTGGGTGGTTGCAAGAATCGCCACACCGGTTCCGTGGGCAATCCGGATGGCATTCACATCCTCCACCGATGCAATCTCATCGCTGACCAATACCCTTGGCGACATGGTACGAAGCAAAAGAGAGATTGCCTCTGCCTTGGGCGCATTGTCAATCAAGTCCGTCTGGGCACCCAGATCATTCTGCAAAACGCCATCATACATTGCCCCCAACTCTCCACGGTCATCCGCAACCCCGACCTTGAACCCACGATTGGAAATCTGCCTTGTGATATCCCGCAGTAAGGTGGTTTTCCCTGTTTGGGGGAGGGAAACAATCAAACTGCTCTTGACCTCACTTCCACGGACGATGCGCTCTATTACCCTGTCTGCCGCGCCAAACACCTGATGGGCAATACGGAAATTCAAGGAGCTTACCTCCCGAAAGGTTTTGATTTTCCCGTTCTCCATCACCGCCTTGCCGCAGATCCCCACCCGATGTCCTCCTTTGAGGGTCAAAAACCCCTGTCGGATCTCTTCCAGATGGGCATAGACCGAATTCTCGCAAATTCCAAGAAACGCCGCCTGTACCTCTTTTTCTGTCACGGAACAGGCGTTGCTTTCGTGGTTGGTCAACCCTCCAGAATCGGTGACAAAACAGCTCTCCCCCCAAATTCCCACCGTCAGGGGAGCATTGGCACGCAGACGAATCTCCTCCATCTCGATGCCCTGTAACATCAGCCCTTCCAATCTACTGCGTAGTCTTGGCGGAAAAAAGGGTAGAACCTCTAACGCTCTTGATGTTTGCATATCCTCACCTCTTCTTTTCTCAAGTTCTTTGTAGGATTGTATGAGGATTTGTCCGGCTTTAGAACTATTTTATGGCAAAGAAAAACCCCTCTTTCAAAGAGGGGTTTGTGTTAGATGAATTTATAAGAAGTGGTGGTTTGGTAGGTTTCACCTTGTTTCAAGACAATGGATGGGAAGTGACTATGACTCATAGCATTGGGGAACGCCTGTGTTTCAAAGCAAACACCCTGATGCTTCACATAGGATGCACCGCCCTTGTAGACATCCTTTGTATTGATACAATTGCCACAATAAATCTGCACACCGGGAAGATCGGTGTAAATCTCCATGGCAATTCCGGTTTGATCACCTGTAAAGGTACCTACCTTGCGGTAGCCTCTGCCACGCAGACAGAAGTTGTGGTCAAAGCCATCAAACATGGTAATCTGTTCTTCCTTGGAGGAATAAACCTCCCCCATCTTTTTGGGTGTACGCAGGTCAAAAGCAGTGCCGGCAACCGAAAGGATTTCACCGGTTGGCATACATTCGTCATTGTTGGGGGTAAAGAAATCCGCATCCAACTGGACAGTATGACCGTTTGTGGCACCGGAATCGTGACCGTTCAGGTTGAAATAACAATGCTGGGTCAGGTTCATCAACGTGTCCTGATCGCAGACACCAATATAGTCAATTTTGAATTGATTGTCCTTGGTCAAGGTATAGGTCACCTTCACATCCGCATTACCGGGAAAACCCTCTTCTCCATCGGGACTATGTAAGGTCAGAACCAATGCAGGTTCTTCGCCGTCTACCATTTCACAGTTCCAGACTCTCAGCATAAAGCTGTCCTTATCCCCGCCGTGAAGATTGTTTCTGCCATTGTTTTTGGCAAGGGTATAGGTCTTTCCGTTCAGACAAAAGCTTGCATCCTCCAATCGGTTGGAGTTTCTGCCTACCAGAACGCCCATACATCCGTCATTGTTAAGATATTGCTCCATGGTATCTCTGCCAAGAGATACGTCTACCCCACGATATATCAGATTTTTAATGATGCCGCCATAGCTGAGAATTTCTGCTGACAAGCCGCAACCATTATCCATGGTATAGAGGTAAACCTCTTCCCCTCTTGCCTGTCCGTAATATGCTTTTTGAATCATCACGATTCCTCCTTATATGTCTTGATTTCTTCCAAACTGCGCGTCGCGATTGCCTGCGCCTTTTCTTTTTTATCCCGAATCCGCACATCCAGCGAATCCATAATTCCATAATTGATATTCATAGGTTGGAAGTTCGTAATACTCTCATTAGAAATATACTTTCCCAACGCCCCAATAGCAGTTTGGGAAGAAAATTGGGGAACTTCGTTTCCTGTCATCTTTGCCGCAACAGAAAGTCCGGCAATCAGTCCCGATGCCGCGGATTCTACATACCCTTCCACACCGGTAATCTGCCCTGCGAAGGTGATTTTGGGATGGCTACGCATGGAATAATCTGCGCAAAGCAATTTGGGTGAATTCAGGTAAGTATTGCGGTGCATCACACCATAACGCATAAACTCTGCCTGTTCCAATCCGGGAATCATTGAAAATACCCGTTTCTGCTCCGGAAATTTCAGGTGGGTCTGGAATCCGACCAGATTATACATACTTCCTGCCGCATTGTCCTGTCTTAATTGCACCACCGCATAAGGACGGGTGTCATTATGGGGGTTGGTCAGCCCCACCGGTTTGAGAGGGCCAAAACGCATGGTATCCTCGCCGCGCTTTGCCATAATCTCAATGGGCATACACCCCTCAAACACCTTGGGGTTCTCCACCCCTTCATGCACGGGGGCGCCCTCTGCGCCAATCAATGCCTGATAAAACTTCTGGTATTCCTCCTTGTCCATCGGGCAGTTGATATAATCATCGCCGCCTTTTCCGTATCTTGCCGCCCGAAACGCCTTGCTCATATCAATACTTTCAAAGCTGACAATGGGCGCTGCCGCATCAAAGAAGTGAAGATAACAATCTCCGGTAAGTGCTTGAATTTCCTTGGCAAGAGCATCCGAAACCAACGGACCTGCCGCCACAATCACCCACGTATCCTGCGGGATTTCTGTAACCTCTTTTTCTTCAACCGTGATATTGGGGTGAGTCTTAATTTTTTCGGTTATCATTTGAGAAAAACCATCTCTATCTACCGCCAAAGCACCGCCTGCCGGAACCTTGGTACTATCCGCGCACGCCATAATCAGAGAATCAAGTTCCCGCATTTCTTCTTTCAAAAGACCCACCGCGTTATAGATGCCGTCCGCACGCAGAGAGTTGCTGCATACCAGTTCGGCAAAATTTTCGCTTTGATGTGCCGGTGAAAATTTGGTGGGTTTCATCTCCAAAAGGCGCACCTTGATGCCTTTTTCTGCCGCCTGCCAAGCTGCCTCACAACCGGCAAGTCCGGCTCCAATAACCAATAATTCCATGTTGCTTTCCCCTTATTTCTTTTTTGCTGCCGGCTTTCTCACATACTTACAATCGGGATTGAAGCATTTGTAGGTGACCGGACCTCTTCGGCGATAGGGTTTTACCTTCATAATCACGCTGCCACATTCGGGGCAAGTTTCCTTGGTAGGTTCATCCCATGAAATAAAGTCACAGTTAGGACTGTTGTCACAGGTATAGAACACACTGCCCTTACGGGATTTGCGCACAGACACCTTGCCGCCGCATTTGGGGCAAGGAACATCCAATTCCTGTGTGATTGCCTTGGTATTGCGACATTCCGGAAAACCGGGGCAAGCAAGAAACTTACCGAATTTTCCCTGCTTATACACCATCATCCGTCCACACTTTTCACAGGGGACATCCGAAACCTCATCCTGAATCTCAACAGTACCGATTTTTTCCTCTGCCTCTTTGAGGGTCTTTGCAAAGGGGGTATAAAATTCACGGATGATGTTCTTCCACTCTGCATCGCCATCGGCAACAGTTTCAATCTTATCCTCCATATTGGCAGTGAACTCAATATCTACAATATCTTCAAAATGCTCTTTCAAAATATCGGTGACAATAAAACCAAGTTCAGTGGGATAGAGGTTTTTGCCCTCTCTTGCCACATAGCCTCTTGCGGTAATGGTCGCCAAGGTGGGCGCATAGGTACTCGGTCTGCCGATTCCCTCTTCTTCCATAGTTTTTACCAAGGATGCCTCGGTATAGCGGGCAGGAGGCTGGGTGAAGTGTTGCTCGTGCTTTAATTCCTTCAAAAGCAAGGGCTGATTCTCTTCCAGATTGGGAATCTTCTTCGCCTTTTCCTCTGCTTCATCCTTGCCTTCTACATACAAAGTCATAAATCCTGCAAACTTGATTTCAGAGCCGGTTGCTCTTGCCAGATAGTCACCGCAAGTAATATCTGCGGTTACTGAATCCAACACCGCATCAGACATCTGGCTTGCCATAAAGCGCAACCAAATTAACTGATACAGCTTATACAAATCAGGCTTTAACTTTTCCTTATATTTTTCGGGAGTATTGGCACAGACAGTCGGACGAATCGCCTCGTGGGCATCCTGTGCACTCTTTTTTGCCCGATAATTTTTCGGGGTTTTGGGAACAAAGGCACTTCCGTATTGGTCGCCAATAAAGGCTCTTGCCTCATTCTGCGCAACCACAGAAATACGCAAGGAGTCGGTTCTCATATAGGTAATATATCCCATTTCATAAAGCTGCTGTGCCGCAATCATGGTACGACGGGATGTGAAATTCAATTTTCTGGATGCCTCCTGTTGGAGGGTACTGGTGGTAAAGGGCGGGGCACTGCGCCGCTTGGTTTCCTTTTTCACCACGGATTTTACTACATAGTCCGCTTTTTCCAGATGGGCAACCACCTTTTTGACGGTTTCTTCATCGTGAAGCGCCATCTTTTTCCCATTGGCAGTTCCATAGAATTTTGCCATAAAGGGGAGTTTTCCTTTATCGTTGGTGAGCTTTAAGTCAATATTCCAATACTCTTCCGGTTGGAACGCCTCAATCTCTCGTTCGCGGTCAACAATCAGTCTTACAACCGCCGACTGTACTCTACCACCGCTCAAGCCCTTTTTCACCTTTTTCCAAAGGAGGGGACTGATGTTATAACCAACAATGCGGTCGAGAACCCGACGCGCTTGCTGTGCATCTACCAGATTCATATCGATAGGGCGCGCTTCTTTGACCGCTTCTTTCACCACATCCTTGGTTACCTCATTAAAGGTAATCCGGCAATCGGTGGTGGGGTCAATTCCCAAAACATACGCCAGATGCCAGGAAATTGCTTCTCCTTCGCGGTCAGGGTCGGTTGCGAGAAAAACTTTTTGCGCAGTGCTTGCCTTTTTCTTCAGTTTTGCAATCAAGTCACCTTTTCCTCGAATGGTGATGTATTTTGGGTCAAAATCATTTTCCAAATCTATACCCAGCTGACTTTTGGGCAGATCCCGCACATGACCCATCGTCGCCTCGACGGTATAGCCGCTGCCAAGATATTTTTTGATGGAATCCATTTTGGTGGGTGACTCTACAATCACCAATTTCTTTGCCGTTGTTCTTGCAGCCTTTTTTTCCGCCATTCTATCTTCCTCCAAATTATAATAAATTCTTACGAATACTTCTCGATATCAAAGTAAAACTGATACTGTCCTCCCGCTTGTTGCCGGAGTGCCTTTTTCATTTGCAGAATAATCAGCATACTGCTGAGTTTTCCTACTTCCAATCCGCAATGTTCTGCCAAATCATCAAAGGAGACCCATTCTCCCTTTTGACACAAATAGCGAAGAATTGTTTGCTCTTCCTCGCGGAATTCACCTTTTTCCAATATCTTGGTCAGTTGATATTCCCGCTCCTGCTCACTGGGCTTTTCTTCTTTTTTGGGTGCAGGCGTCGGAGCAAGCAACTGTTCCACCTTTCCCACAACCGGCTTTCCAATTAAACTGATACCATACGCCAGCTGCTCAGGATAGAGCGCCAGATATTCTTCCAATACATCTAGTGGTCCGGTTACCTGTTTGGCACCATCCCGAATCAAGGCATTGGGAAGCTCTGCTGCTTTGTTGATAGGGTTTCCCGGAACTGCAAAAATATCACGGTTGTTTTCAGTTGCCAATCTTGCAGAAAGAGAGGTTCCGCTTTTTAATTCACCCTCTACAATGATGGTCCCCTGTGCCAATCCTACAAGAATCCTGTTTCGTTGTTTATAAAAATATGGCTTTCCAATGGTTCCGGGCGGTTGTTCGGATAGAACCCCACCGTGTTCTAAAATATGCTGATACAGATGGGTATGCTCACTGGGATAAATCACATCCACCCCACCTGCTAAAATCGCAAGGGTGGTACCGCCTGCCTCCAAGGCTCCGCAATGGGCAGCGCCGTCAATTCCCTTTGCCATCCCGCTGATGATGACCATTCCGTTTTCTGCAAGGTTCCGTGCAAGGATTCCCGCTACTTCCTCTCCATCTTTGGTCGCCCGTCTGGTTCCAACCATCGAGATGCCCAACATCCGATTCATATCCGGAAGTTTCCCCTTTGCATAGAGCAATAAGGGTGGTTCAAAGATGTGTCTTAACTGTTCAGGATAACGCTCATCCTCCCAGTCAATGATTTGAATCTCTTTCTTGCGGCAATTCTCCAGCAATCGCTTTGCCCCATCCAGATTGCGGCTGAGTTTCAAGAGATTGCCAAGGCCTAATGTCTTATAAAAATCCGAATCAAAATGATTGGCACGATAAACTGCCTCCGGTGTTTGAAACTTCTTTAATAGCCGGTGTACCAAAGAAGGATTGTGTCCGCATGCCTGATTGATCCAGATGGCATAAAGCAGTTGTTCGTCTTCCATCGAGGCTCCTCCTTTACGGTTTTAACAGATACATTGCAATCCCCGCCGCAACGCCGGCATTGAGAGATTCTACCTCTCCTGCCATAGGAATCCGCACCTTGATATCAGACAGAGAAAACACCTCTTCCGATACGCCAAATGCCTCACTGCCTATCACCAATGCACGTTTTCCTGAAAGCTGTGCAGAAGAAATTTCTATGGAATCCTTCAGTGCCGTAGCAACCACGGTAAACCCTTGTTCCTTTAAGGTCGTGATGCAGTCTGTATCCGCATCGATGATACAGGGAACCCGAAAGAGGGAACCCATGGTCGCACGAACCACCTTGGGATTATAAAGGTCCGCACACCCTTTTAACAGGATAACTGCATCCAGCCCCGCCGCCTCAGCGGTGCGAATGATGGTTCCAAGATTGCCCGGTTCGGAAACGCCGTCCAGAATCAAAACAAACTCTGCATTCTGCTCTGCAAGCTTGAGCGCAGGAGGGATTTTGAGGATTGCCCCAATCCCTTGAGGTGTTTCAGTATTGCAGATTTCTGCAAACAGGGACTCTTTGGCAGTATATACAGTTTTTCCGTTTTCGTCAAGACTATAGACAAAATTTTTGTTTTTTTCTTCAAAAGATTCTGAAACAATCACCGCTTCGATGTCAGAATCTCTCCAACGAAGTGCCTCCTCCACTATCCGGACTCCCTCAACAAAATAAAGTCCGGTTTCCTTTCTTCCCTTTTTCCGTTGCAGGGAACGAAGAAGCTTTAAGGTCTTATTATCACGGCTGGAAATAGCAATCATAACCACCGGTTTCCTTTCCATCAAAATTCTTTATCCGTGAAATTTTTGAATCAGTCGACTCCTCTTGAGCATCTCAAATATCAAATAAACCACCACGGTCTGAATCGGTAAAAGCAATACATTCTTAATCAATCTGGCAGGCAGAATCCCAATAAATCCACTTCCCACTGTCGGTGCAAGGGCGATGGAATTCAGCACCGTATTGATGATTAACTGGATCAACGCCTTGGTAAGGAAAATCCGCCAAAGGGAAACGGGTTTGCGGTAGAGCATCAACCCGTAGACCATACCGGATATTCCTACACAAAGGGTATAAACCGGAAGAAATCCACCCACCGTCGGGTTGAGCAGATAGGTAAGGATATCCTGTGCCATGCCGGTAATGCAACATACCAGCGGTCCAAACAACACCGCGATGATGGGTTGGGTAATAAACCCAAAGCTGATTCTTAAATAGGAACTGATCCAAATGGTAAAATACCCTAAGACAATATTGAGTGCAATCAATAAGGAAGAAACTGCAAGGGTACTTGGTTTGCGAATCAAGCTTGGAAACTCTTTTCCGTGGCGCACAAGGGCAAAACCAAGGAATAAAAAGAAAATCAGGGTGATCACACCAAGACCAACCCAAAAATCAGAAAAATATACACAATAATCTTTGAGGGGAACCAAAATTACTTTCAAAGCTTCCTTGACTCCATCCATCCAAGCATCAAAGGCTTGCCCCATCCAAAACACCCCCTGTTGTCACCGCCGACACAGCAAACCGCTGTGTCGGCGGAAATTGATTAATCCATCATACCACTCTTTAACTGATCGTTGTTCGTAAATTTCAAAACATTGATGCCACGCAGGGATGCTACTTCATCCATTCTCTTTTGCACCTTCTTGAGCATCAATTGTTTGCCCTCGGGATAATTTTCTTCATCCCACCGCGCATTGTATTCTGCAAGGATTTCCTCTCCCAGAGCCAGAATCTCATCAATCTTTTCATCGCTTACTTTTTTCTCAACACGAAGTTTGTTCAGTTCCGATACAAAGATAACCATCTTTGCATTGCAGATTGCTTGATCCTTCCACTTGCTCTGGTAGTTGAGCTTGTTGAGGTCATTGATACACTTCTTGACATAGTCAATGACATTGGTGAAGTAGAAATCTTCGCCTGCATATTCTTCCAGCTTAAAGTCATTGAATACTGCCGGGGTAAACAAAGGCATTCCCATTGCAGCACCCGCAAAGGTCGCACAGTGTACGCACTCCGGCTCCAAGAAATAGTATCTCTGCAGACGGTACAAAAGCTCAGACAAAGGCTGACCGTCAAACATTTCCTTATCCACAAACTTTTTGGAAGATGCAATAAAGTCACAGTTCATCTTCCAACCGGGGTTGGTGCCGATGTTCCAAGCATACTGCGCTGCAAGAGCAGCAGGTCCAAAGGTCCAAACAGGGAAATGTGCATGGTCGCCACTACCCCAGTTGGTCAAAAGATAACCCTTTGCACCATACTTCAGACCCAACTCTGCAAGGTGACGGACATTAAAGCTCATACAATCGTATCTACCGGTAAATGCAACCCAGGATGCATCACCCGGGCAAACGTAGAAGTTGGTGCCGCTGTTTGCAAAGTCAATGCATCTTCTTTCTATATTTGCAGTTGACTTGACATCGTATCCCCAAACAAGCGCAATGGCATCTTCGGGAATCCGTTCATGGGTCTCCGGATTGTTGTAAATCATATCTGCCCAGAAACGAATCTTCTTATTGTACTTCTTGCCAATCAAATCGTGGAGCTTGATCAGCCAATCCATAAAGACATTGGCTCTGCCGTACTTTTCGCAAGCCTCTTTGGTTTCATAATCGCCCAAGTCAAAGGCTTCGTCCAGGCCGATGTTCACACCATCGGAACTGAAATGGGGGAGCAAAGAGCCGTAAATCTTGTCCATAAACTCCAAGCTTTCGGGAAGCAACGGATTGATGACCGCAGAGGGGTTGAGGTTGTTCTCCATATCCTCTTTAGGGCCAACCTTTAAGGGCAGGAACTCGTCACGATTCAGCCAATGGGACAGATGCCCAAGACTATTCTGGTTTGCGATAAACGCAATAAAACGCTCCTGACAATACTTATCCAAATAATCCAGTTCCTCAGGGGTCAGGCAGTCAATATCCTTACAAACCTCGGGGAAATTGCTGTATTTATAAACAATACCCTCGGTATAAAGTTCAAACTCATTATACTTTAAGGAAGCAAGCAGGTCGATAAGAGAACAAATAAAATCCACCTTGGGCATTCTGCCGCGGCTGATGTCCAGCATATAGCCACGCTTGGGATAGTTGGGTTCATCCTGAATCTCACAATAAGGAACACTACCCTTGCCGTCACGAATCAACTGTCTCAGGGAGGAAACTGCTCTGAAAATACCGCAATCACTTCCATATGTAATCACAATACCATTTTCATCAATGGTCAGGTCATAGCGGTCCTCGCCATAAACTTCAGCGAGCTTTAAGGTAACATCGGCATTTCCATTTTTATATTTCTCATAGAGATAAACAAGGTCATAGTTGGTTTCATAGTCTTTTAACTGATAACTACCTTCTTGATAGACTGCATTTTTAGGCTGTGGAAAAATCATAAAGATACCCCCCGAAAAGAATTTGTCCCCATTATAGCAAAGAAATTCTCCACCGTCAAGGAAAAATATGACACAAAATCACACATTTCCTCGTCGATGGAGAATTTCGTAAAATCTTTGTAATTAGCGAACCTGGTCAACCAGCTTCTTGAATGCTTCGGGGTCAGAAATTGCAATCTCAGAAAGCATCTTTCTGTTGATTTCAATACCCTTCTGCTTCAAACCGTTCATGAACTTGCTGTAGCTCATACCGTTTGCACGGGTAGCAGCGTTGATACGAGCGATCCAGAGCTGTCTGAACTCTCTCTTCTTCGCCTTTCTATCTCTGTATGCATAGGACAGAGATTTCATCACTGCTTGGTTTGCAGTCTTAAACAGCTTGCTCTTTGCACCTCTGTAACCTTTTGCAAGCTTCAAAATCTTTTTATGTCTGGCACGGGTTCTCATTGCGCCTTTTACTCTTGCCATGTTAATTCTCCTTTCTCAATTCACGCATTTTCAAAAAACTGTAAGGCAAAAAGCCTGTCCGCCTTATTTGTAAGGCATCATGCTCTTGATGGTTGCCTCGTTAGCAGCAGCCAAATATCCGCCTTTTCTGAGCTGTCTTTTTCTCTTGGTAGACTTTTTGTTCAGGATGTGACTTCTGAAAGCCTTACCTCTTTTTACCTTACCGCTCTTGGTGATACCAAAGCGCTTTGCCGCACCTCTGTGAGTCTTGATTTTCGGCATAGTATTCTCTCCTTCCACTAAATAAATTCAAATTTAAGCCTTTTTGGGTGATAAAACCATAGCCATATTACGACCTTCCAGCTTGATGTCTTTGTCTGCACCGCCAAATTCCGCAACTTCATCACGAAAACGCTGAAGCAAATCCCGACCCAAGGTGCTGTGAGTAATCTCACGACCGCGGAAACGAACCGACACCTTCACCTTTGCGCCCGATTTCAAGAACTTGATTGCCTGATTCAGCTTGGTCTGGAAATCGTGCTCATCGATATTGGGGGTCAATCGAACCTCTTTCAGGTCAATGACTTTCTGGTTTTTGCGATTTTCCTTTTCCCTTTTTGCAAGTTCGAACTTATGCTTGCCATAGTCCATAATCTTGCATACAGGGGGTGTTGCCTGAGGTGCAATTTTCACCAAATCCAAGTTCTTTTCCTCTGCCATAGCCTGCGCCTGCTTGTTGGGAACAATACCCAACTGCTCGCCGTCAGCACCAATCAAGCGGACTTCCTTGTCTTTGATTTCTTCATTAATCATCAAATCCTGCTTAGCTATTGCCAAACACCTCCAAAAAAAACTTACGAAAGCAGTGTTCTGCCTGCATCCACAAAAAAATGCGGAGTACAAAAGCACTCCGCAAACATTCCAAAAAAAGAGATGGAAAACCTAAAATCAGGTTGCCCTTTTGCCTGAAGCTAAGGGGAGAAGCGGATGACTTCTGCTTTACCGTAGTATATTACCATAGGTTTTTCCCTTTGTCAAGGGTTATTTTTGTATTTTTTGAAATTTTTTCTCCCGGTTTTGTTTGCTTTTTTTCTTCCTTATGCTATACTAAGACTATCTTACCGAAAGCGAGGGTTTTGTGTGAGTTTGGCTTGGGTCATTGTCTTTCTTTTTTTCACCGTTTTTCTCTTTTTGAATACTCGTCTGGATCTACCCCCAAAAAACACCACCGTTCTGCGGTTGGCTTTTCTTGTGATGCTTCTTTCCCTGCTTTTTGTGCGAGTAATTCTTGCCCGCTTTACCGATGGGTTCTCTACCGATATGAATTGTTGGGCGGCTTGGGGCAATCGTATGGAGCAACTGGGCGCCGCCGCCTTTTATGACCCTGACTACTTTTGCGATTACCCGCCCTTATATCTTTATGTTTTGGGATTCCTCTCCAAGATATCCACCGTCTTTCAGTTACCGGAAAGCGGTTATTTGTTTTTGTTAAAACTACCTGCCATTTTGGCAGACGGGTGTCTTGCTGTCCTGATTTTTCAATATTGCAAAAAGCAAATGCCCCCCACCGCCGCCTGCCTGCTTTCGGGCCTGTTTTTGATTTCCCCTGTCTTTCTTTATAACTCGGCTGTCTGGGGGCAGATTGAGTCGGTACTATTGTTGTTTATGGTTTTGAGCATCCTTTCCCTTTCCAAAAAGCGTTACCTTGCCGCCACCCTTTTTTATGTCCTTGCCGTGCTGACCAAACCTCAGGCGTTGTTGATTGCACCCCTTTTCCTTCTGGCGCTTTTGGAATCCAGAAGTCTGAAAACAATCCTTCTTTCTATTTTGAGCGGGACTGCACTTTTGTTCTTCTTAATGATTCCCTTTTCCCCTGCGTGGCAGGAGTACACAGGATTTCCTTTATTGGTGCAACTGTTCAATCCCCTCTGGCTTTTGGAAAAATATCTTGCCACCCTGGCATCTTACCCCTACTTCAGCGTCAACGCGTTTAACTTTTACGCCCTTTTGAATCTAAACTGGGTGCCGTTCCAAGGCGTTTTTCTTTCTTTGCTGAACAACCTGATACTTGTAATCGGGGTAGCTGGTTCCTGCGTTTTGTACCTGAAGATACAAGACAAGGATTCCCGCATCTGGATCAGCGGATATGTGCTCCTTGCCTTTCTTTATACCTTTGCTTTTAAGATGCACGAAAGATACTTGATCCTGCCGATTCTGTTCCTGTTGTTTGGATTCTTCTCTTCAAAAAACCGCAAACTTCTCTACCTTTTTATCGGCTTGAACGCGGTAAGCTTTTGTAATCTGTTCTATATCCTGATGCTGGATAACATGGGGCAAAATCTACCTGATTATCGGATTGTTGCCCCCCTTGCACTTTTTGAGGTTTTGCTTTTTATGGGAAGCCTTATTGTCATTATCCAAGATTTCCTCCTCCGCCCCAAAACTCCGGAGGAAAACGAAACTGCTTTTGCAGCACGACCCACCGTGGCTGAACGCTTAGAGGCACACAAATGGATGCAGATGCTCCGCGGAAATCCTTGTGCCAAAAAGGAATATCAAATGGTGCGGCTGGATTATCTGTTATTGGGTGTCATCCTGCTGATATATACCGCTGTGGCTTATACCAATCTGGGGGACACGGTTGCTCCACAAACCTATTACCAAGCCAAAGAATCAGGGGAAACCATCCTCATCCATTTGGAAAACGAGGAAACCATACACGAAATCGATTATTATTGCGGTGTGGGCGATGTAGCACATGAGCCGGGGCTTATCCTTTCCTATTCTGCGGATGGAGAGAACTGGACTTCCTATGCTTCCCCTGTCTGCCCTCTCAGAACCGTGTTCTATTGGGATGTACAACCTTTGGAAAAAGAAATCACCGCAAAGTATCTCCGCCTTACGGCAACCTCCACCGACTATATGCTCTTTGAAGTAGGCTTTCGCAATATTGATGGGGAATTGGTTTCCATTCATTCCACAGAGGGAGAAAATGCGTCATTCCTTGCGGATGAACAGCATTTGGTAAACAACCAGCCTTCCTTTGAAAACAGCACTTATTTTGACGAAATTTATCATCCAAGAACTGCCTTTGAGCATCTGCACTTTCTTCCTTATTATGAAACCACCCATCCACCCCTTGGCAAGCTGATGATGGCAGTTGGCATCGCCCTCTTTGGGATGACGCCTTTTGGATGGCGCTTTGCCGGAACCTTGATGGGGGTTTTGATGCTCCCCATCTTCTATCTGTTCTTAAAGCGTCTATTCGGACGTACCCGCTATGCGGTAATGGGAACCCTGCTTTTTGCCTTTGATTTTATGCATTTTTCTCTTACAAGGCTTGCAACCATCGATTCCTATCCGGTCTTCTTTATTCTGGGGATGTACTATTTTATGTATCGGTTTGCGATGGATGCCTTTTCCCAAGCCGAGACGGGAACCTTGTCCTTAAAACCCTTATGGAGGCACCTCGCCCTATCCGGTCTGTGCATGGGACTGGGCTGTGCATCCAAATGGACAGCGGTATACGCCGCTGCGGGACTTGGTGTTGAATTTCTAATCATTATGGGCATCCTTTATGGAAAGATGCGACAGACGGGATTCTGGAAATTTGCCCTTTCGGTCTGCAGCTGTTGTCTGCTCTTTTTCGTTCTGATTCCCGCAGGCATTTATCTGTTGTCTTATCTCCCCATTGCGATGGTGGATGGATACGGAAATGTTTTCGAGGTAATGTGGGAAAATCAGGGGTATATGTTCCGCTATCATTCCGGATTGGTGGACACCCACCCCTATTCCTCCCCTTGGTACAGCTGGCCCTTTGTATATAAGCCGATGTGGGCATATCAGGCACCGGAAACCAGTATTCCCGCAGGTACCATTGGCTGCATTTCTATTTTCCAGAATCCCCTGCTCAGTTGGGTGGGAATTCTCGCCCTTGGCTATTCTCTCCTTGTGGGATGGAAAAAACGGGATTTCAAGGTTTTGTTCCTGTTTTTTGGATTCTTGGCACAATACCTGCCTTGGGCATTGGTCAGCCGCTACGCCCTGCAATACCACTTCTTTGCCGGAATGGTCTTTTTGATTCTTTTTGTGGTCTATGCCATGCAGGATTTGGAACAGCGTGTCCGTCGGTTTGGTTATGCCTCTTCTGCATTGACCATCTGTTGTCTGCTCCTGTTTTTGTTTTTCTATCCAGTGCTTTCCGGTGTTCCGGTATCACGTTTCTTTGCAGAAACTATTTTAACCTGGTTCGATTCCTGGGTATTCTTTATCTAATCATAACCACTAGTAAACTAGTGGTATGCACTGCCCCTAGAAGGGGCTATTACAGGCTTAACCCCTAAAAGGGGCATCGAAGTTTGACACCGCATTACTATCTCAGGCAGCCGCTCACGTGCGGCTGTCTTTTTTTGCC
>JAFQIA010000009.1 GCA_017397725.1 Clostridia bacterium
CAAAAAAAGACAGCCGCACGTGAGCGGCTGCCTGAGATAGTAATGCGGTGTCAAACTTCGATGCCCCTTTTAGGGGTTAAGCCTGTAATAGCCCCTTCTAGGGGCAGTGCATACCACTAGTTTACTAGTGGTTATGATTTTATGCGTAGAGCATATTTTTTAAAGTTGTTGAAAATCCCTATGGAGTATGTTATACTGATTCCATCAAAGATGAAAGTTGTGAAATTGTGTAGCGATTTTAAATATGGAAACGATAGAAAACAGAGGGGGGATACCGTGCGGAACGTTGTTATTGCCATAGATTCTTTCAAGGGGAGTCTTACGACCTTTCAGGCAGGGCAGGCAGTGAAAGAGGCGGTAAACGATATTTACCCCGATGCCCAAGTCATCGTATCGCCCATCGCGGATGGGGGCGAAGGTACGGTGGATGCAATCATATCTGCAACTAATGGGGAGAAGGTAAAAGTGATTGTTACGAACCCCCTTGGCAAAAAGATTGAGGCGACCTACGGTTGGATTCCAGACACCCAAACAGCGGTGATGGAAATGTCTCAGGCTGCAGGAATCACTTTGATTGATGGAAACCAGCGCAATCCCATGGATACTACAACCTTTGGGGTGGGGGAAATGATTTTGGATGCCATCGCCAAAGGCTGTCGAAAGTTCGTCATAGGAATCGGCGGCAGTGCAACCAACGATGGCGGTGTTGGAATGCTCCAAGCTCTCGGCTTTGGGTTTCTGGACAAAAACGGAAACCAAGTTCCCTTTGGTGCCAAGGGGCTGAAGGAGCTTGCTGTCATTCAAACAGAAAATGCCGTCAAGGAATTGAAAGAATGTTCTTTCTCGGTTGCGTGCGATGTAAAAAATGTCTTGTGTGGAGAAGACGGCTGCAGTGCTATTTATGGTCCGCAAAAGGGCGCAACGCCTGCGATGATTGCGGATATGGATTCGTGGCTTAAAAACTATGCAACGCTGACCAAATCTGTGATTCCAAATGCGGATGACAACGCTCCTGGGACGGGCGCCGCAGGAGGAATGGGATTTGCCTTGCTGACCTTTCTCGGCGCGAAGTTGGAATCCGGCATTGGATTGGTAATACGAGAAACCGGACTGGAAAAACATATCATGGATGCGGATTTGGTTGTCACAGGAGAGGGCAGACTGGACGGGCAGTCCTCTATGGGCAAAGCCCCTGTTGGGGTCGCAACCATGGCGAAAAAGCACCACAAACCGGTGATTGCATTTGCAGGAAGCGTAACCGAGGATGCGGTGGAGGCGCATACCTATGGGGTTGATGCGTTTTTTCCGATTGTGCGAAAACCGTGTAATCTGGATGAGGCGATGTATGCGGACAATGCGTATCAAAATTTAAGGAATACTGCTTATCAGGTGTTTAGGCTGATAAGAACAATGAGAGGATATGATGAATAAGTGAGAACGCGAAAAATAATTACTTCTGCCATGTTTTTGGCATTGGGCGTGGTGCTGCCGTTTTTTACCGGGCAGATGAAAGAAATCGGGGACACGCTTTTACCCATGCACATCCCTGTGATGCTTTGCGGACTTCTGTGCGGGTATCCTTACGGCTTTATTGTCGGATTGGTGTTGCCACTTTTCAGAGCGGTAACTGTGGGAATGCCGCCTCTTTATCCCAATGCGGTATGGATGGCGTTGGAGCTTGCCACCTATGGTTTTGTGATTGGGTTTTTATATTTTCGTTTTCACAAAAAGCAGATGTGGTGGTTGTATTGCTGCCTTGTTACATCGATGGTTAGCGGTCGTATTGTTTGGGGCATTGCAAAAACCCTTTTGCTTGGCGTGGCAGGGAAAGCATTTACCTTGCAGGCATTTCTTGCGGGGGGATTGATCGATGCATTTCCGGGGATCCTATTACAATTGGTGCTGATTCCTGCCATTATGAAATTAAAAGATATACTTTCAGAAAGGTCGTGGAAAGAATGACAAAAGAACTGTTATTTCCTTACGGAAAAGAAAAGCTGGGATATGCGTTTGAGGAAAAAGAGCTTGCGGGGGTTTTGACCTCTTCCATTGAAGAGTATCAGCCGGAGGCTGACCCAATGACTCTGGTGAGAAAAGCCTTGGAAGCGCCGATTGGCTCGGCAAAATTATCAGAACTTGCTAAGGGAAAGAAGAAGGTTGTGATTATTGCAAGTGACCATACCCGTCCGGTTCCCAGCAAGGTGATTATGCCCTTGATGCTGGAAGAAATCCGAAAGGGAAACCCAGAGGCAGAGATTACGATTTTGATTGCAACCGGTTGTCACAGAGGAACCACCAAGGAGGAATTGATTTCCAAATTCGGCGAAGAGATTGTCCAAAATGAGCATATCTATATTCACGACTGCGACGAAAGAGAAAAGCTAATCAATATCGGTGTTTTGCCCTCGGGCGGTGATTGTGAAATCAACGCAATTGCCATTGAGGCAGACCTTTTGGTTGCGGAAGGTTTTATTGAACCTCATTTCTTTGCGGGATTTTCCGGCGGTAGAAAGAGCGTACTGCCCGGAGTAGCCGGACGCAAGACGGTGCTGGCAAACCATTGCTCCGAGTTTATCAACGACCCAAATGCCCGTACCGGAATTCTCAACCACAACCCCATCCACGAGGATATGCTGTGGGCTGCCAAACAGGCAAACCTGCAATTCATTGTCAATGTGGTTTTGAACTCTGAAAAAGAAGTGATTTACGCAGTTGCCGGAGATGTGGAGATGGCACATAAAAAAGGAACTGACTTTTTGTCCGACCAATGCGGGGCACAGGCAGTTGAGGCAGATATTGTCATAACAACCAACGGAGGATATCCTCTTGACCAGAATATGTATCAGTCGGTAAAGGGAATGACCGCAGCAGAAGCCACAGTGAAAAAGGGCGGTGTCATTATTATGCTTGCGGCATCGGATGACGGTGTCGGCGGTGACCATTTTTATCATCAGCTGGCTGATGAAGCGGATATTTATAAGACCATGGAAAATTATCTGAAACGCGGCCGCACAGAAACTGCTCCTGACCAATGGATGTCACAAATTTTGATTCGGATTCTTATGCGTGCAAGGGTGATTTATATTTCCGAGATGGAAGATGCTATCGTAGAAAAGATGCATATGATACCGGCACATTCTATTGTTGAGGCAATCCAAAAAGCCAAGGAACTGCTGGGCAAGGAGGAAGTAACCATCACCGCCATACCGGACGGCATCTCGGTGGTTGTCCAGAAATAGAAAAGCAAAGGGGGTTGAATGATGAAAAGACGAATTACGCTGATCGTTATGACCATGGTTTTATTCACCATGTCAATCGCCTTTGCTCAAAATGATGCCAAGGTTCTCGCTGAGTTATTTGAATTTGACAAAACGGATGTGGAGAAAATAGAGGTAATTTATCCGGGGGATGGTGACCCTTACGGATGCTATGTGGATAAGGATGAGTTTTTTGCCATTGCAGAAACCATTACCCTCATTCCCAAAAGACGGATTGACCCGGTTGAAAACAATCAAGCAGTATGGATTGTTGCAGTCGACAAGGACGAGAATCGTATGGAGGTTTTGCTGGATCATAGAGCCAGAGTGGGATGCCCTCAAAGGGAGGCAGCCTCGGCAGTTACCACCCAATATGATATTAGTAAAAGCGACTATTTAAAGCTATATGCGTTCCTGCCGGAGGAGGCAACCGCGCATATTCCGCTGGAAAATCCCATGAAAAATAAGATGCTCCTGTTTGTTGGTGGTGCAGTTTTGGTTTTTGCTGTTGGCTTTTTATTAAAAAGAATGAGTAAAGGATGAGGACTATGAACTATCAGGCAAAGGAAGAACGCTACCAAACAATGGAATACCAACGCTGCGGGGAAAGTGGGCTGAAGCTTCCTGCAGTTTCTTTGGGACTTTGGCATAATTTTGGGGATACAGGAAACTATGCCAATATGTGCAGAATGTGTTTTACCGCTTTTGATTCCGGAATCACCCATTTTGACCTTGCCAATAACTATGGACCCAAGGCAGGAAGCGCGGAGAGAAATTTCGGCAAAATCCTGAACAAAGAGATGAAACAATATCGGGATGAAATGGTAATCAGCACCAAGGCGGGGTATGATATGTGGCCCGGCCCCTATGGAAATTTTGGGAGCAGAAAATACCTGATGGCAAGCCTTGACCAAAGCCTGAAACGAATGAATCTTGACTATGTGGATATTTTCTATCATCACCGGATGGACAAGGACACGCCCCTGTATGAAACCATGTGGGCGCTTGACCAGATTGTAAAAAGCGGTAAGGCGCTTTATGCGGGGCTTTCCAACTATGATGGGGAAACCATGAAACAGGCGGCGCAAATTTTAAACGATCTGCATTGCCCCTTTATCATCAACCAGAACCGCTATTCCATCTTTGACCGAACGGTGGAGAAGAACGGAATCCTGAATGCGGCAATCGAGGAGAAAAAGGGAATGATTATCTTCAGCCCCCTTGCCCAAGGACTTTTGACCGGACGGTATTTGGAGGGAATCCCCAAAGATAGCCGCATCCGTACTGATGGACGGTTCCTCAAGGAAAGCGCGTTGTCTGAGGAGATGCTTGCCAAAATACAAAAGCTCCATCAAATTGCTGAGGGCAGAGGTCAATCCCTTGCCCAGATGGCACTTGCTTGGGTTTACAACCGTGAGGGAATCACCAGTGTGTTGATTGGTGCCTCCAAGCCTGAACAAATTTTGGAAAATATTGCAATGCTCAAAAATACCTCTTTTACGGATGCAGAGCTTGCTGCCATCGACCAAATTGCATTGTAAAACGAAAGGAAGAAGGAAATGCTGGATTTTACCTACTATGCCCCTACCAAAGTGTATTTCGGCAAAGGAATGGAGAAAAAGGTAGGAGAGATTATCAAAGAATATGGCTATCAAAAGATTATGCTGCAGTATGGCGGAGGAAGTATCAAAAAGACCGGTTTATATGATCGGGTGATGACCTCTCTTACTGAAAATGGGATTGCGGTGGTGGAAATGGGTGGGGTAGAACCCAACCCCCGACTTTCTTTTGTGAAAAAAGCCATTCAAAAGGCAAAAGAGGAACAAGTAGAGATGATTCTTGCGGTAGGTGGCGGGAGCGTGTTGGATTCCTCCAAATACACCGCAAGCGGTGCCAAATACGACGGAGATGTTTGGGATTTTCCATTACGCAAGGCAACGCCCAAGGATGCCCTTCCGGTAGGTTGTATTTTGACCATTGCGGCGGCAGGGAGCGAGATGAGTTCTTCTGCAGTCATTAGCCATCAGGATATGAAGCGTGGCTATAACAGCGATTTCAACCGCTGCCAATTTGCCATCTGCAATCCGGAGCTGACCTATACCGTCAGTCCCTACCAGACTGCCTGCGGGATTGTGGATATTATGGCACACACCATGGAACGCTACTTTTCAGTTTGTCCGCCTACCGACCTGACCGACCGCCTTGCAGAGAGTATTCTTAAGTCGGTGATTCAAGCAGGGAGAACCTTGATAGACAATCCCGAGGATTATGAGGCAAGGGCGACGGCGATGTGGGCATCTAGTCTTTCGCATAATGACCTGACCGGTTGTGGCAGACAGAATGTGCTTGCGGTTCATCAGTTGGAGCACGCATTGAGCGGAGAGTATCCGCAAATTGCACACGGAGCGGGACTGGCGGTTTTGTTCCCTGCGTGGGCAAGATACGTGTATTCCTATCAGCCGGAGCGCTTTGCACAGTTTGCAAGGCAGGTCTGGGATGTAAAGGAAGAGGATGACCAACAGGCAGCGCTTTGCGGCATTGAAAAGATGGAAGAGTTTTTCACACAGATTGCGATGCCCCTGAAACTGCGGGAATTTGAAATTCCGAAAGAGTGCACCGCAAGGCTTGCTGATCTTTGTACTTTTGGAAAACAACGAACCATCGGCACCTACATCGATTTGGATTATCGGGATGTGAAGAACATCTTCGACAGTTGTTATTAAAAAAACGGATATGTGCAAAAGCACATATCCGTTTTTTGTTGTTTGAATGATTATGCCTCTTTGCTCTTGGTAACCTGCTTAATCACAAACAGGGTTGCAACGGTAAGAACGATACCGACAGGGAGCAAAATGTAAGCATTCTGGATGAATGCAGCCAGCAGATAAACCACAAAGGAAACCAGTGCAACGGTAATTGCATAAGGCAACTGGGTGGAAACATGGTTGATGTGGTTGGATTGGCTACCTGCCGAGGACATAATGGTCGTATCGGAAATGGGGGAGCAGTGGTCACCGCAAACTGCACCTGCAAGACAAGCGGACATGCCGATGATCAAAAGCTCACTTGTGGGATCAAAGATGGCAGCCACAATCGGAATCAGGATGCCGAAGGTACCCCAGGAAGTTCCGGTTGAGAAAGCCAGAACACAAGCAACCAGGAAGATGATTGCCGGCAGGAAGTTTGCAAGACCTGCTGCTGCAGAGTTCATCAGGGTTTCTACATAGTCTGCAGCGCCCAGAAGACCGGTCATATTCTTCAATGCGGTTGCAAAGGTCAGAATCATAATGGCAGGAACCATTGCCTTGAAACCATTGGGAATTGCATTCATTGCATCCTTAAAGGTGATGACTCTTCTTGCGATAAGGTAGATGACAGTAACAATCAAAGCAATCAACGCACCCCAGGGAAGACCAACCGTTGCATCGGTATTACCAAATGCGGTGATGAAGTCGTCGCCTGCAAAGAAGCCACCTACATAAAGCAGACCAAGAATAGAAACAACAACCAGAACCAGGATGGGAAGAATCAGGTCAATGACCCGCCCCTTGGGATTTGCGTCCTCAACCTCAGCAGTTTCTACATCATCCTTACCGCTGGTGAACAGGTCGCCCTTAGTAAGTGCATTCAGCTCGTGGAGTTTCATGGGACCGTAATCGAACTTCATCAAGGTAATTGCGATAATGAACACAATCATCAAAAGGGAGTAGAAGTTGTAAGGAATCGCACGGACAAACAACTCAATGCCGGAAAGACCGGTTCCCTCAGCAAACTCAGAAACGGCTGCCGCCCAAGAAGAAACAGGGGCAATCATACAGATAGGAGCCGCGGTTGCGTCAATCAAAAAGGCAAGCTTTGCACGGGAAATGTTTTGTCTGTCGGTGATGGGACGCATCACGCTACCCACGGTCAGGCAGTTGAAGTAGTCATCAATAAAGATGAGTACGCCCAGAACAAAGGTTGCAAACATTGCACCGGTACGGGATTTGATGTGGGTTTCTGCCCAACGACCAAATGCCGCAGAACCGCCGGCTTTGTTAATCAGCGCAACCAATGCACCTAAGATAACCAAAAAGATGAAGATACCTGCGGTGCCGGAAACTGCTTCGATCAGACCTGCGTTTACCACATTGTCAAGAGCGGCAACAGGCTGCCAGTTGGATGCAAGCAGACCGCCCAGCAAAATACCGATAAACAGTGAGGAATAAACCTCTTTGGTGATGAGCGCAAGCGCGATTGCAACCAGAGGCGGAACCAATGCCCAGAAGGTTGCGTAGTAGTTACTTGTGATTTCTTCTCCGGTGGCAAAAGCAATCGTTGCAGTCGCCAGAATGGTTACCAGAGTGAAGAAGAACGCAAGCAGGTTCTTTTTGCTAAAAAACTTCATTTCTAACTCCTCCAATTTCCACATATTTAGGTTGGTTTATCGTACCATAGTGAGACATTGCTTGTCAAGCTATTTTTTGACAATATTAGACCTTTTTCCCATCGGGAAGCTGAACCAGAAGGATTGCCCCGAACATCAGGACACACCCCGAAATTTCGCGCAGGGTCAGGGCGCCGCCGGTCAGGTTCCAACCCAATGCAACCAGAATGACGGTTGTCAGGGTGGCGAATACCGATTCCAGACTCATCAGGATGGAGGCGGAGGTGGGGTCGGTATATTTTTGCCCCACAATTTGCAGGGTGTAAGCAACGCCGCAGGACATAATGCCTGAATAACCGATAGAGAGCCAGCAATCCAGAATGGGACCAAGCTCCGGTTCTTCAAACAGAAACATCCAGATGAGGTTTAACAGACCGCAGACAAAAAATTGCAGGCAAGCAAGCTTGACGCCATCCACTTTGGGCGCAAAATGGTCAATGGCAAGGATGTGCCCCGCAAAGACCAAAGCACAAAGCAGGGTTAAGAGGTCGCCAATGTTGATTTCCAGAGAGGCATCCATACACATCAAGTAAAGACCGCCAAGGGCAATCAAAACCGAAAGCCAGATGACGGGACTTGCCTTTTTCCCGGTGAAAAGACCGATGATGGGGACAATCACCATATAAAGCGCAGTGATGAAACCGGACTTTCCGGGGCTGGTGTAAATCATTCCCATAGTCTGCAGGGTGGTTGCGACGCATAAAAAGGTACCACAGATAACCCCTGCAAGGAGAAGTTCTTTCTTCGTCTTTTGAATGGGAACGCCTTTTCTCTTTTTGGAATGGTCAAGGAAAAGAATGACCGGCACAAGAACGACAGCACCCAGTATAGAGCGGATGCCGTTAAACACCACGGGAGAAATCAGTTCTACCCCCTTGCTTTGTGCGATAAAAGAAATGCCCCAGACCACCGAGGTCAGGAGTAATAAAAGGTTTCCTTTGAGCTTTTGTCTGTTCACAATCCATTACCTCTTTTGACAAAATATGCTCTTATTGTAGCGTTTTTTTTCTTTTGCGTCAAGGGAAAAGAAAAAATCAACCAAAGAGAGGTTGTTATTTCCTTTTTTCTATGGTATACTAACCCATAAATCGACAAAAGGGTAGGAGTAGTCCAATGAATCATCAAAAGAATTTTAAGCGAACCAAGCTGGCGTGTTATACGGCGTATTTTACCATGTCGTCTATCTTTTGTTTGCCACCGCTTTTGTTTGTTACCTTTCGTGAAATGTATGGGATTTCTTATACCCTGCTTGGGACGTTGGTGCTTATCAATTTTTGTACCCAGCTTTTGGTGGATTTGATTTTCAGCTTTTTTTCCAAGCACTTTTCGATACATACTATAGTGAAAACAATGCCGTTGATTACCTCGTTGGGTTTTTTGATTTATGCTATTGTTCCTGCCTTGTTTCCCGGATATGCTTATGTAGGTCTGGCGGTGGGGACGGTGATATTTTCTGTTTCAGCCGGACTTTCGGAGGTACTACTAAGCCCGATTATTGCGGCAATTCCCTCGGAGAATCCCCAACGGGATATGAGCGCGCTCCATTCCCTTTATGCCTTTGGGGTGTTTACCTTTGTGACGGTCAGCACCTTGTTTTTGAAGATATTTGGAACACAAAACTGGATATATCTGGCGATAATACTTGGACTTTTTCCCATCCTTTCGTCGGTGTTGTTCTTTCTCTCGCCGATGCCGGATATGAATCAAGCAGAAGGATCCTCCGGTGCCAAACCAACAACCCGAAAGGGATTTGGGATTGCCCTTTGTGTTGCGTGTATCTTCTTTGGAAGTTGCGCAGAAAATGTGATGTCCAATTGGATTTCCAGCTATCTGGAAAGCGCGTTGCAGCTGGACAAAACGCTGGGTGATATTCTTGGAGTGGCAATGTTTGCAGTGCTCCTTGGCTTTGCCAGAATCTCCTATGCAAAGTATGGCAAAAACATTTCTGCGGTTCTGCTTGGGGGGATGATTGGTGCGTCAGTTTGTTATCTGGTGGTCAGCATTTCCTCCAATATGGTGGTGGCGCTTGCCGCTTGCATCCTTACGGGACTATTTACCTCGATGCTGTGGCCGGGAACCTTGATTATGATGGAAGAAAATATCCCCGGCGTGGGGGTTGCGGCATATGCCCTGATGGCTGCCGGCGGTGATTTGGGGGCATCTGTGGCACCGCAGCTGATGGGTATTGTGGTGGATACCGTTTCGGCAAGTGAATTTGCCGCAAGAATTGCACCTGTGCTGCAGCTTTCCGCAGAACAAATCGGCATGAAAGCCGGAATGCTTATCAGTGCTATTTTCCCGATTCTAGGGACGATTCTGTTGCTTTTTATTTTTCAATATTTTAAGAAAAAAAGCTGATGAAATTATACTTGCAATCATTCCTGATTTCGGTTATAATGGAACAAAATACTTCAAAATTAAAGGAGGTTTTTCAAATGAAAAGAATTTTAGCTATGGTATTGGCAATGGTGATGCTGGTTGCATTGTCGGCATGTGGCGGCTCTGCCGGCGGAAAGATGACCATGGGTACCGGTGGTACAGCAGGTACTTATTATGGTTATGGCGGCGTACTTGGCCAGTACATAAAAAACAATGCAGGAATTAACGTAACGGTTGTTTCTACCGATGGTTCCAAGGCAAACATTCAGGGCATCGATGCAGGCAACTATCAGCTGGGTACCGTACAGTCTGATGTTATGTCTTACGCTTGGGAGGGAACCCGTTCCTTTGAGAAGGAAGGAAAGATTGCTTCCTTCCGTACCGTTGCAGGTCTGTATGCTGAGGCTGTACAGCTTGTAACTATGAAACCGGAAATTAAGAGCGTTGCTGATTTGAAGGGCAAGGCGGTTTCTATCGGTGCTCCCGGTTCCGGTGTATACTTCAACGCAATCGATGTGTTGACTGCAGCAGGACTTACTGAGGCTGACATCAATGCACAGTATCAGTCCTTTGCAGACAGTGCAGACGCACTCAAGGACGGCAAAATCGATGCTGCATTCATCGTGGCAGGACCTCCCACTCCGGCGATTACCGAACTGTGCACCACCAATAGTGCATATCTGGTTCCCATTGACGGAGAGATTGCAGATGCTTTGATGGCAGCTTGCCCGTTCTATACCTCTCATGTGATTCCTGCAGGAACCTATGCAGGACAGACTGAGGATGTGAAGACTGTTACCGTAAAGGCAACCCTGATTGTCAATGCGGATGCAGCAGAGGAAGATGTTTACAAGCTGACCGCTGCAATCTTTGACAATGCAGAGGCAATTACCGCTGAGAACGCAAAAGGTGCAGAACTCAGCATCGAAAATGCAACTGGTGGTATGACTGTTCCCTTCCATCCGGGTGCTGCAAAATACTTTGCGGAAAAAGGTGTCGAAGTAGCAGTCGACTAAATCAAAAGGCGCAAAGCTTTTGGCTGCGGCGGAGGAAGTTTCGTCGCAGCCATTTTAATGACACCCCAAGGAGGAGAGTAAATGATTTTCAACAGAAAAAAGGAGGCGGACGTTCCCGAGGTTATGGACTTAGATGCAGTGATGCAAAAGTTTGACCGGGAATCCAATGTCCGTATCTGGGAAGGGAAAGCCAAAATATTGGTGAACTGCATTTTGGCAATCTTTTCTTTGTTTTGTATCTATGTAACCCTTTTTGCTACCTGGCTTGAGGAACTTCGGTTGACCACCTTTGTGGCGTTTATTGTGTTCCTTGCCTATCTTGTTTACCCTGCCAGAAAGGGAAAACAAAAAGTGAACTTTATACCCTGGTATGATGTTCTTTTGATGCTGTGTGGCACCGGTGCATTTGTGTATTATGCGGCCAATGCAATGACTATCATCCAGCAGGGTAGCCATTTTGCGTGGTATCAGATTATCATTGGGATTTTGGGTATTCTCTCTTTGGCAGAGGCGTGCAGACGTAGTGTGGGACTGCCTATTGTTATTGTGGCAGGTTGCTTTGTGTTATACGCACTTGTTTGGGGACTCTCCAACCCCACCCTTTGGGGAAAGCTCAATTATATCGTCCATTATTTGTTCTACGGAAAAGAAGGTGTGCTTTCCACCCCCATCAATGTTTGTTCCAAATTTATTGTGGTATTCATTATTTTCGGTGCCTTTTTGGAACGTACCGGGATTGCAGACTTCTTTATCAATATCTCTAACGCAGTAGTCGGCGGTTTTTCCGGCGGTCCTGCCAAGGTGGCGGTTGTTGCCAGTGCCTTTGAGGGTATGGTTTCCGGTTCCTCGGTTGCAAACACCGTAGGCTCCGGTTCGGTTACCATTCCGTTGATGAAGAAGACCGGCTACAAGCCGGAGTTTGCAGCAGCCGCGGAGGCTTCTGCCTCCACAGGCGGTCAGATTATGCCACCGATTATGGGCGCGGCAGCCTTTTTGATGGCAGACTATATCGGTGTACCTTACAGTAACATTGTGGTACGTGCCATCCTGCCTGCGGTGTTGTATTTTGCCGGTGTGTTTATCACTGTGCATCTGGAAGCAAAAAAAGAGGGCTTGCGGGGACTCAGCCGTGAGGAATTGCCTCGGTTTATCCCGCTGTTGAAGAAGTCCTATTTGCTGATTCCGCTCATTCTGCTGATTTATCTTGTCAGTATCACCCAACGTTCCATTCAGTATGCGGCAGCTATTGCGATTGTAGCGGCGATTGTGGTAAGTGCGTTCAACAAAGAAAACCGTATTACTCCCAAACGCATCTGGGAGGCACTGGCGGCAGGCGGTCAGGGAATGATTGCAGTTGCGGCGGCTTGCGGCGTTGCCGGAATGATTGCAGGTACCATCACTATGACCGGACTTGCAAATATGATGATTAACGGCATCGTCACCCTTGCGGGTAATCAGGTCATCATTGCGCTGTTCTTGACTATGCTCTGTTGTATCGTTCTGGGAATGGGCGTACCCACCACTGCAAACTACTGTATTATGGCGGCAACCTGTGCACCGATTCTGGTGCGGATGGGTGTTCCGGCAGTTGCGGCACACTTCTTTGTGTTCTACTTTGGTATTGTTGCGGATTTGACCCCGCCGGTTGCTCTGGCGTCTTATGCCGGCGCGGCAATCGCGCAGGCAAACCCCATGAAGACGGCGATCACCTCCACCAAGCTTGCCATTGGCGCATTTATCGTGCCTTATGTGTTTGCGCTCAATCCGGCAATGCTCTTTATTGACACCACCGCTTGGGAGGTTGTTTTGATTTGCATCACCTCGCTGATGGGAATTTTTGCAGTTTCTGCCTCGTTGGAGGGGTATTTGATGTACCGGATGCCTTGGTATCAGCGAATCATCAGTTTGGCAGGCGGTCTTCTTTTGATTTATCCCGGTGTTGTTACTGATACCATAGGTATTTGTCTGGTGGTTGTGGTGCTGGCGTTGCAGCTTTTAAGCAGAAAAAAAGCAGCGTAGTGTAAAAGGAGAAAGTTATGCAAGTATTGTCTTATGTGTTAAGCCTTTTGGGTTTGGCATCGATGATTTGTGCCTCCTTGGTCAAAGGCGAAAAAATGAAAACCATTCTTTTTCTGGTTTTCTGCGGAAACGTTTTGGTGGCTACAAGCTATCTTCTTGGTGGCAGCGGCATCAATGGTGCGGCGGCGTGCTATCTGGGCGGATTACAAACCTTAATCAATTACTTCTTTGATTCCAAGAATAAGCCGCTCCCCCGTTGGCTGATTGCTTGCTATGCAGTGGCAATCATTGTGCTTAACATCTGGGTTGCAGGCGGTGTTTCGGCACTGGGTATTCTGGTGATTGTGGCATCCCTCACCTTTATCCTGTGTATCGGACAAAAAAGTGGCGCCAAGTACCGGTTCTGGACCCTTGTCAATATGTCCCTTTGGTGTATTTATGACATTCTTTCCCAATCCTACAGCGTGCTGATTACCCATATTGTTCAGCTTGGATTTGCGTTGGTTGGAATGTTGATTCACGATCGGAAAAAAGAAATTACAATATAGAAGGAGTTTTTACTATGAGAATTTTATTCCAAGGTGATTCGATTACAGATGCCCATCGTTCCAGAGAGGACGATTCCCTGATTGGTATCGGCTATCCCTTGTTGGTTACTTCAGAATTGGGTTTTGCCGAGCCGGGCAACTATGAATTTTTGAATCGGGGTATCGGCGGCAATCGCAGTGTGGATGTGTATGCCCGTATCAAAAATGACATCATCAACCTGAAACCGGATGTAATGAGCATTTTGATGGGCGTCAATGATGTATGGCATGAGTTTCACGACAATCCCAATGGTATTGACGCAGAGAAATTTTACAAGATTTATGATCTGTTGATTGAGGAGGTCAAGGCGGCACTTCCCAACATCAAGATTATGATCATGGAACCCTTTTCCCTCAAAGGTTTTGGTAATGAAGCTTATTGGGAAACCTTTGATAAGGAAGTAAGAATGCGTGCTCAAATGGCAAAAAAGATTGCAGAAAAATACAATCTACCCTTCATTCCTTTGCAGGAAGGCTTCGATGACCTGACAGAGAAGGCAGACGCAAGTTATTGGTTGGGCGATGGCGTGCATCCTACCGCTATGGGTCACGAATTCATTAAAAACGAATGGATGAAGGCATTCAAAGCGTTATAAGATGGAAACGAAAGGCGGTAGGGTTATGAAAAAGGCTTTCAAACAGCTTATCAGTATTTGCTTGATTGGTATCCTGATGATTAGTGTAACCGGCTGCGGAGCAGAAGACGGGGCAACCAAAGCCTTGGAAGAAATGATGCAGGCGCTCAAAAGCGGTGACAAAAGCAGGGTGCAGAGCTATTATGACATCGAGGCACTGCTCAGCAAGGTTGTGTCGGATAATAAAGGGGAATTGGAAACCGAGATTCTCAGAATAATGAACCGGATGCAGTACCAGATTTTGTCCGCGGAACAAGAAGAGGACGGCAGAGTGAAAATTTCTGCTGAAATCGTCAGCCTTGACAATGCCGAGGTGATGAACCGCTTTTTGGAAAAGGTGATGGCAATGGTTGCATCCAATGAGTATCAGATGCAGCTTCCCAATATGAAACGGGAAACCTATCAAGGCTTGCTGGTACAACAATTACTGGATGTTCTGGCGGCAGATGATATCCCTTCCGTCAAGGAAACTGTGGAAATTATGATGGTAAAGGATTCCGGAATATGGAAGATGGACCGTAGCGAAGAGACCTTTCTTGACAGCCTGTTCGGAAGCTTTGCCAATGCAATCGTTTCTTTGGTATAACTTCAAAATCTCTTGCATAAAAATATGCAAGAGATTTTTTTGTTTTAAATTTTCAAAGGGAGCGATTATTTATGTTTCAAACCATTCATTTGCGAAAACTGCTTGGCAGTATTGCCCTGACCCTTGGAACAGGTTTTTTGTCCGGACTTTTATCCGGAGGGCAGGCAGGTCTGTATCAGGAACTGAACCAACCGCCTCTTTCCCCGCCGGGTTGGGTGTTTGGTATCGTCTGGACAATCCTTTATATTTTGATGGGGATTTCGTTTTATCTTGTCAAAAATACACCCGGCGACCACGATGGTGCAGAAAAGGCGTTTATCCTGCAACTGTTTTTGAATTTCTGCTGGCCGATTCTCTTTTTTGGGTTAAAGTTGTATTGTTTCTCGGTGCTTTGGCTGGTGCTTTTGGTTTTGGCAATCATTGTTACCATCATTCTGTTCTATCGGGTGAATAAGCTGGCAGCGTGGTTGCTGATTCCTTATCTGCTCTGGTGCCTTTTTGCCACTTATTTGAACATCGGAGTCTGCGTGCTGAACTGATCTTTGAAATCCCTTGGCTGATAGCCGAGTGCTTTGATTCTGCGGAGGATGTTGTCATACTGGCTCTGGGCGGTCTGCATTTGAAAAATACAAACATCCACCGCCTTTGGCTCGGACAAATATCCAAAATTATTAAGGGCAGTTTGTAATTGTTGTTGTGCGCCAAAAAGCTCGGACATAAGATAGTGGTATTCCGCTTTCTGGGCAAGCAGTTTCCTTTTTTCCTCTTGTTTCATACGGGCGGACAGAGAAATTGGTTTTGTAAGACGGACAGATGCAGTATCAGCTTGCATAAGCATACTCCTTTCAAAAGAAGATAAGGCAGAGCGGAGGCTCTGCCTTTATTATTGGTAAAAATTTTTCTTGTATTCACAAAATTTTCATACATTCCTTGTAATTTATGATAAAATAGGTTATGATAGAGCCAATACCAAGGAGAAAAGGTGGGAATACTATGTCCAACAAGCAAACCGTATTGATTGTGGATGACGAGGTAAATATCTGCGAACTGCTTCGTCTTTACGTGGAAAAAGAAGGATACAATGCCATTGTTGCCAATGACGGTCAGCAGGCGATTGATATGTTCAAGACGATGTCTCCGGATTTGATTTTGCTGGATATTATGCTTCCGGTCAAGGATGGCTGGCAGGTCTGCCGTGAGGTTCGCAGCATCTCCAATACACCGATTATTATGCTGAGTGCCAAGGGAGAAACCTTTGACAAAGTGCTTGGTTTGGAGCTTGGCGCCGACGACTATATCGTCAAGCCTTTTGAACCCAAAGAACTTTTAGCGCGCATCAAGGCGGTGCTTCGCCGGGCAGAAAATCAGTCTGAGGCAGAGGAAGAAAAGGAACTAAAGTTTGATGGGCTCAGAATCAACCAAAGTACCTATGAAGTGTATCTGGACGACAAAAAACTGGAGATGCCCCCCAAGGAATTTGAACTTCTTTATTTCCTTGCGGGAAACCCCAACAAGGTATTTACCCGTGACCAACTTCTGGATGAAATCTGGGGTTATGAATTCTTTGGCGATTCCCGGACGGTAGATGTGCATATCAAACGGATTCGTGAAAAAGTGGAGTCCGAGGAGAAAAACTGGCACCTGAAGACGGTTTGGGGTGTGGGTTATAAATTTGAAGTAGATATGGCGGAGGAAACAACACTATGAAACGGGCGTGGCTTGGACGAACTATCTTTGCAAGGATTTTTTTCATCAATATCATTGCGGTGATGATTTGTCTTGTGGCACTTGGTTCTACGCAAATTTTTTTGGTGAATCGCTATATCACCCGCCAGAGCGAGGAAGCACTCCGCAAAAACGGCGAAGCGATTGTTTCATTGATACAGAGCAACATCAATCGGGAAAGCATGGGGCATATGCTCAATGGCTTTGCACGGAGCAGCAACAGCCATATTGTGGTGATTGACAGCAAGGGCGAGGTTCTCATCAGCACCTTTGGGGGCCATCTTCTGGAAGAGATGCCAAACTATATTCCCAAAGAGCATATCCAGACCGTTTTGCAAGGGGAAAGAAAATCTGTGATTGGAACCATGGGCGGAATTTTTAGAGAAACGATGTTTACGTTGCAACTTCCGGTGTTACAGGGTGAAAATGCCATTGGCGCAGTCCTTCTTAGCCTCCCTGTTCCCCAAAAGCAAAAGATGACGCGGGAAGTGATGCAGATTATGACCGTTTCTGCATTGGTGGTTGCGCTGATTTCCTTCCTGCTCTCCTATGCACTGGCAAAGCGGTTTTCTATGCCGATGAAAAAGATTCAAAAAAGTGCGCAGGAATTTACCAAGGGGCATTTTGATGCAAGGGTAGACGAACAAGCGACCAATTCCCAGATTGCGGAGATTGCAGAGCTTGCCAAAACCTTTAACGAAATGGCGTTTGAATTGGAAAAGGTGGATGAAATCCGCCAGAGTTTTATCTCCGATGTTTCTCACGAACTGAGAACACCCATGACCACCATCGGTGGATTCGTCTATGGAATGATGGACGATACCATCCCTCAGGAGAAACAAAAAGAATATTTGAAGATTGTTTATACCGAAGTCAACCGGATCTCTCGCTTGGTAAATACCTTTTTGGATATCAGCAGAATGCGGGCAGACCAGACGGTGCTGAACAAATCCCACTTTGATATCAATGAGGCAGTGCGGATTTGCATTCTTGGATTGGAACAGCGTGTTCAGGAAAAACAGATTCGGATTTCTCTCAATTTTGATTCCGAAAACTGTTATGTCTTTGCCGACGCGGATGCCATCAAACGGGTGCTGACCAATCTTCTTGACAATGCGGTCAAGTTTACGGATATGGGTGGAGAGATTGCGGTAACCGTTGCCCCAAAGGCGCACGAGGTGGAAGTGATTGTCTACAACACCGGTTGCGGAATTCCCAAGGAACAACAGCCGATGATTTTTGAACGGCTTTACAAGGCGGATAAATCCCGCAGCATCAATCGGGATGGAACGGGAATTGGATTGTATCTGGTCAAAAATATCATCCGTGCCCACGGGAAAAATATTTTTGTGAAAAGCGTAGAAGGAGAATTTGCAGAGTTCCGCTTTTGTCTGGACAAAGGCAAGCCCTTTGCAAAACGGATAGAACCGCAGGAGTAAGATTCACTCTATTTTTACAGTTTATTCATATTTTTTTCATAACTCCCGACTATAATAGGGATATCAAAGCAAGATAAGGAGGAAGAATGATGCAAGAATATGATTTCTTTCATGAAGAAGAAAATACACCTGCCGAGGAAGATGCGGTGCAATATGTACCCGGCGTGGTTGGGCAGGCAGTCTATACCGAAAATGTAAAACACAAGCAAACAGAAAAATCCAGAAAGCGGTTTGTTGCCGCAATGGTTGCTTTGACCATGTTGAATCTGGCATTGTTTGGCGGAACTTATTTTCTTGGCCGCTCCAATGGTGCGGAGAAAACGGCAATGACATCCCGTCAGGATTTGATTGACACCTTAAACGGCAATGACGAAAACAATGGAATAACAGAAACGGCAAACCGCGAGGGAGAACTCAGCACCACAGAAATCGCAAAGCGGGTAGGTCCTGCGGTGGTTGGTATTACCGGTATTGTTCCGGGATATATGAGTATTTTCGGTGGCACCAGTCAGTCCCAATCCCAAGGCTCGGGCATCATCCTGAGCGGAGATGGTTATATTGTTACCAACAACCACGTGGTAGAGAGTGCAAGCGAGATTCATGTAACCTTGAATACCGGTGCAGAATATGATGCAGAGGTGATTGGCGCGGATGCGCAGACCGACCTTGTGGTGATTAAGATTCAACCTGAGGAAGCATTGACGGTTGCAACCCTGGGTGATTCCGGCAAGATTGAGGTTGGTGAACGGGTGGTTGCCATCGGAAATCCTATGGGAGTGGAATTCTTTGGTAGTGTTACCCAAGGGATTGTCAGTGCGGTCAACCGCACCGTGTCCATTGACAACCGAACCATGAACCTGATTCAAACCGACGCAGCCATCAACTCCGGAAACTCCGGTGGTGCATTGATCAACGCCTATGGCGAGGTCATCGGTATCAACTCGGTCAAGGTTTCTTCCACCGGCGTGGAGGGTATGGGCTTTGCCATCCCCATCAGCGAGGCAAACCCCATCATTTCTGACCTGTTGCAGCACGGCTATGTCAAGGGTAGACCGGTCATCGGTATTTCCTTCCGTGATGTGGATGCGTATATGGCAAAGGCATATTCCTGGCCGGTAGGCGTACAGGTGATGGAGGTCACTACCCAAGCGGCGGCAAATGCAGGCTTGCAGCGGGGCGACATCATTATGGCGGCAGACGGTGAGGAGGTTACCTCCGGCGAGGCACTGAACAAAATCAAGGATAAGCACAAGCCCGGTGAGGTCCTCAAGCTTGAGGTTTACAAGTACGAAACCGGACGCAAAGAAACGGTTCAGGTTACTTTGTCAGAACAATTGCCAGGTTAAAAACAAAGAGTATGGGAAAAATAATCCCATACTCTTTTTCTGTGCAAAATTTGCTTGCAGATTGCAGATGCTTATGCTAAACTATAAAAGTAAATTTTGTTTGTAGGAGGAACCGGAATGGAAACCATCAAACAGGAAATCGAGCAGTTGCGGTTGAAACTGAATCAATATAATTATGAATATTATGTACTGGACAATCCTACGGTAGATGACTTTACCTATGATGCCTTGATGCAACGGCTGATTGCCTTGGAGGAAGAGTATCCTCAGCTCAAGACCCCCGATTCTCCCACTCAGCGTGTGGGCGGTGAGGTTTTGGAGGGTTTTGTCGAGGTCGCCCATCAGGTGCAGATGCAGAGCTTGGGTGATGTGTTCTCCAAAGAAGAATTTGAGGACTTTGACCGTCGTACTGCCAATGCCTTGGGAATCGACAAGGTGGAATATGCGGTGGAAATGAAGATTGACGGACTTTCGGTTTCTTTGGAATATGAAAATGGTGCGTTTGTGCGGGGTTCTACCCGTGGCAACGGCTTTGTGGGAGAGGATATCACCACCAACTTAAGGACGGTTTCTTCGATTCCTCTTAAACTGAAAGAAGAGATTCCCTATCTTGAGGTGCGGGGCGAGGTGTTTATGCCCAGAGAGAATTTCCTGCGGTTGAACGAACAGCGGGAGAGCATCGGCGAGCCTCTGTTTGCCAATCCCCGAAATGCGGCAGCAGGCTCCTTAAGACAGCTTGACAGCAAAATCACCGCCCAGAGAAAGCTGGATATCTATGTGTTTAATGTGCAACAAATTGAGGGGAAAGAACTTTCCAGTCATCAGGAATCCCTTCAGTACCTTTCGTTTTTGGGATTTAAAACTATCCCCCACCAAAATCTGTTTTACGGGGCGGAGGAGGCGTATGCCGAGATTCAAAGAATCGGTGAAATGCGCGGGGAGCTTTCCTTTGATATTGACGGAGCGGTGGCAAAGGTGAATCAGTTTTCTCAAAGAGAGAGTCTGGGCACAACCACCAAAACCCCCCGTTGGGCAATTGCTTATAAGTTCCCTGCCGAACAACAGGAAAGCAAGCTTTTGGATGTGGCATTGCAGGTAGGAAGAACCGGTGTGGTCACCCCCAATGCGGTGCTGCAGCCGGTGCGGATTGCAGGCTCTACCGTCAGCCGTGCGACTTTGCATAATATCGACTATATTCGGGATAAGGATATCCGGATTGGCGATACTGTGGTGATTCAAAAGGCGGGGGATATCATCCCTGAGGTGGTGCGGGTGCTCACCGAAAAACGAGACGGCACCGAGCAAGTGTTTACTATGCCCGATACCTGCCCCGCCTGTGACGAACCCTTGTATCGGGAGGAGGGAGAGGCGGCGGTACGCTGCCAGAACTCCAACTGTCCCGCCCAGCAGATGCGGAGCATCATTCACTTTGCCTCCCGTCCTGCTATGGATATTGAGGGACTGGGTCCGGCTGTGGTGGAACAGCTTTTGGATGAAAAGCTGATTGCCGATGTAGGTGATTTGTATTTCTTAAAATTTGAGGATTTGGTTGCCTTGGAACGGTTTGGCTAAAAATCCGCCCAAAACCTTCTGGACGCCATTGAAAAATCCAAAGCACAGGGTCTTGATCGGGTTCTCTCCGGCTTGGGCATCCGCTTGATTGGTGCAAGAGCTGCCCGGTTGCTTGCAGAGCGGTTTGGTTCCTTGGACGCGCTGATGGAGGCAGATTTGGATGCGGTTGCGGCAATCGATGATATTGGCGAAAAAATGGCAGCAAGTCTGGTCCATTATCTCAAAGAGGAAAAATCCCTCGAAATCATTGAAAAACTGCGGACCGCAGGGGTGCGACTGGACTATGAAAGTACCAAAACCGGAGATGCATTCCAAGGAAAAACCTTTGTGCTGACCGGAACACTACCCACCTTGAAACGGGATGAAGCCAAAGCGCTGATTGAAGGTCAGGGCGGCAAAGTGAGCGGAAGTGTTTCCAAAAAGACCGATTTTGTGGTAGCGGGCGAGGAGGCAGGGAGCAAGCTTGACAAGGCAAATGTCCTGGGTATTACCGTTCTGGATGAGGAAGCCTTTCTTAAGATGCTGCCGGAAGAAATTTGAAAAGTTTTTCTTGACATTCTTAGAGGAATGTGTTATGATAATCCACGTGTGTTATGAGTTTCATAACAGAAACCTATGGCTTAGATTTCGGGGTTGAAGATTCTCCGCCCATTTCCAAGCTGTACGGGGATTCAACAACAAATGGAGGTGAAAAACATGGAAAAAGACATCAAGCAGGAGATTATCAAAACCTATGCAACACACGAGGGTGATACCGGTTCTCCCGAGGTGCAGATTGCACTTCTGACCCATCGTATCAACCACCTCAACGAGCATCTGAAGATGCACAAAAAGGATCATCACTCCAGACGTGGTCTGCTGAAGATGGTTGGTGTTCGCAGAAGTTTCCTGAACTATCTCGCAAAGAATGATATCGAAAGATATCGTGCCATCGTTGAGAAGCTCGGACTCAGACACTAAGAGCAAAGGGGCGGTCTATAACTTTAGACTGCCCTTTTTGGTATTTCCAAAGAAAAAAATCGGGAAGATACGCATTAGCAGTTAAAATTTATGCTTTTGTATCCGGAAGCCTGAATTTTAAGTGCTAAAGTAAGTCTTCCCATCCAAAAATAAAGGAGGTCATACTATGACAAAGATTTACGAAACCGAAGTGGCAGGTAGAAAACTGTCCTTGGAATTTGGCAAGGTTGCAGGCCTTGCAAATGGTTCGGTATTGGTTCGCTATGGTGACACCACTGTGGTTACCGCTGCAACCGCATCGGACAAGCCCAGAGATGGAATTGATTTCTTCCCTCTCAGCATCGACTATGAAGAAAAAATGTACGCAGTTGGTAAAATCCCCGGCGGTTTTACCAGAAGAGAGGGTCGTCCTTCCGAGAACGCAATCCTCACTTCCCGTGTGATTGACCGTCCCATGCGTCCCTTGTTCCCCAAAGATCTGCGCAACGATGTTTCTATCGTTTCTACCGTTCTTTCTGTGGAGCAGGACAACGCACCGGAATTCTGTGCAATGATTGGTTCCTCTGCTGCAGTTTCCGTATCCGATATTCCGTTTAACGGCCCCATCGCCGCAGTTTATGTTGGCTTGGTTGACGGTGAATTTGTCATCAACCCCACCGAGGCACAGAGAGAAGTCAGCGATATGAACCTGACCGTTGCAGGTAGTGCCAAAAAGGTTGTTATGATTGAAGCTGGCGCCAACGAGGTTGCTGAGGATGTAATGTTCGATGCAATTATGTTTGCCCATGAAGAAATCAAAAAGATTTGCGCATTCATCAAGAATATTCAGGATGAAATCGGCAAACCCAAGTTCGAGTATGAGCATATGGTGGTTGACGAACAGTTGTTCGCTGACATCCGTGGCTATGCTGAGGGAATGGTTCAGCAGGCAATGGACACCGATGACAAGACTGTTCGTGATGCCCGCCTGTTGGTGGTATATGAAGATGTTTACAAGCACTTTGAGGAACAATATCCTCAGGATGAATACAAGGCACAGATTGACGAGGCGCTTTACAAACTGCAAAAGACCGTTGTCAGAAACTGGCTGATGTATGATAAGAAGCGTGTAGACGGCCGTGGCATTCTGGAACTGCGTCCCCTGTCTGCAGAGGTTGGACTTCTGCCCCGAGCACATGGTAGCGGTCTGTTCAGCCGTGGTCAGACTCAGGTTCTCACCGTTGCAACCCTTGGTTCTTTGGGTGAGGCAAAGATTATTGACGGTCTGGATAATGAAGAATATCGCAGATATCTGCATCACTATAATTTCCCGTCCTACAGCGTGGGTGAAACCCGTCCTTCCCGCGGCCCCGGCCGTCGTGAAATCGGTCACGGTGCTCTGGCAGAACGTGCTCTGGTTCCGGTTCTCCCCAGCGAGGAGGAATTCCCCTATGCAATCCGTCTGGTGTCTGAGGTTCTTTCCTCCAATGGTTCTACCTCTCAGGGTAGTGTCTGCGGTAGTACCTTGGCATTGATGGATGCCGGTGTTCCCATCAAGGCGCCGGTTGCAGGTATCTCTGTTGGTTTGATTACTGACCCCGAGGACGAAGATAACTTCCTGACTATGGTAGATATTCAGGGCGTTGAGGACTTCTTTGGCGATATGGACTTCAAGGTTGCAGGTACCAAAAAGGGTATCACCGCAATCCAGATGGACCTCAAGGTTGACGGCTTGACCCCCGCAATCATCCGTACCGCTCTGGAGCAGACCAAGAACGCGCGTTACTATATTCTGGACGAGGTTATGCTCAAGGCAATCCCCGAAACCAGAACCGAGCTTTCTCCCTATGCTCCCAAAATCATCCACATCAATATTCCTGTGGATAAGATTCGTGAGGTTATCGGCAGCGGCGGTAAGGTGATTCAGGGAATCATCGCAGACACCGGTGCAAAGATTGATATCGAGGACGACGGTCGCGTATTCATTGCGGCAGTTGATTCCGAGATGGGCGATAAGGCGCTTAAGATGATTGAAGCAATCGTCAAGGAGCCGGAAGCAGGCGAAATCTATGAAGGTAAGGTTGTTCGTATTATGGACTTCGGCGCATTCGTAGAAATCCTCCCCGGAAAAGACGGTCTGATTCACATTTCCAAGCTGGATAAGGGCAGAGTGGAAAAGGTTACCGACGTTGTCAAAGAGGGCGATACCGTAAAGGTAGAAGTCATCGAAATTGACGACAAGGGAAGAATCAATTTAAGAAGATTAGTTGATTAAGACAATCAAAAAGAGCCACGACGTAGTCGTGGCTCTTTTTCTGTCTATTTCTGATTGGCGCATTCATACCGAATGATTTGCTCATAAACATTGGCGTAGGATTCCAATAACTCCTGCCCGTCATCGTCCAGATGCAGGGTCAGTTCCTTGCTGATTTGGGCAGCCTGAAGCAATGCCTCGCGGTAGTCCGCAGCATTCATAGGTAATACCTCCTTTGGTAGAATTAAAAAATGCGTAGCGCCACGCGGGAGCTACGCATGAAAAATACGCAACTCCAGATTTTGCTACAAATCCAACCTACAGTTTCCCCAAAGGAACAGAGGGAGTGCGTATTTTTACCAAAGGTAAAACGCGCTCCTTTAGGGAACAAATATGGAGTTGAATTTGTAGCATATTCAATATATCACAAAATTTTCCATATTGCAAGGGGTTTATTTTGGAAAATTATGGAAACCTTTGTCGAAAACAGGATTTTCCAATGACTTTTTCCTTGTCTTTTGCAAAAAAGTAACGTATAATGGGGTTATGGTCATATGTTTGAAAATGGATAAGAGCCTATGGAGGGATGATGGTGAATAATCCTGTGATGATACTTTTGGTTTGGAATATCCTTGTGATGTTTGTCTATGGCATTGACAAGATGCAGGCAAAAAAGGGAGGAAGGCGTATCAGCGAAAGGATACTGCTGTCCTACGCTTTTTTGCTGGGCGGTTGGGGTGCGATGTTTGGCATGGTGTTGTTCCATCACAAGACTTCAAAACCAAAGTTTCGTTTCCTCGTACCCTTGGCGGTGCTTGTGGGAATGGCAATGTTATACATATTATTTGACAAAAGTCTTCTTGTATGGTATAATTAAATGGATACAGAGATTTGGAGACGTATCAAAATAAACGGATGTTTATTTTGGTGCGTCTTTTTTTGTGTCATAACATTTATTTTGGAGGGGAAAGTATGAAGAAAAACATTGTAGATTGGAAAACCATTACCGATTTTGTGGTAGATTCTTTTGTTGGGTATGGGATACCGCGGGAGGATGCAGAGATTTGCGCAGATGTGCTTTTGGAGTCAGACAAAAGAGGGATTGAATCCCATGGTGTCAATCGGTTTAAGCCGATTTACCTTGACAGAATCAGAGATGGCATTCAAAATCCCGTTACCAACTTTGAAATCATCAAAGAAACACCGACTACGGCTGTTATTGACGGCCATGACGGAATGGGACAGGTAATCGGCTACAAAGCGATGGAAATGGCGATTGCAAAGGCAAAGGAATATGGTATGGGAATGGTTGTGGTGCGCAATTCCTGTCATTATGGCATTGCAGGTTATTATCCGGGGATGGCGTGCAGAGAAGGTTGCATCGGGATCACCGGCACCAATGCACGCCCTTCGGTTGCGCCCACCTTTGGTGTAGAAGGAATGTTTGGAACCAACCCGCTCACTGTGGGAATACCAACAGATGAGGATTTTGATTTTCTCATTGACTGCGCATCCTCTATCACCCAGAATGGCAAGGTTGAGTATTATGAGAGAATCGGTGAAGAGGTACATCCGGGAACCATCATCGGTCAGGATGGTCAGCCTATCGAGGGGGATGCAGGTGTTGCCCTCAAGATGATAAGAAATGGCACTGCGGCACTTACTACTCTGGGCGGTATTGGTGAGGCACTTGGCGGATACAAGGGTTATGGCTATGCCATGGTTGTTGAGCTGTTGTCCGCAGTACTGCAAGACGGTGCTTACGGAAAAGACCTCGACGGAAAAGATGCGGACGGAAAGAAGACGCCATACCATTTGGGACATTTCTTTATTGCAATCGACACCAATTACTTCCTTGGTGAGGAGCTTTGCCGGAAAAAGGCAGGGGATATTATTCGTGCTGTCCGTAATTCCCAAAAGGCTCCCGGAGCAGAGCGGATTTATTCTGCAGGCGAAAAGGAGCATCTTGTTCGGCTTGCCAGAAAAGACGGTGTTCCCATTAACGAATCTGTGCAAAAAGAACTCTGTCAGGTCCGTGACGAGCTTTCGCTCAGTCAGTATCGATTCCCATGGGAGGATTAAAACATTCTTCTCTTGATTATTTGCAGAAAAAATGATATGCTTTGTGTATACGAGAGGTGTGATACGATGAATCGGAGAATTATTGCTGCGGTCAGAAATCAGCAAGAGCTGGAAAAAGCGGTAACATCCAATGCGTGGATGATTTTTATGCTCGCACCGAATATTGATGACATCAAGCGCCAGGCAGAACTTGCTCACGGCGGTGGGAAAAAGTTTTTTATCCATCTTGATCTGGCGGAAGGCATAGGAAAGGATGAATATGGTATACGCTTTGCAAAAGCGCAGGGTGTCGATGGCATCATCAGTACCCGTACCAACATCATTAAAATGGCAAAAAAGGAAAACCTGTGTACCGTCCAGCGTTTTTTCATTCTGGATTCTCATTCTGTGCACACTACCATAGAGTCTGCAAAAATGTCCAAGGCGGATATGATTGAAATGATGCCCGGTCCACTCTCTAAAATAATCACAAAATTAAGCAAAGAACTGGAAACGCCGGTTGTTGCAGGCGGATTGATAGAAACTGTCGAAGAGGCGGAAAATGCAATCTTGAGTGGTGCCACCGCAGTTTCTACTGGTAAAGGAGAGCTTTGGGAATGTGTATAATGAGTAATTTGAAAAACAAAAAACTGTTTTTGTTGGATATGGACGGGACAATTTATCTTGACAACGACCTTTTTGACGGAACCCTGGATTTTTTGGAATATGTAAAATCCATTGGTGGAAGATATGTTTTTTTGACGAACAATTCTTCCAAAGGGGTGGATAAGTATATAGAAAAGCTTGCAGCAATGGGTATTGACGCAACTGCAGAGGATTTCCTGACATCTACGGATGCAACAATTCTTTATCTTAAAGAAAGAGAATACAAGAAGATATATGCTTTTGGCACCACGTCTTTTGTGAAACAGTTAAAAGATGCAGGGCTCAATATTACAACAGAAAGGGAAGATGGCATAGATTGTCTATGTCTTTCCAATGACACCGAGCTTACATTTCAAAAGCTTGAAGATGCTTGTATTCTTTTAGGTAAAGATATAGACTATATAGCGACGAATCCTGATTGGGTATGCCCTACATGGTATGGTTTTGTGCCTGATTGCGGGTCTTTTGCGGATATCATCTACAATGCCACAAAAAAACGCCCCAAGTTTATCGGAAAGCCTGAACCGGATATGGCGTATTTGGCGATGGAGGCAACCGGATTTTCGAAGAAGGAAACAGTTCTGTTTGGCGACAGAGTTTATACAGATATAGCCTGTGGTGTAAATGCAGGTATAAGTACGGTTTTTCTGTTAAGTGGGGAAGGAACTATGGACGATGTTGAAAATAGTGATACAAAGCCTGAATTTATATATGAAAATATAAGGAAAGTATATGACGATTTAGTTAAATAAGTTTTTAGTTTTGACTTGACAGAATCAACATGGATATGTCGAATGTTGTCGGAAAAGCCTCCCTTGCCTAAAGGGAGGGGGACCACCGAAGGTGGTGGAGGGATAAAGAAGGGACTTGTAAAAAGAATCCCCCAGTCAGCTACGCTGACAGCCCCCTTTAGGCAAGGGGCCTTGGAAAGGAGAAGAAACCAATGCTGGCAGATGAATTTCGGATGCGATACAAATCCATCCCTATGGCGACCCATACACAGCGTGGCAGCGGGGTGGTGGAATTACATAACCATAAAGCCTTTGAGATTCTCTCTATCCAAAGGGGTTCTTGCTTTGTGTCGGTGAACGGAGTGGAGTATGAGGGCAAGGCGGGAGATCTGTTTTGCATCAATCCGTTTGAGGTGCATACCATTCGGGTGGAGGATGCGGAGTTTTGCCATCTTTGTATCTGTTTTGAGTGCGAAATGATTCCTGATGAGGATATTGCCCGGGCAATCAGCGGAGAAACTTTGCATATCCAAAATTATATCCCCGCATCCCATTCTGCCTCGGCAGAGCTTTCTCAAATGGTGGAAAAACTGTTTGATATTTATGAAAAGGGAGAAAACTACCTTTCTATGGAATGCACGGCGTATCTTGCCCTTTTCTTTGGCACAGTCCTGAAAAATTCCTTAATAGAAAAGGATTTGAAGCAGAGCAAAACCGGTGCCTTTTGTGCACGGGTTCTTGACTATATCGAACAGCATTATGCCGAAGACATTACCTCCAAGGAGGTGGCAGAGGCTCTTTCCTACAACCAGAGCTATTTCTGCAGGGCGTTTAAGAAGCAATTCCGGATGTGCTTTTTTGAATACCTGAATATGTATCGGGTGGTGGAGGCAAGAAAATTACTGGAAAACGGAAAAGGGACGGTGACGCAGGTGGCATCCGCTTGCGGATTCCGTACCGCCAGCCATTTTGCCAACTGTTTCAAAAAGTATACCGGACTGCTACCCTCCCATTACAAAACGAAAAAGTCAATGTAGAGTGAAAAAAAGGTCAATGCCACTCTATATTGACTTTGTTTTTTGTGATACAATTGTTTTGAGGAGGGATGGATTTGAAGAATATCATTGTCTATGGTGATTGCAACGGCGTATTCCGACAGGCGTTGAAGTTTTTGACCCAGATTTTGCTTGATGGGACCAAGGAAGTTCCTGCCTGTGTGGATTATGCTACCTATATGGAGATGGAAAAGAAAGACACAAACCGCTATTTCTTTGTGGGAACCAAGGAAAACAATCCCTATATTGCGGAAAAGTCGGCACATATCTTCTCTCATCAAGAGGAATACAACATACAGGTGGCAGAGAATACCGTCATCATTGAAGGTATGGACGAGGGTGGTGTGCTTTACGGATGTATCGACTTTTATCAAAAGTATTGGATGAAAGCACGGCTGAATCACGACCACCTTCAAAATTATTTCAATGATTTGTCGCAAGGCGTGCTCCCTGATTTCCAGTATTCGTCCTATCCTGCCATCAAGCAAAGAGGTCTTTGGACTTGGGGGCACGTGATTTATGATTATCAGGGATATATTGACAATATGGTAAGGCTCAAAATGAATACCCTGATTATTTGGGATGATTTTGTTCCGCTGAATGCTGAAGAAATGATTGCCTATGCCCATCAGTCCAATATCAAGGTTTATTGGGGCTTTGCCTGGGGCTGGGGTCTGGTTTGCAGCGATATTGACCTGAACAAACTGGATGAACTGAGCGAGGCGGTGGTGCAAAAGTACGAAGAAACCTATGCTCATTTAGGTGGGGATGGAATCTACTTCCAATCCTTTACCGAACTGAAAGAAGAAACCATCAACGGCGTGCTGATTGCCGATGCGGTGACCGGTTTTGTCAATGACACGGCAGAGAAAATTTTTGCAAAGCACCCGAACTTAGATTTGCAGTTTGGTCTGCACGCAACCTCGGTGAAGGACCGACTCAAGCATATGCAAAAGGTAGACCCGCGTATCACCATTATGTGGGAGGATGCAGGGGCGTTCCCCTATCAATATATACCTGAAAAAATTCAGGATTTTGATGAAACGGTTGCCTTTACCCAAAAGATTCTCTCCCTGCGCGGGGAAGAAGAAAAGTTCGGTGCGGTCTTAAAAGGGTTCACCTGCCTCAGGTGGGATTTGTTTGAGCACCAGCAAGGACCCTTCTATCTGGGGGCAGCATCCTCGGTGATGCACCAAAATCGGATTGCTCGCAAGGCGGAAATCTGGAAATATGTGCAGGCGTACTGGCTCCGTAATGGGGATAAGGCGCAGGAACTGATTCGGACGGTTGCCAAACAGAATGGCGACACGGCGGTGCTGACTGCGTTGGTAGAAGACGGTATGTTTGAAAAAGAATTGTATTATCCGGTTGCGCTTTTTGGGGCAATGCTCTGGGAGCCGGAAACGGATTTCAAAGATTTGATGTGTGAAATGGCATTGAATCAGTATATCACATTTGCTTAGGAGGAAAGAAAATGAACTTTAGAAACGATTTATTAACCAACATTCTTCCCTTTTGGTTGAAGAATAGTATCGACTATGAAAATGGCGGAATTTATACCTGTCTGGACCAAAAAGGCAATATTTACGGTACCGACAAGAGTGTGTGGTTCCAAGGCAGAGCGCTGTGGGTGTTTTCCAAGGCGTACAACCTGATTGAAAAGAATGAGGAATTCTTGAAAGCGGCAAAAAATATCTATGGATTTCTGCCCAAGTGCACCGACACCGACGGCAGAATGTATTTTACCGTCACCGCAGACGGCAGAGGCTTGCAAAAGCGGAGATATTATTTCTCTGAAACATTTGCAGCAATCGGCTGTGCGGAGCTCTACAAAGCAACCGGTGACCCCGAGGTTTTGGCATCTGCAGAAAAGTATTTTCAGGTTGCCTATGAGTGCTTTAAGGGGATCCGCAAGACTCAGCCCAAAATCAATCCTGAAAACGCGGATGGGAAGGCTTTGTCACCGGTGATGATTATGCTTGCCACCACACAGGTTATGCGGAGTATGGACGGATGTTGGGACAAGTATGCACCCCTTGCCAAGGAGTTTCTGGATGAAATTCTCAAGGGTGGATTCCTCCAAGAGAGAGCTTTGATGGAGAGTGTGAGTAAGGATGGCAAGTTTATCAACAGTCCTACAGGCAGAATTGTCAATCCGGGCCATTCTCTGGAAGCGGCTTGGTTTCTTATGGCAGAGGGCTTGCTGACTGAAAATCAGGAGGCAATCACTGCAGCACAGCGGATTATTGATATTACCCTGCCCCTTGGCATTGACAAAAAGCACGGCGGCATCATTGCCTTTACTGACCTTGAGGGACAACCGCCTTGTCAGCTGGAGTGGGATATGAAGCTTTGGTGGCCTCAGGCAGAGGCGATGATTGCAACCCGACTTTCCTATCTCGCAACCGGAAATGAGGAACACAAAAAGGTCTATGAGGAGTTGAAGAACTACTGCGAAACCTACTTCTGTGACCAGGACAACGGTGAGTGGTACGGATATCTCCATTACGACAATACTGTTTCCACCACCTTGAAGGGAAATATCTTCAAAGGCCCGTTCCATATCCCCCGGCTTTATATGGTTATGGCGGTAATGGATGAAACCGGAAGCATTTTGGATTTTATGAAATAGAATTGTAAGAAAAAAAGAGAGAAAAGAGCAAAAAAACTATTGCCTTTTCTCTTCTTTTGTGCTAAAACAAGGGGGAATCGACGGTGCGTTGCACCTTAGGAGGTAGATACTATGAAGCAAAGAAAGTATTTTGATATTATGGCTTGGGTGGGACGCAGAGGCAATCCCATGCAGTTCCCGATTAAGACCGAGGAATTGCTTGCGGATATGAAGTATGCGCGGATTCACGGTGCAGCGATTGCTTCCAATGTGGCAATCGACTATTCCTATTTTCAGGGGAATGGTCAGATTCAGGAAATCATTGCCAAGGAAGACCGTCTGGTGGGGATTGGCGTGGTTCCCACAACCGCATTGTTTGAAGTGAAAGACCCGCTCTACTTTGAAAAGCTGTTTGACAGCGGCATCCGTGCCCTGTTGGTAGATCCGGTGGCGTTGCTGAGCAACCTTGACCCCGAGGATATGCGTGAAATTGCCGAGGCATTGATTGGACGGGGATTCCCGCTGATTATCCCCAATGTGATTCCGGTGGACCGCTACAATCAGATTCGCACCCTTGCCAAGGCGTATCCGGAGCTGAATATCATTGTTGCCGGCAGTCATTGGGAGTGTAATCGGTACTTATTCAAGGTGATGGAGCAATGCCCCAATGTATATATGGAATATAGCGGCAATCAGGCGAATCATCTTTTGGAGCATATTCGGGACCTTTTCGGTATTGAGCGAGTGCTCTATTGCGGTGGCTGGCCCAGAAGAGATATCGGTGCTTTGAAATCCCAGATTGAATACGCCAAGCTGACCGAGGAAGAAAAAGATATGGTTGCCTTTGGCAACGCCTGTCGCTTGCTCAAGCTTTCTATCGATGATTTTGCTCTTTATGATGAGGCGGATTGTGCCTTTGATGAGATTGCCAAAGAGGTAGATGCAGGACTGCCTGTATCTGTTCCGGTGATTGATGCGCACACCCATCTGGTACACGAGGACCATCGTGCGGTTTCCAACCTGATGATGCTGGACAGCGATGGCGACAGCATGATTGAAATGATGGATCGCATGGGCGTGGATACCATGATTACCTCTGTTTGGGATGGGCTTTCCACCGGTGGTATCGAGGGTAATGAAACCGGCTTGCGAATGGCAAAGAAGTACCCCGGACGGATTTTGGTATACAACACCTGTAATATCCACTATGAGGAAGACCAAAAAGGATGGAAGAAGTATTTTGATGAAACCCCCGAAATCTTTGTGGGTGAAAAGCCTTACTGGCCCTATCAGCAGTTTGCGTTGACGGATTCTAAGTGTGATGAATGGTTTGCTTATGCCAATGAACATCGTCTGCCTTTGCTGATTCATACCGGGGCGGGCAATGCCACCAAAGAGGTTGGCGAACTCAGCAAAAAGTATCCGGATATCACCTTCCTGTTGGCACATAGCGGTTGCAGTTATGCCGTTGCAGAGGAGAATGCTAATCTGGTTCTGGAGCGGGATAATGTGGTTCTGGAGATCACTTATACCTCCGTCACCAGAGGGATGATTCGCTATATGGTTGATAAGGTTGGTGCCGATAAGGTGCTCTTTGGTACTGACACGCCGATGCGTGATGCGGCGGCACAGCTTGGCTGGGTTGCCTATGCAGATATTTCGGTAGAGGATAAGAAAAAGATTCTTGCAGGAAACATCAAACGAATCCTCGAAAGAATCAGATAAAAGCAAAACCGCAAGAGAGACTCTTGCGGTTTTTTTGTCGAAATTTCTTGACTTTTCACCCGGAAAGAACTATGATAGTTTTTGGAAATTTTTCAGGGAGGTGCCGCTGTGAACATCAAAAGCTTTGTAAGAAAAAACACCGTAATGGTCATCGCTATGGTTGTGGCGGTGCTGACTATGTTCCTTGTCCCACCGGACAAAGCCTATGGAGCATATTTTGATTATAAGACCCTGACCTGTCTGTTCTGCACCCTGGCGGTGGTTTGTGCGCTTAAGAATATCCATTTTTTCTATATGCTGGCACGAAAAATCATCCAATGCTTCAAGACGACCAGAATGTGCATTCTGGCATTGGTGTATATCACCTTTTTGGGGTCGATGCTGATTGCCAATGATATGGCGTTACTTACCTTTTTGCCCCTTGGTTATTATGTGTTGACCGCAACCCAAAAGGGAAAGTATATGGCATTCACCTTTATTATGCAGAATATTGCCGCCAATCTTGGGGGGATGCTGACGCCTTTTGGCAATCCCCAGAACCTTTATCTTTACACCAAATATGAGATTCCCAATGGGGAGTTTGTGTCCATTATGTTGGCGCCCTTTTTGCTGTCCATCCTGATTATCACCATTTGTTGTCTGTGCGTCAAATCTGAACCCCTCTCGATTGAGGATGAGAAATTGGAACTACACCCTATGCGAACAACAATCTATTTATTGTTGTTCGCCTTATCCATTGCCATTGTTTTTCGGGGGATTCCCTATTGGATGGGACTTGTGGTGATTCCCCTTGCCCTTTGGTTTCTGGATAAAAAAGCACTCAAAATGGTGGATTATCCCCTGCTTTTGACCTTTGTATTTTTCTTTGTCTTTGCGGGGAATATGGCGCGAATCGAGGTGGTGCGTCAGTTTTTTTCAGGACTATTAGAAAAAAGCACCCTGATTTTCAGCGTGCTTTCCTGTCAATGTATCAGCAACGTGCCCTCGGCAATCCTTTTATCCCAGTTTACCGATAATTATCGGGAGCTTTTGCTCGGGGTAAACATTGGCGGGGCGGGCACCCTGATTGCATCTTTGGCAAGTCTGATTACTTTTCGGGAATACACCAAACACAATCCGGACAAGGCGCTTCAGTATGTGGAACTATTTTCGGTATTCAACTTTGGTTTTGTCATCATCTTGACTGCATTTATGCTCATATTATAATATCCGCTTAAGGTAACCGGTGGGTGAAAAACCGGTTGCCTTTTTGAATGCGCGGGAGAAGTTGTGGATGGAGGAATACCCCAACATATCTGAAATCTGGGTTACCGAATAACGTTTTTCCCGCAGTAACTTTTTGGATTCTGCAATCTTTTGCGCCATATAATATTCCATAGGGCTCTGTCCTGTCCACTCGTGAAAGAACTTGCAAAGCTGGGTTTTCCCCAAAAAGAAGTGGTCGCATAACTGCGCTAAGGTCAGGGAATCATAAACCTCTCGTTTCATATACTCGCACATCAGCTCACATAGAGAGTTGTTTGCCATATCACGGGACTGTTTGCTGGACAAAACGTGAGAACTTAGACTGCCTCCGGCACGAATCAGCTTGATTAAAAATTCGGTAAAATGGGATTGCAAAAGCTGAGGTGCGCCAAACACCGAGGAGGAAAAAGAAAGATTTTCTTTGTTTTGGTAGTCAGAGGGGATGGTGCCAAGCGCGTTCTTTGCCTCTTCCAAAAAGAGGGTGAGCAGGGTCTTGGAGGTTTTGTCAAGGGTAAAGGTTTTTCCCTTCAGATGTTGCATCATCTCGCTGTCACAGGTGAAGGATACCACCAGCATACTGTTGGCAGTCTGTCTGTCGGAAATATGAGCGTGAATCTCCATAGGCTCATGAAAGATGACCTGTCCCTGAGAGAGCATACAACCAATACCATTGGTGATGGCATTGATAGTTCCACTATCCACATAGACCATCTCCCAGAACGGATGTTGTTCAGGGTCATGAAAGAAATCCTTGCTGAATTCAAAATAATAAATGCTGTGAAATCCCTCGATGTAAAGGTCGCTTTTAATCGGCTGCAAATCAAACATAACATACCTCGCGGAAGAAATGATAAAAAATAAGTACCTATTGTTAAATACAGCTTTTTGCAGATATTATATAATAAAGATGACCAAAAGTCAATGATTATGATAATAGCAAAGGAGTGCAGACCATGAATGTACTTGCAGTCGGATGTCATCCGGATGATATTGAAATTTCTTGTTGCGGAACACTTGCCAAATGCGTCAAGCGTGGCGACAAGGTGACAGTTTGTCATGTTGCGAACGGAAATATGGGACACGAGATTATCCAGCCGGAGGAATTGCGTGTGCTCCGTGCAGAGGAAGCAAGAAAAGCAGGTTCTCTTGCGGGGATTGAGGTTGTGACTTTGGATATCGGGGATTTGCTTCCCAATGGCTCTGATCCGGAGCAACGGATCAAGATGACCAACCTGATCAAAGAGGTGCAGCCTGATTTTATCATCACCCATAGTCCGACCGATTATATGCCGGACCACAGAGAGGTTTCCAAGCTGGTGTTTGATGCTTCCTTTGCTGCAAGCGTTCCTCATTATGCAGGTAGCGGAAAGTCTGCGGTGGTTCCCCTGTTCTATATGGACAACCTTGCAGGGATGAACTTTAACCCTACGGAATATGTGGATATCACCGACGAGATTGATTTGAAGATTGAGATGCTGGAGTGTCACGAAAGTCAGCTCAAGTGGATGCGAGATCACGACCATATTGATTTTGCTGAATTTGTGCGCACTTGCTCCAGATTCAGAGGCATCCAGTGCGGCGTTGGCTATGCAGAAGCATTCTGTCAGGAACTGGTATGGCCCAAAGTGGTTACAAGGAGGTTGTTGCCTTAATGAAAAAAGTAGCCTGTGTAGGAATCTTGGTGGCGGATGTCATTGTAGAGCCGGTGGCAAACTATCCCCAAAAGGGAATTTTGGAGCCGGTCAATTCCATTACCATGCATAATGGCGGTAACGCTATGACTGCTGCCATCAACCTGAGAAAGCTGGGCGTGGAGTCCTCTCTGGTTGGTATGGTTGGCAAGGATATGTTTGGTGAGTTCTTAAAAGGCAAACTCAAGGAAGCAGGTGTAGATGTTGGTGGTATCAAAGTGAATGATACTGTCCAGACCTCGGCTTCGGTTCTGATGATTGATGCAACCGGTGAGCGTTCGTTTTTCCATTGTACCGGTACCAATGCAGTATTCAGCCAACAGGATATTGACTATGATGTGATTCGGGACTGCGACATGGTCTTTGTAACCGGCAGTTTCCTGCTGGATACCTTTGACGGTGAGGGAACCATGGAGTTTTTAAAAACCTGTAAGGAAATGGGCAAAACTACCTTCTTGGATGTATGTTGGGATGCGAAGGGGAAGTGGGGCGAACTGCTCAATATGTCTATGCCCTACATTGATTACTTTATGCCCAGCATCGACGAGGCAGTTTGTATCGCAGGGGAAGACGACCCCGAAAAGATTGCCGATGTCTTTGTTTCCAGAGGGGTTAAGAATGTGATTATCAAGATTGGCTCTAAGGGCAGCTATCTCCGCAAAGAGGGAGAAACCAAGGGGCAGCTTTACCCACCGTTTTATGTAGAAAATCCGGTAGATACCACCGGCGCAGGGGATAGCTTCTGCTCCGGATTTCTGGCGGCTTACGCCTGCGGAAAGACAGAAGAAGAATGTATGGTATTTGCCAATGCAACCGGTGCCCATTGCGTAATGGCAAAGGGTGCAACCACCGGAATCAAATCTTTTGAAGAAATAATGGAGTTTATCCAAAAAAATAAGAAAAATTAAGAAAGAGGGGACATTATGATGGGATTTTTAAGCACGGTAAAAGGTAGTTTGTTAGAGGGCTTCTATCCGAAGGGATGGGATATGGCGAAAATCGACGCTTGCTGCGAAAAAGGTGTTGCTCGCGAGGACTTCTGGCACAAGGATTTCCAACCGATTGCCTGCGAAAACATTTATGAATTTGACACCTTGATGGGACATGAGATTGCACAACAGATTAAGAATGCTCGGGAACGTGGCGAAAAGCTCGCGATGATTCTTCCGGTAGGACCTATGGGAATGTATCGTTGGGCGGCTTACTTTTTGACTGAGTGGAATGTGAAGTGTGACCACGTTTACACCTTCAATATGGACGAATGGTCTGATAGCGAAGGTAACACCCTTCCCAATGACAATCCTGCATCCTTTGAGTATAGCATGAAACAGGCGTTCTTTGATAAGCTGGGCGAGAATACTGTTCCGCCGGAGCAACGCAACTTTGCAAGCAAAGAGAATCTGCCTACCTATCCGGAAAAGATTGCTGCACTCAAAGCTGAGGGCGCAAAGCTGGTTCTGGTATTCGGTATCGGCAGAATGTGTCATATTGCTTTCTGGGAGCCCCAGTTTGCAGAGGAATATGCATCGGTAGAAGAATGGAAGAAAGAGTGTTACAGAATTGGTGCAAAATTGCATCCGCTGACCATTGAGCAGAATGCAATCACCAGCTTTAAGAGCCGGACCACTCTGGTTCCTTGCCGTGCAAACACCATTGGACCTGGCCTCTTCTTGCAGGCTGATTATATCATCGGCGGTTGCGACGGTGCTCTGGGTCGTGGTATGGGTTGGCAGGGAATGAGCTTTTTGACTACCCTCCATTACGGACCGGATATGAACATCACCTCAACCTTTATGCCCACCATGCCTGGTAAGTTGTTCTATCTCAACGAGCTGGCAGGCCCGTTGGTTGCAGAATGTAACTAAAATCACTCCAAAAGACACCGCTGCGCCGGTGTCTTTTTTTGTCTATTTTAGCCTTGAAAGATTTGTGGATTTATAGTATAATAAAACAATCCGTTTGACATAAAATTTGAGGTGAAAGAATGTTAAGAAAGTTATCCGCTCCCACGGATTTGACGGTTGGAACGCCGTGGAAAAATATTTTGTTGTTTACCATTCCGATGATTATCGGGAATATTGCCCAGCAGCTTTACAATACCGTTGACAGTATCGTGGTGGGGAAATACATTGGCGACAATGCCCTTGCCTCCGTTGGAAGTGCAGGCCCGCTACTTAATATGCTGCTGGTACTTTTTATTGGTATTTCGGCAGGTGCGACCATTATGACATCCCAGTATTATGGGGCAAAGGACAGGGAAAAACTGTCCTATACCATCGGTAACAGTATTACGGTAACGGCGATTTGCTGTGTGTTTTTGATTCTGGTTGCATCTCCGTTGATTCGTCCAATTCTTGTTCTTTTGAATACACCGGATGAAATCATTGATGGCTGTGCCGGATATTTGATGATTTCGTTGATTGGCATTGCAGGACTTGCTTATTATAACATCTTAAGCGGTATTATCCGCGGGCTGGGAGATTCTTTTACCCCGCTTATCTATCTGCTGATTGCCACCGTCATCAATGTGGTGTTGGACATCTATTTTGTTGCGGTAGTCCAAATGGGGGTTGCCGGCGTTGCTCTTGCTACTGTGATTGCACAGGCAATTTCTTCGATTCTTTGCTTAGTAAAGCTTGCAAAAATGCGGGAGTACTTTGATTTCAAACTGAAGTATCTCAAGCCGAAAAAGGACTTTGTGAAAACCATCATTAGCCTTGGGTTGCCCTCGGGTGCTACCCAAGCAATCATGTCCTCTGCGATGATTGTGGTACAGTCCTTGACCAACCAGTTTGGACCCCAGTTTATTGCTGCCAATGTGGTCATTATGCGGGTGGACGGCTTTGCAATGATGCCCAATTTCTCTTTTGGTATGGCAATGACCACCTATGCAGGACAGAATGTGGGTGCGGGACTTTATGACCGAGTGACCAAGGGAGCCAAGCAAGGGACATGGATGGCAATTGCGTTTTCTATGGCGATCACCTGCTGCATCCTGCTTTTTGGAAGAACTTTGATGGGTTTCTTTACCGATACGGCGGAATTGGTGGCTATGAGTTATCGGCTGATGAAGATTCTTGCGGTTGGCTATATTGCTATGGCGGTGACCCAAAGTCTTTCTGGCGTGATGCGTGGTGCCGGTGATACGCTGACACCTATGTGGATTTCCTTAATCACCACAGTTGCATTGCGTGTTCCCATTGCCTATGGAATCTCCTACCTCACCAGAACTCCGGAACTTCCGGTGGGACGTTGCGAATGTATCCAGATTTCTCTTTTGGCATCCTGGATTATGGGTGCGATTCTGACCTCGATTTTTTATCGGTGCGGAAAATGGAAGAAGAAAGCAATTATTGTAAAAGAGGGATAACCTATGCGAATGAGAAGAAAAAAACATCGGGAGGACCGGATGGAGGCCTGCAAAGGCTTGCTGATTGAAGATTTTTATTCCTTCCGGAATGATTTGAAACAGGTGTATGGCGATGATGCACCGCTCCATATCGAAATTGGATGCGGAAAGGGAAAGTTCATCACCGAGTTGGCAAAAACCAATCCGCATATTCATTATATTGCCATTGAAAAGAATCTGGATGTGCTGGTGCTTGCTATGGAAAAGGTGCAGGCGGCAGGGCTTAGCAATGTGCGGTTTGTTGCAGGGGATGCGGGGGTTCTTTCGGATTTTGAAACCCAAAGTCGGTGTGAGATGATTTATATCAACTTCTGTGACCCGTGGAAGAAATCCCGTCAGGCAAAACGCCGACTGACCCATGCGAATTTTCTGGACATCTATAAAAAGATACTTATCCCCGGTGGCAAAGTCCGGTTCAAAACCGATAACCGACCTTTGTTTGAATTTTCGCTTAACTCTTTTTCAGACTACGGTCTGCGTTTGAAGAATATCACCTTGGATTTGCATAACAGTCCTTGGAACGATGGAAATATCCGGACAGAATACGAAACCTTGTTCTCAGAAAAGGGACAACCTATTTATTCCTGTGAGGCAATTTATCCGGCATAAGGAATAAGATAAAAAGAGGTGACAAGGATGAAAACCATTTTTGTGGTCAATCCCAAAGCTGGGCAGGGGAAAGAAATTCCCCGAATGATTTCTGCCATCGAAACAACTGCCAGAAACCTGAATGCAGATGTGGAGATTTATCTCACCAAGGCGGTAGGGGATGGAACCCGTTTCGTGAAAGAGTATTGTGAACAAGCAGGGGCAGCCCGATTTATTGCCTGTGGCGGGGACGGGACGTTGAACGAGGTCCTTAATGGTGTTATGGCGTTTCCTGATTGCGAAATGGGGGTAATCCCTATGGGAACCGGAAATGATTTTTGCAGAAATTTCGGCAACAACCACGTCTTTTGGGATATTGCAGCCCAGATACAAGGAAAGTGTATTCCCTGTGATGCCATACGATACCGCACTTGGCTTTGCGGAGAAGAAAGAGCGGGATATGGAATCAATATGTTTAATATTGGTTTTGATTGTAGCGTGGCAGATATGACCGCAAAAATGAAGGAAAAACCATTGATTTCCGGATCTCTGGCGTATTTGGTTTCTGTTTTTGGGAACCTGATTCGTAAAAAAGTCACCCATCTAAAAATTGAGATTGATGATGAAATCGCCTATGAGGGAGCATTGCTCCTTACATCGATTGCCAACGGCAGCTATTGCGGCGGAGGGATGAAAAGCAATCCCTTGGCGTCGGTTCGGGATGGAAATCTTAATATCAATATGATCAAAAATGTGTCCTTGCTGCAATTTTTGAAACTTTTGCCTCGGTATATGAACGGGAGCTTTTTGAGTCTTCCCAATATTGAGAAGATTATTTCCTCAGTAACATGCAAAAAGGTGACCATTACTCCACAAAGCGGAACGATGTGTCTCTGCACGGACGGCGAGATCAGTGATGCGGGGAGAACAGAATTTGCGGTAATCTCCGATGCCTTTCGGTTTGTGGTGCCACAAATAAAAAGCGAACCAAGAGAAAGTGCTGCCTTGGGCGGTACTTCTTAGGGATAAGCCGCCCAAAAACCACGATTTCTGCACATAACATCGTTAAAAAGCCTCGTAATCCGTCAGGATTACCTCGCCTTTTTGCCTTGTTCTGCACTATAAATCGAGATTTTTGTGGTGCAAAGCAGTTTTGGGTTAGGGATTTTTCGTCTTAGAGAAGTCATAAAAAATGCAGGCATACTGGCGTATGTCTGCATTTTTTTGCGCACGATCAGCGGAAAATACCAAGCCAAAACCGACTTCTCCCTAA
>JAFQIA010000010.1 GCA_017397725.1 Clostridia bacterium
GGATTACCTCGCCTTTTTGCCTTGTTCTGCACGATAAATCGAGATTTTTGTGGTGCAAAGCAGTTTTGGGTTAGGGATTTTTCGTCTTAGAGAAGTCATAAAAAATGCAGGCATACTGGCGTATGTCTGCATTTTTTTGCGTACTATTAGCGGAAAATACCAAGCCAAAACCGACTTCTCCCTAAGAAGTACCGCCCTTCAGGGAGGATTTTTGTTTGTTATGCCATTGGCGTGCCGTCACCATGAAACAGAGGAAGAGGCTCTAAGAAGATGATATCCTCTCTTTGGGCTGCATCGCCCTCTGCAAGCACCGCCATCTTGCCCACAATCTTGCCGCCAACCTCATTGACCAAGGTTTCCAGCGCGGTCAAGGATTCACCGGTACTGATGACATCATCCACAATCAACACCCGCTTGCCAGCCATTGCATCCGCCGCATCCTTGCCGATGCAAAGCATCTGCCGGTTCTCGGTGGTAATGGAATTGAGGTAGGTGGTGTGAATGTCCTGCATATACACCTTAGGACCTTTCCGGGCAATGATATAATTGTCTGCACCGGATTGCCGTGCCATCTCATAAATCAAGGGAATGCTTTTGCTCTCCGCCGTAATCATAATATCATATTCCGGCGCACGCTCAAGCAGCTCTTTTGCCGCCGCCTTGGTTACCTCTACATCCCCAAACATAATGAATGCGGCGATATAGAGATTGTCATTCACCTTGCACAGAGGCAGGTCACGGGTCAGTCCCGCAATTTTCATGGTATACTTCATACTTTGGTCGACTCCTTTATTGTCTATTTTATGCCAAGCCCATAACCTTGAGCACAACATAGATTGCAAACAATGCAACAGAAACCCACATAATGCCGCTGATATCCTTTGCCTTGCCGGTAGCAAGCTTCAGGATTACCCATGCCAGCATACCAAACATAATGCCGTTTGCGATGGAGTAGGTCAGGGGCATCATAGCGATTGCCAAAAATCCGCCGATTGCATCAGCGATGTCACCGTCGAAGTCCATTTCCTTCACTGCAGAAAGCATCAGGAAACCAACAAACAGCATTGCCGGAGTAGTTGCAAATCCGGGAATTGCAAGGAAGATCGGAGCCAGCGGGATTGCAATCAGGAACAGAATACCGGTTGTCAACGCAGTCAGACCGGTTCTTCCGCCTGCAGATACACCTGCGCTGGATTCTACATAACTGGTAACGGTAGAGGTGCCCAGACATGCACCTGCAACAGTACCTACCGCATCTGCCATCAGAGCACCGCCTGCCTTAGGCAGAGAGCCGTCTTCCTTCAAAAGGTTACCCTTTTGTGCAACACCGATCAAGGTACCTACGGTATCAAAAATATCGGTATACAGGAAGGTGAACAGAACAACTACAAAACCTACGAAATTCGCTTTGATAAATCCAAAGTCAAACTGGAACAGAGCAGGAGATGCAAAGTTTGCTTTGATTGCTTCCCAGGAAAGGTTGGGGATTACAGAGTAAACACCAGCTTCAGGATTGGGAACATACCAGCCAAGCAGTTCTGCAATAATACCCAGAACCCATGTTGCCAGAATACCAATCAGGATATCACCGGTAACCTTGTAGTGGTGCAGAACACCAATGATAAGAAGACCAACCAGTGCCAATGCAACCTGAGGAGAACCAAGATCGCCAAGACCAACAAGGGTAGAATCGTTGTTTACAACAACACCTGCATTGATCAATGCAATGATGGTAATGAACAAACCAATACCTGCGGTGATACCCAGCTTTAAGTTCTTGGGAATCTTATTCACCAGCGCTTCTCTGAACTTGAAGATCGACAGAATCATAAAGATGATACCTTCGATCAGGATGGAGGTGAGCGCTACTTTGTAAGAATAGCCCATGGTCAGACAAACTGTGTAGGTAAAGAACGCATTCAGTCCCATACCGGATGCCAGTGCTACCGGATAGTTTGCAAAAAACGCCATACAAATGGTAGCGATTGCAGCAGACAGTGCAGTAGCCATAAAGATAGCCGGTGCACCGGGGCCGTCAGGGATGATTCCCAGCATACCCGGATTGACTGCCAGAATGTACGCCATTGCCAGGAATGTGGTAATACCTGCAATGATTTCGGTACGAACATTGGTGCCTCTTTCCTTTAACTTAAACAACTTTTCCAAAATGTTTCCCTCCCGGAAAAATATTTTATAAAAATTTTATTTTTTCCTATGTTTTGGGGAGCTTGCCGCTCCAACTCTTATCCTACCACAAAACAGATTGTGGTGCAATCGGTTTCCAAAATTTTGGCGTTTTTGCAAAATTTGTCGATTTGTTTTTGGTTATTTTGTCGTATTTTGAATCAAGTCCTTCACCACTTCTCCCGCAAGAACCAGTCCTGCCGCCGGTGGCACAAAGGCAACGCTGGCGGGAATCCGCCGTCCCTCCTCGTCGGTTTCCACCGCCGCAAAGGGTAGTTCCTCCGAATAAACCACCTTCAGCTTTTTCACGCCACGGGCTTTCAACTCCCGACGCATCACCTTTGCCAAGGGACAAACCGAGGTCCGGTAGATATCTGCCACCCGAAAGGCCGATGCCTCCATTTTGTTTCCCGCTCCCATGACGGAAATCACCGGAATCCCTTGCTCCTGCGCCTTGAGCACAATGGCAATCTTGCCGCTGACCGTGTCGATGGCATCCACAATATAATCATACATGGAAAAATCAAACTCCTCCGCATTCTCCGGCGTAAAAAACACCGGATGGAGGGTCAGCTTCAGCTCCGGATTGATGGCGAGCAGCCGCTCTGCCGCCGCATCCACCTTTTGCATCCCCACCGTCTGATGGGTCGCGAAAATCTGGCGGTTTAAGTTGGTCACGCTGACCGTGTCGTGATCAAACAAATCCAGCGCACCAATCCCGCTCCGCACCAATGCCTCAGCGGCCATGCCGCCTACGCCGCCGATGCCGAACACCGCAACTCTGGCGTTCTCTAACCGCGTTACCGCCGGTTCCCCCAACATCTGTCGGGTTCTGCTCCAAGCCTCTTTCATACCATTACCCCTTTTTTACATCACCGCGGCCTATGACCACACGATAGCCCGCCGCCGTCACCTGTTCCTTTAGTTTATTCAGACTTTCTGCCGCCTCTTCGTCGGTGGCAAGCTTGTTTTCGTATAAGGCATAAAGCTTGCGCACATCCTGTGGCGAAAGGTTGGGCATCACCACATTGGCACCCGCCTTGAGCCCCATCTCTCTTCCCTTGGGATGAATGGTTCCCAGCGCCGTGGTGGCGGGGATGAGTGCGTGAGGAAACATCAACCGCAAAATCCCAATCAACCGTACCGTCAAAGGCAGGTTGCCGTTGGGGAATTCCCGAAAAGGCGTGTCCTTGTGGGTAAGATACGGACCAATCCCTATCATATCCGGCGTTAGTTCCTGCAAAAAACGCAGGTCAGAAATTAGATGTTCCATCTCCTGATAGGGAGAACCCACCATAAAGCCTGCCCCCACCTGATAGCCGATTTCTTTCAAATCAAACAGGCACCGCTTTCTTGTGGACAACCGCATCTCCTCAGGATGGAGTTTGGCATAATGGGCATCGGTAGCGGTTTCGTGCCGCAACAGATAGCGGTTTGCCCCCGCCTTAAAATAGTCCTGATAGCTCTGTTTGGACTTCTCCCCCAAGGAAAGCGTAATGGCACAATCCTCAAACTCCTTGCGGATAGCCTCTACGGTGGAACAAATCATCCTGTCATCCCATACAGGGTCCTCGCCCCCCTGCATCACAAAGGTGCGAAAGCCCAGTTCATAGCCAATGCGGCAACAATCCAAAATTTGTTCCTTGGTCAAGCGATACCTTAACACCTTTTTGTTTCCTGCACGGATGCCGCAATAGTAGCAATTATTCTTGCAGTAGTTGGTCACCTCAATCAAGCCACGGATATACACCGCATCCCCATAGACCTGCCGCCGTATACCATCTGCGGCAGCAAATAATATCGATTCATCAAATTCTTCGGTCAAAAGGGAAAAAAGCTCTGCATCCTGCAGATTTTTGGTTTCTGTCAATGTTTGTATCAGCTGTTTCATATGCCTCCCCCTTTCTCCTTAAAATTGTACCCGTTTTCCCCCGCCTTGTCAATGGGCGGTATTTCTTAGGGATAAATCGCCCAAAAACCACGATTTCTGCACATAACTGTGTTAAAAAGACTCGTAATCCGTCAGGATTACCTCGTCTTTTTGCCTTGTTCTGCACGAGAAATCGAGGTTTTTGTGGTGCAAAGCAGTTTTGGGTTAGGGATTTTTCGTCTTAGAGAAGTCATAAAAAATGCAGGCATACTGGCGTATGTCTGCATTTTTTTGCGCACGATCAGCGGAAAATACCAAGCCAAAACCGACTTCTCCCTAA
>JAFQIA010000011.1 GCA_017397725.1 Clostridia bacterium
ATCGAGACCGGTTCCACCAAAGAGGATATCCGTATCGAAATTTGCTCTGCATGTCACCCTTTCTACACCGGTAAGCAGAAGTTGGTTGACACCGGCGGTAGAGTGGATAAGTTCAGAAAGCGTTACGGTCTGGACAAATAATCACCATTTGCATAAAAACGCTGATTCCGAAAGGAGTCAGCGTTTTTTGCGTCTACAGGAAAATTCTGCCTTTCTTCGACAGTATAAAAATCCCAACCCTGTAAATAATGAAATCAGGTTCTCAATTTTTATGACAGGAGCGAGATTTCATGCTAAACAAGGTTGAGATTTGCGGGGTCAACACCTCCAAACTTCCCACCCTCTCGGAGGAAGAAAAAAAGGTGTTGTTTGAAAGGATTCAACAAGGCGATAAAGAGGCAAGACAGGAGTTTATTTACGGAAATCTGCGATTGGTCCTGAGTATTCTGCAACGGTTTCACAATCGGGGGGAGAGTGCCGATGACCTGTTCCAGATTGGGTGTATTGGTTTGATTAAGGCGCTGGATAACTTTGATACCTCCCACGATGTCAAGTTTTCCACCTATGCTGTCCCGATGATTATTGGAGAGATTCGTCGGTATCTCAGGGATAACAATGCCATCAGGGTCAGTCGCTCTATTCGGGACACAGCGTATAAGGCGCTGGCGGTAAAAGAAAAGCTGACTGCAAAGAGCGGGCGGGAACCAACCGTAGAGGAGATTGCCAAAGAACTGGAACTGAGCAAGGAGGCGGTCTCCCTTGCTCTGGATGCGATTCTGGATCCGGTTTCATTGCAGGAGCCGGTCTATCACGATGGGGGCGATGCAGTCTTTGTGATGGATCAGGTCAAGGACGAAAAGAATCAGGACGAGTCCTGGATTGAAAAAATTTCCTTAATGGAGGCAATGAAGAAATTGGGGGAGCGGGAACAGCATATCCTCAAGCTCCGCTTTTTTGAGGGGAAAACCCAGATGGAGGTGGCGGGGGAAATCGGCATTTCGCAGGCACAGGTTTCCCGATTGGAAAAAAACGCCCTGACCCATATGCGAAAATATTTATAAGCTTGCATGAAAGCCAAGGTTGTGCTATGATGAGTTTGTGGGGCAGCCTCCCCTGGGTAAGGGGAGGCGGACTTGCATTTATTGGAATCATTGACATCGTGATTGCCTTGGGTGAGAGGGAAAAGGTATCATAGTCAAGCGGAACAATACTTTACCCTGACTTGACACGAACTTTGCCGAATTTTGTGAAAGGGTGTTGATAAATGAATCCAAATAAAATAAAAGCAATTTCATTAGTAGTGCAAATTATAGGCGGAGTATTGATATTGTGTTGCTATAAATTTAAGATTCTTTTATACATCGGAATCCCCATATTTATTTTTGGAGTTTTGTTAGAGATACTGAAATGGAGATGTCCATATTGCAGAAAACATTTTTTTGGTAAAGGTAAATTTATAGTACAATGCCCTTATTGTAATAGAAGATTTTATTATTAACATCATTCAACAAAGAGACAATGGAACGGTTCTGTTGTACTTCACTTGTGTCAAGTCCATATAATTTAAAAGATTAGTCTGCCGATAAATAAATTTTACATATACTATCGGGAGCGAGAAAATCCAGTATTCTCGCGGGTTCTAAAGGAAAGTGTTAGGGTGAGTGATTATGAGAAAATTGGAGATAGGAGCTATCTATAAACATTTTAAGGGTAATTTGTATAAGGCGGAGGATATTGCAACGCATTCGGAAACAGGGAAAACCTATGTGGTCTATCGGCAGATGTACGGAGAGGAATCCTTGTAGATTAGACCGCTTGCTATGTTTTTGGAAGAAGTTGATCGTGAGAAATATCCCGATGTTGCACAGAAATACAGATTTGAAAGACAGTAGTGCATAAAAAGGAGGGAAAAGGATGCTGGAACAATGTAGGTTATGTCCCAGAGAATGCGGGATTGACCGCACTCGGGGACAGCTTGGCTTTTGCGGAGCGGGGGAAGAAATCAAGATTGCACGGGCGGCACTTCATTTTTGGGAAGAGCCTTGTATTTCCGGCACCCAAGGCTCCGGTACCGTCTTTTTCTCTTGTTGTACCATGAAGTGTGTCTACTGCCAGAACTACCCAATCAGCACCTTAAATCAAGGATTGGTTGTGACGGTAGAGGAGCTATCTGACCGCTTTTTGGACCTGCAAAAACAGGGCGCCCATAACATCAATCTGGTGACGCCCACCCATTTTGTGCCCCAAATCATTGAGGCGTTAAAGCTTGCCAAAAGTCAGGGACTTAATCTGCCGGTGGTGTATAACTGCGGCGGGTATGAAAAGGTGGAAACCCTGAAACTTCTTAAGGGATATGTGGATATCTATATGCCGGATATGAAGTATTATGACGATAGGTACGCCGTAGAGTATTCCTCGGCGCCCAACTATTTTGCAACTGCGTCCCGTGCAATCAAGGAGATGGTAAGGCAGATGGGAAAGCCTGTCTTTGACGAGAATGGAATTATGCAAAAGGGTGTGATTGTGCGGCATATGATGCTACCCGGTTTGCTGTTTGACAGCAAGAAGATTCTGGATTATCTGTATGATACTTACCGAAACGATATTTACATAAGTATTATGAGCCAATACACCCCCATGCCGCAGGTAAAGGGGGTTCAAAGACTTTCCCAAAAGCTCAAGGCGGAGCATTATGAGGCGATGATTGCCTATTGCGAAGAAAAGGGGATCGAAAACGCCTTTATTCAGGATGGAGAAGCGGCAGATGAGAGCTTTATCCCTCCCTTTGAGGGAAAATAAAAAAGACGGGGCAACCCGTCTTTTTATATGTCCTTTAATCGTTCTATCAACATAGGCAGCGCCTCTTCAAAGTTCACCCCATAGTCAATGGGATTGGGGTCTTTCAAGGTGGCTTTGATGGAGGCGAGGGTGAAATCCACACCCAGTTTGAGGGCATCCTGCCAATTCATTCCCCGCATGCGGGCGCCGGTCACACAGGAGGCAAACACGTCGCCGGTTCCGTGGTGTACCGAGGGAAGCTTTTGATTGGCATAATAGAAATAGCTCTGGTCGGTGGAATCATAGAAGTAGCAGCCGACCTTGTCTTGTTCCAGACTGATGCCGGTGAGGGCAACCCGCTTGGCGCCAAGGTCTGCCAGCTTTTTCAGGGTGGTACGGATATCCTCTTCGGTGTAGGTTTCAAGATAGGGTTCTTTGAGCATAAACGCCGCCTCGGTCAGATTGGGAAGAAGCAAATCAGCGTGCTTGCAAAGAGTCGCCATCCGGTCTGCAAAGGCTTGGGTAAATCCGGCGTACAGGCGTCCATGGTCACCCATGACGGGGTCGATAATCACAGCGGGGGTATTCTTTTGCGAGGAAAGGAAGTTGTCTACAAAATCCAGCTGTTCAAAGGAACCAAGATAGCCGGTATAAACGGCATCAAAGTGAAGCCCCAGTTCCGCAAAGGTATCCGTGATGGGAGAAAGCTCTCCTGTCAAATCGTGAAAGGTGAATTTGGGGAACGCAGTATGGGTAGAAAGTACCGCGGTAGGGAGAACCGCCGCCTCTACACCCGTTGCGGAAATGATGGGGAGTGCTACGGTCAAGGAACATTTTCCTACACAGGAAATGTCTTGGATAGTAAGAATTCGTTTCATAGCGCACCCCTCCTTGGAAAAGTTTCTTTGGTTAGTTTAGCATATACGCCCTGTTTTTTCAAGAAAAAGTTACAGAAAGTGAAGAGATTTCGAAAATTTTGCCAATGACCAGAAAAATTTCTATTTTTGTTCAAATTATAGTTGAAATAACGAGCAAAATTTGGTATGATACTAAGATAGATGATTATTACCTTAAGGAGCGCTTGTTATGGGAATTGACATTGCCAATAATATCAAGGCGGTAGAGCTTTTGAAGGTGGAAACGCTCCAAAAACTGACCGATTTGTTCGGCGATATTGCTGCCGAGGCAAATGGGGAAACTACCGACCGCATTGCAGAGGACGGGGCGGCGCTGATTTGCAGCGTGTATTTGTTGTGCCACCGTCTGGGTGTGGATTTTTTGGAGATGGATACAAAGATGAAAGCAATGCTCCGCACCGGAATGCAGGAAAAGCATCTTCTGGAGCGGCGGTTTGGAGATTTACAAACCTTGCTTGACTGTCTGGAGGAGCGAAAGGATGAACAATAAAAAAACCAAGGCGTTGGCGCACGGCGCAATCTGTGCCGCCTTGTCGGTGATTTTGATGTGTCTGGCATATTATCTGCCTTTCTTTTCTACGGTGTCTGTGTTGTTTGCCGGACTGCCGATGGTGTTTCTGGGAACCAGATACGGAGGCAGAACTGCGGCGATTTCTGCAATGGCGGCCATTGTGATTCTGCCTATGCTGATGGGAAATATCCTCTCGGCGTTGCTGCTTGGGGTTTTGAATCTCCTTCCCGGTGTGGTGATTGGTTATGGCATCGCCCATCGCAAGCGGTATGTGACGGTGCTTGCCTTTGCATCGGGGGCCATTTTACTGGGATTGGTGTTGCAGATTCTTCTGCTGAACAGTATGACCCCGGATGGCAACGGCATTGCCGCAATTCTGGATGAGATTGTTTTGGGTGCCAAGACGATGATGGGGCAGATGATTGATAGTTTGGGAGAGGCGGAACAGCAACAGCTTTTGCCGGTTACCGATACCTTGTACCAAGCAATGGATATGGTCAAGGCGGCATTTCTTTTGTATCTGCCAACCATTTTGATTGCCATGGCAACGGCGTTGGGATATGGTAGCATAGCAACCGGTATTTTTATGCTTCGGCGTTTAAAAATCCGAAAGGTGACCTACCTTCCCTTTTCGATGATTCAGGCATCCCGTGGCGTTTGTTATCTCTCGGTAATCCTTTCGTTTATCACTGCGTTTTCTGTCAGCACCGCGCCGTTGACGGTGGGACTTAGAAATATGGGTGCGCTTCTGGATTGTTTCTTGGCAGTTTGCGGACTTTCCTTGATTGACAATAAGCTCAGCCGAAAGGTTGCTTCCGGTTATGCCCGTACCGGCATCTATGCCGCAGTATTTGTGATTGGTTATGTCTTGATTGGATTTATCGGTCAGGCTTTGATCTTTTTGGGATTGTTGGACGGTATGATGGATTTTAGACGTTCTTACAAGGTGGGTGAAGGTTATGGCAAAGACGAATAAGCGTTTGCTCTCTGTTGGCAAAAAGTATGTCTTTCGGTATCGGGTGCTTGGCGCAGTAGGATTTTTGTTGTTTGGGATCCTGTCTCTCTCGCTACAATGGCGGGATTACCACGCGGTTTCAATCATTGGGATTCTGGAGATTCTTACGGGGCTGGGCATCGGAATCAGCGGATTGCTCCTTTCTTCCCGCCAGCAAAAGCATATGATTGGCGAACTGGAAAACTTCAGTTATTGCTTGGAAAGTACAACCCGTACTGCGGTGTTGAATTTTCCGTCCCCCTTGGTGGTGGTGTCTATCGGCGGTGCCATTCAATGGTATAACCGAAGCTTTGCCCAGATGGTGGGCAGAGAAAACCTGTATGAGGAATATCTGCAGGATTTGTTTCCGGAATTGCAGTTCAGCCGCTTTGTGGAAAACGAGCAACCCACCCCCGAAGAATATGCATATAAAGATAGCAGCTTTCTGGTAAGTGGACAGGCGGTGCGCACCGTGCGGGGGGAGATTACCGAAACCATGGTTGCCCTTTACTTTTCAGACCTTTCTCAAATCAAGGCGTATCAGAAACAGCTTCAGGACAGCAAGGTGATTGTCTGCTCGGTGATGGTGGACAACTATGAAGAGGTCTTTAAGGGAACCCCAAACACCAGCCATGCGGCTTTGGTTTCGGAGATTGAGCGTTGTGTCAATGACTGGATGGAAAAAGGCGAAGGTGTCAGCCTTCGCTATGAAAAGGACCGCTTTATGCTCCTGTTTGAAGCGGCAAAGTTTGAACAACTGTTGCAGGAAAAATTTGATATCCTGCGCGAGATCAAAACCATCGAAAAAGGAAACCGATTCCCCATCACCTTGAGTATCGGTGTGGGAAGCATTGGAGAAACGGTAAAGGAAAACCAACAGCTCTCACTGGCGGCGTTGGAAATGGCGCTGGGCAGAGGCGGCGATCAGGCGGTGATTAAGACCCCCAAAGGATTCCAGTTCTACGGTGCAAAAAGTCGGGAGATGGAAAAGAGTACCAAGGTCAAAGCGCGGGTGGTTGCCCACGCACTCAGGGATCTGGCAGATCAGGCATCGACGGTTATCATTATGGGACATCGCAACGGCGATGCGGACAGCGTGGGGGCGGCAGCAGGCTTGTTCTGGGCGCTACGCAGCCACAAGGTGGATGCTTACATTGCCCTTGACAAGAATCATAATCATGCCCAAGCCGTGCTTGAAAACTTGATGAAGCATGAGGACTATGCTGCACGGATTCTCAATCAGGAACGGGCGCTTGCCCAGATTGATGAAAAAACCTTGTTGATTGTGGTGGACACCCATCGCCCCAGTATGGTGGAATATGAGGATGTGTTGCGCAATGTCAATGAGGTGGTCTTGATTGACCATCACCGCCGTGGCGAGGAATTTTTGGAAGACACCGTGCTCAGTTATCACGAGCCTTATGCGTCCTCCTCCAGTGAAATGGTTGCGGAGCTTTTGCAGTATATGGCAGAGGGCAGAGCGATGAATGCGGCAGAGGCAGAGGCACTTTACAGCGGTATCTATATCGACACCAAGGGATTTACCTTCAAGACCGGTGTGCGCACCTTTGAAACCGCTTCTTATCTGCGCAAAATGGGTGCAGATCCGGTCAATGTGCGGCGACTGTTCCGCAACGACTTGGATATGTATATCTTAAAATCCAACATCATCAGCAGAGCCAAAATTTATCGGGACAACATTGCCCTTGCAAGTTGCGAGAATATGGGTATGGACACCCCGCTGGTGGTGGCACAGGCAGCGGATGAGCTTTTGAATATCAAAGGCATTGAGGCGGCATTTGTGCTTGCGGTTACCGGACCCAAGATTGTCATCAGTGGCAGATCCTTGGATTCTGTCAATGTGCAGGTGATTTTGGAAAAGTTGGGCGGTGGCGGACATATTACCATTGCCGGTGCACAGGTGAAAAACAACGGATTGGAAATGGCAGAACTGCAACTGCGTGCTGCTATTGATGAAGTGCTTTTTGATGAGGCTCCTGTTTTGGAGCAGGAATAATTTGGAATAGAAGAAAGGCAGGAATTTGTGATGAAAGTAATTTTGACACAGGATGTAAAATCCCAAGGGAAAAAGGGAGACTTGATCAATGTCAGCGATGGCTATGCCAATAACTTTTTGCTCCCCAAGGGTTTGGCTGTTCCCGCAACCAAGCAGGCAGTCAATGAGCTGGAAGGGAAAAAGGGTGCAGAGCAGTATCATCGCAACCAAGAAGAATTAAAGGCGTCAAAGCTTGCAGAACGCCTGAAAGAAGTAACCGTCAAGCTGTCTGCCAAGGCAGGCAAGGAGGGCAAATTGTTTGGCTCCATTACCTCCAAGGATGTGGCACAGGCACTTAAGGAGCAGCACCATATTGAGGTGGATAAGAGAAAAATCAATCTGCCTGATGGCATCAAGACTTGCGGCATCCGTGAGGTAGAGGTAACCTTGTTCCCCAAAATTGTGGGTGTGTTCAAGGTGGAAGTAACCGAAGCATAAAATACCTGAAAGCAGGTGAACGTATGAATGAAGTAACGAATCGTCCGGAGGAACAACTTATCGAGCAGGCGATGCCTTTTAGCAACGAGGCGGAGCAGTCGGTGCTGGGTGCCATGTATCTGGACAGGGATTGTATTCCGGATGTAGTTGGCAATGTGCGGGGCGAGGATTTTTATATCAGCCGGCACAGAGAACTTTTTGAAGCCATTGTGGAGCTTTATAACACCGGAAAGCCCATTGATTTGGTCACCTTAAAGGAGCATCTTACCTTAAGGGGAAGTCTGGAAAAAATCGGCGGGATTGCCTTTGTAGTCGAGGTGGCAAATCTGGTTCCCTCTACCGAGAGTGTGAACTTTTATGCCGCAATCGTGCGGGATAAGGCGGTACAGCGGCGGATGATCCGGATGGCGGACGAGCTGCGCAACAAGTGTTATCGGGGCGATGAAGAAACCGACGACATTCTGGCAGAGGCACAGCAGTCCATCATTGAGATTTCTCAGGACCGTAGCAGCAGAGGTTTGGTGCACATCGGCAGATATCTCAATGAGGGTCTGGAAAAGCTGGAAAAGCTTTCCGAAAAAAGCGATACCGTTACCGGAATCCCTACCGGATTTATTGATTTGGATCGCAGAACCTCAGGCCTTCACGCGGCGGAATTGATTATTCTGGCGGCAAGACCTGCCATGGGTAAGACCAGTCTTGCACTCAATATTGCCCAGAATGTGGCAGTCAAGGCAAAAAAGAATGTGGCAGTATTCAGTCTGGAAATGCCGGGCGTGCAGGTGGCAAATCGTATGCTCAGCTGCGAGGCACGGTTAAGCTCTGAAAAAATCAAGCGGGGCGAGATTAAGGATGATGAATGGGGCAAAATCGGCAACGCCGTATCGGTGCTGTCTCAAGCCAATATCTATGTAGATGATACCTCCAGCATTACCGTGTCTGAGATTGGTGCACGCTGCAGAAAGCTGATGCTGGAAAAAGGCTTGGACCTTGTAGTGATTGACTACCTGCAGCTCATCAGCGGTGGCGGCAGAGGTGCCAATCGGCAACAGGAAATCACCGAGATTTCCCGTAACCTGAAGATTCTTGCCAATGATTTGAATATTCCCATTATTGCACTTTCTCAGCTCAGCCGTGCATCCGACAAGGAAAAGCGGGAACCGGTGCTGAGTGACCTTCGTGATTCGGGTGCCATCGAGCAGGATGCGGATATGGTTATGTTCCTGCATCGTGAGGGATACTATCACGAGGATGCAGAAGAACCCAACAAGGCAAAATGCAGCTTTGCAAAGCACAGAAACGGTGAGGTGGGGTATGATTACCTGACCTGGATCGGAGAATATACCATGTTTGCAGACTGGAGCGGGGACCATGCAAAATAATACCTTAAAGGTGCTTTCTTCCATACGAAAGACCATACAGACCCACCAACTGCTCTCCCAAGGAGAAACCGTTTTGGTCGGGGTTTCCGGCGGGGCGGATTCGGTGTGTCTTTTGCACGCACTCAATACCCTGAAAGAAGAATTCAACATCAAGCTTGCGGTGGCACATTTTCATCACGGAATCCGTGGCAAGGATGCGGATAAAGATGCGGCTTTTGTGAAAAAGCTTTGCAAAAGTTGGAAGATCCCTTGTTATCAAGCCAAGGAAGATGTCCCAACCCTTGCCAAAGAGATGGAGGTTTCGGAAGAAACGGCAGGACGGGTTGCCCGTTACCGATTCTTTCAGGAGTTGTGCGAGAAAAAGGGTTTTACCAAGATTGCCACTGCCCACCATCGGGATGATCAGGCAGAAACCGTGCTGATGCGGATGTTGCGCGGAAGCGGCATTGACGGACTTTCCGGAATCCGGTATCTGCGCCACGATGGGGTGATTCGTCCCCTTCTGGATGTGGAGCGGGAGGAGATTGAAGGCTACTTAAAGGAAAACGATTTAACCTATTGTGAGGATGCCACCAATCAGGAGGATGCTTATACCAGAAACCGTATCCGACATCATTTGATTCCCATGCTAAAGGCGGAGTTTAATCCCAACATTGTTTCTGCTCTGGCGAACCTGGCGCAGAATATGGCAGAGGATGGGGATTTTATCAACGGGTATGCGAAAAGGCTTTACAAGCGGATTCAAAATCCCGCACCGGGGCATAAACCCACTTTGTTGGATATGGAAACCCTGTTATGGGTACAGGAGAGTATTCGCAACCGCCTGTTGCTTGCGGCAGCCCAAGAGGTGATGGGCAAGGACTATCGCTTGGAGCGATGCCATCTTAATTCCATACAAGAATTGTTGGAAAAAGAAACCGGCACATCGGTCAGTCTGCCAAGTGGCCTTGTTGTGGCGGTGCGCTATGGCTGGCTTGCCTTTGAATTGGAAGAAGAGACAGATGGGGAGCAACCGGTGTATGAACAGCCGGAGTTTGGAAAAAGGTATGAGTTTTGCCAAAAGGGTGTGACTTTGACCCTTTCTGAAAAAGTGAAAAAATCAAACAAGCATCGTCTGGTGCTGGATTATGATAAGATAGAGCATCTCCCGCTTGCGCTCAGGACCCGAAGAAACGGGGACCGCATTGCCGTTTTTCAGGACGGAAGGGAGAAAAAATTAAAGGACTTTTTTATTGATGCAAAAATTCCTGCAAAGGAGCGGGACAGAATCCCACTTTTATGTAGCGGAAATCAGGTTCTTGCGGTGCTGGGACATCGCGTGGCAGAACCTTATAAAAGTACAAAGGAAACAGCGAGAGGTTTGGTGATTGACTATGAGTAAATTAAAAGTTGGAAGAATGATGCTGACCGAGGAAGAAATTCAGCAACAGGTAGCAAAACTGGCAGAACAAATCAATCAGGATTATCCCGAGGGAGAGCTGATTGTGGTAGGTATCTTAAAAGGTTGCTTTGTCTTTGTCAGTGATTTGGTACGCAAGCTGAATGCGGATGTCAAGGTGCATTTTATGCAGGTGTCCAGTTATGGCGACGGAACGGTGAGTACAGGAAAAATCCAGATTAAAAAGGATCTGGAGGTGGATATTGAGGGCAAGCATCTGCTTTTGGCAGAGGATATCATCGATTCCGGACACACCTTGAGTCAGTTGCTCCCGATTCTTCAAGAGAGAAAACCGGCCTCGATCAAGGTTTGTACTTTGCTGAGCAAACCCTCCCGCAGACAGGTGGAATTTGAGGCAGATTACACCGGATTTGAGATTCCTGATGAATTCATTGTGGGTTATGGATTGGATTGCGGAGAATCCTTCCGCCAGCTTCCCTACATAGCGGTTGTAGATATCGAAGAATAGACAAAAGGAGAGAGCATTATGCAGAACATTCAAGAAAAGTTTTCAGACAAGGTAAAGCATCTTGAGGCATCAGCAATCCGTGAGATTTTTAAGCTTCTGGCAAAGCCGGGCATCATTTCCTTTGCAGGCGGTGCACCGGATCCTAAGCTGTTCCCCAAAAAGGAATTGGCAGAAATTGCGGCTGATGTTTTGAATAATCAGGGCGAGGTTGCCCTTCAGTATGGTGTTACCGAGGGTTATGCACCGCTCCGTCAATGGGTGATTGACCGCCTGACCAATCAGGGCATCATTTCAGAAAAGGATGCCACCATCATTGTCAGTGGCGGACAACAGGGAATTGACCTTGCGGCAAAATCCTTGCTCAACCCCGGGGATGGTGTGATTTGCGAAGAACCCAGCTTTATTGGCGGACTCAATTCTTTCCGTTGCAACAATGCAGAGATTTACGGGGTTCCTGTGGAGGCGGACGGACTGGATACGGACAAACTGGAGGAATTACTCAAGGCACATTCCAATGTCAAGATTCTGTATACCATCGCAACCTTCCAGAATCCGTCGGGTATCACTATGTCCCTTGAAAAACGGAAAAAGATTTTAGAACTGGCAGAAACCTATGATTTTATGATTTTTGAGGATAATCCTTATGGAGAGCTCCGCTTTGCAGGTGAGGATGTTCCTACTATGAAGTCGATGGACAAAAACGGAAGAGTGGTTTACTTTGGTTCCTTCTCCAAGATTCTCTCTCCCGGTCTGCGTCTGGGCTTTGTCAGCTGTGACCCTGCATTGATGGAGCGGATGATTATTTGCAAGCAGGTGGAGGATGTGCATACCAATGTGCTTTCCCAGATGATTGCTTATGAATTTGTAACCCGTTATGACATCGATGCACATATTGGAAAGCTCCGTCAGGTTTACGGCGAAAAGTGCCAGCTGATGATGGAGATGATGGACAAGCATTTCCCGTCCTGCGTGACCCACACCCGCCCTGAGGGTGGTTTGTTCCTGTTCTGCACTATGCCTGAGCAGTATGACAGCAAAGCGGTGATGCAGAAGGCGCTGGAAAAAGGCGTGGCATTCGTACCCGGAGCCACAACCATGATTGATGACAAAGCGTCTTATAGCACGTTCCGTATGAATTATTCTACCGCATCCAAAGAGGACATCATTCGCGGTGTTCAGACTTTGGGCGAGGTATTAAAAGAAGTGGTGGGTGAATGATATGGAAGAAAAAAAGAGAATTTTAAGCGGTATTCAACCCTCCGGTGCACTCACTCTGGGAAACTATGTGGGCGCGCTTCGCAACTGGGTGGAACTGCAAAAAACCGATGAATATGACTGCTACTTTATGCTGGCGGATTTGCACACCATTACCGTTCGGCAGGAGGCAAAGGACTTCCGCAAGAATGCCATGGATTTGCTGGCACTCTTCATCGCCTGCGGTCTGGATCCGGAGAAAAACCCGATTTTCTTCCAGTCCCACGTTCCGGCACACGCACAGCTGAGCTGGGTTTTGACCTGTAATACCTATATGGGAGAGCTTTCCCGTATGACGCAGTTCAAGGACAAGTCCCAAAAGCACACCGGCAACATCAATGCAGGGTTGTTTACCTATCCTTCTTTGATGGCGGCAGATATCCTGCTCTATCAGGCGGATTTGGTTCCGGTGGGTGCAGACCAGAATCAACATCTGGAACTGACACGGGATTTGGCAAACCGGTTTAACAATGCGTATAGCGAAACCTTTAAGGTTCCGGAAGGATATATCCCCAAAGTGGGCGCAAGAGTTATGAGCTTGCAAGACCCCATGCAAAAGATGTCCAAGTCCGACCCCAACGAGAATAGCTACATTCTGCTTTTGGATTCTCCCGATGCGGTGGTACGCAAAATCAAGCGTGCAGTCACCGATTCCGGTTCTGAGGTTCGGCGTGGTGAGGGCAAAGCGGGGATTGAAAACCTGATGAGCATCTACTCTGCCATGACCGGAAAATCCTTAGAAGAGGTGGAAGCAGAGTTTGAAGGCAAAGGCTATGGCATATTTAAGGCTGCCGTTGCCGATGCAGTGGTGGAAACCCTGACCCCCATTCAGGCACGGTATCGTGAACTGATGGAAAACAAAGACTATTTGCAACAGGTGTATCGCAGCGGTGCAGAGATTGCATCCCGCACAGCGGCAAAAACTCTTGCAAAGGTTTATCGTAAGGTTGGATTCATTCAGCCCTAAAGGAGGAAAGCAAAATGCTTTTGAACAACAGTCTTTATGTGCCGCTTGCCTTGGCAGTTGCATTTTTGATATCCTTTGCGGCAACGCCTATGGTGATTGCCCTTGCACATAAAATCAATGCTTTGGATGTGCCCAAGGACAACCGACGGGTACACAAAAAACCGATTCCCCTGATTGGCGGTCTGGCGATTTTTTATGGGTTCGTGGTCAGCGCGATTTGCTTTGCAACCATCGACCGTGAAACGCTGGGAATCCTGATTGGCTCGCTGATTATTGTGACGGTGGGCGTGATTGATGATATGTCTGATATGAAAGCGATCGTTAAGCTCCTTTGCCAGATTGTGGCGGCGGCGTTGGTGGTCTATGCCGGCGTCCGGATTGAGCACTTTGCAAACCCCTTTTACGGGTGGTTTGGCCCCCAATATCTGGTGATGAACTATTGGGTTTCGGTAGCGGTGACCATCATTTGGATTGTAGGCGTTTGCAATGCAGTCAACCTGATTGATGGGCTGGATGGTCTGGCGGTTGGAATTTCTTCTATTGCATCCATGTCCTTGGTGGCATTGACCTTGCTCAGCAACAATCTCAATGTGGCAATCCTTACCGCAGCGGTTGCAGGTGCAGGTTTTGGCTTTTTGCCCTATAACTTCAATCCGGCAAAAATCTTTATGGGAGATACCGGTGCATTGTTCTTAGGGTTCATTCTGGCGTGTATCTCGGTAGAAGGATTTTTAAAGCTTTCTGCCATCATTTCTTTTGCAGTGCCTATCTTGGTGTTGGGGCTCCCGATTTTCGACACGATTTTTGCCATTTTCCGTCGGCTTTTGACAGGTCGCTCCCCCATGTCACCGGACAGAGGACATCTGCATCATCGCCTCTTGGATATGGGCTTTTCCCAAAGACAGACGGTTGCCATTCTTTATACTATGACAGGAGCACTCTGTTTGACTGCGGTGGTCATTTCCATCCAAGGCTATTTGCGGGGATTGTTGTTGATTCTGGCAATCTTTGCAATTATCCTGTGTTCCTTAAAGTTTATGGGCGAACTGAAGGATCCGGAGAAACACAGCGATTATCTCACCGACCTTTCCGTGATGGAAGAAGAAGGAAAGATGCAAGATTAAAAAAGTGAAAAAAAGTTGAAAAAACACTTGACACGGCGTAAAAATTCTGTTAGAATATCACTTGTGCTTGCCGAAAGGCAAGACAAATGGCGGTATAGCTCAGTTGGCTAGAGCATACGGTTCATACCCGTAGTGTCACTGGTTCAAATCCAGTTACCGCTACCATATGGCTCCTTGGTCAAGTGGTTAAGACTCCGCCCTCTCACGGCGGCTACAGGGGTTCGAATCCCCTAGGAGTCACCATGAAAAAAACGTACTGAATTTTTCAGTACGTTTTTTTCAGCGATATAAATTCCTGACGGAATTTGTGATATACCTTCGGTGCGATATATCCTGACGGATGCGATATGTTGCCTTACGGCAACGAGTAAAGGAATTTATATCATATCGCAACGAAACAAAGTGGAGTTATATCGAATTAGCGAAGCAAATATATCGCACGAACGAGAGTGAGTATATCGCCAACAAAACTAAAATATTTCTATAGTTCTGCTTTCCCCAAAAAAATCCGCACACGTTTGTGTGCGGATTTTTTATATGCGTTTGACGCTACGTTATTTGGTGCCGAAGATACGGTCGCCGGCATCGCCCAGTCCCGGAAGAATGTAGCAATGCTCATTGAGTCCATCGTCTAAGTTTGCACAGTAGACCTGCACATCAGGGTGTGCCTCGGTGAGCGCCTTCAGTCCCTCGGGTGCTGCCAACAGACAAAGGAATTTAATCTGTTTGCCGCCACAGGCTTTGATTTGACCGATGGCATCAATGGCAGAACCGCCGGTTGCCAGCATGGGGTCAACCACAATAATCTGGCGTTTGTCGATGTCTTCCGGCAGCTTGCAATAATAGGGCTGCGGTTGCATCGTTTCTTCATCACGATACATACCGATGTGGCCTACCTTTGCGGTGGGAATCAAATCCAGCATACCGTCTACCATTCCCAGACCGGCACGGAGTATCGGGACGATGGCAGGACTCTTGCCTGCCAAGGTCTTTTTGACTGTCTTGGTCAGCGGTGTTTCGATTTCGATATCCTTAAGAGGTAAATCCCGCAATGCCTCGTAACACATCAGCACGGTGATTTCCTTTACCACTTCACGAAATTCCCGATTTCCGGTGGAAACCTGACGGAGGATGGTGGTTTTGTGCTGAATCAAAGGGTGATTTAAGATTGTGACATTTTCCATGATGTTCTCCTTATTCTTCGTCAGACGCTTTGGATACAATCAGGTTTACGATGATACCCAGAATCAAAGCGCAAGCGATGGATGTAATGGTGATTTTTCCAAAGGTGAGGGTCAATCCACCGATACCTGCAATCAGGATGGTGGAAACAACAAACAGGTTTTTATTGAGGTTCAGGTTGACATTCTGAATCATCTTAAGACCGGAAACCGCAATAAAGCCGTACAGAGCCATACATACGCCGCCCATAACACAAGAGGGGATCGAATTTACAAAAGCGATAAAGGGCGAAACAAATGCGATCAGGATGGCAAGAATCGCTGCACCGATGATGGTGACAACCGATGCGTTTCTGGTGATTGCAACACAGCCAACAGACTCGCCGTAGGTGGTGTTGGGACATCCGCCAAAGAAAGCACCAACGATAGAACCGATACCGTCACCAAGCAGGGTTCTGTGCAGACCCGGGTCTTCCAGAAGCTCAGCCTCAATGATGGAAGAGATGTTTTTGTGGTCAGCAATATGCTCAGCAAATACCACAAATGCAACCGGAACATAAGCAACAGCGATGGTGCTTATGTAGGCGGGAGTCAGTTCTCCAAATCCCTTGAAAGCGGTCAGGAAGGTGAAATCCGGTACCGACAGGAAGGTGTTGAGAGAAACACCGTCTGCCACCAAAGCGGTGAAAGGTGCCACATTCAGAATTTTCAGGGAATCCAGATTTGCAGCATAACCAATGGCAGTGAAGATACCTGCCGCAGCATAGCCACCCAGAATACCGATGATAAAGGGAATCAGCTTGGCGGTCTTTTTGCCGTAGGTGGAGCAAAGGATGGTAATAATTAAGGTAATCAGTCCGCAAAGAACGGTGAGCAGCGGAGATGCGGTAACATCCGGAACACTACCCTTTAAGATATCGCCAACAGCGTTTCCTGCAAGGCTAAGACCGATGATGGCAACCGTCGGACCAATGACAACTACCGGCATTACTTTGTCAATCCATTTCACGCCTGCAAACTTTACGATGATGGCAATAACCACATAAACCAATCCTGCAAAGATTGCACCGAGAATCAGTCCAAGATAACCCAGGGACATGGACACGCCACCGGCAAAGGCTGCAATCATCGAACCGATGAAAGCAAAGGAGGAACCCAAAAATACCGGAGACTTCTTTTTGGTAAAAGCGACATAAACCAAAGTACCAAGACCTGCACCCAAAAGGGCTGCCGCAGAGCTCATTGCTGTGCCGCATGCCTGATTGATGACCACAGGCACAACCAATGTTGCCGTCATAATGGCAAGCAGCTGTTGCAAAGCAAAAATAATCAGCTGGCCAAACTTCGGCTTGTCCTTCACACCGTAAACTAACTTCATTAAAATTTCCCCTCTCTTGTGTAAAATTAGAGTTATTTTGATAAAATATGATATTTTATCCTATTAAAAATATAACCTTAACCATATGGTTTGTCAATAGTACATTTTAGAGTTTGCACTTGCTATTTGTTTTTTCCTATGATATAATCAGGGCATAAAATTGGGAAGAGGGCGGAAAACACGATGGTTATTAGAAAAATACCTACTTACGATTTTGGCGAGCTTCAGTTTGGGACTATCAAAGACGGCGGTTTTTTGAAGAACCATTTTTATATTGCCCTACCGACCCTTCCTGATACGTTTGAAGAAGAAAAGGTGCTCCTTTCTTTGCCGGATGCGTTTGAGTTAAAGGTGATCAACCGCTCCTACAATCCGGATGCGCCGGATCACAAATCGTTAGAGCGGGAAGGATGCTTTTACTTTAACGAAGAAAACGAATGGATGTTAGAGGCGGTTTGCCACATGCAGACGCCGGATGGGGCTGCCAAAGATACCTATCTTTTGCGCCTGCCCCTTTCTGCGCCTTTTATCAAGGATGGCAACATCGGCATCTACTTTGATGGGACATGGATTCGTTTTATGAAAGACGGCAGAGTGCTCAACGAGAACTCTGGACTGGATTGTTTTTGTGCTCCCACCGGAGAGGTGTATCTGGATGACTGGATGCAGAACGCCCAAGTAGCGATGGTAGAAAAGGCCTCCGTGACCTATGAGGAGGAAGAGGCAGACACTCCTGCGGATTTTTATTTTCCCTCCGGCTGGAACAGTAGCGTGGGCGATGTGATGAGCTTTTTTCACAACGGGGTGTATCACCTGATGTACCTTTTGGACCGTCGTCATCACGGAAGCCAGAATGGCAGAGGGGCGCATTATATTGCACATCTGACCACCGACAACCTGATTGATTGGTATGAGCAGCCGCCCATTGCGGAAATCACCAAACCGTGGTTGACCTATGGTACCGGAACTATGCTCTTTCATCAGGGAAAATACTATATGAGCTATGGCCTCCACACCGAACGCTATCCCGGCAAAGAAGAAAAAATCACTCCGGACTATGACGAAAAAGCCAATCGGTTCCGGAACCTCACCTTTGCCGAAGTATTCCAAAAGGGAGGATTGCCTGCGGGGGCGACCTATGCAGTCAGCCAAAACGGCATTGATTTTGTTTCGAGTGAGGTTCTGTACCATAGCGCAAGAAACCCCAGCGCTTATACCGATAAAGATGGAAAAATCACCGTGTATTGCGGTTATATGGGAGAGGGGATTTATACATCCCCAAGCTTTTCAGAAGCGTTTGAAAAGACGGAAAAGCCCGTTTTTTATAAAGAATCGGTCATGCGAAATAGTACCGAATGTCCGGCATTTTTCAGCTGGAATGGCTATCAATACCTGATGGTGGGATTTTCGGGATACTTCAGAACCCTGTCAACCGATAGCCAAGAGTTTGTGGATGTTGCGGCATTGGGCGAAAATATCTATGACGGATTGTCGGTGCCGATGGTTGCAGAATTCAAGGACAATCGCCGCATCATGGCAGGCTGGGTCATCAGTCCCTTGGGTTGGGGCGGCGTGATGATGCAGCGGGAACTGATTCAGGAAGAGAACGGAAAGCTTGGAATGAAATGGATTCCGGAACTGGCACCCAAAGCAGAGGATGCAAGTCTGATTTCTTGGACAGAGCCAATTTCACTCAAAGAGAAACAAAGCTACTATCTGGAGCTTTTGATCAATCCCAAAAGTGCGGAGAAAGTGGGTATTTCTTTGGACAACGGCAAGAATGCCTGCGTGTTGACATTGGATATCAAAAATCAAAGAATGCAGGTAAGCGATGGAGAAAAGGGCGCCTTTGCGCCTGAGCTTCCTACCATGCTTGAGCAAATGCAAAAGGTGGATGCAAGCATCGCCAATTACAAGGAATCGGGATGCAATGATATCCCTCAATTTGCAAAGAATTATGCGCTGGAGGATATTCCGGGAATGGAGCAACCCTTCTCATTAAAAATGATGCTCAGATATTCTAAGCGACTGCGTGCAACGGTGCTGGATATGGAGGTTGCTAAGAGAAGGACCATGATTTCGGTCCGTGACGGATTCTTCCCCACGGGGGCACAGTTCCTTGTGGAGGGGGATGCAGAAATCCAGTCTGCAAGACTTCAGGAAATGGAGAATGTAGGATAAAGGAGGAAAACCCATGCAGGAACAACAAAAGCGGCAAACCTTAAAAGAGAGGGCGCTGCCTGTATACACACGGGGAGAAGAAATTTTTAATATGGTCACCCATATCACCGGCGGGGCATGGGGAATTGCCTATCTGGTGCTTTGTGTGATTATGGCGGCGATACATCGAAACCCCATGGGCGTGGTAGCATCGGCAATTTACGGCGCGTCGGTGATTATTCTGTTCACTATGTCCAGTATTTATCACGGGGTCAAGCCCTCAACTGCAAAAAAGGTACTGCAGATCATTGACCATTGCACCATCTATTTGATGATTGCAGGAACCTATACTCCCATTGCACTCTGTGCAGTCCGTTCTCAGAATACCGCCATGGGTTGGGTGTTGTTTGGCATCATCTGGGGCGTAACCGCTCTGGCGGCAACCTTTACCGCCATTGACTTGAATAAATACAAGAAATTCTCGATGATTTGTTATCTGGGAATGGGTTGGTGTGTGGTAGGATTCTGGAAGCTTACCTATGCCGCCATTGGTGTAGGAGGTGCGGCATTTTTGATTGCCGGAGGCATCCTCTATACCATCGGTGCCATTCTTTATGGTGTGGGCAAGAAAAAGAAGTATATGCACTCGGTATTTCATATCTTTGTGAATCTGGCAAGCCTGTGCCATTTCTTCTGTATTTTGTTTTACGTGCTATAAATAAAAGCCGCCAAGGGCGGCTTTTATTCTTCATAGATATCTTTGATATGTCTTTCCGCCAAAAGTTCTTTGGCGGTTTTTAATTTGTCCCCGCCATAGGCGTTGCGGAGCTGAGTGATGACCGAATCCAGTGCATCTTCACGGGCGTCCTGTTCCTCGGAATTGGTGTCAAAGGAGATTTGTTCGTATTCGCCCTGACTGAGATTTCCGGCAGTCACACCAATCAAGCGTACCGGACGGTTGGGGCGGTTTTCCTCCAACAGTGCCAGCGCGGTCTGGAAAATCTTATCCGCGTGACAGGTTTGCCTTCCCGAACAGGAGCGGGTGATACTTTGCATATCGCTGAACTTCAGCTTCAGGGTGACGGTGCGGCAGTACAGCTTTTTTGCCTTTAACTGGTCGCTGACCGTACGGGAAAGGAGCAATAAGGTGTCGGTCAAAACCGAAAGTTCAGTCACATCCTTCAAAAAGGTGGTTTCCTTTCCAATGGATTTGGATGGGGCATTGGGTGTGACCTGTCGATGGTCGATGCCGTGGGCATAGTTCAGCATTTCCTCTCCCAAAGCACCAAAGGCATGGAGCCGCACAGGTGGGGTGTTTGCAAGCTCCCCTACGGTGCGGATGCCAAGACGGTTTAGCTTTTCTTCGGTTTTTCTGCCGATGCCATAGAGTACCCCCACCGGACGGTCTTTCATCAGTTCATAAAAGCGTTTCGGCGTGGGAATCACAAAAAAGCCGCGGGGCTTTTTCTCTTCGCTGGCAAGCTTGGCAGAAAGCATATTATAGCCCACCCCTACCGAACAGGTGGTTTTTACCGTTTCAAAAACCTGATGCTGGATGCTCAGGGCAATGGATTCTGCCGAACCGAAAAAGCGTTCGCTGGCGGTTACATCCATATATCCCTCGTCCAGAGACAGGAATTCAATACAATCAGTATATGCCTGCATAATGACGTGAACCTGCTCTGATGCCTCTTGATATTTGGCAAAATGCGGCTTGATAAAAATGCCATTGGGACAGCGTCGGTATGCCTCGGCAGAGCTCATGGCCGAATGAACTCCATATTTCCGTGCCTCATAATTACAGGTGGAAACCACGCCACGAACCCCAGGGGGAGAACCCACAATGACCGGTTTTCCTTTAAGCTCCGGATTGTCCCGCTCTTCGATGGAGGCGTAAAAGGCATCCATATCCAGATGGATGATTTTTCTGTTCATAATACTACCTCAACATAATGACGGCACCCTGACGGCCGGTGTGCTCTTTGTGGGTGCGATAAGAATAATAACGGTCTGCCCGACAGACGGTACAGACTTTGCTTTGGTCGATGTTTTGGGGCAGAACGCCCACATTTGTTAATTGGTCTTGATTCATTGCCCACAGGTCTACCAAGACCTTTCCGTTTTCTCCTTGGGAGAGATAGCGGGAGGGAAACACCGCTGCATCCTCAGGGTCAAAGGTCAGGCAGCAAGGCCCGATGCTTGGCCCGATTGCCACAAGAATGTTTTTGGGATCGCATCCAAAATGGGTCTGCATCATCGAAACTGCCTTAGCGGCAATCCCCTTGACGGTGCCCCGCCAACCGGCATGAATGGCTGCAATCACCTTTGTTTCAGGATCTAAAAAAAGCAGAGGCACACAATCTGCGGAAAACACCATCAAGGGGGTGTTCGTCAAATTGGTAATCAGTCCGTCGGTGTCCTCAATATCGCTGGGGGCGGTCAAGCCTTTGCCGGCATCGGCTTCGGTGACCAGACGAATGGTATCGGTGTGGGTCTGCTTGGCAAGGACAATCCGTGGATAGCAGAGGGCTAAGTCTTCCGCCACCAGACGGTAATTTTCTCGCACAGAATCAGGGTTATCCTGTACCCGAAACCCAAGATTCAGGCCGCAGATGTTGCCTTGGCTGACACCGCCCAACCGACCGGTAAAGCCGTGACAGACCAGATTGGTATTGGAAAAGGACCGGGATTTGAGATAAATCCTGTCCTTTGCTTGAAATTCATACATAGTACTGCTCCTTGTCAATAAGGAAGATGGGAGGAGGAAAAACGCAGGCGTTCTACTGCGGTGGTTTTTCCGGTTGAGGGGTCCACTTCAAAAATACAACCGTGGAAAAACACCTCGCCCTCCGCTTTTTCAAAGCGGAAACGCTTTCCTGCCTGATAGTAAAAATCAAGGATAATTTCTTTTTTGACACCCAGCACCGAATCTTCCACGCCGGTCATACCAAGGTCGCAGATGAATCCGGTTCCGCCGGGCAGAATCCGCTCATCGGCGGTCTGCACATGGGTGTGGGTGCCAAAGACGGCGCTGACCTTTCCATCCAGAAAATGCGCCATGGCAATGCGCTCACTGGTGGTTTCTGCGTGCATATCCACAAAGATGACATCGGCATCAATGGTTTTCAGCGCCCGCTCCACAGCGTGGAAGGGGCAGTCTGCCGGTGTCATATTGATGCGTCCAATCAGGTTGATGACCCCGACTCTGGCAATGCCGATATCCTTCACCACGACGCCCACGCCCTCAAATTCGGGCGGAAAGTTCAGAGGGCGGATGATGTTGGGATTGTCCTCCAACACGTATTCCGCTTCTTTGTTGGCAAAGGTGTGGTTGCCCATAGTAATCACATCCACGCCACGTGCAATCAGGGTGTTTGCAATATCTGCGGTGATGCCGTTGGTATTTGCAGCATTTTCACCGTTGGCAATACAAAAATCAATGTGATAAAAATCCCGAATCCGGTTTAGGTTGTTATAGACAAACTCCCGTCCGTCCTCGGCAACAATATCTCCAATCGCAAGCACTCTCATGATAGCTCCCCTTTCTCAAGCTTCTGCCGTACCGCTTCATAAAGGAGTACGCCTGCGGCAACAGAGGCATTTAAGGATTCAATCTCTCCAATCATAGGGATTTTCACCAAGAAGTCACAGCTTTCTTTCACCAGCCGGCTCATTCCCTCGCCCTCGCTGCCAATCACGATACCCAAAGGTCCGGTCAAGCTGCATTGGGTGTGGGATTGGGTCCCTGCAAGGTCGGTGCCCACAATCCAGACCCCTGCCTGCTTTAACTTTTTCAGGGTTTGTGCCAGATTGGTGACCCGTGCCACCGGCATATATTCGATAGCCCCTGCCGAAACCTTTGCCACGGTGGCGTTGAGAGAAACGCTGCGGTTTTTGGGGATGATCACCCCGTGAGCACCTGCCGCATTGGCACTGCGGATGATGCTCCCCAAATTGTGGGGGTCACAGATGCCGTCGGCAATCACCAAAAAGGGTGGCTGTCCTTTTGCCTCAGCCGCGGCAAGAATATCCGAAAGCTCTGTATAGCTGTGGGAGGCAATGCTTGCCACAACCCCTTGATGGTTTCCGCCCTCGCAAAGAGCATCCAGCTTTCGCTTGTCTACAAAGCGGTACATCACATTCTGGGCTTTGCAAAGGCGCAGAATCTCCTTGATTTGGGGATGGTGCAATCCCTCCTGTAACATCAGCTTATCTATGGTAGTATTCCCCGCGGTTAACGCTTCTATCACGGGGTTCCGTCCGTAAATCATATTTTCTTTCATAGGCTTCCTCCTTAGAGTGTTCTTTTATTTTATCACAGATGCAGAGTTTTTTCAACATCAAAAAATCCCCATAGAGTTATGGGGATTTTACTTAATCAATTTTTTGAATGTCAGACAAATACACAAGAAAGACGGAATCTTCCACCACCAGTTTGCATTCCTTTCCTTTCAGGTAGAGGACGTCCTCTACCGAAACACCATGCGCGCCTTCCTCTCCGTTTAAGGCGGTAATAAAGACGCCTTGCTTCTGCTTAGGCTCTTCCGGAATATCAGACAGGGTCAGGTTGGTCAGCTTTCCCAAAGAAACGCCAAACTCTCCGTCGCTACATTCTGCACCCGCCACAATACCCTGATAAACCTCTTCAGGGGCAGAGGTACAGATATAGGTGAACAGGAAGGTCTGAGAGTCCTTGGCATCCTGGCCCCAAATGATTTTGTAGCAGAGGGCAATCAAGCTTAGTGCGATAACACCCAACAGCACCAAATCAATGATATTGAATTTCCAAAGCAGTTTGCGTTCCATAGCATTAGCTCCTTTGTATCTTTGTTTGTAATCTTGTAAGAACAGGAAGAAGAATCCAAGCGGCAACTACACTCATCAGCCATTGCAGCGGTGAGGTGACAAACACCAAAAGCGCACTGCCAAGACCGTAGAGGGGAATCTCTGCCAAAAAGTATCCCACAGTCACCAGAACCAGAGCGGCAAGCGCTGCCAGAATCTGTCGCAAGGGACTTTTTTTAGAACCATAGAGCAGCTTTCCCACACAAAAGCCAATGGCACCCTTAATCAAAAGGGTGGGCAGGGCAAATACCGGATATCCGCTGAGAATGTCCGCAAGAGCGTGCCCGATACCGCCGGTGAGTGCACCGGGAATAGGACCCATAAGAATTGCGGTCAGGTAGATGATGCAATCGCCGAAATGTAGGTATCCGTTTCCTGAGGGAATCTGCGGGAACATGGTCAGAACGGTGGAAAGCGCTGTCATCATCGCAATGCGAACAAAGGTTTGCAAATGAAGTGGTTTGGTCATAGTGATACGCCTCTTTTCTATGCTACATTGTAGCATAGGCGGTTTTTTATGTCAAGATGAGGCAAGGGAATTCCTCACAAAGGTCGTCGGCATTTTCCACCAGCAAAAGCCAAGTGGCATAGTCGACGATGCCGGTGATTTCCATCCCGTTTTGTTGCTGAAATTGTCTCACGGCGGCGGTGGTTTCGCTGCCAAAGATACCATCGGGATTGATTAAGATTCCTCCCTCCAACAGATGGTTGGCACGGAGCAGATGTTGCAGCTCCAATACATTGCGACGATTGTCATAAAGATTATATTTCATACTTGCCCTCCTTGCCCGTTTTCCGATAAGGGATAACCGGGATATTGTCCGGTGCTCCGGTCCTCCCCTAAGATAATATCGTTGTAGCGTTCTGCAATGGCGTTCCAAGTACCTAGTGCTACAATGCCCCGCGGTGGCAATCCATATTCACGTTGAAAGGCAATGACTGCCCGCTCGGTTTCCGGACCAAAGGAGCCGGTGGGGGTGATTTTGGGAATATTGCTGTTGAAGTCTGCAATCCTTGAAAGATAGGTTTGTAGCTGGCGCACATTGTTTCCGCTGCTTCCCCGACGCAGGGGCGTGCCGGGATAGATGGCAGCACCGGTGCCGCGAAAATCCTCCGGCAATCCCGCAACCAGTGAGGTATAGCGGGAATAGAGGGCATCCCAAGTTGCTTGGTCGACCACGCCGGTTTCAGGAAGGCCCTGGGAACGTTGAAAGGCGGTGACGCTTGCAACCGTCTGGGGACCGTAAATGCCGTCGATATTCACCGTGGGGATAAAGTTGTTGAACTCGGCAATCAGGTTGAGAAAATACTGAATCAAGCGCACATTGCCCCCCTCGTCCCCTTCAGAAAGCTCGGTGGAAAACTGTCGGCTGACCGCCTCTAAGGAAACCCCCTCGGAGTCCAATTCCGACAGGCGTTTGACCGAGGTAAATATGTAGTAAAGCTTATACCAAGTCGCATTTCCTACAATACCGTCGGGAGTCAGGTTGAAGACGCGTTGGAATTCTTTGACCGCGTTTTCGGTATCTACATCGAACAAGCCGTCAGGGTAAGCAATTTTGGGGATGGCGGGATAATTGCGGGAAATCCGGTTCAGCCAAAGCTGAATGCGGGTTACATCGGCACCGGAGGAACCGAGTTGCAAAGGGGTGCCGGGGTAGCTTTCGGGCAGGTCGGCAACCGGTGCATTGGTGACCAGGTTGATGTCATCTCCGTAATAATAGGTCAGAATCTCATAGGGACCATAGCCCTGATTGGCAAGCTCCACCGTCCCCCATTGGGAAAGCCCTCCCGGACAGGAGGAGGTAGCTCCGTCGCAATACCGTGCAAAAATCGGGTCCAAGTTGTTTTGCCGCACAATATAGCTGTTGAAAATTTCATCCACAATCTGGCTGATATTCTCAAAAAAGTCACGGCCATAGACAAACGCTTGATCCTGTGCAGTAGAATTGGTGATGTCAAAATTGTAGCCCCGGGCAGGATAGAATTGGGTAAAAATCCGGTTCAGGGCAAAGGTGATTTGGGCATAGATGTTGGCACGGATTGCACTTTCCGGCCAGGTGGGGTAGATTTCGCTGGATGCCACGTTCTTGATGTAATCCTGAAAGGGGACGGTTACATTTTCGGCGGTGGTATCATCGGCTGCTCCCAGATGCACAGTAATGGTGCGGGGAACATAAAAGGTAACCGGCATAGATTGTCACTCCTCTCTTTGTGTGCCATAGGCATAAAGTCCGGTGGATTGGGTTTCGTTGATGGTGGTTTGCAGCTGGGAAACATCACCCTCTGCCAAAGGAATCAAAGAAACCGGCTGAATGGAAGAAATCTGATCAAAAATCGGCACCTGAATCAACTGCTCGGTATAATAGCCGGGCAGCTCTACCCGAATGTTATACACGCTGTAAGGGCGGACGGCACTTCCCGGTGACTGGGATAGGGTGCTTGACGGTGCCGGAAGAGCAATCGCCGCAGTCCGTCCGCTACGGTCGGTATAAAGCACCTGAATCTGCCGCTCTGCCTCGGTGGAGTCAGTGATGATGACCTTGGCACCCTCTAAGGGAATGGACCCACGGGCAAGGGTCACCTGCACAATCAATTCTCCGGCTCCCGAATTTTCACCCTCCTGTGAAAATTGGTCATTTTCCATATTGACAGTAGGGGTTGCGGGGGCAGAAAAGCCTGTGTCTGTGTCCGGATTTAACCGTTTCATTAAGATTTCATTAAAATTTGCGTATTCTTGGTTCATAGCACACACCTCCTTGTTATAATGTATGAAGAAAGTTGTGCGAGGTGAAAGTGGATTTTATGAAAAAGTATGTTACCCAAGGATTGATTGCACCCAGAACCAAAGGTGGGATGCTCCGCTGTGAAGAATGCGGATGTATATTGGGCTACTTAAATGCAGAAAATGTAGAGAGTGCCTATCTTCATCTGGTTTGCCGCTGTGGCGGAAATGGAGTTGTGGTTTTGGGAGATGGAAAAGAACTTTCTCCATCAGCAAGAGCCAATGCAACAGCGAGTCATCGGGACTGCCCCGAATGCAGGCGCAGTTGGTTTACCGCAGGAGAGAATGTCAAAGCCTTTTCTTTCCGTTTTGTTTGTGTCTGCGGCTGCTGTGCAGAAATTTCTCACCAAAGCAAACGAAATGTCTATGAAGAGCTTGATTTTTTGAAATAACGGGTTTACATAATTTTGGGAAATTTGTTGAACAATGCCGCAATCCCTTGAAAAATGGGGAAAAGAGAAGAACCGGATTTGCGCGATGAGTTGGTCTTGAAAAAAGTTTTGCGTTATGAGAAAATAGGGGCGTGGACAACCGGTGTTCTCAAATCCAACAAAAAAGAGGGATGGTCTATGAAAGAAACATTCGGGTTTACCGATATTGATGGGAAAACCCACACGGTGGAATTTAGCATTATTCAAACCGAGGCGGATTACCGAACCTACGGGATTCGGGCGTGCCTGATTACCGATGGAAAGGTGGAAGAAAGCAAGGAGGCAACCGAACGATTTATCACCTTGCCGGAGGCAGAGGCGACGGTCAAAATGCTTCAGGAATGCGAAGTGATGCCGTCCACTTTGTGTCAAATTCTATAGTGCGAAATCACAGCCCCAAAGGGCTGTGATTTTTTCATATTAAGGAAGAAATTTGTGTTGAATTTTCAGGCGGGGCGTGGTATAATGATTTCATCGAAGATGAAATCAGCGATATAAATTCCTGACGGAATTTGCGATATACCTTGCGGTGCGATATATTACTTCGTAATGCGATATGTGCCTGCGGCACGAGATGAGGAATTTATATCATATCGCAACCGAATGAAATGAGGTTATATCGCATTTGAGAAACAAATATATCGCACGAACGAAGTGAGTATATCGCAGAAAGAAGAATAAATTATGAATGATAAAACAATAAAGGAATTAGCGGTAGAACTTACTGTTGAGATAACTGCAATATGTGATAATATAAAAGGTAGAGCAGTATTTGTTAATCAGTTATTGCGGTCGTGTTCTTCAATAGGCGCAAATTCACATGAAGCAAAATATGCACAAAGCAGAGCAGACTTTATTCATAAATTGGAAATAGCATTGAAAGAATGTTATGAAACTGAATACTGGTTAGAAATTCTTTATAAGGTTAATTCATTACAAGAAAATGTATATGTTGTATTCGGCATTTAATGGATTAAGATGGTTTGTATTGAGCGAACCTGATATAATTCAAAAAGTTGTTTCTCCTGATGGAGAATATGTTGCGTATGTGTTCGAAAGTAATGGTGGGGCAACTTCGTGGTTTGTATATAGATTGTCTATTTTGAAAAATGGAAAGCAACCAAAACGAGGCGATGTAGGAAATACATATATTAATGATTATGAATTTGATGTCGAATGGAAAGATAACGATACTTTGATGGTCAATAATACAACAACAATTAATTATAAGCAAGAAACAAAAGTTCATGGTGTCGAAGTAATATATAAATATTATGGTGATTGAACAAGAGGCACCTAAATTGTACACTGATTTTATAATAAAACCATCATAAACTGGGGAGGAATACGATGCTTAGGAAATGTATAAACTGTCATAGAATTTTCGCAATGAAACTGATTGGGAAAAAACTCACCCAAACGGAGGATGTCAAGGTTTTAGAGGTGTTGACCCAGCCCAATCTCAAAGGAGAGATTGAGGCAAAGGTGGAACGATTTGTCCCCGGGGAGCGGAAAACCTATGAGCTTACTTATCAATGTAGATTTTGCGGGGCACAACATAGCAAGGTTTTATACAAAAGCAAGAAAAAATAACGACGGAGGGTTACCATGGATATTTTTATTGAGCAACTGGTAATAAAAAAGAAGACGGCGGCAAGCTATGCAATTATTTTTGCTTGTCTGGTTGGGACATTTGCGGTGCTTTTCCTTTTTACAGGATTTTTGTTCCCGCTTCTGGCAATGGTTCCGGGAATGGGTGGACTTGCAGTTTTGATTTGCTTTGGGCTGATTTGGTTTCTTTATCGTATCATCACCAACACCAATGCAGAATATGAGTATTGTTTCACCAATGGTGCGCTGGATGTAGACAAGATTCTCAATCGCAGAAAGCGGAAGAGAATTGCAGACCTCAATGCCAGAACCATTGAAAAGATGGCAAGTGCCAAGGATCCGGAATTTGCAAGATTGATGCAAGATAGTGCCATCAAAAAGGTGTATGCTTGCTCCCATAAGGATGCAGAGGATTTGTATTATATTCTCTATGAGGGTGCAAAAGGCAGAAGTGTCCTTTTGTTCAACCCCAATGAAAAAATCAAGGATGGATTCCGTCGTTTTAATCCTAAGAAGGTGTTTTTAGATGCTTAAAACCGGCGTGGATGTGGTGGAGATTTCCCGCTTTCGTGAGATGAAGAATCTGGACGCCTTTATCAAGAGGGGATTTACCAAGAAAGAGGCAGAGTACTTTGCCTCCAAAAAAACTCCCTATGAGAATATTGCAGGTTTTTTTGCCGCCAAAGAGGCGTTTTCCAAGTATATGGGAACCGGAATCCGGGGATTTGGATGGCGGGATATGGAGATTATCCACGATGAATTGGGCAAGCCTTGTCTGTATTTTCTCGGGAGAAAAGCTCCCGTAGATTTGAGTATCAGCCATTCAGACACAGTGGCGGTTGCGGTTGTGGCAGGGGAGGAATCCCTGATGGAAGGCCATCTTGCTGAGCATATCAAGGAATATGCGGCGCTGCTCCCCAAACGGCATCCTGAGATGCACAAAGGGGACTGCGGCAGAGTGTTTGTGGTTGCCGGCTCCAAAGGAATGACCGGTGCGGCGGCACTTTGCGGTGAGGCGGCACTTCGCAGCGGGAGCGGACTGGTGACGGTGGGAACACCGGACACCGAGCAAACGATTCTTGCAGTCAAGATTACCGAGGCGATGACATTGCCCTTGGCATCTGAAAACGGAATGATAAGTCCTTTGGCAAATGGGCAAATCATGGAACAGGCAGAAAAAAGTGATGCCTGCGTATTGGGTCCGGGACTTGGCAAAGCGCCGGAGCTTTGGCAGACGATAAAGTCACTTTTGGAACAAAAAAAGCCGCTTCTTTTGGATGCGGATGGTCTAAATGCCATCGCGGAGCATATAGATATTTTGAAGTGTGTCGCATCTCAGGTGGTGCTGACCCCTCACGTGGGGGAAATGTCCCGCTTGTGTGGACTGACCGCTGAGGAGATTCAAACGAATCGCCGAGAGGTAGCAGTAGCCTTTGCGAAAAAATGGGGTGTGACCCTGTTGCTGAAAGGAAAGGACACGGTGATTGCCTCGCCCGATGGTGAGGTACACCAGAATCCAACAGGGAACCACGGGATGGCATCCGGTGGGATGGGGGATGTGCTTTCCGGAATCATTGGTTCGTTGCTTGGACAGGGACTTTGCGGGTATCACGCGGCAACGCTGGGCGCATTTTTGCACGGCCTTGCAGGGGATATTGCAGCAAAGGAGCTGGGTGAGTTTGGGATGATTGCAGGAGATGTACTCGCCCGAATTCCCAAAGCATTCTTAACACTTCAAAAACCTTAAAGGGGGATTTTGCTTGAAAAAAGGTATGGCGGTTCTGTTTGCCGTGATACTGATGACAAGCACCGCAGCCTGTCAAAAGGATGCGGGTGAAGAAATTCAAAAGAGATACCAAGAGATGGAAAGCTATACGGCTGTGGTAGACCTTACCGTGACCGGAAACAAGGGGGCGCGGGAGTATCAGCTCTCTCAAAGCTTTAGAAGACCGGAACACTATCGCACCGAGATTCTCAAGCCGGAACACCTGAAAGGGACAGTCAGCGTGATTGATGAGGAAAAAGTTTGGTTCCGTACCCAAGGTGCACCGGCAATTGAGCTGGAGCGAAGCTCCACAGAGCTTCCCTTTGATGTGATGTCGGTTGCCGACTTCTTTGATGCCTATTTTGCATTGGGCGAACCAGAGATAGAGCTGACTGAAAAGCAGGCAATTTTGCAGATTCCCTTTGAGGACGGCAGCCAGGAGCTGCAGCTAAACCTGAAAACATGGATGCCGGAATGTTTGCGCGTCTTTGATGGGGAAGAAAAAGAGCGGTGCAGACTGGATTTTGTAGATTTTGTACTTGATGCAAAGGTAGCGGACGGAGTGTTCGTGCCATAAAGGAGTAATCAAACTATGGATAATCGAAAAAGAGCGTGGGCGGAAATTGATTTGGATGCCATTGAAAACAACATCCGTTGGATACGTCGATTTGTGAGAGAAGGGACCAAGATTCTGGGTGTTGTGAAAGCGGATGGTTACGGTCATGGCTATCTTCAGGTGGCAAAGGTGCTTTTGAAGAATGGTGCCGATTGCTTGGGTGTTGCTTGCATCGATGAGGCGATGCAGTTGCGCCGGAGTGGTTTTTCCTGCCCGATTCTGATTCTGGGATATACCGATTTGGTGAACGCAGCCGATTTGGTCAAAGAGGATATCACTGCCGCTTGTTACAGCTACGAGCTGGCAAGTGAGCTTTCCCGTGCGGCTGTCAAGCAAGGAAAGAGAGCCAAAATCCATATCAAAATTGATACCGGTATGGGCAGAATCGGCTTGCGCTATAACGAGGATGCCGGGGTGAATCAGGAAACTGTGGACACCATCCTCAAGATGGCAGTGCTTCCCAATCTGGATATTGAAGGAATTTTCACCCATTTTTCTGTTGCCGATGAAAACGACGATGCCTATACCGAAATGCAGTTTGGACGGTTCCAGAATATCTGCAATCGCTTAAGGGAGAACGGACTGAACATTCCCATCAAGCATTGCTGTAACAGTGCGGCGATGGTGCGTTTTCCTAAAATGCATATGGATATGGTGCGTCCGGGCATCGTCCTTTACGGACTCAAGCCGTCTTCCTTTGTGGATTGCGGAAGGATTCATCTAAAGCCTGCTATGCAGTTAAAAACCCGTGTCAGCAATGTAAAAGAGGTAGAAGAAGGTGTCAGCGTCAGCTACGGAAGAAAATTCTCTACCACCCAAAAAACCAAATTGATAACCATCCCCGTCGGTTATGCCGACGGTTATTCGAGGATTCTCTCAGGAAAGGCACAAACCATTGTGAATGGAACCTTGTGCAATCTTGTGGGAAATATTTGTATGGATCAATGTATGATTGATGCCACAGCGGTCAATACTATTCATATCGGCGATGAAGTCATCTTGTTCGGCAAGAGCGATGATATAGAATTACCGGTAGAGAGCCTTGCCGAAAAGATGGGAACCATCAACTATGAGATTCTTTGTGTCATCGGCAAGCGGATTCCCCGGATTTATCTCAAGGGAGGAAAGGTGCAGGAAACCCACAACTTCCTGTTTGACCGCCCCATTCCGGAATAATTACAGGTACATAGCTTTTCATACGCCGCAGATGGTTTGTGTTTGTACCCAAAATCGGTCAAGCCGCATACAATGCCAGTGAGGAAAGGATACTCTGAAAGACCGAACAGCTTTGTTCGTATCTGAATCTAAACTGCGGAGTGTGAAAAAAGTGAATGTAAAACGAGGAGATATCTATTATGCGGATTTAAGTCCGGTGGTCGGCTCGGAACAAGGAGGCGTCAGACCGGTGCTTATCATCCAGAATGATGTGGGCAACCGTTACAGCCCGACGGTGATTGCGACTGCGATTACCTCGCAGCTGAACAAGGCGAAAATGCCCACCCATATTGAAATCAGTGCCGGCGGGTTTGGACTTTCCAAAGACTCGGTGGTGTTGGCAGAGCAAATCAGAACTCTGGATAAACGACGGCTGAAAGAAAAAATCGGGCACCTTGACGGACAGATGATGGACAAGGTCAATGAGGCGTTAGAGATTTCTTTCGGTTTATCATAAACATAGGAGGATGTGTGTATGAAAAATCAAAAATGGATGAAAACAGGAATAGTGATTGGTATTTGTCTGGTACTGCTGAGCGGTATTGTGGTATTCTCAGAACCGGGCGGCAGTGACGATCCGGTGGTGACCAAAAGCTATATTGTGGATAAGGTGATTCCCGAAATCAAGGCTTACATCGATGAGCGGTTTGGCATCGCTGCATCCGAGGGCGTGGTTACCGGCAATGATTCCTTTAAGGTCATCAATGTGCCCTCTGGCAAAGAGGTTATTTGCGAAGCGGGGACGGAAATGATTCTGCGTATGGGAAAGGGAACCGTCATTGCTACCGAAAAAGGCGGTATTGCCGATACCACCGCAGGCTATGACCTGGCGGCAGGCAGTGAAATGCCCTCCAATCATCTTTTGATTGTGCCGGTGGCAGACGGAAGAGGTTTCCGTGCCAATGCGGATGTATTGGTGATGATCAAAGGCGCATACACCATTCGTTAAGAAAGCATCTGACGGAGAATATCCTTTTTAGGATATTCTCCTTTGTATAGAAAGAAGGATGAAAATGAAAGCAGCTCTCTTTGACCTTGACGGGACTCTGATTGATTCCATGTGGGTCTGGGCAAAGCTGATGGATGATTTTTTGGAAAAGCATCAGATTCCGGTAGTTCCGGAAGTGATGGAAAAGGTCAATCATATGAGCCTGACCCAAAGTGCACCTTATGTAAAGCAGGTGTATCAACTGCCTATGACGGCGGAAGAAATCTATCAGGAATGGACCGATATGGTTTACCAGTCTTATGCAGAAAAGGTTCAACTCAAAAATGGCGCCAAAGCGTATCTGAAAAAGCTGAAACAAGATGGCGTCAAGCTTGGGATAGTGACCGCTTGTGACCCTGCCTTGTGTTTGGCATGCCTGAATCATCACGGACTGGAAAACTTCTTTGATACCATCACCTATGTGGATGATGTGGGCAAAGGAAAAACCGAGCCGGATATCTATCTGGAATGTCTGCGCCGTCTGGATTGCAAGGTTGAGGACGCGGTGCTCTTTGAGGATATCCTCACCGGAATCCGTACTGCAAAGAAAATCGGCTTAAAAACCGTTGCGGTGGAGGAGGAAAGTGTTACGGAGAAAGAACTGCTGAAACAGGAGGCGGACTTGTATATCCGTGATTTTTCGGAGTTATTGATTACATAAGGGTGAACAAAATGGAAACAGAAAGAATGGAGATTCCTTCAATCCTGCCGAAAAAGTTGTTGGCGTGGTATGATCAGGGGCATCGGGAACTACCTTGGCGGAGTAACCCTACCCCCTATTGGGTTTGGGTGTCTGAAATTATGCTGCAGCAGACCAGAGTAGAGGCGGTCAAACCTTATTTTGCAAGGTTTATGCAGGAACTTCCCACCATCAAGGATTTGGCGGAGGCAGAGGAAGATTTGCTGATGAAACTCTGGGAGGGACTTGGCTATTATCGCAGAGTCCGCAATCTGCAGGCAGCAGCCAAAGAAATTATGAAAGAGTTTGGCGGTGAGATGCCCAGGAGCTATCCTTTGATTCGGAGCCTTCCGGGGATTGGAGAGTATACTGCAGGGGCGATTGCCTCCATTGCCTTTGGACTGCCAAGACCGGCGGTGGACGGCAATGTGCTCAGGGTGCTTTCCCGCGTGTGCGAGGATGAGAGAGATATCCTCAAGCAACCTATCAAAAACGATATGACACGGGCGTTGCTTGCGATTTACCCCAAGGACCGTGCGGGGGATTTTACCCAAAGCCTGATGGAACTGGGGGCAATGGTCTGTGTTCCCAATGGTGCGCCCAAGTGTGAGGAATGTCCACTGAATGATCTCTGCCTTGCCCATCTGCGTGGCAGTACCGATATCATCCCTGTCAAGACCGCAAAAAAACCGAGAAAGGTAGAAAAGATGACGGTGTTTTTGCTAAAGCATCAAGACCAATGGGCGGTGCGCAAACGAGGGGACGAGGGGCTCCTTGCAGGACTTTGGGAGTTTCCCAATCAAAAAGGATTCTTAAAAGAAGATGAGGCAAAGGCACAGTTAAAGGAATGGGGGATTGAGGCAAGCAAACTAAGCTTTGCGGGGAAAAAGAAGCATATCTTTACCCATATCGAATGGCAGATGCAGGTTTGCCTTGCAGACTGTGAGAAAGCAGAAAAAACACCCTTCCTCTGGGTAACTGAGGAACAGCTTTCGGGGGAGATTGCGCTGCCGACCGCCTTTAAGAAAACAATAAAATAAAAAAGGTTCTCGTGTGAGAACCTTTTTTATTTCATAAAGCAAATAGTGTAAGACTATACAGCACGGTTAACCTTGCCGGATCTTAAACATCTGGTACAAGCATACACCTTTTTGGGAGTGCCGTCAACGATTGCCTTAACCCGTCTTACATTGGGTTTCCAAGCTTTATTTGCTCTTCTGTGAGAGTGAGAAACCTTAATACCAAAGGTAACACCCTTGCCGCAAACTTCGCATTTTGCCATATAGATACACCTCCTAACAGATACGAATACTAAACTCAACTCGAACTATTATAACAGAATCTTTTTTAGATTGCAAGGCTTTTTTCAAAATTTTTAAGATTATTTTTCATTTCCTGAGAAATTTTGCACGATAAAGCGGTTTGCCGCAAGCTCCAGCGTATCATCCAAGGGAGAAAGTTCCGCAAAATCCGGATATTTTTTGGTGAGTGCACGGGTGAGGATGCTGTCACACAACTCAGGATTTTTTGGCAGCAGCGGTCCGTGGAGGTAGGTGGCAAATACATTCTTATAAAGCACGCCCTCCAAGGCGCTGACTCCGTCATTGCCGTGTCCCGCAATGACCTTGCCAAGGGGTTGATAATCTCCGATTTGCATTCGTCCGGGATGATTTTCAAAACCGCAGATGGGTTGCTCGGTCCAATCCGACGAGAGCACCACATCCCCGATGAAACGTTGTTCCCCTCGCTCAGCGTGGATGTCTAAGATGCCAAGCCCGTCGGTTTGGATATCCCCTGCCCACCAACTGGTGCCAAGGAGCTCAAATCCGCCGCAAAAACCAAGGAGGACACCACCTTGTTCCACATAATCTTTCAAGGCTTGCTTGTAGGGCATCAAGCGTTCTGCCACCGTCATCTGCTCCCGATCGGAGCCGCCGCCCAAAAAGACAATATCTACATCATCCAAGGAAAGCTCCTTGCTGTCTTGGGTGACCGTGGTGACGGTTGCCTCGATTCCCCGCCAAGTAAGGCGCTTGCAGAGTGCGGCAAGGTTGCCCTTGTCCCCGTAAAGATTTAACAAATCAGGAAAGAGATGAAGAATATGAATGGTTTGTTCAGGCATGGGTTTCACCTCCGGCAGCTAAGGATTTTTGCATTTCCAACATCTTGCTTTGGGTAGAGAAGAGAACGCTGTAATTGACCAGAACATAGCAGACCTCTGCATCGCTGTCTAAACAGAGCTTTAACGCCTCTTCGGTGCTTTGACAGATGTTATCCACCGGAATATCTGCATACTTAAACCGCAGGGACAAATCATCACGACGGACGCCGGAGGTGTAGAGGCGGTTCAGGTTTTCGTCCTTGAGCAAATCAAAATCTACATCCCACAGCCAGGAAACATCCTTTCCGTCATTGGCGGTGGCATTGATGGCAACAATCACATCCTTTTTGCGCTTGTCCAGCATTACGGTCTGGATTGCCTGATTAAAGCCTGCCGGATTCTTTGCCAGATTCAGGATAAAGGGTTTGCCCAGATAGAATTCTTCCATTCTGCCGATTTGGGGCTTGTAGTCGCTGAGGATTTGGTTGAAATCCTGTCCCTCAATGCCCATGACTTTCAGTGCACTATAAACGGCAAGAATGTTATAGATGTTGTAAAACCCGCGGTAATTCACACGAACCGGTGTTGTTTCATTCACCACAAACTCCATAGCACCGGAAAGATTGATATTGGTTGCGGCAAAATCGATGTTGGGGCGTTGGTTCCCGCAATGGGGGCAGTAGTAATCTCCCAACTGGCTGTAATGAACAAAGTGATAGGATTGCTCCTTGCCGCATTTGGCACAGTAACGACCCTCTTTGGTTTCCTCGGTCTGAGGGAGTACCTGCTCCGAAATACCGTAATAAAACGCCTTTCGCCCCTCGCCAAAGCGGGAGGAGAGGGGGTCATCTCCATTGAGAATCAGGGTCAGATCCGGATGCATGGAGATGGCTTCACGCAAAAGCTCCAACGTGGTGTCAATCTCTCCATAGCGGTCCAGCTGGTCCCGAAACAGGTTGGTGATTACCATATAGTTGGGGGTCAGGTGGGCAAATACCTTGCGGGCATATGCCTCGTCGATTTCCAAAACCGCCCAGTCGGCATCTAATTTACCCCACAGGTTACACGCCTGTGCAAAGGCGGTGGCAACCCCGCTGAGCATATTGGCGCCCAGATTGTTGCAAACCGTCTTGTAGCCCGATTGCTCCAATGCGGTGTTTAGCAGATTGTTGGTGGTGGTTTTTCCGTTGGTGCCGCAGGTAACAATCACACCCTTGCGGAGCTTTTTGGAAAGTGTCGATATCAAAGCGGGACAAAGCTTGAGTGCAATACTGCCGGGGGTGGAGGAGGATTTTCTTCCAACCAGTATTCCGGCAACGCTTGCAAGTTTTGCTGCCCAGATTGCCAATAATGTTCGCATAACTGTATCTCCTTTGCAGGTTCTTTTGTGGTTATTATACTGTTTTTCTCCGGAAAATACAAGTTAAAAGAATGTTAAAAGTCATTCAGGTAGTCTGCAACGCATTCTGCCAGAAGACTGATGCCATATTCTGCCTCGGCAAGACTGTTCCCGCTGGCACCGGTTTCAATAATCATCGAGGCTTTGCTGGTGTGCCCGTTAAACCGCTCCTTGCGCAGGTTGATATGCCGCATCAGGGTGGGATATTTTTGGTTGATGGCATTTTGGAAATGGATGGCGGCTTTCAGATTTTCCCGCCAGTTGGGGTGTTCCAAGCCTTTTTCGTCAGTGCCGACTACAAGCATCAGCTGGGCGGCGTTCTTGCCACGAATTTGGGTCAGGGGTCTTGCTTTGGTGTCGTCGCTGTATACAATGGAATCCCGATGCACGTCCAGAATCACCTGAATGGAGGGATAGCGTTTTAAATAATTCTCCATTGCGGTCAGGGAATGGGCGTAAGATCCATTAAAAGAGGGAACATCGTGGAGGGTGGTATCGTGGATGGCGTAAATCCCCTTTTGGTTCAAAATGTCACAGAGAACCTTGCCCACCCGCACCACATTTTCTTCAATATTCTGACTCCGGTCGCCCGCGGTGATGTCATAAACCTCGCTCCCTTCGGGGGAATAGCTTTCGGTGGCGTGGGTGTGAATCACCAGAACCTTAGGCCCGTCCAAAGAAAAATCCAGAGAAAGAGGCTGATTGAGCATCCCTTGGATGTCGATGCTGTAAGAGGTTTCATTCCCAATCAGGATGCTGCCGGACTTGCTCTTGTCGGGACTCAAATCCACCGATTTGATGGGGGCACGGTTCTCCTCGGGAATGGTAACCGGAGCGGTTGGCGTGGGTGTTGCTACTTCCTTGGAGGTGGCTTGCTGGCTTATTTGAAACAGAGGGGTGGCTTGTACCTGCTTGGTAAACGGAAGTTCGGCAGTAAGAATGCTGTGGGAAACCGACGGGTCAAAACCCAGAAAGCGCAGGGCAAGCTTTTTCAAGGAATCTGCTGTTTTTTGCAGGGCAGTTTGATATCCACCCTTTGCGGCATCGGCAGCAGGGATGGTTTGGCGAATGATATGCTCCGACAGGAAATCGGTATCGGTAAAGCGGGATGGATTTGAGAAAAGTCCAGCTATAATCAGGGAAAACACTGCCGTCAGCAGCAAAAATCCCAAAAGGCGCTTGATGCACTTTTTCCCGTCAATGATGATTGCTTTATAGTGTTTCATAATTCCTCCGGCTTGTCAGGTTGTGATGCTCTATTTTATGCATTTTTTCACCGGAGTAGAACAAAAAAGAACCCGAGACGGGTTCTTATTCGTGAAAACCGAAAACCACACGGGGATGACCGGCTAAATCGTGGAGCAAGGTCACATCTTTATATCCGGATTCCTCCATCAAACGGGGGACAGATTCTCCCTGGTCATAGCCAATTTCAAAGGCGAGCAGTCCGCCTGGGGGCAAGGGTGCATTTGCGATGATGCTACGGTAAAACATCAGACCGTCCTCGCCGCCGTCAAGAGCAGTCTGGGGTTCAAACAGGTGCACCTCTTTTTGCAGCCCCGCAAGGTCCTTGGTGGGAATATACGGAGGATTGGAAACGATGATATCGGGAGGAGAAAGATTTGGCATTCCTGTCAAGATATCGTGCTTGATAAAATCGATACGCGCAGAGAGTTCGTAACGCTCGGCGGTGGTTTGGGCGGTGTCTAATGCCCTTTGGGAAATATCCAATTCGGTCACCGAAAGATTGGGATGGCGATGGGCAAGGGTGATGCCGATACAACCGCTCCCGCAACCAATATCCCAAAGGGACAGGGGAGAATTGCCGGAGATTCGTTCCGATACCGCCTCCACCAAAAGCTCGGTTTCCGGGCGGGGAATCAGGGTGGCGGGATTGACCGCAAACTCTAAATCCATAAAGGGACAGACCCCAAGAATATAACGGACAGGCTCTCCCTTGATACGACGGCTTGCAAGCTGCAAAACAGCGGCTACATCTTCATCAGCGAGAGTGTGGTTTTGAAGCAACAGCTCGGTTTTGGAAAGGTGCAATGCGTGCATAAGAAGAAGTCCTGAATCAGCTTCAGGACTTTCTATCTCGTTGATGAGAAATTCTTCTTTTAGTTGTTTGCGCAATTCCTGCAAGGTCATTGGGATCACCTCTTACCAACGGTCATCGTCTTTGTTTTCAGGAAGCACCGCAGTCAATGCGGTGATGGCAACCTCAATCATCGAATCCTCCGGCTCTTTGGTGGTGATTCTCTGGAACCACATACCCGGTGCACTGATGATGCGGGTGAGCAGATTGTCGTGCCGGCCGGCAAACTTGATGATTTCATAAGAAACACCGGCAACTACCGGAAGCAGCAGCAACCGGAGCAGCATTCTGGTAATAGGCCACGGGATTGCCACCAAGAAAGGTCCGATCACCGGAATGGCGGCAAAGGTTTCTGCATCCCAAGGAATGATGGAGAATACCAGAATACTAATCACCATCACAATCAGCAGAAAACTGGTTCCGCATCTGGGATGGAAACGGGATTGGGTGCGGACATTCTCTACGGTTAGCGGAAGTCCCGCCTCATAACAGAAGATGGACTTGTGTTCTGCACCGTGGTACATAAACACCCGCTTGATGTCCTTCATTTGAGAAACAAGGGTCAGGTAGCAGATAAAGATGACAATCCGCACTGCTCCCTCAATCAAGGTCAAAAGCATATGGCTTTCCACTACGCTCCGCAAAAATCCGGTCAAAAAGGTGGGGAGAAGAATAAAAAGTCCCACACTAAAAAGCAAAGAAAGAATGACCGAGGCATAAAGAACCACATTCAGCATCTTCTCAGAGCCCAGCTTTTTCTCCAGCCACGCCTCAAAGGGGGATGGTTCTTGTTCTACCGGATTGCCCTCCTCGTCCAAATCGTAGAACTGGGCGGAGAACATCAAGGACTTGACCCCTACAATCATGGAGTCAAAAAAGTTCACACAGCCGCGAACAATAGGAAGCTTGACAAACTTTCCTTTGCGGATTTTCCCCAAGGCTTGCTCCTCGGTAATGATTTCGCCGTCCGGCTTGCGGACTGCGGTGGCGATTTGATGGGGACCCCGCATCATGACGCCTTCTATGACAGCTTGTCCGCCAATGGAGGTGCGGTGACAAGCGTTGCTTTTTTCATTTGGCATAAAAACACCTGCTTTCTTAAAATTCAGTATAGCATAGACACCCCGATTTTTCAAGGTCTTTATAAAAGCCTGCGCATCTGACTTCCTGCGTGTTTATCAAAAAGATGGATTGCATATCCGGTGAAAAGTCCGGTTAAAACCCCTGCAATTAAGAGAAAGGGAAGATACCAAAGGAGCGATGCCGCCTTGGTAATCAGGATTGCAAGGGATAACTGCATCAGGTTGTGGACGATTGCCCCCACCGCGCTGACTGCCCAGATATAGGGAACTTTGAGCGGATAAAGGAGTAATAGCTCAACGCCAAGACAAGCAATGCCTCCGAAAAGGCTGTAAAGGAGGGTGGAAGGGTTTCCAATCAAAAAACCACCCAACAAAATTCTTGCCAGAAGGATAAAAACTGCCTCTAAAGGGGAGAGATAAAGCAGGGCGAACAGGGTGATCAAGTTGGAAAGCCCCAGCTTGATGCCGGGGATTGGAAGGAGCGGAGGCAGTTGTGCCTCCAACACAAAGATGCTTAAAGCGGCAGCGGTAAGGACGCCGCAAAGGGTGAGACGTTTGGGGGTCATAACACACCTGCTTTCTATCGGCTGATGGTATCGGGATGGGATTTTTTTGGGACTTTTAATTCAATGACAACTTTGTTTGGCAGGCAAACAATGGGATAGATGCCATTCTGGATTTTCCCTTGCTTGACACAAAGCTTGTCGGGGCAGTTTGCCGACTGCATTGTAACCCCGTCCGGTTCGATAAGGATGATATTTTCCTTCCCGTCCTTGTTTAGGCGGATTTCTTGGTGTTCCTTTAAGTCGATGGTTCGAACCAAGGTGCCGTCCTGATAAATTTCGGCAACCATACCGGCGGATTTGAATGAAAAAAGAAAGAACAAAGCAAGGATGCCGGCAAGGAGAATCCCGCCAAGAAGAATGAGCCAATGTCTTGCTTTCATTACGTCACCGCCTTTCGCAAAATTGTAAAAATGAACAAAAATTTTTACGGTTTTCTGCCCGAAAATGCTCATCTTACTGAATCATAACGATTTTTCGGTTTTTTGTCAAGTTTTTGGCAGAAACGCTTGTTTTTTTTCTTTCGTTTGTGTATAATGAACTTGTCAACAAATCATTCTGAGAATGAAAAGAGGGACTTGTCTGTATGAACTATACAATGCTTACGGATTTTTATGAAATAACCATGGCAAACGGGTACCTGAAAGAGGGTATGCGGGACAAGATTGCCTATTTTGATATGTACTTTCGTCAGGCACCTGACGGAGCGGGTGTTGCCGTGATGGCAGGTGTGGAACAACTGATTGATTATTTGAAAAACCTGAAGTTTACAGAGGAAGATATTGCCTTTCTTCGGGAAAAACAGCTTTTCGATGAAGATTTTTTGGATTATCTCAGAGATTTCAAGTTCACCTGTGATGTCTGGGCAATCCCTGAAGGGACGCCTATTTTCCCCAATGAGCCGCTTGTGACGGTCAGAGGACCGCTGATTCAAGCACAGTTTGTGGAAACTATGATTCTCCTTACCGTGAATCATCAAAGCCTGATTGCCACCAAGAGCAATCGTATCGTCCGCGCGGCGGGGGAAATTCCGGTGATGGAATTTGGTTCCCGCAGAGCGCAAGGCTATGACGGTGCCATCTATGGCGCAAGGGCGGCATACATCGGCGGCGTGGTGGGCACTGCGTGTACCATCTCTGATTTGATGTTTTCCGTTCCGGCGCTTGGAACCATGGCGCACAGCTGGGTGCAGGCATTTGACAGTGAATATGAGGCATTTAAGGCTTATGCCGAGGCGTATCCTACCAACTGTACCTTGTTGATTGACACTTACAATGTATTAAAGAGCGGTCTGCCCAATGCCATTAGGGTTTTTGATGAGGTGTTAAAGCCTTTGGGTATCACCAACTGCGGCATCCGGATTGATAGCGGCGACATCACCTATCTTACAAAAAAGTGTCGCAAGATTCTGGATGAGGCAGGCTGGGAAACTGCCAAGATTGTGGTTTCCAATTCTCTGGATGAATATATCATTCGGGATATTCTGCAGCAGGGTGCAAAGATTGATTCCTTTGGCGTGGGTGAGCGCTTGATTACCTCCAAATCCGAGCCGGTATTTGGTGGAGTATACAAGCTGGTTGCGGTTGAAGATGAGGGCGTGATTCTGCCCAAAATCAAAATCAGCGAGAATGTCATCAAGATTACTACTCCTTATTTCAAAAAGGTGTACCGCCGGTATTCCAAGGAAACAGGTATGGCGATTGCCGATGTGCTTACCACCTTTGATGAAACCATTGACGCGGACAAGCCCTATGAAATTTTTGACCCGCAGCATACCTGGAAACGGAAAACCATTACCAATTTTGAGGCAAAGGAATTGCAGGTGCCGATTTTCAAGAATGGGGAATGTGTGTATCAATCACCCTCTCTCAAAGAGATTCGGGAATATTGCAAAGAGAGCCTCAGCACCATCTGGGATGAGGTCAAGCGTTTTGAAAATCCTCACACATATTATGTGGATTTATCTCCCAAGCTTTGGGATATTCGCTATCGACTGCTCTCGGAGCATCATGAAGCATAAATAACCGCCCTTGGCGGATGAAATAAAGAAAGGATTGATGGAAGTATGGATAGCACAATTGAGTCTTATAACTTAGGACGGCTTGGAGTTATCGGCATGAAGGGATGCGAGGAGATGACGCAGAAAATCAACGCGCATCTTCACAAGTTTAATGAGGGTAAGGATGATGAGATTGAATCCTTTATCCTCCCTAGCAATTGCCCCCGTTTCGGTACCGGTGAGGCAAAGGCAATGATCATGCACTCCATTCGTACCCACGATATTTATATCGTGATGGATGCGTTCAATTACAGTGTTACTTATAATATGTATGGGAAAGACCACCCTATGAGTCCGGATGACCATTATCAGGATTTGAAGCGTATCATTTCGGCAATGGGCGGCAAGGCAAAGCGGATTACCGTGATTATGCCCATGCTTTATGAGGGCCGTCAGCACAAGCGGATTGCAAGAGAGTCTTTGGACTGTGCCATGATGCTGCAAGAGCTTAGCAATATGGGGGTAGATAATATTATCACCTTTGATGCACATGACCCCAGAGTACAAAATGCGATTCCTCTTGGTGGATTTGAAAATGTGCAGCCTACTTATCAGATGATTAAAGCGTGTATGAAATATGACCCGTCTATTATGCTCAATCCGGACAATACCATGATTATTTCTCCGGACGAGGGTGCGGTTGGACGTTGTATGTATTATTCCTCCGTGCTTGGCACCAATCTGGGTATGTTTTACAAGCGTAGAGATTATTCCATCGTTATTGACGGCAAAAACCCCATCGTTGCACACGAGTATCTGGGCAATGATTTGGAGGGCAAGGATGTAATCGTGGTAGACGATATGATTGCCTCCGGCGATTCTATGATTGATGTTGCCAAGGAACTGAAAAAACGGAAAGCACGCCGGGTACTGGTATTTGCGACCTTTGGCCTTTTCACCGAAGGTGTCAAGAAATTTGACAAGGCGTATGAAGACGGCATCATTGATGCAATCTTTACCACCAATCTGATTTACCGTCAGCCGGAATTGTTGGCATCTCCTTGGTATCACGAGGTAGATATGTCCAAGTATATTGCGCTGATTATTCAGACTTTGAATAAAGAAAAATCCATCAGCGAGCTGCTGACCCCCATCTCTCGAATTGAGAAGATTATAGAAAAATATCGGAACATGCAATAATGGAAAGCAAAAGAATCAGTGCCGCAGAAATGGCGGTGCAAAAAGAGTATATACAAAAGATTGCAGAAAAGATGCCAAAAAGCAGACCCCTTGCCTTTGTAGAAACCTATGGCTGCCAGCAGAATGTCAGCGATTCGGAAAAAATCAAGGGGATGCTTTCTCAAATGGGATATGGGTTCTGTGAAAGAACCGAGGATGCGGACTTGGTGCTCTATAACACCTGTGCCGTGCGGGAAAATGCGGAACTTCGGGTATTTGGAAACATCGGTGCACTCAAGCATCAAAAACGCCGGAAACCGGAGCTTAAGATTATCCTTTGCGGATGTATGATGCAGCAGGAGCATATTGCAAAGGCAATCCGTCAAAAATATCCCCATGTGGATTTGGTGTTTGGCACCCACGCGCTTTATCGGTTTCCTGAGCTGCTATATCAGGTAATGGAAGAAGATGCCCGCATCTTTGATGTAAAGAATGAGGATGGCTCCATCTTTGAGGAAATCGACTATCATCGTGACCCCAAGCCACTGGCAAAAATCCCGATTATGTATGGCTGTAATAACTTTTGCACCTACTGTATCGTCCCCTATGTGCGGGGCAGAGAACGCAGTCGGGATGCAGAGGATATTCTGCGGGAGGTTCAGGAGGTTGCGGACCTTGGCTATCGTGAGGTTATGCTTTTGGGGCAGAATGTCAATTCCTACGGCAATGACCGGAAGGACGGGATGGACTTTGCCACCCTGCTCCAAAAGGTTTGCAAGGTGGATGGTATTGAGCGGGTACGTTTTATGACCTCTCACCCGAAAGATTTGTCCGATGCCTTGATTGATGTGATGGCAGAGGAGGAGAAAATCTGCAAGCAGTTGCATCTTCCGGTGCAATCCGGCTCCAACCGGATTCTGGGTTTGATGAACCGCAAATACACCAAAGAAGATTACCTTCATCTGGTTTCCAAGGTCAAAGCAAAGATGCCGGAGATTGTACTGACCACCGACATCATTGTGGGATTCCCCGGTGAAACCGATGCGGATTTTGAGGAAACCCTGCAAATCTTAAAGGAAGTGGAGTATGACACCATTTTTTCCTTTATCTATTCCAAACGGGTGGGAACCCCTGCGGCAGAAATGCCGGATGTGATGGATGAGGAGCAAAAGCATCGGAACTTTGACCGGATGCTCAGCGTGCAGAATGAAATTTCCAAACGGAAAAATGATGCCTATGTAGGGACGGTGCAGACGGTTCTGGCAGAGGGCGTCAGCAAAAACAATCCGGACACATTAACCGGACGAACCGAGGGTGGCAAGGTGGTCAACTTTGCGGCGCCCGATTCCCTGATTGGGGAGTTTGTAAAAGTAAAAATCACCAAGAGTCAGACGTGGTCCCTCTTTGGTGAATGGATCAAAGAAAGGTAGATTCCAATGAATAGTGAAAAAATTTTTGAAAAAGCAAAAGAACTGGGCGATTTGATTGCCCACAGCGAGGTAAAGGCACGGGCGGATGAAGCCAATCGTGCACTGACTGCGGATGCAGATGCCGTTGATTTGATTAGCGGCTACAATGAAAAAAGACAGGAAAAATTAGAGGCGTTTGCTGACAAGCAGCCCACCGCAGAAGAAGCGCAGGAGCTCAATGAGTTCTTGCAGAATGAGTTTAACAAGATTGCAGAAAATGCAACCATCCGTGAGTATATTGAAGCGAACCGCGCTTTTGAGAGTGTACTCAATCAAATGGATCAGATTATCAAAAACGCCATTTCCGGCGGACACAGCTGCGGCGGTTCTTGCAGCGAATGCGGTGGTTGTCACTAAGAAAAAACAGAACTGAAACCGTTGGCTTTTTTGAGCCTGCGGTTTTCTTCCTACATAGAGAAACGGAGGAGCCGGTATGCAGATCGATAAGGAAAAACTGACCCCGATGATGCAGCAATATTTTGCGGTCAAGGAGGAATATCAAGGAAGCATTTTGATGTATCGCTTGGGCGATTTTTACGAAATGTTTTTTGATGATGCCCTGATTGCGTCCAAGGTTTTGGATATTGCACTTACCGGAAGAAACTGCGGTATGGAGGAACGTGCGCCCATGTGTGGCATTCCGTTCCATGCGGCAGATGGCTATATTGCCCGACTGGTTTCTGCCGGCTATTCGGTGGCAGTCTGTGAGCAGGCGGAAGACCCTGCCACCGCCAAAGGCATTGTAAGGCGGGAAGTGATTCGGGTGGTTACCCCCGGCACCATTATGGATGCATCAGCTCTGGATGCCAACCGCAACAATTACCTTTGCTCCATTGCAGTTACCGAGGGTGGAGCGGGCGTTGCTTTTGTGGATATTACCACAGGGGAATGCTCTGCCTATGAGCTTTTGGGTGAGGATATGAGCACCGGTATTCTGAATGAAATCAGCAAATTTGCGCCCATTGAGATTTTGATGAATCTCAGGGGTTATGAAAACACCAATCTGCTGCAGGCAATTCAGGATAAGACCCGTGGGGTTGTCCGCAATTATTATGATTGGGCGTATGAACTCCCCTATGCAACGGATAAGGTGAAAGCACAATTTGGACAGGAGGCAGAACAGCTTTTGGGTAAAGAGGGCTGTGTTTCTGCTATCGGGGCGTTGCTCCTTTATCTGGAAGAAACCCAGAAAACAGAACTCACCAACTTAAAAACCGTAGAAACCAACAGCGACGAGGGGAAGATGAAGCTGGATATGTATACCCTCAGGAACTTGGAAATCTTAGAGAGTATGCGTGACCGCAGTACCAGAGGGAGTTTGCTCCATATCCTGAATCGTACCCGTACCTCCATGGGGGCAAGACTGCTACGGAAATGGCTGACGGCACCGCTCCTTAACTGTGCCATGATTCAAAATCGGCATATTGCCGTAGAGGAATTGGTCAAGGATCCGCTTCTTCGTGCAGAGTTGAGGGAACACCTCAAACAGATTGCAGATATGGAACGCCTGATTAACCGGGTGGTTTATCGAACCGCAAGCTGCGGAGATTTGACTGCATTGAGTTTATCGTTCTCGCAACTTCCCGATATTTTAAAATTATTGGAAGAAACTCATTCCCAACTCCTTGGACGGTGCAGAGAAGAAATTGACCCGTTGGAGGATGTTTGTGCTTTGATTGCCGGAACCATTGACCCGGAAGCACCTGCTACTTTGCGAAATGGTGGATTGATTCTCAAAGGTGCCAATGAAGAATTGGATCGGGTGCGGGAGCTTGCTGAAAATGGACAGGGTATCCTGAAAGAAATGGTAGAAAAAGAAAAAGAAAAAACCGGAATCAAGACCATGAAGCTTGGTTACAACAAGGTGTTTGGCTACTACATAGAAATCAGCAAGCTTTATGTCGATCAGGTGCCGGATTACTTTATTCGCAAACAAACGTTGACCAATGGGGAACGTTATATCACGCCGGAACTGAAAGAGGTTGAAGAAGCGGTTCTGGATGCAAGTACCCGCATTGTGGATATGGAATATGAGCTATTCTGTCAGATTCGGGATCGAGTTGGACAGGCTCTTGACCGCATCAAGCGAACCGCAGAGGCGGTTGCCCGTCTGGATGTGCTTTGTTCCTTTGCACAGGTGGCGGAGAAAAATAGCTATACCATGCCCAGAATGCATATGGGCGATAAAATTTTGATTAAAAATGGCAGACATCCGGTGGTGGAGCAGATTAACAAAACTGCACCCTTTATCCCCAACGATGTCCATCTGGACAATGGGGAAAACCAGATTGCCCTGATTACCGGACCCAATATGGCAGGAAAATCTACCTATATGCGCCAGACTGCCCTGATTGTGCTGATGGCACAGGTGGGGAGCTTTGTCCCTGCCTCCGAGGCGGAGATTGGAGTGGTAGACCAAATCTTCACTCGTGTGGGGGCATCCGATGACCTTGCATCAGGGCAGAGTACCTTTATGGTGGAGATGAATGAGGTTGCCTACATTCTGGACCACGCAACGGCAAAAAGCCTGATTATCTTGGATGAAATCGGGCGGGGAACCAGTACCTTTGACGGACTGGGCATTGCTTGGGCGGTGGTGGAATACCTTGCCGATGCCAATAAGTGCGGGGCAAAAACCATGTTTGCCACCCATTATCACGAACTTACCCAGTTGGAGGATAAAATCCCCAACATCAAGAATTATTGTATCGCGGTCAAAAAGCGGGGCGATAGCATCAGCTTTCTGCGCAAAATCATCCGTGGCGGTGCGGACCGAAGCTATGGCGTGGATGTAGCAGTACTTGCAGGTGTAAAAAAATCAGTAACACGCCGTGCGGCAGAGATTGTGGAGGCATTGGAAAGCGAGGACCATCAAGAGGTTGCGGATGCAAGGGTTCGCACCAGAGTGCCGGAGCGGGCATCCCAAGAGGGGCAGATGGACTTTTTTGCCTTGGCAGAAAACCCTGTGATTACCGAGTTGAAGGAAATTGACCTCAATGTGATTACGCCGGTGGAGGCGCTGACCAAACTTTTTGATTTGCAGGCAAAAGCAAACAATCAAGCTTAAGAAATCGAGGTGAAACCTATGGCAAAGATTCAGGTGCTTTCCAAAGCAGTTGCGGATAAAATTGCTGCGGGGGAGGTGGCAGAACGCCCCTCGGCGGTGGTAAAAGAATTGGTGGAAAACGCTATGGATGCAGGTGCATCCAAAATTGAGGTGGAAATCAAGCAAGGCGGAATTTCTTATATCCGTATCTGTGACAATGGTTGCGGAATTCCCAAAGACCAAGTGGAAACGGCGTTTTTGCGTCACGCAACCAGCAAGCTTTCGGAAATTGAGGATTTGTATCGGATTGGAACGATGGGTTTTAGAGGCGAGGCACTGGCCAGCATCTGCGCAGTTTCGCAGGTGGAGTTGATTACCAAAACCGCAGAGGGAGATGAGGGCGTCTATCTTCAGCTCCTGCACGGAGAAGTGGTTGAAAAAACACCTATGGCGTGCGCGGACGGAACCACCATGGTGGTGAAGGATTTGTTTGCCAATGTGCCGGCGCGAATGAAGTTTTTGAAAAAGGACGCTACCGAGGCAGGATATGTGGCAGATTTGGTGAGCCGGATTGCACTTTCCAGACCGGACATTGCCTTTTCCTATACCTGTGACGGAAAAGAAGTATTTTCTACCTCCGGTGATGGGAAACTCAAGAACGTGATTCTCCAGATTTATGGCTTGGATCACGCCAAGGCGCTCCTTCCGGTAGACTATGTCGAAGACGGTGTGCACATCTCCGGCGTGGTGGGAAAACCCGAGCTTGCCCGAGGTAACCGGACCCGCCAGACCCTTTTTGTCAATGGGAGATTTGTGAAGAATCATGTTCTTTCCAAAGTGGCAGAAGAGGCGTTTCGTAATCGTATGATGGTAGGCAAGTTCCCATTTTTTGTGATCAGTATCACCTTGCCAACCGAATTGGTGGATGTGAATGTGCATCCGGCAAAAACAGAAGTGAAGTTTGCCAATGAAAAGCAGATTTATGATGTGGCATACCACGCCATCCGCAATGCGCTTTTCCAGCAAGAAAAGATGGAGACTCCCAAGGTGTCTGTGCCGCCGGTATCAGCGACACCCGCATCAAAGCGGGAGTATGTCAATCCCAAACTGGTAAAAGAGTATCTGGCGTATACTATTCCAGAGGAAAAAAAGAGTGTTTCGTTTGTTCGAGAAGATGTCCCCAAAGCGCCTGAAGTGATTCTGGAAGAACTGCTGGAGGAACCGGAGCAAAAAGAAACACATATTATTATAGAAGAAACTCCTCCCAAACAAGAGGTGATGGAGGAGATTGTGCCGGTGATTTCCCAAAAGAAAAAGCCGGAAATCGTGGGGCAGGTGTTTGATACCTATATCATCTGTAAGACGGAGGAGGAAATGTTCCTCATCGACCAGCATGCCGCCCATGAGCGGATGCGCTTTGAATCCTTAAAGGAAGAATATTTTAACCAGAAAAAATGCGCGCAATTACTCCTTAGTCCGTTGGTGCTGAATCTGGATTTTCGGGAAAAGCAGAGCGTGATGGAAAACCTGACCGATTTTGTCCGTCTGGGATTTGAGATTGAAGATTTTGGCGGCAATGCGGTGATTGTGCAGGGCGCACCCATTGCGGCAGACGAGGCAGAACTCAGGGATTTGATTCTGGAGCTTTCGGATGCGATGCAGGAAAAACGGAAGCATCCGGTTGCGGACTTTGAGGAAAAGGCATTGGATATGATTGCCTGTAAGGGCGCCATCAAGGCGAATAAACGACTCTCCTATCCGGAAATGCAAGACCTTTTGGAAAAAGTTTTGGACATGGAAGACAAGGGAATTGGCAGTTGCCCTCACGGCAGGCCCATTCGTATTGGCTTTACCAAGACGGAAATCGAAAGGTTGTTCAAACGAATCATATAAAGAAAGGAGCAATCTCTGTGGAAAAACCGAACATCCTTTGCGTGGTAGGACCCACGGCATCAGGCAAGACGGCGTTTGCTATTGATTTGGCGAAAAAGTATCCGGCAGAGATTGTGTCCTGTGACTCGATGCAGATTTATCGGCATATGAATATTGGTACTGCAAAGCCGACCAAGGAAGAGATGCAGGGCATTCCCCACCATATGCTGGATGTAGTGGACCCGACCGAGAATTACAGCGTGGCAGAATTTGTCAAGGATGCCACCGCCTGCATCGACGATATTTTAAGGAGAGGGAAACTGCCGATTCTGTGTGGAGGAACCGGACTTTATGTGGACAGCATCCTCAATGGCATCACTTTTTCAGACGCTGCACAGGATTTGGAGTATCGCCAAACACTGAAGGAGATTGCCGTGCAGGAGGGGGCAGAGGTGCTTCATCAAATGCTCAAAAAGGCAGATCCCGAGGCGGCGGAAGCCATTCATCCCAATAATGTAAAACGGGTGATTCGCACGCTGGAGATTATCAAAACCTCAGGTCTTACCAAAGCGGAGTTTGACCGTAGTGCCAAAGGGGAATGCGCTTATGATGCTACCATCTATGGAATGCAGATGGAACGGGAAAAACTCTATCAGCGGATTGATGCACGGGTAGATAAGATGATGGAAGATGGCTTGCTTGAGGAGGTAAAACAGCTTCTTTTTATGGGAATTCCAGAGACGGCGACGGCAATGCAGGCGATTGGTTATAAGGAATTGATTGCCCATTTGCAAGGGAAAATTGACCTGAATGAGGCAGTGGAAACTGTCAAGAGAGAGAGCCGGCGCTATGCCAAAAGGCAGATGACTTGGTTCCGGCGTAACCCTGCCATTCAGTGGCTCGATTGTGGCAAATAGACAAACCAAAGCAACCTCATTTTTGCACATTTCACAAAAAGTAATATTACAGTTCTTTTTCAAAAAAAACTTCATTAAAACACTTGACATATGAAAAAAAGAAGGCTATAATCATAGAGAATGATAGTAGAATTATAGGGGGAGGGGGCAAAGTTGCGCATCAGACAAGGATTTTTATTAAAAAAATTGGCTGATGAGTACACCGCAATTCCCTATGATGAAAACTATGAAAACCTCGGTGCAATGGTATCTTTAAACGATACCGGTGCATTTTTGTGGCATTGTCTGGAGGAAGAAACTTCGTTTGAGGATCTTGTTTCAGCATTGGCACATGAGTATGCTATTGATGATGCACTTGCAGAGGATGCGGTGAATGCTTTTCTTGAAGAATTGCGTGAACATCATCTTTTGGAAGAAACCATTGATGGCAAAGGGAACACGCAGTGAGCGGGGAGGACTTGTTTTATGAAACAAAACCCCTACCTTAAGTTCTTGCGAGGCTCCCGGGGCAAAGTGATGCTCCTTTCTCTGCTTGGTATGGCAGGATCCGGATGCGGCGTTTATCTTGCGCTGATGTCCAAGGACGTTGTCGATATGGCAACGGGGCAGGCTGCCGGCAATCTGATTCGTACCGGATTGCTTCTCGGTGGACTGATTCTGTTACAGCTCGGCATACAGATGGGGATTACGGCTTTGCATGTGCACACATCGGTTTCTTTGCGATTCCGATTACAAACAGAATTGTTTGAACAGTTTTTGCACAAGCAAAAAGTCAAGGCAGACCAATTCCATTCCGGAGAACTGGTACATCGTCTATCCGGCGATACAGGGATTGTGGCAGAAGGTGTGGCTGAAATTTTTCCCGCATTGCTTGCAATAGCAGCGAGAATCCTGTTCAGTTTTGTAGCACTTTTGATGCTTGACTGGATTTTGGCACTCCTTTGTTTGGTGGCAGGTTTTGTGATGCTCCTTGGGGCGTATATCTATCGCAGAATCACCGGCGACATCTTCCACAAAAGCAGAGAAGCAGAAGGAAAGATCCGTTCCTTCTTGCAGGAAATGATGCAGAATCTTACAGTCATCAAAGCCTTTTCGGTACATCAAAAGATTCTTCGTCTGCTCGGCAAATCTCAGCAAGAGTCCTATGCACTTGCAATGCGGAAAAACCGCATCAGTATTGGCGCAAGCGTTTGCTTGTCTATCGCAATGACCATGGGGTACTACTTGATTCTGGGATGGGGCGCGTGGCGCATCTTTCGAGGAGAGATTACCTTTGGTGCCTTAACGGCAATTCTTGGCTTGACTGGTGATATGTCTACTCCCTTTCAGCAGCTTGCCTCTCTGTTTCCGCAGTATCTTGCCTTTTGTGCTTCTGCAGAGCGGTTGGAGGAGTTGCAGGATCTGGATGCGGATGTAATACCAATGCAAAAGGATTGCAAAGAGTTCTATCAGAATGTTAAGGAAATCCAAGTGAATCAATTGACCTTTGCGTACGAAGAGGTTTTGATTTTCAACAAGGCAGATGCCTTGTTTGAAAAAGGCAAGCTTACCGCAATTTGCGGAAAGTCCGGTGCAGGAAAAAGCACACTGCTGAATTTGATGTTAGGCATCTTACCCACAGAACCTGATACTATATCGGCGGTTTTGCAGGATGGTACCAAAGCATCCTTGGATGCGTACCATAAGGCATTTGCCTATGTTCCTCAGGACTTCTTGCTTCTTTCCGGCACAGTGCTGGAAAATATCACACTTTTTGACGAAAATCCGGATATGGAAAAAGTAAAGCAATGTCTATCCATTGCTTGTCTGGAAGAAGAGATTCATCAACTTCCGCAAGGAATACATACCCAATTGGGAGAAGGCGGCAGTCGTCTTTCCGGCGGACAGCGTCAAAGAATGGCGATTGCGAGGGCGCTTTACAGCCCGGCAGACATTTTGCTGATGGACGAATCTACATCAGCGCTTTCGGTAGACACAGAGGAGCAAGTGCTCAACAATCTGAGAAAGACCGAAAAAACTGTGCTTTTTGTCACCCATCGAAATTCTGCAATTCAGCTTTGTGATGCAGTATGGAGAGTAGAGCGTGGTAAGTTGCACGAATCACCGAAAGGTGAAAATGACATCGTAAATAATTAACCTATCATTATAAACACATTTCTAAGGAGGAGATGTAGGTGTTAAAGAAAGTAGTAAGTTTAATCGTAGGCGTTGCATGCCTGGTTTCTATGACCGGCGTATTTGCAGCTTCCTACACAGGAACAAGCACAGCGTATGTAGGGGATAAGATCGAGGTTACCTCTTATGTGACCAGTGATGAGGCGGACGAAACCGTTACCTATTTGGTTCACAGAAAGACCAAAGATGAAACTGCTAATATTGTTTCTGATGATATCGTTTACATTGACCAGTATGAGTTTGCAACGGCAGGAGAGCAGAAAACCTTCAAGTATCAGACTGCAACTACTGATATCGGCGCAACCCTGTTGATGGGTGGCGATGTAACTGTAGATGACACAGTTCCGAATGCAAAATTTAGAGTGGTAGATGCAAGTGATGCGAATAAAGTTTACTGGGGCGCAGCTGAGCTTCCTAAAGGCGATATCAAGGCATTCCCGCTCAACGATCTGGCAGATGGTAACACTGTTACCGGCGTAAAGATTGGCGAAACAGAAATTGGCTCAACAGATGCAGATGCAGAAACGGAAGCTGTTTGGTATGTTTCTGACTCCGCTGACACTCTCTACATTGCAGGTGCAACCTATGGTGAAACTGCAACCATCACTATCACTGTGGAAGCAGTAGCAGCAACCGCAGCAACTACCCTTTCTATGACCTACTTTGACGCAGCTAACGCAGAGGATACAGATAAGGATGACGCTAATGAAGTTCTTCCTGCTTCTGTTGTAGTTATCGGTGAAGTGAAAGGTGATGCTGCTGAGTTCGGTATCGTTCTGGCTTCCTCTAAAGAAGGACTTGCAAGTGCAACGAAATTGCCGGCTCTTGCAAAGAATGCAGATGGTCAGTTTGCAGTAAGAGTTTACGATGATGCTTTGACAAGCGAAGTTTACGCAGTTGTTTACTATAAGGATGCAGCGGGTGAGTATAAGTTTGCAGATAATGCAAGAATGATCACCATTCCATCCAATCAGTAATTTAGGCAAAGAAAATGACAGGAGGTAGTAAAATGAGAAAGTTAGCATTTGAACATGCCGGAAATGGTGCATTTGAAATGCCTAAATTCCGTATGGTTCAGTTGGAGAAAGAAAACAACAATGTTGTTTTTGCAAAACCCAAGACGGTATACAAAGGTTCTGGTTTCAGCTATAGCCGTAGCGAAGTGCTGAGAGCAGCTTTGCAAGCTGAAGAAGTTAATACTTCTACCAGTTCCACATATACTGTTACTGCAGACGTATAATATTCGGTGACTCAGTATGAAATAGCCGGTTTGAAATTATCCGTAGATGGTGCCGGCGATTATCTAAAAGAACGACTGAAGGAGTATATGCTCCCTCTCTCTAAAGAGGGGGAGCATTGCTGCGATTATAGGGTAAAAATCCACAAGCTTGAATCTCTTCCTGAGATGATGGGGAATGAGCCGGTAATCAAAGGCGGAATGTGGAAGATTGCCACCAATCGGGAACGAACCATCTACCGAGGACTGCTTGGAATGGAAGAAGAGGTTGGCGTGATTTTGCAACTGCAGGATCAAGGTGCCGAGATTCAGATTCTATCCCCAGATAAAAACCCTCGTGATCCCCGAGATTATGTTTCCTTGGGTCATGCGATGGAAGCATTTTGTTTGCAGGAAAAACGAATGGTGTTACATTCCTCCTGTATTATCGTAAATGAAAAAGCAATTTTATTTTCTGCACCATCCGGTACAGGAAAGAGCACCCATACAGAATTATGGGAAAGGTATGTGCCGGGCACCGTCTGTATCAATGACGATACGCCGGCTCTTCGTCTTGATAGGGAAGATGCGGTTTATGCCTGTGGGACTCCTTGGAGTGGAAGTACCACGCGCAATCAGAACAAGCAGGCTCCCCTTGCGGCGATTGTTTTGTTGCGCCGCGGCGAAGAAAACCGTATCACCCCAATTGGTGGTGTGGATGCCTATGCACGGATTTTGGGACAAACCCGAAAAATGCCCTTCAAGGAGAGCATCGAGGCGGCATCAAGCCTTTGTGCAGAACTGATGGAACGTGTTCCTGTGTATGACCTTGCCTGTGATATTTCTGAACATGCAGTCGCCACCGTGCGGGATGCATTGGGAATATAGCAGAATTGTTTTACGGATGGAAAAGTGAAAGGAGAGATTCCGATGAAAAGAGTAATTGCAATGGTATGTCTGTGTGCAATGCTGCTTAGCACCACAGTTTTGGCGGCAAGTATTTTTCCGGATTTGCCGGAGAACCATTGGGCATATCATGCAGTAGAGAAGATGGTGAATGACGGTAGAGTCAACGGCTTTCCTGATGGAGAATTCAAACCGGACTATCTGGTTACCCGTTGGCAGTTTGCCAAGATGGCGGGCGGAAATCCGGATGAGATGACCGAGCCTGACAGAGAAGCAACCCGTGATGAGGCTGCTCTGTATCTGTGGGAGCGTGCAGGCAAACCCGAAGGCGTTGCCCCGGGCGCAGTTACTGTCGGCAGCAAGACACCCGAGGCGGTACAGTGGGCATATGCAACCGGTATTATGCAGGGTGATAATGGTGTGAATTTGAGATTAAATTCCACCCTGACCCGTGCAGAGGCTGCCTGCCTGATTGTCCGCGCAGAACAGGAGCTGACTGCCAATGTGGCCTTTGAGGATACCATTCGCCCTGTGATTCTGGAACGTGTCTGGAACAGTATGCAGACCGGCATTGCTTACGAGCCGGAAAAAACCATTACCAATGGTGAGCTTGCACGGATGGCACTTTTGATTGCCTCTGGCACCAATACTCCCAATTATTTGAGCTTGAAAGAGCAACCCTCTTTCTCCGGCAACTATGCCAAGGAAATTCAGATGGTCTGTCAGGAGTGTTGGGGAAGTGAAAAGGCAACCAAGGAGTTTATGAATCAGCCTGTTACCATGCAGGATGCAGTTTCTGCTTTGAGCTTTTATGCAATGAAGCAGGCAACCACAGGTCTTGATTTTAGTGCCGATGCAAAGTATCAGGATGCAAAGGCTGAAACTCCTATGGGAAAATTGGCGTTAAGCTTTGCAAGCCACAATAAAATTATCCTTAGAAATGAAAATAAAATCCAAGGTGAAAAAGCGGCCACCATCAGAGAACTGGCGTGCGTGCTGGTTCAGTTGGATGAGCTGATTGGATTGAATAAGTCTTATGGAACCAACACCAGTCATTCCAAGCTGCAAAAATCAGAGTATGCATGGCCAAGCAATGCTGCAGACTATGCATTGATTCTTGTAGATGTTCCGGTAGAAAGCTATGACGTTGCCTTGATGGATGGCGCAAAACCGGCAAAGAACTACGATTTTGCAAGAAATCTTGCCCCCACTATGGTAGACTTTTTAACCAAGATTTCTAAAACATTCCCTGGTTCTGTGGAAGTAGAGTGGACTTTTTATCCCTCCTTGTTTGCAAAGATTGGTAACGAGGCAGTCATCCGTGCAAAACTTCAGATTGTTTCCAATCCAAAGGGACTGACCCTTAACCAAATTTTTGCAAAGAATCAGTTTGCTGAAACTTATAGCGGTGACAGTTTCTTTGTGGATATTGCAACCGGAAAGACTGCCGGCGATGTCATTATCCCCATCGATCAGTATATGGCATTGCGTGCATTTGCAGGAAAGGAATGAGAATAAATGAACGAAGAATTTAGCCTGAGTTATATATTTTCAATCTTGTTGCCCAAGTGGCCTTTGATCCTGATTAGCAGTGTTTTGGTTGGAGTTATTGCATTCTTTTATTCGATGTTTTTGATTACTCCGGTTTATGAAGCCGGCGGAACCTTGTATATCTCCGGTGATACCGATCAGACCATCAAAGACGCCAACCTGAGCGACTTGATGCTCTCGCAGGAGCTGGCAAAAACCTACGGTCAGATTCTCAGCAGTAACACCTTTTTTAAGGAAGTTGCAAAAAAGAGCGGCACCGATTATACTTATGATCAGATTCAGATGATGACCACCATCACCAATATTGAGGAAACCGGTATCCTTTATGTGACTGTAAGGAATGCAGTTCCGCTGATTGCCTGTGAGCTGACCAACACTATTTTGGAGCTTGCACCGGCAGAGCTGGAACGTGTGGTTATCCGTGGTACGGCAACCGTGATTGACCCGGCGGAAATGCCGGAGTCACCGGCATCTCCCAGCATCCCCAGAAATACCGTTGTGGGAATGTTCTTGGGATTTGTGATGGCAGTTCTGTTCGTATTCCTCTCTGATTTGCTGGATAATTCCATCAAGACTGCAGAAGAACTGGAACAGTTTGGCATTCCGATTTTGGGTATGATTCCTTCGATTGAAACGAAAGAAGTTCCCAATATAGCTACAACTTAAAAATAAAAACATCCGTTTTTTCAAACGGATGTTTTTTATGTGTGCGATTATTCCATTGTTTTTCCCAAGAAGCCTGCAGCGGTTTGTGCCAGTTTGCTTTCCAGCTCACCAATGCTTTGGGAGCCTTCGCTCAAAAACACAACCGAACCGATGCTGTCGCCCTCAAATACAATGGGAGCAACCACCCCTGCTCCATAGCGGTCATTTTCGTCTAAAACCCGCAAGGTTTTGTCGCCGGGATTTGCTAAAAATACGGTTTTGGATGCCATTACCTTTTCCATCTCGCCGGACACCTTTTTCTCTCGCAGTTCTTTTTTAGAAATGCCGGAAACGGCAATGATGTTATCCTTGTCGGTAATGCAGGCGGGGATGCCGGCAACCTTGGACAAGGACTCTGCATACTGGGATGCAAATTCCCCCAATTCACCAATGGGAGAATATTTTTTGAAGATGACGGTGCCGTTACTCTCGGTATAAATTTCCAACGGGTCGCCTTCACGGATACGCATGGTACGGCGGATTTCCTTGGGGATGACGATTCTTCCAAGATCATCAATTCTTCTAACAATTCCTGTTGCTTTCATATATAAATTGCTCCTTTTGCATTGATTTTACAATGCTATTGTTTGCAATCAAGGAATTTTTATGTAAAGAAGATTTTGGGAAATTTTATATAATGTTAGTTCTTTCAAAATCCTCCCAAAGTGCTTTCAGGTTTACGGAGGAGGGGGAGGTAGGATAGGTCTGATTGCTCCTTACCCAATTCCATTCCCATGTAAAATAGGGGATTTCGGTGCGTTCCTTTCCGTCAAGCACCTCTTGTTGTGCGGCAATCCACTTTTCCCAACGGGGCTTATAAAAGTCTCCAATCAGCCCCGACCATTGTCGATTGGAATAGTCGCGGAGCTTGGAAATTTCCGAAGTAGCAAACGCCCCCCATGTGGTAATCAACGCTTTGGCATTAAATTCATAAAGGCGCTTGGAAAAATCATCGGTGTGTTCCGCAAGAGCTTTTGCCTGTTCTACCCATCTGCCCAGCAGGTAATATTCGCTGGAACTTGTGACCGATTCCATCTTATCAATGATAGACAAGAATGCCTTGGCGTATAGGTCGAATTGTTCCTTATCTTTTGCCGCAAAGGCGGTTGCCATCTGTTGATGCAAGTCCTGTGCAGTATTGGAGAGCACCTGCTGAAAGGCGGTGACTGCATCGTAGAGATAAGCCTTGTTGCTTTTCAAGGTATCAAAATCTTCCAACAGGAGCTTGACGCCGTCTGCAAATTGTTGTTTGTCATAGCTGATGATGGAATTTCCCCAAGTGGATGCTGCCTGAATCTTGAGCGCCGGTCTTGCATTCACCACCGATTCGGGCGCACCCTGTCCCAGCATATTCTTTTGGGAGGCGTAGACGGTGTCTTGGAAGATGCGCCAAGCCTTTTCACAAGAACTGCTTTCTGTTCCGTAGCGACGGATGGTGTAGGCTGAAAGCCAATCCTCCAGATTCACAGCAGCCAGAGGGGTATCGATGTTTTCCTGCCAGATAATATCAAACAAGAAATCATAAAGCACCGGATTGTTCATACTTGCCTCAGGGGTAATGCCAATGCCTTGGATATACTGGCAGCTGTTGAGTGCCTCGGGAACATTCTTTTGCAGATTGTCCAGATGTCCGTGCATTCCCAAACGACCGCCAAAATTGTTGAGCATACAGAAAACCCAAGGGGTTCCATCAAATTCCTTGGCATAGCCATAGGAATCATTGTTTTCTCCGCCCTCCAAATGACGGCGGATTTTTTCTGCGTACAAATCCAATACCAGAGCGTGGGATTTTCCATCCGGAACATCGGTGAGACCCATTAAAAGCTCCGATTTGGGGTTTCCCTCCCACGCCTGAATCAGCCAGATGCCGTCGGGGTCAGCTTTGAGCATTGCAGAAAGTACTTCCCTGGCAATGCTTCTTAAGGACATATCCCCGATTTTTCCACCTTCGTGAAAGGGGTCGGTGGCGTAATAGTGGCTGTGATTTCCGTAGACCTCCCGTTGTGCCTGATAAAATTTTTCCGCATAGCGACGGAAACTTTTTGAGGTGGTGTAGAGCATACTGGGGCGTTGCAGAGAACCCCAGCTTCCCTGCGGCAGAACCTCTGCCTCCTTATCATGGTCGCAGATGTCTACCGGTACCATACCGCTGTAACCTTGGAGGACAGTCTCCATCCCCAATTTGCGCATCCGGAGCTGATTTTTTCGTGCCAGTTCGGTTCTCTGGGAAAACCAGGAATCGTGTACCGGTCCGCCAAAGCCGGACAAGTTTGCCATATATGCCCAAGCATAGTAGCCGGGGCCTGCGATATACTGCTTGATTTCCTGATGGGTATAACCCAGCTTTCCTAAAAATCTCCGCCAAACCTCTTCCTGGGCCACAATGTCAAGAACCAGATTCACGCCACTCAGCGCCAACCAATCCAGTTCGTCCGTCCACTCTTTTTCGCCCCAGAAAGGCATGGTGTAGGAAAAGGTGCAATAGTTATAGGCGTAGCGAAGTTTCGCCTTGGTTTCGCGAAAAACAGGCGTACCAACGGGTAAAAGCTGTGGAGGCATCTTTGTCTGATCCCCAAGCTGAGAAAGATGTACCTTGCAAACGTGTTTCAGATAATAGTTTAAGCCGGTGGCAAGGGAAACACCGTTGTTACCCGTGATGAGGATTTTTCCATCGGCATCTTCCAGAGAAAAGAAGTCATAGGGGCGGATGGGATTCTCTTTCAGTTGAAAGGAGAACCAGGAAAGATACGCATCCCCCAACCGCCTGCGAATGATGCCACGGATTTCTTCATAGGTATCCTCGTGGGTGATGGGACGGTTGTAAACGGAATCTTCAAAATCTGCCACTTCCACAGGGGGTGTATCCATAACGGGATTTCCGCTTTCTTTTCCGGTAAAGGTGAGGTTGGTCACCACCGCATTGGGAGAGGAAGAGCAGTATTCCAGATAGACGCGGATGACCGAACATTCTTGCCCATTTGCCCCATAAGTTTCCCCACCTTTTGGACAGGAGGAGGTAGTGGTTTTTCGTGCCAGCTCCTTAAAATCTCTGCCGTTGTTGCTGGTGTAGAGGGTATATTGGGTGTAGCCGTCCTCAGGGGTAAATACAGTAACCGAATCTAAATAATAATTTTTCCCCAAGGGAAAATCCTGATAGCGAGGATAGGCGTTTTTGCCGGAAAGTTCCATGCCTTCCTCAAAATCCAGTTCCTGAACTTCAACTGCGTCGGGCAGGGTGAAGAACAAATGGGATGCGAGAATGGGTACCGAAAATTCCCAAACTGCCGTGCCGTCGTTTTGTGAAGTGGTTCTGCCCAGCGCAATCAAATCGCTGGTAATACCGTTGACGGCATAAGATGCCGCAATGTCCAAGGACTTCTTTATGTTAAGCTGAAGGCGGATTTTATTGATGCTATGATTGGAATCCAACTGGAAGATAGCGGTGTTTTTATCCTGAGTAATGCGGACAATATTTGGGTTATTCATAAGACGTGCTCCTTTTAGAAATCGATGACTTCAAAGCCAAGCCCGTCCACGGTATCGGCAAGCTGGTCTGCTCTAACCTTGTCAGCATCATAGGTAACAGTAGCGGATTTTTCTTCCAGACTGACCTTGACGCTTTCTACCCCGTCTATGGCCGAAAGGGCGGTATTTACCGAGGCGGTGCAATGATTGCACGCCATTCCTTCAATACGAAGAATACAGGTTTTCATTTTACAATTCTCCTTTCTGTGTGTCGTTCCGGATGGCAGAACTTGAGTAATAACGAGTTGGTGACTACCGAAACGGAACTGAATGCCATGGCGGCACCTGCCAGAATGGGGCTTAAAAAGCCCAAGGCGGCAAAGGGGACACCGATGGAATTGTATAAAAATGCCCAGAATAGGTTCTGGCGAATTTTTTGCATGGTTTTTCTGGAAAGGCGGATAGCGGTGGGGACCAGTAATAAATCCTCTCGCATCAGCGTAATATCGGCAGATTCGATGGCGACATCGGTGCCACCTCCCATAGCGATACCAATATCGGCGGTTGCCAGAGCAGGTGCGTCGTTGATGCCATCGCCAACCATCGCAACCAGATGCCCGTCTTCCTTCAGGGCGGCAATCTGCTTTGCCTTGTTGTTGGGGAGTACTTCGGCAAAAACCTGGTCAATTCCCGCAAGAGCGGCAATGGCGGTTGCAGTTTTTTGGTTGTCGCCAGTCAGCATAGACACGCTGCATCCAAGCTCTTTGAGCTGACGGATGGCAAGTGCTGCCGTTGGTTTGATGGTGTCGGCAACTGCTACCAGTCCCATCAATTTGCCGCCTGTGCCGGCGAACATCACAGTCTTTCCCATAGCCTCAAGGGAGGAGGCGGTTTCTTCCAACCCATCGATTTCAATCTGATGCTCCTGCATCAAGGCGCGGGTGCCAATCACCCAAAGGGCGGTGTCCACCTTGGCAGAAATCCCTTTTCCGGTGATGCTCTCAAAATCGGCTATCGGAGGGAGGGAAAGCTGTTCTGTCTGTGCTGCCTGAACAATGGCACGACCCAAGGGATGCTCTGACGATGCCTCGGCTGCAGCGACAGCGGCAAGCAAGGACTGGCGGTCACATCCAATGGAAATCACATCGGTCAGGGCAGGAGTGCCTTTGGTGATGGTTCCTGTTTTGTCAAAGACGATAGCGGTGAGCTTGTGGGCGGTTTCCAGATATTCACCGCCCTTAATCAAGATTCCATTTTGCGCGCCGAGGCCAGTCCCCACCATAATGGCGGTAGGGGTAGCAAGACCCAAAGAACAGGGGCAGGCAATCACCAGAACCGAAATCCCGTTCAGCAGGGCGGTTTCTAAGTTCCCATTCAGGAAGAACCAACCCAGAAAGGTTAAAAGCGCAATCCCTAAAATGGACGGCACAAAAACAGCAGAAACTTTGTCAGCAATCTTTTGAATGGGCGCCTTCACCCCTTGGGCGCTGCGCACCAGACTGATAATTTGGGAAAGGGTAGTGTCCCGACCAATCCGTTCTGCCCGCATCTGGAATGCGCCCGAAAGATTGATGGAGGCGCAAAAGACGGTGTCGCCTGCACCTTTGTCACAGGGCATACTCTCGCCGGTCAGCATGGATTCATCAATGGCGCTGTGTCCGTCGACAATTTCGCCGTCTACCGGAATTTTTTCGCCGGGGCGCACCAGAAGAATATCCCCAAACTGCACTTCTGCCAAAGGGATGGTTTGGATGCTGCCATCCTTGATCAAGGTTGCATTTTGGGGTTGCAGGGCAATCAGCTTGCCAATGGCATCCGAGGTTTTGGCTCTTGCCCGTGCCTCTAAATATTTTCCCAATAATATCAGGGTGATGATGGTCATGGAAGATTCAAAATACAAGCCCTCCATGGAGCCGGGTTGGGTATTCCCGCTCAGCACATTGTAAAGGCTGAAAAAGTAAGCCGCACCGGTACCAAGGGCAATCAGTACATCCATATTGGGACTGCCTGCCTTGAGCGCCAGAAAGCCGTGCTTGTAAAAACGCCAACCGACTACAAATTGAATCGGCGTTGCCAGAAGCAGTTGCAGCCACGGAAGATGCAAAAAATGCAGGTGAATACCAAACCAGCTGAGAACCATTCCCAAAATCAAAGGAAAGGTCAAAATTCCGGAGAAAATCAGGCTGTACTTCAGGTTGCGGTCTTCTTTCTGGGTAGTATCTTCGGAAAAATCCCCCGAAAAAATTTCTGCCTCAAATCCAAGCTTGACAATCTTTGCAATGATATCCTCTAAGGAGAGTAAGTGTTCATCATAGTGGATACTTGCAATGGAAGTGGTCAGGTTGACGTGGGCGCTTTCTATTCCCTCGGTTTTTCCCAGCACCCGCTCAATTCTGCCGGAGCAGGCGGCACAGGTCATTCCGCCGATTTTGAATTCTTGATATTGCAAGGAATCACCTCCTTAATTTCTCTATTTAATATACCATAAGGGGTTTGGTTATGCAAAGGTTTTTTTCGGGAAAATCCGATTGACTTTCCCAGTTCCTTATGGTAAAATAACCCAGATTGTGAGATTCAAAAATAAAGGAGTGTCAGGAATGAAAAGAAGTATCATCATAATCACAGTAATTGCTATTTTGTTGATGTCGGTTGGCGTTGCCTATGCCAAGGATGCGGTGGTCAAAGATAATATGGGAATGGACCGTCTCAGCATTTCCGGTGTGGTCAAAGAGGAAATCAACAGCTTTGGCGAGAACGAGTATCTGGTGAGACCCGGTGAAACAATCACCGTATTGAACGAAATTGGTTTTTTGCAGGTTTCTTATTGCCCGGAGGATAAGCCGGAAGAAATCATCGTTCTTTCCTATGACCAGTATGACCGCAAGGCAAATATGGAGCCGGAGGTTTACTATGCAGAGACCGATATGGAAGAGGGTTTTGAGAACTATTGTGACCTAGGCCGTAGTTTTGTGCCGAAGGGGAGCACCTTTACCTTGGATAAGCCGGGCTTCTATCACATTTACGGTACAATCTTTGATGAGGCTGCAGCGCAGGGAGATGAGGTTCCTGTTCTGGATGAGTTCTTCAAAAATGTGATTGTTTCTGCGGATAATGCAGAACACTTTGAAAAGGAGAAGTATAAGCCCATCTCAGTAACCTCCAAAAATCAGTATGTGGACTTTAATAACTGGCCGGTTACGCTGGAGGCTTATAACATCTATGACAACAACTATTTCAAGCTCCGCGATATTGCCTATTGGATGACTGAGGCCGTAGGAGGCGAAAAACGATTTGAGGTAACCTGGGATGAAAGTAAAAATGCAATCAACCTGATTACCAATAAGGATTATACCGTGGTTGGCGGGGAATGCAAAGAAAGCGACGGAACCGCTGCAGATGCGGTGCTGTCAGATTCGCAGGTATACTTAAATGGTCAGCCTATTGATTTGACGGCATATACCATCAACGGCAACAACTATTTCAAGTTGCGGGATTTGTGTGAGGCGTTGGATATGATGATTGAATGGAATGAAAAAGAACAGACCATTTATCTGTATTGTGATTGGCCTTACGGACACGTATTTGAAGACTAAAAAGATTTTCTTGGAGCATCTATGGAAGGTGCTCCAATTTTTTTGAAAAAAATCAAAAAACCTCTTGACAAAGTGAGGAACTTTTACTATAATCTTATGGTGTTGTAAAGTTTTATCACTTTACACAAGGAGGGATAGTGATGGAACGCAATGTGGAAATCGGACTGTTGTTCTCTATCTATCGGAATATGCTGACCGAGCGACAGGCGGAAAGTGTGGATTTGTATTACAATGAGGACTTGTCTTTGTCGGAAATCAGTGAGCATATGGGAATTACCCGACAAGGGGTAAGAGATAATATCAAGCGTGCAGAAAGCACCCTGTTTGATGTGGAAAAACGGTTGGGACTTGCCAAACGGTTTCTGGACATCAAGGAGGATTTGCGCAGGATTGATGACATCATTCGGGAGATTGAACAATCCCCCAACATTATGTACTTATCCGATGACATCAAACGGAAGATTAACCAGATTCTGCACATTATCGGTGAGATGAATGAAGACTGAGCGATAGGAGGTGCTTTATGGCATTTGAAAGTTTGGCAGACAAATTGCAAAACACCTTTAAGAAGCTGAGAAGCAAGGGCAAGGTCAGTGAAAAAGATTTGAAGGATGCCATGCGAGAGGTAAAGCTGGCACTTCTGGAAGCCGATGTCAATTTTAAGGTGGTCAAGGACTTTATCAAGCAGGTGACCGAACGGGCATCCGGCGCAGAGGTGATGGAATCCTTAACTCCTGCACAGCAGGTAATTAAGATTGTCAATCAGGAATTGATTTCCCTGATGGGCGAAACCGAGGCAAAGCTGACCATTTCTTCCAAGCCACCGACTGTGATTATGATGGCAGGCTTGCAAGGTGCCGGTAAAACCACCACGGCGGCAAAGCTTGGCGGACTCTTGAAAAAACAGGGCAAGCGCCCTTTACTTTGTGCCTGTGATGTGTACCGTCCTGCGGCGGTCAAGCAGTTACAAGTGGTTGGTGGAAAACTGGAACTTCCGGTGTTTGCGGTGGAGGGTTCTACCGATGCGGTAGGCATTGCCAAGCAGGCATTGGAACACGCCATTCGCCACGCCAATGATGTTTTGATTATTGATACAGCCGGACGGCTGCATATTGATGAAGTCTTGATGGAGGAGCTGAAACAAATCTGTCAGGCGGTCAACCCTACCGAGATTCTTTTGGTGGTGGATGCCATGACCGGTCAGGATGCAGTCAATGTGGCAGATGCCTTTAATAAGGAACTGGAAATCGGTGGTGTGGTACTGACCAAACTGGATGGCGACACCCGTGGCGGTGCGGCGCTTTCGGTAAGGGCGGTAACCCAAAAGCCCATCAAGTTCTGCGGTATGGGTGAAAAGCTGACCGATTTGGAGGTCTTTCATCCCGACCGGATGGCGTCAAGAATCCTCGGTATGGGGGATATGCTCAGCTTGATTGAAAAGGCAGAGCAAGCGCTGGATATGAAAAAGGCGGAGGAACTGGAAAAGAAGCTCCGCACCCAGCGGTTCACCTTTACCGATTTTCTGGATCAGATGGACCAGATGAAGAATATGGGTTCCTTTGGGGATATCATAAAGATGCTCCCCGGAATGAATGCAAGTGCCCTGAAAAATATTGACATTGATGAAAAGCATATGGCACACGTCGAGGCGATTATTCAGGCAATGACTCCCAGAGAGCGGGATTTGGTCGACAAACTGACCCCCTCCCGTAAGGAGCGGATTGCCAAGGGTAGCGGAACCTCAATGCAACAGGTCAATGCTTTGGTCAAGCAGTTTGAGCAGATGCAGAAGATGATGAAGCAGCTCAGCGGCGGTATGGGCAAAAAGATGAAACGCAAAGGCGGCTTTTTCGGCTCAATGCCGGGCGGCTTCCCGATGTAACATAAGAAAAAGAATGGGCAATGCCCGAAAATATATTTTACAATTTTTTGGAGGTAAAGAAAAATGGCAGTAAAAATTCGTTTGAAGAGAATGGGCGCAAAGAGAGCACCTTTCTATCGTGTGGTTGTTGCGGATTCCAGATATCCCCGTGACGGTCGTTTCATTGAGCAGGTAGGTACCTACAATCCTATGGTTGACCCGTCTGTGACCGAATTCGATGCAGAAAAGGTACAGAAGTGGATTAAGAATGGTGCACAGCCGACCGATACCGTAAAGCGCCTGTTGAAGGAAAAGGGTATCATCTAACCCTGGGAGGAATTGCAATGCAGGAACTTTTAGAGTTTATCGCAAAATCAATGGTGAACAATCCGGATGCGGTGACCGTTTCTATTACAGAAAAGGAATCCGCTACCGTACTGGAGTTGCATGTTGCAGAAGAAGATATGGGTAAAGTGATTGGTAAGCAAGGCAGAATTGCCAAGGCAATCCGTACCGTCATGAAGGCTGCGGCAAGCAACGAAAACAAAAGAGTCGTTGTTGATATTGTTTAGAAAAATGGGGGTGTGCAGATGTTGCACCCCCTTTTTCGGTATATACAGGAGGAACCTATGAAAGATACCATGCTGGAGCTGGGAAAAATCGTGAACACCCACGGGATTCGGGGCGAGCTGAAAATTCAGCCTTGGTGCGATGACCCTGAGGTGTTTGAGGAATTGGACCACTTTTATATCGATGATGTGCGCTACGCATTAAAGCGGAGCAGACTGCACAAAAATTGTATCATTGCCGCCGTTGAGGGGATTGACTCCATCAATCAGGCGGAGCTTTTGAAAAATCGCGTGATTACGATTGAACGAGAAGCACTGGGCGAACTCCCTGAGGGCACGTATTATATTGCTGACTTAGAGGGCCTTGAGGTTCGCACCGTTGAGGGAGAAGTGCTTGGTAAGATTACGGAAATTATCAAAACCGGAAGTAACGATGTTTATGTGATTCACAAAACCGGCGCAAAGCCGATTCTGATTCCCGTCATTGACGAGGTGGTCAAAGAGGTAAACATCGAGGAAGGTTTTGTTTTGGTGAAATTATTAAAGGGGTTGATTGACTGATGCGTTTTGATATCCTGACCCTGTTTCCTGAGATGTTTGAGGCTGTCCTTGGAGATAGCATCATCGGCAGGGCAAGAAGCAAAGGACTGATTGAGCTGAATTTTGTCCAGATACGGGAATTTGCCCACAACAAGCATCGTCAGGTGGATGATTATCCCTATGGCGGCGGTGCGGGTATGGTGATGCAGGCAGAACCCTTGTATCAGGCTTATCAAAGTGTGATTGAGGGGCTTGACTATAAGCCAAGAACCATCTATCTGTCCCCACAGGGAAAGACCTTTCGGCAGAGTACAGCAAAGCGGCTTTCCAAGGACAAGCATCAGCATATAGTATTGCTTTGCGGACATTATGAAGGGGTAGACCAGCGGCTTTTGGATGAGATCATCGATGAGGAACTGTCCCTTGGAGATTTTGTACTCACCGGCGGAGAAATCGCCGCAATGGCGATGGTGGACGCCACCGCCAGATTGATTCCGGGAGTGCTCAAGAGCGAGGAGGCCTTTTCGGAGGAATCCCATTTCAGTGGACTTTTGGAGTACCCGCAGTACACCCGCCCCGAGGTTTGGCACGGAGAAAAAGTGCCGGAAATTCTTTTGAGCGGACACCACAAAAATATTGAGGCGTGGAAACGCAGAATGTCTATCGAAACCACCTTCAAAAAGCGGCGGGGAATGCTCAGCAAAGCAAAGCTCAGCCCCGATGAGAAAAAATTGGTAAAAGAGCTCAAAGAAAGTGAAAATTTGTGAAAAGATGGTTGTAATTCCATCGCGAATATGCTATACTAATGACAAAGTATAGTGAAAGAAAGGCAGTGATATTTCATGAAATGTCCGAAGTGTGATATAACGTTACCTGAAAACACAGAGGTATGTCCTCTTTGCCATACTCCGGTGAAGCCCGGATTAGAAAAAACAAAGGCAGGGAGTGGGCAGGAAACCCGTCGTTTTGCGGCGATTGACCCGTCCAAGGACAGCTATGATTTTGACCTGCAATATACCCTGACCTTTAAGGATGCGGGAGAAATCCGTCAAGCCATTGATGATATGGATCTGGGCAGTCAGAAGGACCGCTCGGAAGAATTGCTGCATCCGGAACGCAAAAAACCCGAGGAAGAAAGACGGGTGGAGGTTAGACAGCGCAGCCGTGCGGAAATGGAAGAGGCGGCACAGCGTGCAGCTTTGCGTCGCCAGCGGCGGAAACAGGGCAAACGCTTTGAAACAGGCAAGCGTATGTCTGCTGAGAGAATTACCCGTACAGAGCGGGAAAAAGAGGCGGCGTTGCGCTCGGCAAGACCGAAGAATGCCTCCTTTGCAGAGGAGAGAAAAAAGAACCGCAGACTGATGGCAGGTGCCGGTGTTCTGGTGGTTGTGGTTGCTTTGATTATTGGTGCTATCAACCTGTTTGCCAATATGCTGGACGGGGATTTGTGTTACCCCACTGTGTATACCAAAGAAAATCAGTTGTTTATCGTTTATAACAAAAAACCGGTACCGTTGAGTGAACGCTTGGTTGCCGCAGCTTATAAGGAAGGCGCAACGACGGCAAGCAACAAGTCCACCGACCCCAAGGTTTACAAGCCTGCCGTTCCTACCGAAAAGCAACTGGTTCATATTTCCACAGATGGACTTTACACCTTCTTCCTGGAGAATGTGGATATGAATACCGGCAGAGGCGATTTGGTTTATATTCAGAACGATGCGCCCAAGAGCAGAACTGAGGTTTCCAAAAACGTCTATTATCAGCTGCAGCTGAGCAATGACGGCAAATCTGTACTCTTCTTGCGGGATACCGATGAAACCGGTTACCATGGAGAGCTTTGCTACTGGACTGCCGGACAGAGAGAAGTAACGCCCATCCAATGGGACGTTTGTGCAAATAACTTCCTGTTCTCTCAGGACGGTCTTTCTGCACTCTTTATCAAGAACTTCAATCCCACCGTCAATACCGGTGATTTGTGTGTGAGAGCATTGGGCAAGGATGCACCGGAGCAGAATATCCATCTGGATGAAAAGGTTGCCTTTGTCTTTGGGACAACCCCCAAGGGTATTTATCTCTATGCCAAGGAATATGACACCAAAACCGGGACATACTCTTTGTATGGCAAAAAGGCAAACGATACCCCCGGCGTTTATGGGCAAAAAGCATATCTGCCTCCCCAGATCCTCAAAAAGACCGAGGCGATTTACGCTTACAGCGATTACCACGATGGATTCCAGTCGGTCAGCTATGTAGATTTTGCAACCGGCCAGACCAACCCCATGGTAAAAGATATTACCAGAATCGAGCGGGTGCGTGTGGATGAAGGCGCGGTGATTTACACCAAGGAATACGAAACCGGCAAGAATGACTATTATGTCATTGGTGCTCACGAAAATGCATCCCAGAAAATTGCCAATGGCGTTGCAACAGTCAGCGAGAAAAATCGGGTACAGTTTGATGCCAGCGATGATTTTTCCAGAGTGGCATACATTGGCGGCTATGACGAGGAAAATGGCAAGGGTGCATTGTTTACCCTGACCATCATCAACGATTATGTGGGTATTGAAAAGCGCATTTCCGATGAGGCGTATTCCTGTGATGTTTCTGCTGACGGTGCGGTTGTCCGTTTCGCATCCAAGTATGATAAGGATGCGGGCACCGTGAGTCTGGTTGCTTATGAAAATGGCAATACCAAGACCATCACTGAGAATGTCAGCTCCGGTGCGTTTACCTATGACAAGGCGGGTAGCGTGATGGTTTATGCCACCAACGTTAAGACCCAGCCGCAGGTTTCCGGCGATATTCAAAGCGTAACCAACAAAGGCAAGGTGCGTGACATTGATACCGGTGTCAGCTCTTATGGTATGAAACAGGATGGTATGATTCTCCTGCTTAAGCGTGAACCCGGTGCAGAAAGCGGAAATCTGTATTACTGCAACCAGAAGGGTAAAAAGATGAAACTGGTAGACGAGGGCGTAACCAAAGCGTTACTCTACTAATTGAGAATGAAACAGATTGGAATTATGGGAGGGTCTTTTGACCCTCCGCATATTGGACATCTGCTTTTGGCAGAATGGATACAAAAGGAATTAAAGCTTGAAGAAATCCGCTTCATTCCAACGGGGCGGATTTATCATAAGGAGCCGCAGAAGGTAAGTGCCAAGGACCGTCTGGAGATGGTTCGACTTGCGGTTTTGGGATATCCTGCCTTTACGGTGGATGCCACCGAGGTGGAGCGGGAAGGAATTACCTATACCTACGAAACCGTGGAGGAACTCAAGCAAAGAGAGCCGGAAAATCAGCTCACCTTTCTGGTGGGGGCAGATTCTCTGGACTATATGGAACGCTGGAAATATCCGGAACGGATTTTTTCTGCCTGCCGGATTGCGGCGGTGATCCGCCCGGGATTTTCCTATGAACAAATGGAGGAGAAAATCCGGCAGCTTAAGGCACAGTTTGATGCGGATATCCTGTTGGTACCAACGCCGGAGATTCCCATTTCTTCTACGGACTTGCGGAAAAAACTGAATGGCGGAGAATCCGTCAAGGAATGGATTCCCAAGCCGGTAGAGGAGTATATTAAAAAACACGGATTGTATCAGCAAAAACCCTGACAAAAGGAGGGACTTTTGTGGATTTGATTGCAACCATTACGGTAGAACTTCAAGAAAAACTCAGCCCCAAACGCTATCAGCATTCCTTGGGGGTGGCTAAGACGGCAGAGAGTCTGGCAAAGCACTATGGCGCAGATGCACAAAAAGCGTATCTGGCGGGGCTGGTGCACGATTATGCCAAGGAAATCCCAACCGAGGAAACCCTCTTGCTGCTGCGGGAGAAATACGCATTCTTTCCGGATGCCATGGCACTTCGCCGACCGAGGCTTCTTCACGCACCTTTGGGGGCGTGTATGGTGCAGCATCGGTTTGGAATCTATGACCCGGAGGTGTTGGATGCCATCCGGTATCATACTACAGGCAAGGCGAATATGAGTTTGCTTGCAAAGATTATCTATATTGCAGATTTTATCGAACCCAATCGCAGTTATCCCGATGTGGAAAAACTGCGGAAAATGGCGTATGAGGATATTGATAAGGCAATTTTGTTTGCCATTGACTATACTATACGTACCTTGATGGACCAACAGATGGTGATTCATCCGGACACCATGCATTGCAGAAATGATGTAGTGGTAACGCTGGAAGAAAAACTTGCCAAACAGGAGAAGAAAGATGAGAATTAAATCGCCGGCACGACTGATTGTCTGCCTTGTTACTATTTTCATTGTTCTTTGGATGTGCTATAACTTTGTGATTGCGCTATGTACCGGACAGAAGTTTTCCATTCTGGGAAACCCCATCGGTAGCGGAATCACCAACCTTGTGGTTGCGGGAGTAGATGAGGATGGGTATCGCACCGACCTGATTCTGCTTTGTCAGTTCAACCGCAGAGATAATAAATTGAGCGTTTTGCAGATTCCGCGGGATACCAAGGTGCAAAATCGACGGACGGACAAAAAAATCAATTCGGCATATTATTCAGGCTTTGACACACTCAGTGATGAGATTCAGCAGGTTACCGGAATTCAGGCAGACCGCTATGTGATGGTCAGCTTTTCTGCGTTTCGGGATATTGTGGATGCGGTTGGCGGCGTGATTATGGATGTGCCCATCCGGATGGCGTACGAGGATCCGACACAGGATTTGGTGATTGATTTAAAGCCGGGCAGACAACGGCTCCATGGGGAAGAGGCGGAGATGTATATGCGTTACCGCAGTAGCTATTCCCAAGGGGACATTGGTCGGCTGGGTGCCCAGCAGGAGCTTTATGAGGCAATCTCCAAAAAGATGTTTTCTCCCATTGGGGTTCTGCGGATGCCAAGTGTGTTTTTTGCGGTTTCCAAGCACACGGACACCAATTTGAAAAAAGGAAAAATCCTTTCTCTGATGCGGGATGCTTTGGTCATCGGCAGGGAGAATGTGGAGATACTTACCCTCCCCGGTGAGGGAAAATATGTGGGCGGTGGCTCCTATTTTGTTCCTTACAAAAATCAGACTGCCGACCTGATAGAAGAACATTTTGTACTGAATTAAGGAGAATTTCACTATGATAAATCAGACAGTAAAGACGATTGTTCAGGCTTTGGACGATAAACTGGCAAAAGATATTGAGGTTTTGGATGTGAGTGAATTGACCACCATGGCAGACTATTTCATTCTGGCAACCGGTGGCTCGGACAGACAGGTGCAGGCGCTTTGTGACAATGTAGAAGAGCAGCTTGCCAAACAGGGAATTTTCCCGGTGAACAAGGAAGGCTATCGCAGCGGAGACTGGGTATTGCTTGGTTATGACGATGCGATTGTGCATATTTTCCAGAGCGAAACCCGTGAGTTCTACGGGTTGGAAAGAATCTGGAAAGACGCACCTTTGGTAGAGGTTCTGCCGGAGGCATAAAGAAGAATATTCTAAGTGGAGGTTAGTCCAATGAAATATGATTTTAAGACCATCGAACAGAAATGGCAAAAACGTTGGGAAGAGGAAAATGCGTTCTGCGCAGAGAACGGGTCGGAAAAAGAAAAGTTTTTCGGCTTGATTGAGTTCCCTTATCCCTCCGGACAGGGGCTGCATGTGGGCCATCCCAGAAGCTATACCGCAATGGACATCATTGCAAGAAAGCGCCGGATGCAAGGCTACAATGTCCTTTATCCTATCGGTTGGGATGCGTTTGGCCTGCCGGCAGAGAACTTTGCCATCCAGAACAACATCCATCCTGCAGTGATCACTGCCAAAAATATTGCCAACTTCAAGCGCCAGCTGAAGATGCTGGGATTCTCCTTTGACTGGTCCAGAGAGGTCAACACTACCGACCCGTCTTACTATAAGTGGACCCAGTGGATTTTTATTCAGCTCTTCAAAAAAGGTCTTGCTTACAAAAAAGAGATGCCCATTAACTGGTGTACCTCCTGTAATGTAGGTCTTGCCAACGAAGAGGTAGTCAACGGCGTTTGTGAGCGTTGCGGCGGTGAGGTGATCCAGAAGAACCAGAGTCAATGGATGCTGAAAATCACCGAATATGCACAGCGTTTGATTGATGACCTTGACGAAGTGGACTTTTTGGAAAAAATCAAGACACAGCAGCGGAACTGGATTGGCAGAAGTGAGGGCGCAGAGGTGACCTTCCGCCTGACCACCGGTGATGAAATGGTGGTATACACCACTCGTTGTGATACCCTGTTTGGCGCAACCTATACGGTGATTTCTCCGGAACATCCCTTGATTGAAAAGCTGAGCGGTGTACTGGAAAACTATGATGAAATCAAAGCGTATCAGGCAGAGGCGGCAAGAAAATCCGAGTTTGAAAGAACTGAAATGGTCAAGGAAAAGACCGGCGTGCTCTTAAAAGGTGTCAAGGCAATCAACCCTGTCACCAATCAGGAAATCCCGATTTTTGTATCCGACTATGTTCTGGTTACTTACGGAACCGGTGCGATTATGGCGGTTCCGGCACACGATACCCGTGACTGGGAATTTGCCAAGAAGTTTGACCTGCCGATTATCGAAGTGGTATCCGGCGGCGAGGATGTGCAAAAGGAAGCCTATACCGATGTGTATCAGGGGACTATGGTGAATTCCGGATTCCTCACCGGAATGTCGGTACAGGAAGCAATTCCTGCGATGATTGCATACTTAGAGGAAAAGGGGCTTGGCACCCGCAAGGTGAACTACAAGCTCCGCGACTGGGTATTCTCCCGTCAGAGATATTGGGGTGAGCCGATTCCTGTGGTACATTGTGAGAAGTGTGGCTATGTGACCCTGCCCGAGGACCAGTTGCCTCTGGTGCTTCCGGATATGGAGGAGTTTAAGCCGGGCGAGAATGGGGAATCCCCCCTTGCCAACGCAACGGAGTGGATCAACACCACCTGTCCCTGTTGTGGCGGCCCTGCAAAGCGGGAAACCGATACCATGCCTCAGTGGGCAGGATCCAGCTGGTATTTCCTGCGCTACACCGATGCGCTGAATGATAAGGAGCTTTCTTCCAAGGAGGCGCTCAATTACTGGATTCCGGTTGACTGGTACAACGGCGGTATGGAGCATACCACCCTGCACCTGCTCTACTCCAGATTCTGGCACAAGTTCCTCTATGATATCGGTCTGGTTCCCACCAAGGAACCCTACCAGAAGAGAACCTCTCACGGTATGATTCTGGGTGAGAATGGCGAAAAGATGTCCAAGTCCCGTGGCAACGTAGTCAACCCCGATGATGTTGTGGATGAGGTTGGCGCAGATGCATTCAGAACCTATGAAATGTTCTTAGGTGCTTTTGACCAGAGTACCCCTTGGTCCCAGCAGGGTCTGCGTGGTTGCTATCGGTTTATAGAAAAGGTTTGGAACCTGCAGAATATTATGACTGAGGAAGATGGTTACAGTGCGGATATGGAAAAACTGATGCACAAGACCATCAAGAAGGTGGGCGAGGACTTTGAAAGAATGAAGTTCAACACTGCCATCGCAACCATGATGAGCCTGATTAACGAGGTGACCAAAAAGGGTTCCATCACCAAGGGCGAATATATGACCCTGATTACCCTGCTCAATCCGGTTGCCCCCCATATGACCGAGGAGCTTTGGGAAATGTACGGCGACGGCGGTCTGCTGTCCCTTCGTGCTTGGCCTGAATATGATGAGGCAAAGACGGTGGATGATGAGGTGGAAGTCGTACTCCAGATTAACGGAAAAATCCGTGACAAGATGATGATTTCCAAGGATTTGACTCCCCAACAGATGCAGGAAACTGCCCTCAATAATGAGAAAGTACAAGAACTCATTGCCGGCAAGGAAGTAGTAAAATGCATTGCTGTTCCCGGAAAGCTGATTAACGTGGTTGTAAAGGGTTAACACAACAAAAAAACACCCCCGATTGGGGGTGTTTTTTTGTTGGGTTTTATGCTTTGGTGATGGAGATAACCACCTTTTCACCGTTGATGTTCCAGTCCTTACCGTCGGTCAGGTCGGATGCATCACTGAGGCTCTCTGCCAGAAGCTGTGTTTTGATTTCTGCCTCGTTGTTCTTTACGATTTCTGCAATCTTATTGCTTCCGCTAAAGCTTACCAGAATGTGGTCCAGAACCTCAAAACCGCTGTCCTTACGCATGGTCTGTACCTTGCTGATGAATTCACGGACATAGCCTTCTTCAATCAAAGCATCGGTCAGGTTGGTATCCAGAACTACGGTGAAGCCGGCATCGCTATCCGAAACAAAGCCGTCCTTCTGCAGGGTTTCTACTAAGACATCTTCCTTGGTGATTTCTACATCAGTACCCTCAACGACGAGCTTTAAGGGTTCACCGCTATCTAACTGTGCCATTACTGCGGCACCGTCCATCTTGGCAATCTCGTCAAAAATGGGACGCATCAGCTTGCCATACTTGGGACCCATGGTACGCATCTGGGGTTTGAAGTTGTAACTGATGAACTCACTTGCATCGTTGGTGAATGCAACTTCTTTGATATTCAACTCATCTAAGATGATGTCCTGATATGCCTCGTTCACCGCGTGTTCAGATTGGATGAACAGCTTGGAAAGAGGCTGACGATTCTTGATGTTTGCCTCGTTACGGCAAGCACGACCCAGCATCACAATCTTGCGGATGGCATCCATATCCTGCTCGATTTCGGGGAAGCTCCACGCAGCACGGCTCAGCGGGAAATCGCAAAGGTGAATGCTCTCGGGTGCATTCTTGTCAACAGAGAGCACCAGATTCTGATAAATCTGCTCACTCATAAAGGGGATAAAGGGTGCGCATACCTTTGCAAATTCCACCAAGGTGGTATAAAGAGTCATATAGGCGCTAATCTTATCCTCGGTCAGTTCACTTGCCCAGAAACGATTCCGGCAGCGACGGACGTACCAGTTACTCAACTCGTCCACAAAATCGGTCATCGCACGGGTCGCCTCGGTAATCCGGTAATTCTCCAAGTTTTTGTCCACCGTCTGAATCAGTTGATTCAGCTTGGAGAGAATCCACTTGTCAAGAACCGAAAGTTTATCCACATCCAGAGAATACTTGGTGGGGTCAAACTGGTCAATCTCTGCATAAAGCACATAGAATGCATAGGTGTTCCACAAAGTACCCAAGAACTTACGCTGGGATTCGGAAACGTTCTTTGCAGAGAAACGGTTGGGCAGCCAAGGTGCAGAGTTGGAGTAGAAGTACCAACGCACAGCGTCACTTCCCTGATCGTTGAGAATGTCCATAGGCAGAATCACGTTGCCCTTGTGCTTACTCATCTTGATACCCTTGTCATCCTGAACATGACCCAGAACCACAACGTTCTTGTAGGGTGCTTTGTCAAAGAGGAGGGTGGAGATTGCCATCAGGGTGTAGAACCAACCTCTGGTCTGGTCAATCGCCTCGCTGATGAAGTCAGCGGGGAAGTTCTTCTCGAACAGTTCCTTGTTCTCAAAGGGATAATGCCATTGTGCAAAGGGCATAGAACCGGAGTCAAACCAGCAGTCAATAACCTCAGAAACACGGGTCATTTCGCCGCCACATTCGCTACAACGGAGTTTTACCTGATCTACATAAGGCTTGTGCAGTTCAATATCATCAGGACAGTTGATGCCCATTTCTTTCAGTTCTGCAATGGAGCCGATGACATGGCGGTGTCCGCAGGAACATTCCCAAATGGGAAGAGGAGTACCCCAGTAACGGGAGCGGGACAGACCCCAGTCAATGATATTTTCAAGGAAGTTCCCGAACCGGCCGTGCTTGATGTTGTCAGGCAGCCAGTTCACGGTGTTGTTGTTCTTGAGCAGTTTATCCCGAACCGCAGTCATCTTGATGAACCATGTATCGCATGCGTAGTAAAGCAGCGGGGTATCACAACGCCAGCAGAAGGGATAGCTATGTTCAAAGGGAATCACCGCAAAGCATTGCTCGCGGTCTTTCAAATCACGGATAATCAGCTTGTCGGTGTCCTTGACAAACATACCGGACCACTCGCCGCAACCGTCGATAAAGTTACCTTGTGTGTTGACATGGTTGACAAAAGGCAGGTCGTTCTCCTTGCCCACACGGGAGTCATCCTCACCAAAGGCAGGAGCGATATGAACGATACCGGTACCGTCTTCCATGGTAACATAGTTGTCTGCAACGACAAAGTATGCCTTTTTGTCAGGCGTCACAAAGGAGTAAAGAGGTTCATACTCGGTGCCGCAAAGCTCGGTGCCAAGGTAAGTATCCAGCACGGTAACTGCTTGGTCAGCAAACACCTTTTCTACCAATGCCTGTGCCAGAATATAGATGGCATCCTCTGCCTGTACCTTCACATAGGTTTCGCCCGGATTCACACAAAGTGCTACGTTGGACGGCAGGGTCCAAGGGGTGGTTGTCCAAGCAAGAAGGTATTCACCTTGTTTGCCCTTGATGGGGAACTTGGCGATAACAGAATTTTCCTTGACATCCTTATAGCCCTGTGCCACCTCGTGGCTGGAAAGAGAGGTACCGCAACGGGGACAGTAGGGCATAATCTTGTGACCTTTGTAAAGGAGACCCTTGTCCCAAATCTGACGGAGTGCCCACCAAACCGATTCAATGTAATCGTTGTGATAGGTCACATAGGGGTCTTCCATATCCGCCCAGAAGCCCACACGGTCACTCATTTCCTCCCATTCACTTTGATAGGTGAAAACGCTGCCCTTACACTTTTTGATAAAGTCCTCAATGCCGTACTTTTCGATTTCCGGCTTTCCGCTGATGCCCAGAGCCTTTTCTACTTCCAGCTCAACAGGCAGACCGTGGGTGTCCCAACCGGCCTTTCTCAGCACGTGGTAGCCCTTCATAGTGCGATAGCGGGGAATCAAGTCCTTGATTGCCCGGGTCAGCACATGCCCGATATGGGGTTTTCCGTTTGCAGTGGGGGGACCGTCAAAGAAGGTATAAATCTCCTGCCCCTCACGATTTTTCATGCTCTTTACAAATATATCGTTGTCTTTCCAAAATTTTTCCACTTCTTTTTCGCGGTCCACAAAGGAAAGCTCGGTGGATACTTTCTGATACATTCAAAGAACCTCCGTTTCATACAAAAGAATCTTTAACTTATATATTCTATAATATATTTAGCAATTTGTAAAGGGAAAAAAGTAAAAAAGAGGAATTTTGTTGAGAAAACTTCGCTTTGGGGAAAATAAGATTGCATTCTATGCTGAGGGATGGTAAAATAAGTTGGTAGAACAAACACTATGAATTGCACCTTTGGTGCGTTAATGAAGAAAGCCACAGGAGGTTTTCAACCAAAATGAATTTTCATGGATTCATTTCATGGAGCGTAGCGAGAATTCATGGCAACGAAGTTGCCAATTCATTAGTTTTTTACCCGGTCTTGACACGAGTAAGAATTTTGTCGAATGATGATGAAAAATATGCTAAAAAATAGAATAAATGGAGGAAAATCATGGGATTATTTGATTTATTTAAGAAAAAGCCGAAACACGAAGATCTTGTACGAGCTGTATATACTTTTATTGAAAATAAGGATAAGAGAATTGTTAATATTCTATTTCCTGGAGGAATAGAAGAATTAAGTAAAATAATCATATCTTTGTCTTTGATATGTAAAATTGAATTGGAGAAATGCCCGCCAGAAGCATATTTGAAATTAGGTGAATTGTATTCTATGACAATGTTGCAATTTGAAATAAAAGGGGATGACACAAACGCGATCGTATCTTTTTTGAAGAATAAATATCCCGACTTGGTTTCTTCTGATGATATCGGCACAAGTCTATTAGTGTTTTATCGCTTGCATTCTCAGAAACACACCTTTCTTCTTACCAATGAATCTTCGGTGAAGGAATTCGTGGATAATGTCCAAGCTCAAATTGAAATTGATAAAATTAAAGAAAGTGTAATACAAGAGATTGAACGAGAAAATGAAGAATTAAAGAAGATACGACAGAAAGAAGAACAAGATAGAAAACAAAAAAATCAAGAAATTATATTTGGTGTTATTAAAAAATATCCAGAAACTTATTTGTGTGAATTTTCAGAGGTGTTAGACAAGCCCTTAGATGTATCATCAATTTGTGGGACTATTCATAATGAGAATTTGTTTGAGAAAAAGCATCAAGAGTATGATATTCCTAATAGCAATACATATGATTTTGGATACTTTTTTGATTTCTTAAAGGCTACTCTTTCGATACCGAGTAATGATATCCCATCGCCTGAAGAAGCGGCTAAATTAGCAGAAGAAAACGAAATGACAGTTGAACAGTATATGGCGATGCGAGCTTTAGAAAATGAGAATGCACAATTAAGATATGACAGGCAAATAGAGAGTTTTAAAAAGTGGTCAAAACAAGCAGAAAAATTAAAACAAGAATATCCGAAGTTTGATATTCAACAAGAGTATAAGTCAGAAGAGTTTAAAGTTATATTAAGTAATTCTGATATGAAAACGGCATATGAAATTGTTCATTTCCCTGAGTTGTACGATTTGAAAATTAATAAAAAATCATCTGAGGAAAAGCACCATGGTATATTTTGTCGCAAGTGCGGGACTAGTATTCCTGGAGATAGTGTGTTTTGCTACAAATGTGGTGAAAAAGTAGAAAAATAAAACACAAAGAAAAGGAGTAGAAATATGTTTGGATTATCAACAAAAGAGGTCTTGTCCAAGGCAATTATAAATGCTTGTTATAACTGCAAAAAGACCTATAAATCCGCAATTATAGAAAATATAGATAAATTGAATAATTGTGATGAAGAAAGCGCAGATGATTTGCTAACGAGTATACGGCGTGAATATTTAAATGAGGTGGCTGATAGTGTAATTAATACATTTAGAGTTAGTTCGACTGCTATCTCATCTAGGATTCAACTTGCTTTTATGTCGCCTCAAGTGTGTGGTTATGATATAAAATTTGAAAATGGGATAATGGCAGGAAGTGTTTTTGCTATATGTTATTATGCAATAAAGAATAAGATTGCACCTGCGAATTTATGTATTCGTCTGAACCATATCCAAAATGATATTATAGACGAAGTGCTTCAAGAAATAGAAAAAGGACAGTAAAATTACTTTTGTGAAAAGGTGTTTTTACTCGTGTCAAGTCCATATAATTTTAAACATTAGTTTGCCGATTTTGATATTTACATATACTATCGGATGCGAGGAAATACAGTATTCTCGCGGGTTCTAAAGAATTTTGTTCAGAAAAAATCCAGTGAAAAAATCAGGAAAAAATAGTAGGTCCTATTATTCACTGTTCTCCTGACTTGACACGAACTTTGTCGAATAGTGTTGAAGATTATTGAGAAGTGTACTGTTTATAGTACACGTACTTTTGTATAATTAGGGCAAAGGAGTGATATTATGCGTAGAGCCTATTTAAATAAATTCCATATGCCATCTGTTGATACGGAACATAATGTGTTGTCTCATGTAAAAATGACTTGTTTTAATAATTTTTATCCGTTTGATACATTACCGGAGAATTTTAGAAATTTAGAATTTTCCCCGTTAACTATCTTGTATGGTGGAAATGGATGTGGCAAAACAACCATCTTAAACCTTATTGCTGAAAAATTTGGAATAAAGCGTGGCACTAAAATAAATAAAAGTAGCTTTATGGAAAACTATCTTCAGCTATGTCGCTGTGATATATCTGAAGAGCCAACAGTGATGAAGATCATTACAAGTGATGATGTGTTTTCAAACATCTTCTTAACTCGTGAGAAAAATGAAATCATCGATAGAAATCGTGAGGATGCTTTTGAATTAAGCTCAAAGTGTAATACCCCGGGTGTATATATAAGAGACATTATGCATGAGATGGTTGGTGACGGAAATTGGATTGACAATATTGATACATTGTCTAAGATTACTTCTGCAAGAGGAAAATCAAAGTCTCAGTTTGCTAGAGAGAACGTGCGTAAGAATATTATAGGAAAATCCAATGGAGAAACAGCGCTTGAGTATTTTTACAATAACATACAGGAACCGGGATTATATCTCTTGGACGAGCCGGAGAACAGTTTGTCCGCAGTATATCAAAAGGAGTTGGCACAATATCTATCTGATTCCGTGAGGTTCTTTGATGCTCAGCTGATAATTGCAACCCATTCACCCTTTATGTTAAGTATTCCTGGTGCAACAATATACAATTTGGATTCGGAAGAATTTTGTGTTACAGAAGATTGGACATCATTAGATAATATGCGTGAGTATTATACTTTGTTTAGTGAGTATGCAGATCGTTTTGGAGACAAATAAATTTTGCCATATTTATTATATAAGCTATTGATAAAAAGGTTATAATTTTAAAAAGTGGTCTTATATTGTCGAGTAAAAGGGGAGGATTAATTGAAATATTTAAAAAATATTAATACATTCTGGAAATGTAAAACTCTTACATCTTACGAAAAAATAAATGATTGGTTTAACAAGGGTGCAGTTTACGGAAAAAAGATAAAGCATATTTATACAAGTTCTGATATTCTTTTTTTAGATAGAGGACATTTTATTGATATATATAACAATTCAAGCGAACGAAAGTTATTATTGGATCAGCATATACATTATGATGATGAGTTTGACTTTTCGTTTATTTCGCCTGATAGAATGATATCAAGGTATATTCCAAATGGTGGTCCTATGATTTTTCTTTTTGATGACGATAGTACCTTTGAATTTTTCTCATCTGATTACGGAGTATATCACTTGTCAGAAAACGCATTAAAAGAAAAGTTGTCAGACTTGCCAAAAGGTAATATCAATATTGAAAAGATGTTTTATAAAGTATTGGGAACGAGTATTGTTGATGTTGAAATAAAACGATATAAAAAAACTGACTATGAATTTAGATATGTGAACAAGTTTAAAGCGCCTAAAAATCAAGTGTTTGTTATTAAATTGGTGCTAGATAATGGTTCGAAGTTGTTTGTGAAATATCAAACATTTGCTTTTGAAAGGGAAGACGGTTGGTTAGATGCAATTCGCTTTGATGAATATCTTGATTGTATATATGATAAGGAAAGGTGTCTGAATAAATAAATTTTCGTTCTCAACCTGACGTTAATTATCACTAAAAAAGATTGAAATCTAGATTATACAGGTTTTAACGCATAAATAGTCGGAATTTGTTAAAATGGGAGAATATAAATGGGAAACTTAAAACTGTCTGATTTGAAAATTACAGATTTTACGGATATAGTCGATGTGCGTGATGGATTAAATCCTGCATTGAGAGCACTGTTTTTTGCTCTTAAAATAATGCCCCGGGATGATAAGTTCACCAGGTCTTCACGTCTGTTGAAAGATATTATCGGTATTAGTGAAGATAATTTTGAATCAATTTATGATTTGTTGGTTAATACAACATGGCCTCGTGTTGATTTGCCATTTGTCGATGGACATGGAGATTTTGGGTTTCCGCCTGCATATCCGGACTTTTCTGAAATGAAGTTAACTGAGTTTGGAAAAGTCATAGTTGGAAGATCAAAAAAAAATGATTTTAATTTGCCGTTTACTGTGCCCATATCTTATGCACTCGTTTGTGGAACATTGGGATATAGCAGAGGCAAAACAAAAATACCAACTCATAATTTATCTGAAGTAATTGATGCAATGCTTGCTTTGATTAAGAATCCTGAATTGGAAACAAAGGATTTGCTTCAATACATCAAAGGTCCAGATTTGTTGATTGGTGGTGCTATTGAAAATCCTGAAGAATTATATAATATTTATGAGAATGGTTTTGGAATCATTAAAGTAATTGTTACTTCGCAAAATTTTAATTGGCATTGGTTTGAATCTGTCGGAGATTATTGCGATTGGTATGAACTTAAATTTAGAAAAGTTTATAAGCAAGAAGCATACAGAATAGAAATTCCTTATTATGCATTTATGAGTGACGGTGAAAAGTGCGAACTTATGTCACTGAGGAAAATATTGAAAAAACATATTGAGTATTATAGAGCATATAAAAGTGAATTGATTGATGATGAATTATGCGATGTGCTAACATCGTTTAAAGAACAATCATCGTGTAGAAAAACTATTGAAAAGTTATTCTAACACAAGAAAAAAGGAGTTGTAGTATTATGTTTGGATTATCAACGAAAGAAGTTCTTACTAAGGCAATTATAAACGCCTGCCACAATTGTAAAACAACCTATAAGTCAACTATATTAGAAAATATGGATAAATTGAATGATTGTGATGAAGAAAGTGCAAACGGTTTGTTAACGAGCATTCGTCGTGAATATTTAAACGAGGTTGCTGATAGCGTAATTAATACATTTAGGGTTAGCTCGCCAAATATCTCATCTAGGATACAGCTTGTTTTTATGTCGCCACAAGTGTGTGGATATGATATAAAATTTGATAATGGGATAATGGCAGGAAGTGTTTTTGCGATATGCTATTATGCGATTAAGAATAAAATTGCACCAGCAAATATATGTATTCGTTTAAATCATATTCAAAATGATATTATGGACGAAGTATTACAAGAAATAGAGTCTAAACAATAATTTTTATTCCTAACACATTTTCAACTATACTGAAAAAAGTTTGACGTATATATTATACAGTATTTATAGTAAATAGTGTTATGTATTGTTAAAAGAGGTGGAACACATATGATTAATGTTACTTTTTCTGACAGTTTATCCGGTTGTCTGAAAATGGCTGACTACTATGCGAAAGAAAGTAATAACGAAATACAGGATTTAAAGGAAAATTTATATTCTCTTTATTTAAACTTAGATTTGGGAGATGTTTCTGAGCAACCATTTGGTAAAAAACGCGAAAATGATTTTGTAAAAATGTTTGGCAATGAAGATATTCCTTTTATGCGTAAATGGTTTAATAGCGAACTAAAAAAGATAGATAAGATAGAAAAACTTGTAAAAAAAGGACACGATATTAGGATTTGGTACACAGAGAGGACAAATGAATTTTGTGGGTTCTGTTGGTTGTTGTCAATGTTGGATTTATGGGGAGTTGAGAACAATAAAATTCTTTATGTGAAGTTGCCACAGAGCATATTGTTTGATAATGGGAGGTATGAAATTTTTGGCGGGTCCGGAATGTTTGAGCCCAAAATAATATCTCAATTAGTGAATACACAACACTATTTGACAGAATCATATAAAAATTATCATATTAGGCAATGGCAGAGAGTACGAGAAGAAAATGCAGAAATGCGAGTATCTATAAACAGTCAATTGTTAAGTGTTAGTGCAGATTTTTATGATTCGATTATCATATCTGAAATAGGAAAGTTAGGTGACACCTTCAAGCAGGCAGAGGCTATAGGAAATTGTTTAGCTAAACTTTGGGTATATGATAGTTTTGTGGCATGGAGAATAGATGAGATGATTGAGAAAGGACTTTTTGAAATTGTCGAGGAGGCTAAAACTGGAAGTCAATATTATTGTAGGACATTAAGAAAGAACATAAAGGGAGAAAATTTAATGGAAAATACCAAAGATGACAAGAGAATTATCGAAGTATATGATGCTTATATTGAGCAGTGCACTAACGAACCAGAGGCCTTTTTGGATGCCACTAATGGGATAACATATTATGCGAAGAAAAATTATTGGCTAATATTAGAAACAATAGATCATTTTATAAGGATCGGCTATGACGGCATTAACTTTTTTAAAAAGGATAACGTTTTTTTAAACTCTCTGGACTACATGAAACCTTGTGTATATACATATGAAGGAGAGGAGCACGATGAATATATCAGAACACTATTCTGTGGGGAAAGATTAAAAAATACATACGAAAAAAAAGGCCACTATTATGCAGAATTTGACAGCTTTTCTATAGAGATTATTCCATATGAAGATAATGAAGAGCTCCCGCAGATTGACAGAAAAGACTTTTCATCATACAAAAACCTATATGGTTGTGAAAGATTTATTACGAAAAAATGTAAGTGCGGAGGTGTAGGTAAACTCCTTTTGAAATTTGATTACATTTATGTTGTTCGATGTGACAAATGTAAGAGCGCCACCAATATAGCATTTACAGCAAATGAAGCAATAGAGTCGTGGGAAAGCGGAAATATTCCCGAAGATTTAAGTGATATCGTTATTGAATAAACATAAGTGAAGAATTGATTTGTGTTTCGACTCGTGTCAAGTCTATAAAATTTAATAAAATAGTTTGCCGATTTTGATATTTACATATACTATCGGATGCGAGAAAATCCAGTATTCTCGCGGGGTTATGAATCCCTTGCGAAATTTGCGATATGTTCCTTCTGGATGAGAAAAGAAATTTGAATACTGTCGGCGAAAGGATCAATAATATGAATCAGTATAAACTTACAAAGAATGCCTGCTATCTTACAGGCATGACCATGGCAATAGCAGCAAATCTATCGCCTCTTTTATTTTTGACATTTAAAGATATGTATAATTTGTCTTATACGTTGCTTGGATTTTTGGTGGTAATCAATTTCTTTACCCAGCTGTTGATTGATTTGATATTTACGTTTTTTACAAAATATTTCCATATACATAAAGCAGTAAGAAGTACACCGCTTATTATCTTTATCGGTTTGATATTGTATGCGGTTTTACCAAGGCTTTTTCCTGATATGGCTTTTTTGTGGATTGTGATAGGAACTGTCATATTTTCTGTTGCTTCAGGTTTAAGTGAGGTTTTGATGAGTCCCGTGATTGCAGCAATCCCGAGTGAAAATCCTGAAGCTGAAATGAGTAAACTGCATTCAATGTATGCATGGGGTGTAGTAGGTGTAGTAATATTAAGTACATTATTTTTATCCGTTTTTGGCAGCACAAATTGGATGTATCTTGCACTGCTTTGGTCAGTGGTTCCATTTATAGCATTTTTGATGTTTTTGAAAGCAAAGCTTCCGCAAATGGATAGTTTTGGAGGAGAACAAAGCCAAACAAAAATATTTAACAAAGGCATTATATTATGCACATTATGTATATTCTTTGGCGGAGCAGCAGAATGTACGATGTCACAATGGGCATCAGGATTTATCGAAAATGCAATAGGAGTTCCTAAAGTATATGGAGATGTAATAGGTGTTGCTTTGTTTGCGGCTTTGTTGGGAACAGGAAGAACCTTGTATTCAAAATGCGGTAAAAATATCGCTAATATTTTGTTGTTTGGAATGCTAGGGGCAAGCATCTGCTATTTTATGGCAAGTATGTCATTAAGTCCGGTAGTTGGAATTATAGCATGTGCGCTGACGGGAATTTTTACAGCTATGTTATGGCCGGGAACTTTGATTTATGTAGAAGAAAAGTTCGAAAATGTAGGTGTAGCAATTTATGCGCTTATGGCTGCCGGTGGTGATATGGGTGCATCTGTTGCACCGCAGTTGCTTGGAATTGTATCTGATAAATTTGGTTTGACAAATCTGGCGCTGAAAATCTCGCAAATGTTTCATATAAGTACAGAACAAGTTAGTATGAGAGTAGGATTGTTTGTGGCAGGGCTCTTTCCTGTTGCAGGTGTATTGTGCATACTTTGTATGAAAAAATATTTTAAAGAACGTGGTAAGATTAAGTTGAAGTAGCATTCTGCATTTATATGCTGATTGCCGAAAAGAGCATATTTGGAGAATGTATTTGATTATGCATGACAAAAAGAAAGAATAAGTTTTTGGACTTGATTTACGGAAAAGGAGATGGTATGATGAAAAGGTGGATAACATTATTGATTCTTGTGGGGTGCTTGCTGTTGGCTTCTTGCAATCGTGCAAGTATCGGAATGATAGGCGGTGCAGATGGACCCACAAGTGTCATCGTATCGCAAAAGAATAAAGATGCGACAAAGTATTTTCGAAAGCATTATGTGGATGAACGCAAGCTCCCTATCCTTGATATTTATATAGAGAATCCGTTTGTATCCGATGACAGAACCTTACTGCTTCAGGATAGCATCGAAAACAATCTTGAACTTATGGTTTATGAATATTACCGGAACCTTATGGCGGGTGCTTATCAGGAAGCAAAAGATATGATATTGGATGAATCTTTGCTTGCGGCAACCGAGGCATCGGAGAATAACTTCAAACAAGGAATCTATTACAGCCGACTTGTTTTGGATGAAATCGACCTTTTGGATCAAGAGGATGTGATGGAGCTTGTTCCGCAGAAGAAGAATGAAATCATTGCATCCCTTGAGGCGTTGGGAATGGAAGAATTTGCAATCGTAGAGGTTGAGAAAATCATTACCAACAATGAAAAAGCCAACAGTATGGGTACAAGGATTGAGAACTGGAGAGGCACCCGATATTATCTGCTCGGTAAAAAAGAGGATGCCTACAAAATTGTCGATGTATATTCAGAAGATTTTATCAACGATTAGAGAAGAGAAAGGCGGTATTGTCATGCGATTTTATGAGGATTTGACTAAACGCTCCGAAAACCGGATGCCCCAGCGGGCATCCTACATACCCTACGAGTCGTTGGAAAAGGCACTCGCGGGGAAGAAAGAGGAGTCCAAGTATTACACCTGTCTTAACGGAGACTGGGATTTTGCGTTTTATGAAAGAGATATCGATGTTCCTGATATCACGGAAATTACAAAGTGGGACAAGATCCCCGTGCCCTCCTGTTGGCAGATGCACGGCTATGAATTTCCCCATTACACCAATCTGAACTATCCCCATCCGGTGGATCCACCTTATGTGCCGGATGAGAATCCCTGTGGCGTTTATCAGCGTAGCTTTTCTCTGGATTCTGCATGGATGTCGCGCAAGTGTTATATTGTGTTTGAGGGTGTTTCCTCCTGTATGGAGCTTTTTATCAATGGCAAGTATGTGGGCTTTACCCAAGGCACCCACATGCAGTCCGAGTTTGATATTTCTGCCTTTGTCAAGGAAGGGGAAAACTTGCTCTCTGCCAAGGTTTATCGGTGGGGTGCAGAGAGCTATCTGGAGGATCAGGACTTCTTCCGCTTGAGCGGTATCTTTCGTGACGTGTTCCTCCTTTCCCGTGAGGAGGGACATATTGGGGACATTGAAGTTCACGCAGACGATAAAACCATCAAGGTTTCTGCACCGGACTATGCAATCTATGATGCAGAGGGCAAGATTGCGGATCTTTCAACCCCGATTCTCTGGAATGCGGAAAACCCGTATCTTTATACCGTTGTGGTGAAAGGAAAGACCGAGTTCATCCCCATCCGTGTGGGAATGAGAACCATCGGCATTTCTGATAAGTTTGAATTGTTGATCAATGGTGTCAGCGTAAAATTGAAAGGTGTGAACCACCACGACACCCATCCCACCAAGGGTTATGCTATGAGTGATGAGGAACTGCGCGACGAACTGGTCAAGATGAAGGAACTGAACATCAATACCGTGCGTATGTCCCACTACCCGCCCACACCGGAGCTTTTGAACCTGTGTGACGAGTTGGGCTTTTATGTGATTGATGAGGCGGATTTGGAGCTTCACGGTTTTACCATGCGCAACTACAACAGCGGAGAATATGATGACCGTCAATTCCCTGAGGAGTGGATCAATTCTGACCCTGCTTGGACGGAGGCGTTTGTGGAACGGATGTCACGGATGGTGGAGCGGGACAAGAACCACCCCAGTATCATTATGTGGTCCACCGGCAACGAGAGCGGTCACGGCACCAACCATCGGGAAATGATTCGTTGGGCAAGAGAAAAAGACAGCACCCGCCTGATTCACGATGAGGATGCCAGCCGGCAGAAATATGAGGATATTCCGGATGTCTTTTCCGGTATGTATTTCCCAGTTTCCCAGCTGGAAGATTGCGCTAAGGACCATATGCTTCAGCACCCGGTATTCCTTTGTGAATACGCCCACGCAATGGGTAATGGACCCGGTGATGTGCACGATTATGTAGAACTGATGTACCAGTACCCCAAATTGATTGGCGGATGTATCTGGGAATGGGCAGACCATACCGTTCTGGTGGATGGCGTGCCCAAGTATGGCGGAGATTTTGGCGAGCGGATGCACGATAACAACTTCTGTTGTGATGGTTTGGTGGGCTATGACCGTTCCTTTAAGGCGGGTTCTCTCAATGCCAAGTACGCATATCAGAACTTTGCCTCCCAACTGGTAGATGGCAAATTGGAGATTACTAATCGCTTTGATTTTACCAACCTGAATCGGTATCAGTTGGTGTTACAGCTCACCGCAGACGGCGAGGAAGTGGCAAAGGAAACCATCACTGTGGACGCAGAACCCCACGACACCGTAACGGTGGCAGTTCCCTTTGGACTAAATAGTAACTGCAAGTTGGGGGCATACTTGAATGTGTCCCTGATGGACGGAGCGCAGGAAATCGGCTTTACCCAGCACGAGATTCTTGCCAAGGCACCGGAGGTAGTCAAGGGGGCACCTGCAACCGAGATTACGCAGGACGATGCCAATATCTATGTCACAACGGACGGAGGCAAGTATACCTTCAGTAAGTTCTATGGAATGATGACCTCCATTCAAAAGCAGGAAAAAGAGCTTCTGGCGGCACCGGTAAGACTGACCGCTTGGCGTGCACCCACTGATAATGACCGCAAGGTGCGCTACTTGTGGGGACATTATCCGGACCAGAACGGATGGGGCTCGGAAAACTTAAATATGCTTTGCTCCAAAATCTATGACTGTTATGTGGAGGACAACACCATTTGGGTGAAAGGCAGTATTGGCGGTATGGCAAGAATGCCCTTGTTCCAATATACTGCGCAATATGTGTTCTATCAGGATGGTATGGTACAGGTGATTCTGGATGGTGAAACCAAGAAGAATCTGGCGCCCGGCTTCTATCTGCCCCGTCTTGGATTTGAGTTCACTTTGGATAAGGAAAACGACAGCTTTACTTACTTTGGAAGAGGCGATGGAGAGAACTATTGCGATATGCATTATCACACCAAGGTCGGAAAATTCCAAAGCGATGCAGAAAAAGAATACTGTGAGTATATCCATCCTCAGGAACACGGCAACCACACCAAAACCAAGACCTTGGATATGGATTGCGGCTTGTCCTTTGTGGCAGAAGAGGAATTTGAGTTTGGGGTTTCCAAGTATACCGCCGAGGTATTGACCGAGGCAACCCATATTGATGAGTTGGTTTCCAACGGAAAAACCAACCTCAGAATTGACTATAAGGTTTCGGGTATCGGTTCCAACAGCTGCGGACCGGAGTTGTTAGAACAGTATCGGCTCAATGAGAAAAAGATTCATTTTTCTTTCTACCTGAAATAAGTGATTGTTTGAGAAAAGAGATGACTGCAAGATGTTCCGCAAAACCTATGACAACAAGACGATGAAAACAGTAATCGCGATGGCGATTCCTGCTATTGTGGAGTCTTTCTTTATCGCATTGACAGGGTTGATTGACTCTTTTATGGTGAGTTCCCTTGGTGCCAATGCAGTAGCGGCGGTGGGACTGACTACCCAGCCTAAATTTATTGGATTATCCGTTTTCATTGCGTTGAATGTTTCTATATCGGCGTTGACCGCCAGACGCTTTGGAGAAAAAAAGAGAAAAGAAGCCAATGGAATTTTTCTTACAGCGTTTCTTGGAGTCTTGATTCTGGCTCTGGTCTTGGGTGCTGTGTTTGTGGCGTTTGCACCGCAAATCATTTCCCTTTGCGGATCCTCGCCTGAAACCCATGATGATGCGGTGATCTATCTTAGAATTATTATGGGTGGTATGATTTTCCAATGCATCCAGATGATTGTCAATGCAGCACAACGGGGCGCCGGAAACACCAAGATTACCATGCGCACCAATATGGTGTCCAGTATCGTCAATATCTTTTTTAACTATCTGTTGATTAACGGAAATTGGGGATTCCCGGCACTGGGAATCCGCGGTGCGGCATTGGCGACGGTGTTGGGAACGGTGGTCGCCTGCCTGATGAGTATCATCTCGATACTTCCCAAAGATGTGTTTGTCAGCTTTTCCTATTTGGTAAAGGAGAAACTGCGTCCCACATTCACTGCGGTGAAAAGCCTGATTCATATCGGGTATAGTGTGTTTCTGGAACAGCTGCTCCTTCGAATTGGATTTCTGGCAACCGCCATCATGGCGGCGGATCAAGGGAACTATGCCCTTGCTGCCCATCAGGTAGGAATGAACATTATGGGATTATCCTTTTCCTTTGGAGATGGCTTGCAAGCGGCGGCAGTCGCCCTGATTGGCAAGAGTCTGGGGGAGGGCAATCCCGACAAAGCCAAGGCTTATGGAAAGAATTGTCAGACCATCGGCGGTATGATTTCGGTGGCGCTTGCGGTGATTTATTTCTTTGGTGCCCGTTTGTTGATGCGTCTGTTTTTTGAGGAACCGGAGATTGTGGAAATCGGTGTGGTCATTATGCGAATTATCATTCTGGCAGTCTTGTTCCAGCTTAGACAGGTGATTTATCTTGGTTGTCTCAGAGCGGCGGGCGATACCTTGTTTACTGCCATCGTGTCTACCCTGTCGGTGACCTTGATACGAACTGCGGTTTCCTATCTTTGCGCTTATCCCTTAGGGTTAGGCATTGCAGGAATCTGGCTTGGTGTGGTAGGAGATCAGATCTCCCGTTATCTGTTTACTGCGGCAAGGTTCCGTTCGGGAAAATGGACCCAAATCAAAATTTAAGCAATGAAAAAGCACCCTGCAGGGTGCTTTTTTGGTAAGAACCGAAAAACATTCCCCACATAAAATAAGGTAAAGGGGGAATGGAAGATGATGCGTTGGAGAAGACGGCTACAGTATCGGTTCCGTTATAAAAAGGCAAAAGGAACTCTCATACAGCGTCGCCGAAAGCTCCGTTGCATTGCCATAGGGATGCTGGTGGTGGTTCTGGGTTTCTTGTTTTTCCGTGTGGAGGCAAGAATTGGGGCGCTTTCCCAGCAGGCAGCGGTTTCCAAGCTCAATGGCGTGATTGCCAAGGATGTGAATCGCTTGGCTGCAAAGCTTCTTTCGGACCCCCAAATGCAGGGAATGATAGAACAACGGACCAATGAGGCAGGGGAAGTCCTATCCGTCAATATGAATCCCCTTGCAGTCAATCGTTTCAAATCCGCACTTGCCATTGCGGTACAGGAGTGTCTGGATGTGATGGATGTGATTGAAACCACTGTGCCCATTGGGATGTTGTTTTCGGACACCATAATGACCGGTGTGGGAATTCGGGTCCCAATCAAAGTGTTTGCAACCAATGAAATTATTGTAGAAATTGAAGATAGCTTTGCTTCTGCGGGTATCAACCAAACCAAATACAGCCTCTCTGTCAAGGTTACCGTCCCTGCACGAATCGCCGGGGTATTCCGGTATGAGGATACCAAAGTGGTAACAGAGATTCCCTTGGCAGAAACCATTCTGGTAGGAGAGGTCCCCAAAGC